>JBGQKZ010000020.1:0-81830 GCA_041499805.1 Gemmataceae bacterium
AAAGTGCGTCGTCCCTGGCCGGCACGAGAGCCGCATCGACCGCCCGCAGCACCGAAAATCCTCAAGATGGGAAGCGACCTTAAACACCTAATGGATAGGCTTTTAGAGAGTGTGTAAACCTGCATTTGTTAGTGGCGTTGTCCTGCTCCCCGAAATCGTCCCAACTTAAGACATTTAAGTCGTTCTGATTAAATCAGTTGTGGCACGGAACCATCTCTGAACCGTGCGGCGAGGGGGTGCAGTACATGGTTTCCGCGCCAATTCGAGAATTGCCGCTTGTTGCCGGTTTTTCAACCGGCAATTCACCCCCTTCTCGTTTTCTGCCGCGGAGTTGCGTTGACGCCAGCATCAGCCGACCGGCAATCGCGCTTCTTGAGGTTTTCATCATCATGCTCCAAACGAGTGGGTCATCGCCAAACGCCGACAACCGCAACCAATAAGTGTACCGACGTATCGTATGGCCGTCAAGAGCCGTGGTTGTCGAATACCGAGAATGCGGTTGCAGGCGGGCGATGCAAGCGCGACGTTACAATGCTTAGAATGTGCCTGCTTTGAGCCGCGTCGTCGCCACGAAGGAGGAGACTGCATGAGCGCTGCCATCGTCTCGGAAGTCGCGCTAAGCCCTGAGGTGTGTGCGTTCTCAAACCGGATCGGGTTCCTAAACACGGGGGCGCAGGATCACGCCTTCACGGTACGTCCGCGGCCCCGGCGTGTCTTCGGTCGGCGGCCCTGATGGCGCTCGATCAGCTTCGCAACAGCAGGTACGAGTTCGATCGGCACAGACATCCACGTTTCTCCTGGCGCCTCCTCGGCCGTTTCGATTTCCGCCGCGCCATCCGCATCGGTTTGCGCATCGTAGTAGTTGATCACTTCGCGGATTCGCTTTTCATTCCATCCTGGTGGGAAGTCTTGTTTCAATGGTTTTCTCATGGGAGCCTCCCTCGTCGCCGGCGACGATACGCTTTCAATTCTCTACCCCCCAAAGTACCAAGGAAGGGCGCTCACGGCACAACGGACGCGGGCGGTTGCAGACGGTTCAGCGCACCCTTCGCTGCCTGCGTGAGCCGGGCGGGAGCGATGCCGGCGGCGAGATCAGCGAGCACGGCACGGGCCGCGGGGGAGCCAACTCGTTCGAGAACAGTGACGGCCCGCAGCGCACGCAACTCCTCCGCGGTCGGCGCGGTGGGCGTATCGAATGAGGTTAGCAGTTCCTCGATACGTCGCTTCTTTTCGAGCGACGGATTGTTCTGCAAGGCCTGACGCAGCGCCGGTTCCGCGGCCGGGCCGAGTTTCTTGAGCTTGCTCAAAGCCGCCTCGCGTTTCGCGAACGCATCGCTGTCGAGATCGGTGAGAAGACTGCGGGTTTCGTCTGCGGGCGCAGCGGGGACGGTTTCGATTCTTCCACGAAGCAACGTTACTGCTTCCTTTGGGAAATCGCTCAGCCGCCAGACGGCACGCCAGGCTTTGCCGGCGTCGGCGTTGGCGAGGTCGGTCCAGAGAACTTCCAATTCGTTCGCGGCGAGCGGTTCGGGCTTGGTCGCGGGGAGCGGCACGGGCCAGAGAAGGATCGTGCTATCGGGATGTCCAGTGGCGAGATAGCGGCCGTCGGGGGTGAAGGCGAGGCAACTGGCGTAGCTGCCGCGCGTGCGCGTACTACAGATTGTTTCGTGCATTTTGATCGTCGCCACCGATGTACCGGTGACGATATCGTAAATCTCGATGCCTTGCGGGGTGTTGGCGGCGACAAAACGGTTGTTGGGATGGAACGCCAACTCACCGGGCCAGGGCGAGGTCTTGAACTGGCTCACTGTTCGACCTGTTGCGGAGTCCCAGACCCGCACGCCTTCATATTCAAGACGTAGCCGGCCCTGTTGGTCCGCGTGATCCGTGGGAAAGACGCCTGCAACCAGGCGACCATCCTGGGACAAACAGGCCGCTTGATAGCGCGTGCGCTCATTGAGACCGTCGAGTTGGGCAAGTTGCTGGGAGGTCCGTGCGTCCATGATGACGCCGTGGCAAAGGATGATATGTCCATCATTGGAAATTCCGCTGTTACCGCGGTACATGCGCTCCGCGAAACGGCAGCTCAAGAGCTTACCGGACCGCAGGTCCCACGTGGCGAGCTTGGGTGTCAGCTTTGGCGGTGTCTGGCCGGGGCCACCGAACCCACCGTTCGGCGCGAATACAGCCGTCGCGCGATCTCCTTCCGAGCTAATCCAGACTTGCGAGATCACGCGCGCACCCTCATTTTGCTCGAGTGGAGGAAGATCGAGCGTCTGTGCTTTGCGAGCGTTCTTCGCGCTCCAAATGACGAGTTTCTCCCGACTGTCACCAGTAGCCAACCAGCGAGCGTCCGGCGTCATAGCGAGTGCCGTCACGCCAGTCTCCGTCGGTCCCACAATACGCGGTGGCGGGTGAAGGTCCTCGTTTCCTCCAAAGACGTCGAGTTGTCGAGCGGTAGCGACATCCCACATGCGCACGGAGCCATCCAAAGACGCCGAAGCCAGCTTCGTGCCATCCGCCGAAAATCCGATTTCTACGATCTCTCGAAGATGGCCGGCTTGCCAGTTGTCGGGATATAGAGGCTTTCCTGTTCGCAAATCCCAGCGCTGCAACATGCCGTTGTTCGTGATGATGCTCTTGCGGTCCGGCGCCGGCACTAGGATCGTCCCGGCGCCTTCCATCACGAGTAGTTCCTTGCCTTGCTTCAGATTCCAAACGGCAACACCTTTCGAGGATGTGGCCAACAACGTCAAACCGTCTGGCGTGACGCTCAACCGACTCGGCGACTGATACGGGTGCGGAAATGGAGTAGCCTTGCGTTCGCCTGTCACCAAATCCACAACGGGGCGGTTCGGATCCGTTGTGAGAATCACTCCGTCTGGAGCAACGGCATCGCCGTAATTGAGGAAGAAGTCCTTGGAATGCCAAATACGCTTCCCCGTCGCAACGTCCCAGCAGCGCGTGCCCTCATTCGGGTTGTAGAGCGAAACAAGGAGCAGCTTCCCGTCTGCGGAGAACGCGAGCTGGTTCGCGGACGTGTCAATGACGATGTTCGCCGCAAACACTTCTTTGCCCGAAGCTAGTTCCCAAGCATTTATCGCAATTTGACCACGCTGGTTCGCGCACATCGCCACGAGTCTGTTGTCCGGAGAGAACACCACCGGCCTGACGTACCCCGGCGGGAGTTTGAGGTTGTGAATTATTTTGCCGGACTTGACTTGTGACACGGTCCAAGCTTCGCGTTCCACCTCGCCAGTTACCAGCCACCGACCGTCGGGAGAAAGGTGGAAATCAGAAGCCGGCGAAGGAAGGGCGTGTTGCTCCTGCAACTTGCCCGTCTCCACGTCCCATACATACACATACTTGCCGGCGCGCACGCCGATGATGCTTTGACCATCCGAAGTCATGGCCAGCTTCGCCCCGACCGCCCGTCGCTCCAGCGTCCCAAACCGCCGCACCGCCCCTTCTGGCAGCGGATCGCCGTACAAGTCCACAGCCTTCTTTTCCGTCTTGGCTAGAGGAGCGTCCGGCTCCTCCTCAGGAATCGTCGCCGGTCGCATCGTCAACATGCCAAGCCCAACGCCGCTCAGCGCCAGCAGCATAAAGACGGCGGCAGCAACCTTCATCTTGCTAAGTGTCATCGTCTGAATCGCTCCCTGGGCCAACGCCGCGGCGGCTGGGGAAACGCCAAGGCCCGTCAGCGCTGCTTTGAACGTGCTTTGCATCAAGACCGGCGACACGGCTTGGGTCGCGCCGGCGACCAGCAGCGACCCCGCGAGCACCGCCGGCAGCCCGAGGCCGCGCTTCTCCAACCGCAGCCGCAAGCGTGCCCTGCCCCGCTCCAAGCGACCTCTCACGGCGCCGGTTGAGCAACCGAGTCGTTTCGCTGCTTCGTCTTGCGAAAGGCCTTCCAGACAACAAAGGAGCAGCGGCCCGCGATCGCGTTCCGGCAGAGCTGCCAGCTCTTCATCGAGCACGGCGAGTAGCTCGGCGGCAGTCAACTCGTCGAGCGCGCTCGGCGACGGCGGGAGCGGACGGCACGCTTCCTGTTGCTGCCGGCGGCGGGATTGTCTCGCACGCAAGGAAAGACGAAAGGCGACGCCGTGCAGCCAGCACGGAAGCGCTTCGGCACGGCGAATCGAGCCGGCTTTGCGCGCGAGCGTCAGAAACGTCGCCTGGAAAACGTCTTCCGCGAGTTGAGCGTCACGAACCACGCGGCGGGCGAGGCCGAGCACCATCGGGCCGTGCCGCTCGAGCAAGCGGGCGAATGCTTCGCCCTCGCCGGCGGCGACGAAGCGGCGGAGCAAGTCGCGGTCGCTGGACTCATCGCCCGGCTCGTGCGCAAGGTACGAACGCAGATAGCCGAGCACGGCGTGCGCGGTCGTGGCCACGGCGGCGGGCCTCCGAGGAATAGTTGTCTACGAGTATAGAGGCGCGCGGAGGGAAAACCGCACGAGAAAACTCTCGCACGTCGTGAGGGTCGGCCTTACGGATTGGACAGCGGCGGGTGAGTCATGCTTGGGTGGATGTAATTGGGATTCTTCCTGACCATTTCTCGGATGCTGGCTTCTTCCCGCTCCCAGTCTTCCTGGATCTCCGGGGAATTGGACGCGCAATAGGCGATGGCTTCCTGGACTGCTTCGAGGGACAGCTGAAAATCGGCAGCGATTTCTTCGGGCGTGCGCGGTTCTTCTTCGCTCATGTACATGCCGTAAAGAATGCGGGCTTTAATCCGCGTGCCTTTGATAAACAGTTGCCGGTACGCCGATCCCAGCCTGGGCTCCAAGTATCTCCAATTCGGCGCTTTTTCTGTGCTCATACCCCCAGCGTAGATCGTCTGACTGCCGGTTCAATCCCAAAGCACCTTTGGCGCAAGAAAAAGCCGCTCACGGCTTCGCGGGGACTGCGAAGCCGCAAGCGGCGGGATGAAATCGGCAAAATGTCTTACGCCGACGTCTTGTCAAAGAACTCCTGCGACGACATCAACAGCGCCAGAATGAACTCATCGCGCTGTCCTTGCCGCATCAGGCCGAGCATCGTTTCACGACCTGCGGTGTCGGCTTGACGATCGAGGGCTTGCACATACAGGCCGTTGATGAACAGCCGGCGGTACTCGTCGCCCGTGAGGATCGCAAAGGCCACCTGCTGCCGCGTAATGCCGTTCTTGAGCTGATTGTCCCAGAACGTGCGGCCGCCCTGGTCCACGGTGCGCTTCAAGGCATCGGAATAGAGAGCGTCGAGGAAGCCGTCGTTGGTGCTGCCGCCGCGGCCCTGGAAGTACTCCGGCGAACCGGCCAGAATCGAGGCAAATTGCTCCATCGTGCCGCCCGCGGCCAAGAACTGGAGGCCCGCGCTCAGGAGCAATGGGTCGGCAGGACGGTGCAAGTAGAGATTAGACGCGCTCTGCACTGCGATCGTGCGGTACTCCTGGGTGTTCTCCAGGATTTGCACGACTTGCAGGCGCGAGCCGCCCGAGGCCATGAAATTGGTAAAGGCGTTGAGGCCGGTCGAATCTACCTGGCGGCCAAGCAAGTCGCGATACGTTTCGGAGATAAAGCGTTGGTTCGGCGTGCCGCGGACGCCGCCGGGCAGGAGTTCTTCCTGAACGGTGGCGGTGTTGGTGGCCGAGGCCGTCGCGGTGCCGGGGGCGTTGTCGTTGACCGTGACCTTGACGGTGAACTTGCCTTCCTCCATGTACGTATGACTGCCGCTGACGGTGAAGCTGCCGGCCGAGCCGGCGATGACTCCGGCGGTGGTCGTGCCGTCGCCCCAGTCGATGGACGCGCTGAAATCGGCGGCGGTGTTGGCGGCGTAGGTTGTCGTGAACGAGGCGACCTGGCCGTTGAAGCCGGTGCGTTCGAAGCCGTTGATGGCGACGGCGGTGGCCGTCAGCGTGTCGCCTTCGGCGACCGTCGCCACGGCGCTGCCGGACGCGTTGAAGGGCGGCGTGCCCTGCTCGGTGACGGTTACCTTCACCGTGAATGACCCTTCGTCCGCGTAGGTGTGGCTGCCGCTGACGGTGAACGCGCCGGGACCGGACGAGGCGACTGTGCCCTGACTCGTTTGACCGTCGCCCCAGTCGATGCTGGCGGAAAACGATCCGGCCGGGTCGATGCTGCCGGTGTCCGTGAACGTCGCCACCTGGCCGTTGAACGCCTGGCCTTCGATGGTGCTAATTGCCTGGGCGGAAACCGTCAGGTCGGTTTCGGCGACGATCATCGTACTATTGGCGGTCGTCGTCGCGGTGCCGGCGCCATCGTCCTGGATGGTGACGGTCACGTTGAAAGTGCCTTCTTCCGTGTAGGTGTGGGCGCCGCTGACGGAGAAGGCGCCGTTCGTGCCGGCGACCACTCCGCTGGTCGTGTTGCCGTCGCCCCAGTTGATGGAGGCGGTGAAATCGGCGCCGAGGTTGGCGGCGAAGTTGCTTGTGAAGTTGGCGACAACGCCGCTGAAGACCTGCTTTTCGCCGGCGTTGAGGTTCAAACCGGAGCTGCTCAGCGTATCCCCCTCGGCAACGGTGGCCGCGGCGCTCGCGACGGTTTGGGCGGTGCCCGGCGCATTGTCGCGGATGGTGACCTTGGCGTTGAAGTTGCCCTCATCGGCGTAGACGTGGCTGCCGGTCACGGTGAAGTTGCCGCTGCCGCCGGTGATGGTACCGGAGGTGGGCGCCGTGTTGTCGCCCCAGTCGATTGTGGCGCTGAAGTCCGCGCCGGTGTTGGCAAGGAAGGTCGTGGTGAACGTGGCGACCTGGCCGTTGAAGGCCTGGCCTTCGGTGGCGTTGATATTCGTGGCGGACGAGCCGAGAACATCGCCCTCGCCAACGGTCGCCGTGCCGCTGCCCGAGGACGTGCCGCTCGGGGCGCCGACTTCGGTCACGGTGATCGTGACGTTGAATGTCCCCTCGTCCATGTAGGTGTGGCTGCCGCTGACAGTGAACGCGCCCGCCACGCCGCCGACCGTGCCGGTATTGGTCGTACCGTCGCCCCAGTTGATGGTCGCGGTGAACGAGCCGGCGAGCTCGGTGCTGCCCACGTCCGTAAAGAGCGCCACCTGGCCGTTGAATGCCTGGCCTTCGGTCGCAACGATCGGCGTCGGCGTGACGACGAGGTTGCCCTCGTTGATGGTCGCGGTGCTGTTGGCGGCCGCCTGCGCGGTGCCGGGTGCGTTGTCGCGCAGCGTCACGGTGACGGTGAAGATGCCTTCCTCGGCATAGGTGTGGACGCCGCTCACGGTAAAGTTGCCGGCCGAGCCGCTGACGCTGCCGCTGGTGTTCGGCGTGCCATCGCCCCAGTTGATGGTGGCGGAGAAGCCGCTGGCGGGCGTAACGGCATCCTGGTCCGTGAAGGTCGCGACCGTGCCGCTGAAACTTTGCGCTTCGGTTCCGGAGAACTGAATGCCCGTGCCGGCAAGGACGTCGCCCTCGGCGACAGTGGCCGTGCTCGCGGCGGTAGCTTGTTCGGTGCCGGGGCCATCGTCGCGGATCGTGACCAGGACGTTGAACGTGCCTTCCTCGGAGTAGACATGGTCGCCGTTGACGGTGTAGCTGCCGCCCGAACCGGTGACCGCGCCATTGCTGCTTGAGCCGTCGCCCCAGTCGATCGTGACCGCGAAATCGCTGGCCGGCGCGGCGGTGTAGGCGTCGGTAAATGTCGCCACGGCGCCGGAGAAGAGCGATCCTTCGGTTGCGCTGAACGTTGTGCCGGTGGCATTGAGGACGTCCGCTTCCGCGACCGTCGCGGTCGCCGTCCCGGAGGATGGATTGCCGGGCACGCCGGTTTCCGTGACGGTCACCTTGATGGTGAAATCACCCTCGTCGGCGTAGTTGTGCCCGCCGTTGACGACAAAGCTGCCGTTGGCGCCGCTAATGCTGCCGGTATCGACGGTGCCGTCGCCCCAGTCGATCGCCGCCGAGAACGAACCGGCGCTGTCCGGGCTGCTCGGGTCGGTGAAGGTCGCAATAACGCCGCTAAACGAAGTGCCTTCCGTGGCCGACTGCGGGTTGACGGTAACAGTGAGGTCGGCTTCTTTCACGGTGGCAGTGGAGGTCGCGACAGCCTGGAAGCCGCCGTCGTCCACGATGGTGGTGCGAACTTGGTGCGTCCCTTCCTCGGCGTAGGTGTGCGTGCCGGAAACGGTGTTGGAGCCGCTGGCGCCGCCCACTGTACCGGAGCTGGACGTGCCGTCGCCCCAATCAATGGTCGCCGTGTAGTCCGACAGGCTCGCGAATGGATTGGCGTCGGTGAACGTGGCAACCGTCCCGGTGAACGAGTTTTGCTCGTTGGCGTTAAAGCCCACGCCGCTGGCGGTCAGGACCGCGTCGCCCACCGCGGCGCTCGACTGCACGCTGCTGTTGCTGTTGTCGGTGGTGTCATGGATGCTGACCGTGACCATGTACGGCGTGTTGGCCGCCGACTCCTCGGCATAGGTGTGGACGCCGGTCACGGAATAGGTGGGCCCGCTTTGGGTGATCGTGCCCGCGGAGCTGGCGCCATCGCCCCAGTCGATCTGCGCGGTGAAAGCGCTGGCCGGCGGCGGGCCGGAATCCGTCGTCGTGAACGTCGCCACCGTAAGCGTGGGACTGGGCGCCCCTTCCGTCAGGGCGGGAATCGTTCCGGGCTGGCCGAGGATGGTCGGCACCCAACGGTTTTCAAGGCCTTCCATTCGAGGCCGGTAGGTTCGTCGGCGCTCACGGCGCGGCCGGCGTCCAAAGGTTTGCGTTAGCCAGGCGGTCCAGCCGAGGAAAAACATGGCGCGTCTCACTCTCTTGGCTTGAGAATCGGAGAAGGGCCCGACCGCCCCCTGCGGCCGGGCATCCACGCAGTCGAGTTCCCTGACGGGCAGCGTTTCCGAAAACGTTTTCGGAAATGCTGCTGTTACAACCACTTACATTGTGGTCCAACCCGTTCCGGCGGCCGAGAGACGGCCTGGGTTCCTGCGGAGGGGGAATTGGCCATCCTGCCTGCATTCATCGGCGCATCCTGTCGCTCGTCATTATGCTGACGAGGAACAGCCTGCAAGAGTTTGGCCAAATCGTGTGAATTGTGTGTTCTTTTCCGACGGGGGCGGTTTGCTAGGGTCTCCTTTCACACCTACGCTTGCGGAAAGTGGCTCTGCACACATAGTCCCTTCCCGTTGTCCGCTGAGCGGCGCCGTGTTCGGTGGGTTTCACCTAGCAGCGGAGGGCAAGTCCGTGGGGCCCGTTTGCCGCTTCCATTTGTGGAGCCGCTGTGTCTACAGCGCGAGCGGCGCCGACACTGAGAAATCCGCTGCGCTGCGAACGCAGCTGTCGTTCCCACATGGGCTCGACGCACGGAATGCACCGTGATTCTCTCTTGGGGCCCGTTCGACGCCGGCTCCCCTCAGGTGCGGCAGTAATTATCCGCGTCTCGTCAGAAACGCCGCGCTCCTCGGCATGACCCAGAACGCCTCGTGTCCTTCGTTTTTTGACCCCAGCGGATTCCTGTACTACGTTACGGGTAGACCCCTTATCCCCTTGGTAAGCCCGACGCACCCCCGCGAGGGGAGCCCTCGCAAGCACGTCGGACGCCCGAGCAAGACCGACGATCCGCCCTATCGCGTTCCCGTCTCGAACGCTCCCCGCGCCGCGCCCGGATCGGTCGGTGTCGCTCTTGAGCACAGGAGTCCCGTGTCATGCCTTCGGCGGTGGCGCTCGGCGATTGCAAAAGTCTGATTGAAGACCTGGTTCGATGCAAACTGCTCAAACCGTCGGGCTTGAAGAAGGCGCAGGCCTACTTCACCGGCAATCCCGGCCTGAGCGCTTGGGACCTGACCGAATATCTTGTGTCGCAGGAGCTGCTGTCGCGCGCGCAGGCCGAAGAGTTCTTCGCGGTATATGAAGGCCGGTTGACGATCGGCGGCTACACGCTCTTGAAGCCGCTCGGCCGCGGCAGCATGGGCCTCGTTTACCGGGCAAGCTCCGAGCACGACGATTCCTCGTACGCGGTCAAGCTGCTGCCGCGCCGCAACGTCGGCAACGTGTCGCGCGCGTCGCAGCGCTTGCGAACGTTCATGGAATTCCGCCATCCTTCGGTGCCGCAGCTCGTCCGCGTCGTCACGGCGGGCGACCGCCATTGCTTGATCTGGCCGTATGTCTCGGACGCGCACTCCCTCGATGCACTGGTCAAGAAAAGCGGCCCGCTGCCGCTCAAACTGGTGGTGCATTACGCGCTGCAAATCGCCAACGCGTTGCACGCCGCTCATTCCAAGAATCTCTTCCATGGGCTGATTAAGCCCTCGAACGTGCTTGTCGATAAAGAGCACCGCGTCCACGTGGCCGACTTCGGCATCGGCTATTTGATGACGGTCGCCCGCAGCGAGTCGATCCTCAACACGCTCACCAACGCCACGCAGGTCGCCAGCAGCCTCGACTGCGCCTGCCCCGAAAGCATCCTCGAGCCGACGACGCGCACGGCGAAGGGCGATCAATACAGCTTGGGCTGCACGCTTTATTATTGCCTGACGGGGCAGTACCCTTTCCCGATCGACAACACCGTCAAGAAAATGATGGCGCACCAGTTCGAGGAGCCAAAACCGATCGCCGAGCTGCGTTCCGAGGCGCCGCCGCGGTTGGCGGAAGTGGTCGAGCGCTTGATGAAGAAAAACCCGGACGACCGTTACGAGGACCTCGGGGAGTGCGCCGAAGAATTGCAAATGCTTGTCGCGAAACCGACGAACGGCAAGCCCGTCAATGGCAAAGCGCCGAACGGCCTCCCCACGATGGTCAAACGCCCGCGGATCGCCGCGGCGGCCCCGACGGGCCGTAACGGAGCCAGCCGACCGGCGACGCTCGCGGACATTGGCCCCGAGGACGACACGGCGCCCGCCACGCGCAAGGACGAGGTGTCCGGAAGCGCAATGATCGTTTGGCTCGTCGTCGGCGTGACCGTGGGCATCTTCGGCACGTTGGTGATTTGGTCGTATCTGCGCTAAGCGATCCTCTCCATGCCCGCAGAACGCTTTCGGAACGATTCTTTCAACCTCAGTCATCGTCACGGTCCATTGCACCGGGCGCGACCGGCTGTCCGCCTTGCGGCGACCGCTCGATGCCTCCGCCAGCGTCCTTGTGCATCATCGCCGAGATGATCGCCGTCATCACGATGAGGTTGAAAAGATAATTGAGCACCCAGTTGACCGCGATAATGATTTTCGCTTCCCAGATATCGAGGCCGAATAGTCCCATCAGGCCAATAATCCACGGGATCATCGCGAGATAGAGCCCGCCGGGCAGCAGCATCACAAGGTCGACGATACAAAGCAAAAGAACCGCCTTGGGAATTGCGGTTTTCAGGGGTCCGAGGTCGAGGCCGCCGCCAACGGCGCTGGTCACGAGCACGCTGACAATAAAAAACACCGCGCTGATCGGGAACATCACCACGAGGGTAAGCGCAATCACTCCAATCGTGGCGATGGCCCCCGTATGAAAAGCAAGCCAAAGGCCCGCGCAAAGAATGATGAACAGAGATACGCCGGCAGCGACGTACCAAGGCCAAATCGGCGCGTTAGGCTCGTCTTCGCGTTTGCGGCGGCGCTTTTTCCGCCGTCGCTTGATCGGCCGCTCTTCGTCCTCAACGGCCTCAGACGCCGCTTCATCGTCATCTGGCAGCGATGGCGCCGCCGCCTTCACGCGTTTGACGACCGGCCGCTCCGCTTGAATCGCCACCACCTTTTTCGGCCGCGGCGTCGGTTCGGGCCGATGCTCGGCCGTCTCCTCCTTGGATAAAACAAGTTCCTCGACGTCTTCCGCCGCGGGCACCTTTAGGTGGTGTTTGCACTTCGGACAGGCGATGGTCCGCCCCACATGTTGATCGGCGATTTTCAAACCGGCGGCGCACGACGGACAGGAGACGCGAATGGGCATGATGACACCTGGCGGTCCACCGCCGCGAGTGTAGGTGAGAAGAAAGCCCGCTTGCCTGAACGCATCGACGCGGAAAGCCCGTTTATATTGGCGTCCGCCGCGGCCACTTGCAATCCTCGAGATGGTGAATCTACAAAAAAATCCCATCGCTCAGAACGACACGCCGACCGCGCCCAAGACCAGCGGCACGAGCAGCCACGCGAGAGCGACCGCTTCGACGAGCGTCAGCGCCAGCGCGACAAACGCCGCCCAGCGATCGCGGGCGTGAAACGCGGCGTGAATCGCGTAACCGAAGGCAAACGGGATGCTGACAAACATAATGCTCGGACCGAGCCATGCGAGGGGGTGGCGTCAGCAAAACAGCATGGCGAGCCCGACGCCAAGCCACGGCACGCCGGAGAGCGCAGCCGCAATCTTCCCCGACGCGGGCAGCCGCGGCGCAAAGCAGGCGCCGACGACGCCGATGCAGAACATCGCGACCGTTAGGATGAGATCGCCGTCCATTAGTTCACCTCATTGGCAAGGGGCGTTTCAGCGTTCGTCCCGCCCACGATCGCGAAGCCACCGGCGGGCATGGCGCCGCGCAGGGCCAAAACGGCGAGGCGTACCATCGGCCGATTATACAGGTCAAACGCGCGGTAGCCGTACCAAACTGTCCACGGTCCATCCTCGTGACGGCGGCGGGAGCAATCTCGACGACACCACCGCGGCCGTAGGGAATTCGTCCATCGGAAAGTTGGACCATTTCGCCAGCCGGCGGGCAGTAGTACAGTAGGTGCCAATTGCTTTCCTCAAAGGTGCCCGACTATGGCGTCCGAATCTACCGCCGTTCTTTTGCGCCACCTCCGACAGTTTACTGCCCCAGCGGTTGAGACGCGGACGGATCAGGAGTTGCTTACTCGATTCGCGCAATGGCATGATCGCGACGCTCTCGCCGCGCTGATCCGGCGTCACGGAGCTATGGTCCACCAGGTTGCGCGCCTGCGCTTGGGCAGTGAGCACGATGCGGACGATGTATTTCAAGCCACATTTCTCGTTCTTGGTCGCAAGGCAGCCACGCTCCGGCAGCGCCATTCGCTCGCCGGCTGGCTCTATGGCGTCGCGTACCGATTGTCGCTGAAGGCACGCAAAACTGCGGCACGGCGCCGCATCCATGAAAGCCATGCCGTTATACGGCCTTCGGTCGATCCGCTCGACGAAATCACGCTGCGCGAAGCGCACACGATCCTCTCCGAAGAGCTACACCGCTTGCCGGAACGCTATCGCTCGCCGTTGCTGCTTTGCTACTGGGAAGGGACGACGCAAGACGAGGCGGCCCGGCGGCTGGGCTGGTCGTTGAGCACGCTGAAACGGCGGCTGGAACGTGGGCGGGAGATGATGGGGCGGCGATTGGAGCGGCGCGGGTTGACGGTGGGGGCGGTGTTGGGGGGAACTCTGTTCGGCGTCGGCGTCACCAGTGCCTCCGTGACGCGGCAACTCATAAGCGAGACGCTGCACAACGTGACGGCATTTGCCTCGGGAAAATCGACCGGTGCAGGCACGTCTGCATCGGTCGCGTTAGCGCAGGGAATCCTGAAGACCGCCCCTCTCGGCAAAACGTTGCTTGTTGCGTCGTTCCTGATTTTCGTAAGCGCCGCCGCGGGTGGGCTCACAATGGGCTTCGGCTCGATCCGCGAAAACAGCGACGAACCGAGCGACAATCAAATCACATCGCGGGAGCCCGCGGCGGTGAAGACTGACACGCCAGCGCCGAAGACGGATCAATACGGAGACTCGTTGCCGCCCGGCGCCATCGCCCGTCTCGGCACCACCCGATTTCGCCACGGCAATTGGATTTACTGGGTCGCGTTCTCGCCGGATCGCAAGACCATCATCTCACACGGTCTCGATGGCGTCCGTGTCTGGGACGCCGCCACGGGCAAGGAACGACGGCACATCACTCCTGAGGGTTCCACGCGTTTTCAATCGGTGTCCCCATCGACGGACGCACGCCTGTTGGTCGCGGTCGAATCGGAACCCGGGCGCGGCATTGTCGATCGGCCACTCGCCGTTTATGAGGTCTCGACGGGAAGAAAGGTCCGCGAGCTGGGTATGGGGAAGTATGCGTCGGTCCGTTTCGCTCCAGACGGCAAAAGTGTGGCAGCCATTACGTATCCGGACGGCGTCGAAATCTGGGAACTCGAATCGGCGACGCTCAGCCGTTCATGGAAGTGCCCTGGGGGCCAAACCTGGTTCTTGCAATATGCCGCGGACGGACACACGCTGCTGACCACGCACCAGGACTACAAAGCGCGATTCTGGGATCCAAAGTCTGGAAAGGAACTCGCTCAGGTCGATGCAATACTTGGTGGCGGACGAGAACTCCAGGCGCTGAGTTCTGACGGACGAAGACTGGCCGGCTTCGTTCAGACGCCCTCGCCTCCGAAGATGACGGGCGGCGAAAGGCCGACGAGAAAGGTCCGCGTCTGGGATGTCGCAACCGGCAACACGGTTACCGAAGTCTCCTTCGAAGAGCCCGAGAAGCCGGACGATCAAGTGTCGGGCTTCTATTCCGTGACATTCTCTCCCGACGGCCGGGTGTTGGCGACCGGCGGACCGGACCATTACGTGCGCCTGTGGGACGCGACGAGCGGGAAGAAGCTGCGCACGATCCAGATGCCGACGCCGATGCAACTGTCGTATGCGCCGCATGGCAAGACTCTCGCCGTCGGCAGCGCGCAATGGGCGATTCGCTTCATCGACACCGAATCGGGCAAAGAGTTTTCGCCGCTCGGCATTCAGGATGGATCAGCTACCGTCCGACAGATTGCACCGGACGGCAAGACGATTCTCGGCACCGGACAAGACGGCGCCTGCGTTTTCTACGAGGCGGCGACCGGGAAAATACAGCGCCGGCTCCAGGCTCATAATGTCGCAATTCTTTCCGCGGACTATTCAGCGGATGGGGAAACGCTCTTCACCCTCGGCTACGACGGCAAGCTCAAGTCGTGGGACGTCGCCCAGGGCAAAGAGCGTTGGAGCAGCGTCGTCGCCGAGCCAAAGAAAGCACGCGCTGGACTAGACGTTTCTCGAGATGGGAAGACTCTTGCCTTGCCCTTGACCGATCAATCGGTGCTGCTGGTTGATGCCGCCACGGGCAAAGAGATACGCCGACTTTCTGGGCACCAGGGTTTTCTCTCCGGCGTCGCCTTCTCGCCGGATGGTCAGACCCTTTTGACGTGCGACAGCGAGCGGACCGTGCGCTTTTGGGACCTGGCTACCGGTCGAATGCACCGTGAGTATTCGCTGCCGTACGCGCCGCCAACGTCAGCGCCGCCGGGCGTGGTGGTCGTCGGAGCAGGAGGTAAGTCCATAATTCCTCACAAAACAGCCCTATCGCCGGACGGCCGCCTGCTCTCATATGGGGCGACTCCCGCGTATTCCGCGCTTGTGAGCGTCGAGACAGGCAAGAGCGTCATCCCGCTTGATATCGGCTGGGGCATCATTCGCTTCTCGCCAGACGGCCGAATGCTCGCCTACGGCGATTACGACGTGCCGTTCGTCCGCGTATTCGAGACGGCGACCGGGAAGGAACGCCAACGTTTCGAGGGCATCCGCGGCGGGATCTTCACCTTGGCATTCGGCCCCGATAGCAAGACGCTGACGAGCGGCAATCGAGACTCGACAGCACTCATTTGGGACCTGGGCGCCGTTCCCGCAGATACACGAGGGCTCACGAAGGAGCACGTCGAAGCTTGTTGGACCGACCTCGCAGGCGATGCCGACAAAGCATGGCAAGCCACTCGCAAATTGGCCGCGATGCCGGAACGCTCCGTGCCGTTGCTTCGCGAACATGTCCGCCCGATCGCGGCCGCCGACAACCAAAACATCGCCCGCCTCGTCGCCGACCTCGACAGCGACAAGTTCGCCGTGCGCGACCGCGCCGGCGCGGAATTGGACAAACTTGGCGAAACTGTCGCCGCCATCTGTCGCAAAACCCTGGACGCCGGCCCCTCACCCGAAGTACGCCGCCGCCTGACCACGTTACTCGACAAGATCGCGACCGAGGAATGGAAACCGCCGCCCGATCGTCTGCGTGCATTGCGGGCCGTTGAAGTGTTGGAACGTATTGGCACCGCGGACGCCAAACAACTCCTGCAAACCCTCGCCAACGGAGTCCCGGACGCCAGCCTTACGCGCGAAGCGAAGGACTCGTTACAGAGACTATCACGCGTAAGCAAACTGTCGCCATGACCACGCAGCGCTTCATGGACACGGACAAGAACGGCCGCTTTCAGTTCAACAACTTGCCGCGCGGCCAATATCGCGTCTGGGCGGCTCTCTGGACGCCTACGGGCGCGATCGACAAGGACGGGCGGCCGGTAAGGAGAATCGGGGGCCGCTCGGAACTGCGCGTCGAGGCGGCTAAGAACGACCTGGGTATCGTCTTGACGCCCGAGCGGTGACGTTCGATTGTTCGGAAACAACGTTCGCGCTGGCGGCAGTTCGTGCGGATTCTCCGAGCCCACGCACGTTCTACTTTAGAAACCCCTGCTGCCGCAGCCACTCGGCGCAAGACTGCGTCCAGGTCGAGCACGGCTGGCTGCTGGGGCGGACACCGAAGTCGTGGGCCGCGGTTGCGTAGAGGTGCAACTCCGCGGAGACGCCGGCACGCTTCAAAGCCCGATACATGACGACGCTGTGCTCCGGGTCGCTGACAATGTCCGCGCTTCCGTGCGCCAAAAAGACGGGCGGCGTCGCAGCGGGGACGCGTAAGCCGGGCGCAAGTTCGTCGCTGTCCTTTGCCTTCAGATAGCCCGAATAGACGCCAATCGCAAAGTCGGGCCGGCAGCTTGTTTGGTCGATGTCGTCGATCCGCTCGTAGGATCGCTTCTCGAAGCTCGTGGCGGTCGCGATGGCAAGGTGGCCGCCCGCCGAGAAGCCGACGATGCCGATGCGCTTGGGATCGATGCCCCACTGCTTGGCGTTGCTCCGCACCAAGCTGACGGCCCGCTGAGCGTCCTGAAGTGGGCGTCGGGCCGGTTCGCCTTTAGGCTCATCGGGGCGGCGCGGAACGCGGTATTTGAGAATGATGCCCGTTACCCCCAGCGTGTTCAACCAGGCCGCGACCTCCTCGCCTTCCAGCTCCCAGTAAAGGTTCCAGTAGCCGCCGCCGGGACAGATCAGCACAGCCGTCCCGGTGTCCTTGTCCTTCGCCGGCCGATAGATCGTGAGGGTAGGCTTGGAGACGTTGGTCACCATCCGGGTCGATTCCGTGACCTCGACCTGTTTGCGATCGAGTCTGGGCGACAGAACGACTTTTTCGGCGCCGAGGTCGCCGGTCTCATCCGGAACGTTGCCAGGCCAAAGTTCCACGAGCAACGGCTTGTCGCCGCCGACCACCGGAGTTCCCGCGCACAAGCAGGCGAGCAAGGCCGCTATGGAAAAAATGCGGAGCATATTCTCACCTTATCGTCCGCGGCCGACGGAGGCGAGGGTCGCCGGTTGTGCGCGGCATAGCAATATCTGCCAATGGGAGAATGACAGCCGACAATTCCTGCCAGTCTTGGCGTGACGGTGCTACGTTGTCAACCACTCGACAGTTTGAGGTAGCGACATCTTGGGTTACACCGCCCGTTCCGCATGTGCATCTTCCAACTTCTTTACCGCCCGCGCAGACAGTCGAATTTGAGTAGGAATTGCCGCCCGGCCTTGCTATCCTTTCTGAATCCCCGGTACGGATGCCTCGACCGCCCGGAACGCCGGTCGCGCTCCCGTCCGCCACGGAAATCGGCCCGCAACCATCCCGTTTATTCACCTTGTCGAAGGGCTCGTACGATGCTTCCCCGCCTCTTCCGTCCGTCGTTTCTCGCCGGCCTGACTTTGCTCGGCCTGCTGACGATCATGGCCCTGCCCGCCGTCTCCGAAGAGCCGGCTGCCCATCAGAAAGAAATCACCGACCTCGAAAAGCAGATCCAGGAGCTGAACAAGAAGCTCAGCGCGCTGAAGGCGAACGGCAACGGCTCGGTCGCCTCCGCGGCGGTGAATCCCGCGACGGCCGACAACAACATCCCCGCCGACTGGATCAAGGCGTTGACCTGGCGGCCGATCGGCCCCGCGTCGATGGGCGGCCGCATCACCGCGGTTTCGGTTTTTCCGGGCGACCTCAGCACTTACTGGATCGCCACGGCTTCCGGCGGCTTGCTGAAGACCGAGAACAACGGCAACACGTTCGCGCACCAGTTTGATCGCGAGGCGACCGTCAGCATCGGCGACGTCTGCGTGGCGCCTTCCGACAAGAACATCGTCTGGGTCGGCACCGGCGAGGCGAACCCGCGCAACTCGGTCAGCTACGGCGACGGCGTCTACAAGTCCACCGACGGCGGCAAGACGTGGACGAATATGGGCCTCAAGAAAACCTTCCAGATCGGCAAGATTCTCGTTCACCCGAAAGACCCGAACATCGTCTACGTCGGCGCGCTCGGCCGTCTCTATGGCCCGAACGAGGATCGCGGGCTCTACAAGACGACCGACGGCGGCAAGACGTGGAACAAGATTCTCTACACCGACGACCGCACCGGCGTCATCGACATGCGCATGAGCCCCGCCGATCCGGAAACGCTCCTCGTCGCCATGTACGAACGCAAGCGCGACGAGTTCGATAGCTGGGTCGGCACGGCGATCTCCGACGGCTACGACGGCTACGATCCGGTCAAGAAGTTCGGCCCCTCGGCGGGCCTTTACCGCACCACGGACGGCGGCAGGAGTTTCAAGCGCATCACCAAAGGCCTACCGACCTGCAATCTCGGCCGCATCGGCATCGACTGGTATCTCAAAGACCCGAAGCACGTATACGCGATCATCGAGTCCGAAAAGATCGGCATGGGCCCGCCGCCCGCGGCGCCGAAGGAAGAGACGTATTTCGGCGTCACCGGCGGCGACGCCGACGCCGGCGCCCGCTTGCTTTCGGTCTTGCCCGGCGGCCCGGCGGAGAAAGCCGGCCTCAAGGCGCAGGACATCGTTATCTCGATCAATGACAAAATGGTCCTCACCTACCCGCAGCTCGACGACCAGATCAAAAAGATGAAGCCGGGTGAAGTCGTGAAATTGAAAGTGGTCCGCGAGAAAAAGCTCGTCGAAGTAAGCGCCACGCTCGCGAAGAAAATGGTCGAGCCGCCACGCCCGCAGCGCGGCGGCGGTGGCGGCGGCAACATCGGGGCCTTCGGCGCCGCCGCCGAAAGCGCCACACGCCCCTTTACCTTTATGTACAGCGGCCAGCAGCCCAACGTGCAGGACAAACAAGGCGCCGAGGGCGTTGAGACCGGCGGCGTCTACAAATCCGTGGACGGCGGCGAAACGTGGACCCGCATCAACAGCCTCAATCCCCGCCCGATGTACTTCAGCCAGGTCCGCGTCGATCCGAGCGACGAGAAATACCTCTACGTCCTCGGCATCTCCATGTACACGTCGGACGACAACGGCAAGACATTCAAAGTCAACGGCAACGGCGGGCTGCACCCGGACCAGCATTGCCTGTGGATCGACCCGAAAGACGGCCGGCACATGGTCGTCGGCTGCGACGGCGGCTACTACTCGACCTATGACCGCATGGCCAACTGGGAACACTTGAACCACATGGCGATCGGCCAGTTTTACCACGTCGCCGTCGATAGCAAACGGCCCTACCGGGCGTTCGGCGGCTTGCAGGATAACGGCAGCTGGGGCATCCCCAGCCACAGCTTGAGCGCCCAAGGCCCAAGCAATGACGACTCGCTTATGATCGGCGGCGGCGACGGCTTCGTCTGCCGCGTCGATGCCAACGACTCGGACATCGTGTATTTCGAGAGCCAGGACGGCAACATCAACCGCCGTAACCTGCGCACCGGCGAATTCGGCTTTATCCGGCCGCGTGATCCGGGCCTCCAAACAAGATACGATTGGAAAAACCCACAGATCGTCCCGCTCTGGAACCTGCCGTTCCTGCCGCCCATTCCGAAGGCGATCCCGCCCAAGGCCACGTATAACTTCAACTGGAACACGCCGTTCATCTTGAGCGCCCACAACCCGCGCATCTTTTACTCCGCGGGCAACTTCGTGTTCCGCTCGCTCAAGCAAGGCGATGAGATCAAGGTCATCTCGCCGAAAATCACGCGCACCGACCGCGGCACCGGCACCGCCCTCTCCGAATCGCCGCGCAATCCCGACGTCATCTACGCCGGCACCGACGACGGCGGTCTGTGGCTCACGCGCGACGGCGGCGCTAATTGGACCGACATCGCCAAGAACGTCCCGCTCCCCGGCCCGCGCTGGGTCGCGACCATCGAGGCGTCGCGCTACGCCGAGGGCCGCGCCTACGTCGTCTTTGACGCCCATCGCTCCAACGACGACGAGCCGTATGCCTTCGTCACCGAAGACTTCGGCCAGACATGGAAATCGCTGCGGGCCAATTTGCCGACGTGCTCAACGCGTTGTCTGCGCGAGGACATCGCCAACCCGAACCTCCTCTTCCTCGGCACCGAATTCGGCGCCTGGACCTCTCTCAATCGCGGCCAATCATGGGTGAAGTTGAACAACAACCTGCCCACGGTCGCCGTCCATGACTTCGCGATCCATCCGACGGCGGGCGAAATGGTCGCCGCCACCCACGGCCGCAGCCTCTGGGTCCTCGACATCACGCCCCTGCGCGGCATGACGCCCGACGCGTTGAAAGCGAAGGCGCATCTCTACGCTCCAAACACGGTCGTCCGCTGGCGCTCGGAACCGCAGCGGAACTCGATGTATGGCAGCGGCGCCAAACGCTTCGTCGGCCAAAACGCCCCGAGCGGCGCCCAGATCTTCTACTCGTTGACGAAGAAGCCCGAAAAGATCGATCTGAAAGTCATGGACTACTCCGGCAAAGCGATCCGCACGCTCAACACCTTCAGCACCCCCGGCCTCCACAAGATTGCGTGGGACCTGACCGGCACGCAGGCGCAGCCGCCGCCGGATCAAGCGGGCGGCGGCCGCGGCCGTGGCTTCCGCTTCGGCAGCCTTTACGTGCAGCCTGGCGTCTACCGCCTCGTGCTGACGGTGGACGGCGAGGAGCAATCGCAACTCTGCCGCGTGGAAGCGGACCCGGTGACGGGGAGCGCGATTATTGCGCCGGAGATTGAGGAAGACGATTAGGGAGCCCGACGTAACGCGAGCGAGACCGAATGGGAGCCCGACGGACGCGAGGGAGGACAGACTCCCTCTTTGTCACCTCGGTCTCCCGCGTTTTGTTTTCTCCCGGCTACACCGTCGCGGTGAAACGGGGCTCGGTTCCGACTATGATGCGGGAACAACGGGAGGAGATAACAATGCCGTCCAAACCCCGCACCCAGCGTTCCAAAAAGCCCGCCGTGAAGTCGTCTCGCAAGGCAACAACCTCGCTCCGCCCACCGTCCGAGAGCCGGCGTCTACTGGAAGAGCAACTCGCCGCACAAGGAATCCGGCCGATGGAGAGTCTCGACAAGTTCTTCGAGGAAACCGAAGACTTCTGGCCGAAAGACGAGGGACCGGATGAATTCACCGACTGGCTGAAAAACTTGCGCAAGTCAGGAGGACGTGGATGAACGACGTGCTCGTTGACACTGACGTCGTATCGTACCTTTACAAGAGAGATTCTCGCGCACGCAAACTTCGCCGGCACTTGTTCGAGCGACGTTGGCTTATCTCTTTCATGACCCTTGCGGAATTGGATCTTTGGGCTCTGAAAAGGAACTGGGGCGAGCCGCTGCGGGCCAAGTTGGGCCGCTACCTTCAGCGATTCGGTCTCATCTATCCGGACCGCAATCTGTGCGGTTGGTGGGCGGAAGTCGTCGGCCGAGCGGGAAGCGTCGGTCGGCCAATCAGTACCGCGGACGCCTGGATCGCCGCCACGGCACTGGCGTACGACTTACCGCTGGTCACAAACAACAAACAAGACTACATCGGTGTCCACGGACTCGAAATCCTCTCGGACACAACCCCCCGATAGACACGGCGCGGCCATCACGGACTTCGTGCGCCTGGAAGTAGCTTCAACATCCATTTCTTTGGTCCCGGCATTCGGTTAATCTTTCTTCAATTCGACGGTTGAAACTAACTGATTCGCTCACGTTTCGCTTCCCTTTGGGAGGACAACTGCGCATGTCCCCTCCATCCTCATTCCTCCGGCCCACAACGGCCGCGATCGACCGCCTCCCCTATCTCGTCACGGGCCTGGTCCTCTTTCTGGTGAAATACGGCATCGACTGGCTCATTTCCACGCAGCTTTTCGGCCGCCCGTGGACGCCGCTCAATTACTTGATCTGGCCCGATGAGCGAACGTTGCACATTTTCGACTTACCGGAAGCGGATCGCGTATACGCCGTGACGTTGCTGGCGGTGTCGCTGCCGTTTATCTGCATTGGGGTGATCTTGACCGTGTACCGCCTGCGGGCGGCACAACTTCCGCTGCCGTTGATTTTGTTGTTCTTCTTGCCGATTGTGAATCTGGTCCTCTTCTTGGTTCTCGTCATTGTCCCGACACGACCGCTGGAGGTGGAGGAGGTCCACGAACCGCTCGGCGAAGGCATCCGTCTCATCCGACTGCGGAAAAAGCACCTGGAAGCGACAGGCGGCAGTGCCTTCAAGACCGGCCTTCTCGCCGTCGCTTTGAGCGTGCCCCTTACGGCCGGCGTCGTCGCGCTCGGTGCGGTTGTCCTGCAAAACTACGGTTTCGGTCTGTTCGTCGGCTCGCCGTTCGCGCTCGGCCTGATCTCCGTTCTGTTGTTCGGGTTCTCGCGGCCACAGAGCATCGGCAACTGCATCCGCGTGGCGCTCGCCGCCGGCACCCTGGTTGGCCTGGTCATTTTGCTTTTGGCTTTTGAAGGCGCCCTTTGCCTCATCATGCTCGCCCCGTTTGCGTATGTGCTGACGTTCCTCGGAGCGCTCGTGGGCTACGCCATTCAGTCGCGTCCCTGGGCCAGCCCGCAGTCGCCGTATTTGTGTCTGGCGCTGTTGGCGTTCCTGCCCGGCGTAATGGCTGCGGAAAGCCTCAACGAGGCCATGCCCGAAGTGCGCGCGGTGCGTACGGAAGTCGTCATCGCCGCTTCGCCCGAGCGCGTGTGGCAAAATGTCATCGCCTTTCCGCCGCTGGCCGAGCCGGACGATTGGCTGTTCCGCTCCGGCATCGCTTATCCGAAATGTGCGACCATCCAAGGGACAGGCCCTGGGGCGGTGCGGCATTGCGTTTTCTCAACCGGCGCATTTGTGGAACCGATCGACGTATGGGACGCACCGACGCTGCTCCGCTTCCGCGTGACCGACCAGCCGCCGCCGATGCAGGAGTGGAGCCCGTACGAGATTCATCCGCCGCACCTCGATCATTACCTCGTGAGCCAGCAGGGCGAATTTCGGCTCACCGCCCTCCCCGATGGCCGCACGCGGCTGGAAGGCACGACGTGGTACACGAATCGCATGTGGCCCGCGGCGTACTGGGGCTTGTGGTCGGATTACATCATTCACCGCATCCATCTACGCGTGTTGGAGCACATTCGATCCCTCGCGGAAGCGGAACCGCCCGGCGCGCCGTGAGCGGCGAAGGGCGCGCCGCCTGGATTTTTGGCACGATGATCGAGCCGCTCCCCATATATGTCAATGAATGGTACGATCTTCTACCCCCAACTGGAGAATCTTATGCTCGCGCGAACCCGACAGTGTCTGCCCATCGTATTTCTCGTCCTCTGCGCGGCGCCGACGTGGGCCGCGGACGAAAAGGGCTTTCTCGGCGTTCAGATCAAGAAAAACGAAAACGCCAACGGCATTTTCGTCACCGACATCCTCAAAGACAGCCCGGCCGAGAAAGAACTCCAGACCGGCGACGTCATCACCAAGCTCGACGGCAAAGAGGTCAACGAACTCGCCGCCTTCGTCAAGGCGATCGGCGAACATAAAGTCGGCGACAAAATCACACTTACGATCGAGCGCAGCGGCAAGGAGATGGAAGTCAAGATCACGCTTGGGAAGCCACCGAAGGAAAGTTAGTGGATTGAGGTTTAGTCCGGATGCCCTCTGAACGAAGAGGCCGTTGCTCGCTTCCGCGAGCAACGGCCTTCGTGCGTTAGTTTCACAAAATCACGTCTCTAGCTGCGCCGCTGCGCCAACCACAAGAAGTAGGCGTCCAGCGGATCGAGTTGGAACGCGGCCGGTCCGGAGAGAGCCGGCACATTGGACAGTTTTTGGCTGACCGTCCCCGATACAGCGCGAGCAAACAATTGATCGCGAACCGCGGCGGGATCGACCGGAACGCTTACCGGCGCGGTCGTTACGCCACGGCGGGCACCGGTAGACAGCGACGTGGTCATCAGCGACGCCGGCAGCGAATCAGGCAGATCGTCCAGACCGAGAACGTGACCCAATTCGTGTTCCACCACGGTGAGCAAGTCCATGTGCCCCGCCGCCGGGCTGTTCAGCGTGCGGAACTCGCTGTCGTCATTCGGCGTCGGATCGACAAACCAGGCATATCCCGCCGCGTTCGTGTCGATGAACACGGTGTGACCGAAGATGGCCGCGCCGCCGAGCTGCGCGCCCGGTAGATCGGTGATCTGGAACTGAACGGTAGCGAAATTGGCGGCCGTGGCCTTGCCGCTGGCGATCCAGCTTGACTCCGCGGCGGCGACGATCGGCTTCAATTGCGACGCCGTCAGCGTCGGCACGATGCCGATGCTGTGAGCCACGCCGCCCGCCGCCATTTGCGGCGGGAGCCGCTCGATGCGAATCGCGTCGGCGATCACGTAGCCGTTGGCGTTGTTCGACAACTTCACCGTCAGTGTGCCGGATGCGTCCACGACGAACGTAGCCGCCAGGTCTTGCCAGTTCGTGCCGAGATCGTTGAAGGTGCTGGGCGTTGCTTGTTGGTTGACGGTGGTTGTAAGGGTGTTGGCCCCGCTCGTAAGTGTGTACGGAGCGTTCGTCGCCCGGTTGGGGTTCGGCGACCACGTCGCGGCGATGTGGTACGTGCCCGGCTTGAGGCCGTTGAAGGTCCACGTCGCCACCGCCGAGCCGGTCCCCGCCGCCGCGAAGTGAAGGTTGCCGTTGTAGCCCTGGCCGGTGAACGCAGTCCAGCCGGCCGTGTACGTGACACCGGGGTCGCCGTCGTCCTTCACGAGGGACTGCGCCACCGTACCGGTGATGGTGACGTGGAAGGCGTTCTCATCGGAGTCGTTGGTGCCGATTGTCACCGTGCCGGCGTAGGTGCCGGTCGCCAAGGCATCGAGCTGCACCGTGAAGGTCGCCGACGCGCCTGGAGCTAATGTTGCCGGCAGCGGCGCGCCGACCAAGCTATAGCCGGCGGGCAACGACAGCGAGTTTAGATTCAACGTCGCCACGCCGACGTTCTTCGCGGTAAACGCCTTCTGCACCGGCGTTGTGACCAGCGTTGAGCCAAAGTCCACCGTGCTCTCGGCGTTTTCGAGGTTAGTCGTTCCCTGAAGCACCTGAATGTCCGGATCCCAGACGCGCTCCACGCGCACGGCGTCGGCGATGACGAAGCCGTTGGCACTGTTGTTCAGCGTCACCGTCAGCGTTCCGCCCGCGCCCACTGTGTAGGTGCGCCCGCCGAGGTCTTCCCAGATCGCGCCAAGGTCGGTGAAGTCGGCCGGCGCTTGCTGCTGATTGAGTAATGTCGTCGCGATCAAATTCGCCGGAATCGCCGCGCCGTTGTAGACGCTGTACGGAGCGTTGGTCGCGCGGTTCACGTCCTTCGACCAGGTGGCCGCCACATGATAGCTGGCGCCTGGCACGAGGCCGTTGAACGTCCAGGTCGCCACCGCGGAACCGGTCCCGGCCGAAGCGAACCGCACCGTGCCCAGGTACCCCTGTCCGCTCGCCGCGGTCCAGCCGGCGGTGGTGCCGAAGCCGCTGCCGCTCGAATCATCCACAAACACGCCGGCCGCAATCTGCCCGGTGACATTGAAGCGGAACTGGCTGTTGGCCGGATCGTTGGTCGTCACCTGCACGGTGCCGGTGTAGCTTCCCGCCACGTCGGTGTTCAAGCCGATCGTAAAGGTCGTCGTACCGCCCGCGGCCACGGAACCGGCCGGTGGCGTCAGGAGCGTGTAGCCCACCGGCACGGTCACACCCGGAATCGTCAGGACCTGGTTGCCCTTGTTGGCGATGGTGAAGCTCCGCGTCACCGGCGCCGACGGGACCTGTCGCGGCGTGGAACCGAAGTTCACAACGCTCGTGCCGTTCGTCAGTACCGTGGCGCTGCCGTTGTCGGTGACTTGAACTTCGGGCACAGACACCGGATCGATGCGAATCGCGTCGGCGAAAACGAAGCCTGCCGTCGTGGCCACGTCGGAGAGGGTGACGTTGAGCGTGCCGGAGTTGACGACATACGGCCCGCCCAGGTCTTGCCACGTGCCGCCGTTGGCGACGAAGCCGCTTGGTCCGGCCTGCTGGTTGACGATCGCCGTGCCGACGACCGTGGCGTTGTCCTTAATCGTGTACGGAGCCGTGGTCGTGAGATTGGCTTGAGCGACCCACGTCGCCGACACGCGATAGAGGCCGGCGGCCAAGCCCGTGAACGACCACGTCGCCGTCGAGCCGGAGCCCGGCGTTTGGTTGTACAGAATGTTGCCGTTGTAGCCCTTGCCGGGAACGTCCGCGACCCAGCTGCCGGTCGTGCTGAAGCCGGCTTGGCCGTTGTCGAGAATCTGCACCGGCGGAACGGTGTTCGTCACCGTGCCGCGCACCGTGAAGGTGAAGCTGCTGTCGTCCAGGTCGTCGGCGCCGAAGCGAACCGCTCCCGAATAGAGCCCGGCGGCCGCACTTCCGGGCAGTTGCAGCACCAGAGTGGCAGAACCACCCGCGGGGATCGAAGTCGGCGAGGACACGACCACGTATCCCGGCGGGACCGTTGGCGTGCCCAAGGCCATGGCGCGCCCGCCCAAGTTGTTCAGGGTCAGCGTCACCGTTGCCGGCGTGCCGACGAGGGTCGTGCCGATATCGACAAGCCCACTGCCGTCGGCGACGACAGAGCTGCCGTTCAGGACTTGCACTTGCGGATCGACCAACCGCTCGATGCGAACAGCGTCCGCCGTGACGAATTCATTCGCCGCGTTGGTCAACTGCACAGTCAACGTACCGCTGTTGTCCACCGCGAACGTGGTTGCCAGGTCCTCCCAGAAGGTGTTCTGGTCGGCGAGGTCGCCTGCCGGGATTTCTTGATTGACGGCGACGGTCACCGTGTTGGCGCCGCTCGTGACGGTGAACGGAGCGTTGGTCGCCTGGACGACGTTCGGCTGGGTTTTGTACGTCACCGAGACGCGGTAGTTGCCGGGCGTCAAGCCCGTGAAGCTCCAAGTCGCGGTGCTGGAGCCAGTGCCGCCCTGGGCCGTATGGTAGCTGCCGCCGTAGCCGCCGCTGCCGCTGACGACATTCCACGAACCGGCGAAGCTGGCGGCAGTGTCGTCAATGATTTGTTGGCCGGCCACCACGCCCTTGACCGTGAAGTTGTAGACGTTCTGATCCTGGGCGCTCGTCTGGAACGTGACGGGTCCACTAACGTTGCCCGCCGCACCGGCGTCCATGCGAAGCGTGAACGACGTGGATTGCCCCGTCGCCAGCACCACCGCCGCCGGCGTTAGGCCGAACGGCGAAGTCGGATCCATACTGAAGCCGCCGGGAAACGTGACCGGGCCCGTCACCGTCAGGTTCGTCGCGCCGGTGTTGGTGATCGTAAACGTACGGCTGACGGCCGTGCCGCGCGGCGTGGAGCCAAAATCGAACACACCGACATCGTCCGGAACATTCGTCGCGCCGACCGTCACCACCGCGTGCGGATCGACGACCTGCTCGATGCGGACGCCGTCGGCGACCACGTAGAGCTGCTTGAACGGGCTGGCCTGATTGCCGGCGTTGTTGCCGAGCGACACCGTCAGCGAGGTTTGCCCCGCGGGCACGACAAAGCTCGCGCTGAGATCTTTCCAGCCAACGCCAAGATCGGTGAAATCGCCTGGCGTGAGCTGCTGGTTGACCCGCGTCGAGAAGGTGGTCGCGCCGCTGGCGATCGTGAACGGCGCGTCGGTCGCGCGGTTGTCGTAAACGGCCCACGTCGCCGACACGCGGTAGGTCGAGCCGGGCACGAGGTTCTGGAACGTCCACGTCGAGGTGGCGGTCGCCGCTCCCGCCGGATTGCCCGTGTCGGGCGCGAAGTGAACGTTGCTGCCGAAGCCCTGGTTCGTGGCGATGGCCCACGACCCGGTTGTGGCATACGCCACGCTGCCGTCGTCCACCACTTGCCGCGTGGAAACGACGGCGCTGATGAAGAAGTGGTAGTTTGCTTCGTCGATGTCGTTCGTCGTGAACGAAAGCTGGCCCTGGTAATCCGTGATCGAAGTCGCCGGCGCTATGACGTTGAAGCTGTACGAATTGCCGGGGTGAACCGTCGTGTTGACGAAATCGGTCGTCAAGCCGGCGGGAAGCGCGAGATTGCTGACCGTGAGGTCCGCCGTGCCCGGATTCTGAATCGTCAGCGTCTTGACCAGCGGGCGATTGAGGCTGGTCGTGCCGAAGTCGTCGGACGCGCCGCTCGTGACCGCGGCCGTGCCGTCGTAGACTTCCACTTCCGGACCCGGCGTGGTGTAGCGTTCGACGCGGATGGCGTCGGCGAACACGAAACCGTTGGCCCCGAACGCCGGCAGGCGGACCGTCAACGAATGGCTGCCGATCGTCACCGGTTTTCCAAGGTCTTTCCAGCCGACGCCGCCGTCGGTGAAGTCGTTCGGCGGGGCCTGCTGGTTGACGGGCACCGCGGCGAAGAGCGCGCCGCCGTCGAGGAGCGAGTAGGTGGCGTTGGTGGCGAGGTTCGGTTGCGGCACCCACGTCGCGGAAACGCGATACGTGCCGGGCGTCAGGCCGTTGAACGTCCACGTCGCGACGTCGCTTGCCAGGCCGATGTGCGTCGGATAGGTGATGTCGCCGCCGAAGCCGATGCCGGTTTGATACGTCCAATCGCCCGACGGGCCTTGCAGGCCGAAACCAACGTCGCCGTTGTCGATAATTCGCCCGGCGACCGACGCGTTCGGTGTGAACAGCGTTTCGATGCTCTGGTACGTCACCGTGCCGATGCCCTGCGACGTTAGGCTGAAGCCCGTGTCCAGAACAGGCTGCCCCTGGCCGTCGAAGAAGAGCGTATCGCCGGGCGGCACGCCTGGCCCGCCGACAACGGGAAGGTTGCCATCAACATTGCGAAGGATGTTCGGCAAGGCACGGATGTAGGTCACGTCGTTGAAGACGCTGCCGCGGAAATTCTCGAACGGGCTGACGGCGGTCGGCACGGCCTGATTGAACGCTCCGCCGAGCCGTTCCAGATTGAGCTGATTGCCCGCCGCATCGATTGTCTGGTAGGTGTCGAGCAGATCCATGTCCACGGTGACGCCGCGCACCGCGGTCGAGAAATCGAGCGTGTCGTTGCCGGAAAGATCGAGAATCTGATCCTGGCTGACGCCGCCGCCCGCCGGTGGATTGCCCGGTTTGAGGAGGAACGTGTCGTCGCCCGCGCCGGCGGTGAGGATGTCGCTGCCGAAGCCGTCGCCGAGGATGTTGTTGTCCTGATCGCCGGCGATCACGTCATTGCCCGAACCGCCATAGACGTTTTCGATGCTGCTGCCGACGTCGCCGCCGACGCCGAGGGCGATGCCGTTGGCGGCGCCGCCGAAGATGTTGGTCGCCGAGTTGACATTGATCGTCGTTGAGCTGCCGTTCTCTAACGGCACCCCCGCGCTGCTCGTCAGGTTGACGTTGATGCCGGTGGCGTACGCCGAGTAATCGAGTGAATCGTTGCCGCCGCGGCCGTTGACCGTGCCGGTGAGGCCGACGCCGTCGCTGAGCACGAAGGAATCATTGCCGTTCGGCGAGCCGACCAGCGATTCAAAACTCTGGAACGTGGCCGTCCGCGCCGGGCCGGCGACGTTGACGTTGCCGTTGTTGTTCGACGTGATGTTCCACGTGGTGGCGGTGTTGATGTCCTGCGTCAGCGAGTCGCCGTTGGCGGCCGGCGCCAGCAAGTTATCGGCGTTCGTAAACGTGCCGGTGATGCTCGAATCGGTGCCGGTGAACCCGTCGATGCCGCCGCGAGCCGTCAAATGGACGTTGCGGCTCGCGCCGTAGCCCGTCCAGTCGATCGTGTCATTCTGGCTGCCGCCGTCGATGTTGCCGGTGAGCACCTTGCCGGCACTGAAGATGAAGCTGTCGGCGCCCGCATTGCCGTTCAGGTTTGTGGTGACGCTGGCAGGGGTGTTCGACTGAATGTTGAACGTATCGCCGCCCGCATTGCCGTTGACGTTGACCGGCCCGTTCAGTCCGGTCGCCGCAGTCGTGTACGTGATGTTAATCGTGTCGCCCAAATCGGCGCCAGTGACGCCGGCGTTGATCGTCACGGCATTCTTGTTCTGGAATGTCTGCGGTGTGTAATTGCCGGCGGCGCCGTTGTCCACGGATAACGTGTCAAAGCCGGCGGCGCCGTTGGCGAGCGTGATGTGGTTCGCCTCGTCCGTGGCGTTCACGGTGAGCACGTTCGTAACCGGAGCGGTGTCGGTGATCGGCCCTTCGAGTCCTGTGAACTTGAGAAGCTGCGTCATGGTCGGAACCGGCGCGTTGGTCGTCGTGATGGTGCCGGCGCCGAGGTTCGTGCCGCCCGCGACCAGGCCGGCCGCCACGCCGATGTCGTAGGTCTCGTTGAAGCCGGTGCCGCCGGACAGGTTGAGCACGTCGTTATCGCCCGTGCCCGTGCCGGCGCCGGTGCCCGCGAGGTAAACGATGCCGCCCGCCGGCGCGAAGAGCCCGCCCGGCGGATTGATGATGTTGAACGTGTCGCTGCCGCCGTCGCTGTCGAACGTGAACGACTGAGCGCCGGTGAATTGCACCGTCGGCCCGCCGTTGAGGACGTAGCTGCCGTCGGTCGCATTGGTGGCGGTGACGGTCAGCGTGTCATCGCCCGAGGTGCCGGTGACGGTGATCGGCAGATTCGACAGCACAACCGTTTCGATCCGGACGTAATTGACGTCCTGCTTGCCGGCTTGTTGCAGCTTGAAGCCGGTGTCGTTGACCGACACGCCGCCCGCGTTGTACACGAGCGTGTCGCCGGGGCTGTTCGGGAGAGCGGGGTTGAGGCCGTCGATGTTGTAGGTCGTCGTCGCCGATGGCGTGACATTAAATGTGTCGCCGGTCAAAGTCGGGAAGACGCCCGTGCTGCCGTTGCTGCCGTTGACGTTGAGCGTTTCGATGCCGCTGTAGGCGATCGTGCCGCTGGCCGTGCGCGTCACCTGCGTCGGCGTAACGCCGATGGTTTCGGGCCCGGCGTTGGCGGTGTTGGACGTGACGACATCCGTACCGCTGGCGCCCGAGTCCGAAATGTTGATGCCTGCCGCGTTCACAGCGCTTTGCAACACGGTGTACCGATCGGCGCCGCCCTTGCCGTCCACATTCAGCAACGTGCCGCCGGTGGTATTGATGTTGAACGTATCCGCGCCCGCGCCGCCGTTGACTGTGGCCGAGCTGCCGGCGACATTGGCGTTGAGCGTGACCGTAGCGCCGGCGCCGCCCGTGTCGCCGCTGAGCGTCGCGCTGCCGCCGGTGGCGGTGACCGCGTTGCTCACGGTCAGATCGGCGGATGTGCTGACGTTGATTGCGCCCGCCGTGGACGTGGCCCCGTTAACTGTGACGCCGAAAACATTGATGCTGCCGATGGTCAAGCTGCCGGTGTTGCCGGCGAACACACTGCTGCCGGCGGCGGCCAGCGTGCCGACCGTGGTATCAAGCGGATTGCCCGCCGTGCCGATCCCGTTGACCGCGCTCATGCTGAGGCTGCTCGCCGTCACATCGTTGTCATCGGGGCCGGAGTCGCCATCCACGATCGCGCCGACCGAGTCGAGCCGCACCGTGTTGCCGGCCGCCGACGCGCTCTTCACGGCGATGTCGCCACTGGTCAACGTGCGCAAGCGCACGTTGCCGCCCGTCGCCGCCACACTGGTCGCCGTCATGGTGCCGCTCGTGTTATCGAGGACGATGACGCCGTTGGCAGTCGTCGCGCTGACAACATTTACCGTACTGGTATTCCCGATCCAGATGCCGTGATTGGGTTGAGCCGAAACGTCGCTCGCGGATGCGCTGAGGCTCGGGGTCACGGTGCCGATCTGCGCGGTCGCGCCCGGCTGGCCGATTTCGCCGCCCGCCATTAACGTCACGGACGACGCGCTGATCGTCGAGCTGTTGATATTGTCGTCGAGGATCGAGCCGCCCGTGGTGATGGTCGCGCTGCCGCCCGCCGAGGCGGTGATTTGCGTCACGCGCACGTCGCCAGAAGCGATGAACTGAATGTTGCCCACCCGCGTACTGACCTGCGTGCCGTCGGCCATTGTGATGTTGTTGCCGGAGTAGGTCACGCCGCCGAAGCCGTCGGTGGCAACCGTGCCGCCGTTCTGGTTGATGTCGCCCGTGGCGTTGAGCTGAACGTTGCCCACTTGAGCGGTGATGCCGGCGCCCACGGTGATCGTCGAGCCGCTGACCGTGACGGCGGCGAACGGATTGTTGTTGCCGCCGGCGGCGCCCGTGAACGTCACGCTGCCCGTGCCCGCCGCGACGGTCAACGCCTGAGTGGCGCCGAACTCAACGATGTAAGGCAGCGCGCTGCCGCCGTTTAGATCGTTCCACTTTCCCGACGTAAGAATCTCGGCGAAGTTCTCGGCGCCACCGGAATTGTTCGGCTCGCCACCGTTCCAGTTGGTAATCTCGCCGTTGGTCGCGCTGCCGCTGAAGTTCCCCTGCCAGAACTGAATGCCTGAATCCGGTCCTGTCACCCAGCGCCACGTCCCCTCGACGGCATTGTCGCTGGCGCCGAACCAAGCGGCGCTGCCGGCCAGCAATGCGGTGACAAAGGCGTCTTCGCCCGCCGAGCGGATCGTCGCCAGGTAGCCGGGCAGGCCGTTGGAGATCATCGCGGCGGCGTTCGCTTGGGCCGTCGCCCAATTCGCGGAGGGTGTAACACGCTGGTAGTAGTGCCCCGATTGCACCGTGCTATTGAACTGAACGTTCCCGCCGGCGGTGGTCGTGATGTTGGTGTCGAAGCCGATTGTCACGGCGTCGTTGTAGGTCTGCGCGCCCGTGGTTCGGACACTGCCGCCGTTGATGGCTGACGTGCCCGGCCCGTCGGTCGTCACGCTGGTCAGTGCCGTGCTGCCGCCCACGGCGCCGCCGAATGTGGTCGCGCCCGCGGTGTTCACGGTCAGGGTGAAGGCGCCGTTTACGGTGCTCCCAAAGGACACATTGCCGCTGCCTGTCGATGTCAGGACCGTATTCCCGCCGAGCGTGACCGCGTCGTTGTAGGTCTGTGCGCCGGTCGTGGTGACGCTGCCGCCGTTGATCGCGGAGCTGCCCGGGGCGTCGGTGGTCACGCTGGTCAGGGCCGTGCCGCCGCCCACTGCGCCGCCGAACGTCGTCGTGCCGGCCGTATTGACCGTCAGGTTGACGGGGCCATTCACCGTGCTCGCGAAGGACACATTACCGCTGCCCGTGGAGGTCAAAACCGCGTCCGCGCCGAGGGTGACGATGTCGTTGTAGGTTTGGGCGCCGGTCGTGGTGACGGAACCACCGTTAACGTGGGTCGTGCCCGGCGCGTCGGTCGTGAGGGAAGCCAGCGGGTTCCCTGACCCGCCGACGGCGAAGTTAAAGCTCGTCGTGCCCGCCGTGTTGACCGTCAGCGCGAACGCCGTTCCCGGCGACTGGACGGTGCCGTCAAATATGACGTTCCCCGTTGCCGTGAGGGTCGTCGTGCCGCTCAAGCGCACGTTGTCGTTGAACGCGATGGCACCGGCGGTCGCGTTGAACATGCCGTTCAGCGTCGTGGTCACGCCGCCGTTGGACGAGAGCGTGTTCATGTTCACGCTGACGGCGCCGTTCTCTTGCAACGTTAGGCTGCGATCGACCGTTACCGCCTCGGGGTACGTGCCGTCGTAGACAATTACGGTGCCGCCGGCGACGGAATCGAGCGCGCTGATACCGGCCTGAATCGTGTCGAACGCATCGCCGCCCGGCCCAAAATAGTGAGCCGGACCGGCGCCGTCCGGGTCGCTGCCGACAGTGCTGCCGGCCCACGCCTTGTTTACGTAGACGGTTGTTGGGGCGGCGACGGTGACGGTGATCGGCGCGGAGGCGCCAAGCCCGCCGTCCTTGTCCGTCACCTGGACGACGACATTGTTTGAGCCCGCGTGGAAGTAGGTATGGCCGAGGACAATGCCGGTGCCGTAGGTGGTCGAGAACGGCGGCGTGCCCGGCACAGCGCCGTCGCCGTAGTTGACTGCGACCGTGTAGTTGTTGTCGACCGCGCCCGCCGGGTCAGTGAAGGAAGCGCTGCCCGTGACCGAGCCGCCGAACGCGATGCTCGTCGGAGGGTTCAAACTCGCGCTTACGGTTGGTGCAGTATTGTTGACGGTGAGCGTGGTCGCGGCCGAGGTCGTCGTGTTGACGCCGTCGGTCACTTGCACGGAGACGTTGTGAACGCTCGGGCCATCGTTAATGCCCAGCGCTTGTAGCTGTGCCCACGTCAGGGTTGGATTTTGCCCGGTCACGTCGCCGTAGATCCCGTCGCCGTTGACATCCCAAGAGAAGGTCAACGGCGCGCCGATCGGCGAGGTTCCGGAACCATTCAGCGTGACTGAATTCCCCTCCGAGGTGCTGTACGGCCCGCCGGCGCTGACGCCGCTTGGAGTCGCGTTCGTGCGGACATTATCAATGAATAGGCTCGCGCCCGCAAAGCCGCCGAAGGTCGAGTCGAATGTGCCGCCCTGGAATTGGACGTAGTACGTGTCCGTCGCTGGAACCGTGACGGTCGCGGGAGAGTACGCGGTCGTCGTGCCTTGTCCGTTGAAAAACGTTGCAATTAGGACGTTATCGGAAGAGCGATACAGCTCGCCTTTCGCGTGCCACCAATCGCCCGACGCGACGCCCTGCCAATCGACGGTGAGTTGTTCGTTGATGAGGGCGGAGAAGTCGGAGCTTTTCAGGGACGCGGTCGTCCCGACCCAGCCAAAAGGCGTGCGCGATTGATTGGGAACGAGAAACTGAGCCTGCTGGGCTCCCGACGTGCCGCCGCCAACTGCCGAAATGCTCGAGCCAATGCCCGCTGGGTTTTCGCTCCCGACAATCGACCAGCCGCTCAGCCCGGACTCGAAGCTCGGATTGACCGGCACGGCGGGGACCACGCGCTCTTCCAACGTATCGAACATCGGCCGCCGCTCGTGACGGCGTCGCTTCTGACTATTTCGGATCGCGCGCGCCGAGGACTCCGTATGCCGCCGCAGCCAGGTCTTCATCACAATTCATCTCCGGGATAATAGAACGCGGCGCCCCAACCAGGCCAGGGACCGTTGGAGCGTAGGACCAAGCCGAGGGCCTGCGACGACCGCGTAACAGCTTTGTGTTCGGTAGTCGGGAACGACCATGCCGGCCGCGCCGCGAACGAGCGCGGTTCGGAAACGGCGGCGAGGAACGTACCTGGATTGCCTCGGGTATAAGAACCCGTCGGAAGGGCAAATGCCATGCCGGGTAGGTTGGGCCGCGCCAAGCGGCCGCACGCAACGTTAGCTCATTTTCCGCATTATCGCCGCGATTTTTGCCGTGCGCTAATTTTCACACGGCGACAAAAAGGACGCGCCGTCGCGGTGCTCCTGTTTCCCGCGTTCAACTGTGGAAAGGAAAGGGCGTTAGGATTTGGAAACGCTGCGGAGGGGAGATCTACAAGCTGGGCTTATGCCTATAGGCGAGCTTGTATTCATTGCCGAATGCAAAGATAATCGGCCATGCACGTGATTTCCCAGCGCCCACTGCGCCGTTTCTGGACGGCGCACCCGGGGGCCGAGCGGCCGCTCAAGCAATGGTATAGGACGGTGAAGAAGGCCGAATGGGGGTCATTTGCCGAAGTGCGAGCCACGTATGCCCATGCCGACCAGGTGGATCGCTTCACGGTTTTCAACATTGGCGGCAACAAGTTCCGACTCGTGGCCGTGATTCATTACAACCGTGGCAAAATCTACGTGCGGCACGTGCTGACTCACCGGGAGTACGATCGTGACGATTGGAAAAACGACTAAACGCATGCGCGGCCGAGCCCCCGCAGCAACGGCTCGTTACCTCGCTCTTATCCGACAGTTCCCACTCCGACCCCTCACTTCGGATGCGGAACTCGATCGTGCCATCGGCGTCATGAACGCCTTGCTGGACCGCGACCATCTCCATGCGGCGGAAACGGATTACTTGGACGTGCTCAGCGACTTGGTGGAACGCTACGAAGAGGTACACCACGCCATTGACGCGAGCGACCTCACCGATGGCGAAATGCTGGAACATCTCATGGATGCCAAAGGGGTATCGCAGACCGCCGTCGCGCACGCGACCGGCATTGCGAAATCGACCATTTCAGCGGTCGTGGTCGGCGACCAGACGCTGAATCGGTCGCACATCCAAAGATTGTCCGATTACTTCAACGTCAATCCGGGCGTGTTCTTCGGAACAGCGGGCAGCACGGTGAAACGCAGCCGGCGTGTTGCAATGGCACCGGCCCGCCGAGGAAGGTTGCCATCCAACGGCGTAAGTGATTCTTAGGCATGTTTTGGATTGAACATGCGATTTTTCTGTGTTTTCGCGCGGCGATAGACTGCACGGCGTCACCCCGGCTACCGGAGCGGAAGCATGGCGACCACGAAACCTCGCATTCTGATGAAACTTGAATACGCCGACGCGGCCGAAGCCTACCTTCGCAGCCTGCCACCGGAGCATTTCATGGAAGCGACCGCCCAGGGCACGCAGCGGGCCATCACGCTGGCCAGCTTTGCCCTGATCGCCACACAGCGCCCGGACTTTCAGTATTTCAACGAGCTGCTCGTCCAATACCCGCGCAAGCGTGGCGGCCGACCGGTCCAGGTTGTTCCGGATAACATGGCCGTGCTCTACGAGAAGGCCATCCGTGCCGACGGCAGCTACGACGTGCCGTTGCAGCCCGTCGGTCCGTTCTTCGTGCTGGAATACGTCTCAAAACACAATAAGCGCAAGGACTACGAGGACAGCCGTCAAAAATACGAGCGCGACTTGAAGGTCCCTTACTACCTCCTCTTCTACCCAGACGAACAGGAGCTGACGCTGTTCCACCACACCGGCCGGCGCTACGTCTCGGTCAAGCCGAACGAAGACGGCCGCTATTCCATCCCCGAACTCGGTCTCGAAGTCGGTTTGCTCGACGGCTGGGTGCGCTACTGGTACGAAGGCAAGCTCGTGCCTCTCCCCGCCGATATGCAGCGCGATCTGGAGGCGACGCGCCAGCGACTGCTGGACGAGAAGGAGCGCGCCAAACAGGAGAAGCAACGCGCGGATCAGGAGAAGCAACGCGCGGATCAAGAGAAAGGACGCGCGGACGACGCCGCTCACCAAGCCGAGGAATTGCGGCGTGAACGGGATCGAGAGCGGCAGACGCGAGTGGAATTGGAGGCGAAATTAGCAAGACTTCATGCACGCGAATAGCGCGGGGCGTTTGTACGGTCGAACGGAGAACCGGTGGGAGTATTGTCGGCTGTGTGCATTTCAGCTCTCATCGTCAGCCTTGACGACGGTGATTACCGGACCGGGTACGGAACCCTCGCCCGTCCGCGGTCCAACCCTCGCCGCTCCTTGCAACCCGAGGCACATCGCAATGGCCGCTGTGTCGGTGCCGATACGTTCCTGCCGCGCTCCAGCATATTGACTGCCATTCTGGCGGTTGCATTGCAATGTTCCGGGGACATGTGTGTGCGTGCAAAGAATGCAAAGAAACGCACATCAGCGCCAGAGAACTTTTTCGGATAAGGACTTACGACCGGCCGTTTCTTTGCACGGCACATGCAAAGAAACATCTCTTTGTGCAAAGAAACGAGCGCGGCCGCTGCGAAGTTGACACCCGAAAGGTCCGGATTTGAACCGCGCCGGAGTTTTGGCTCCCGGCAAGCGGTTCCCGTAGCACGAATATCTGTCGCTTGACCAAGCCTCTGCCCGGTTCCCGGGGCTCTGCTTGGGCGCCAGATTACGGCGTGGTACAATCGAGCCCTCAATCCCAAGAGGAGCATCTCTCCATGCGTCTTCGCTTCCTCGCTCCGGCGGTGATCGGGCTGGCAATGTTCGTCGGCTGCAACGCCGCGACTGACTCCAAGACGAAACCGCAGTCAAACGGTCCCGCCGCGACTTCGCGCGGCGTTATCGGAGTCTCGCTTCTTACGCTGGAGAACCCGTTCTTCAAAGTCATCGGCGACACGATCAGCGCCGAGGCGACGAAGCACGGCTACGAGACCGTCGTCCTCAGCGCCGACAAGGACCCCGCCAAGCAGAGCGATCAGATAAAGAACTTCATCGTTCGCAAGGCCGCGGCCATCGTGCTCAGCCCGTGCGAGTCGAAAGCGGTCGTGCCGGTGATCCAGGAAGCGAACGCGGCGGGCATTCCGGTCTTCACCGTGGACATCCCGTGCCGCGAACCGGGGGTGAAAATCGCCTGCCAGATCGCGACTGACAATCTGGAAGGCGGCCGCGAAGCCGGCCGGGCCATGATCGAAGCGCTCGGCGAGGCGGGGGGCAAGATCGCCCTCCTCCACTTCAAGCAAGCCGAGTCGTGTCGATTGCGCGTGCAAGGGTTTCGCGAAGTTATCGACGCAAACAACGCCAAGAGCCCCGCGAGGATCAACATCGTCGGCGAACTGGACGGCGGCGGCTTGAAAGACCCCGGCTACAAAGCCGCGGAAGACGTGCTGCAAGCGCATCCCGATCTGCGCGGCATCTTCGCCATCAATGATCCCTCCGCCCTCGGCGCCCGCGCGGCGGTCGAGAAAGCGGGCAAAGCGGAGCAGGTCAAAATCATCGGCTTCGACGGCCAGCGCGAGGGGAAGCTCGCCATCCGCGACGGCAAGATTTACGCCGACCCGATCCAGTTCCCGGACAAGATGGGCGTCGAGATCGTGCGCGCGATCGCGAAACATTCCAAGGGCGAAGAGCTGCCGCCGGAGTTGCTGATCCCGACCCGCCTCTATCGCCAAGCGGACGGGGAGAAGGACCCGGATTTGAAGTAGAGAAAGAATCTCACGCGGAGGCGCAACGAAGGCAAAGCTCGCAAAGGATTTTTGTCTCTGCGACCTTTGCCTTCTTCGCGTCTTTGCGTGAAACAGTCGCTCGGAATTCCCGCAACGATGTCGCATCGCATCCTGCGTCCGTTTCGCGTCTTCGCCGATCACGGCATGCTGCTGGTCCTCGCGCTGCTCTGCGTCGTCTTCAGCGTGCTGACGTACACCGAGCAGCACCCGACCGGCGTAGCGGCGGCGGGACCGTTGGCGGCGCAAATCATCCGACAGTTTGGACCGCGAGCAACAGTGCTGATCGCCGTCGGCACGAGCGCCGACGACGACGCGTACGCGGACAAGCTGCGAGCGGACCTCACTGCTGCCGGTGTTACCGTGCGCGAAGTCGTCAAAGGCGAGCCACGCGACGCTCGCCAGGCGCTCAAGCGCATCGCCGACGCCGGGGGCACGTTGGACGCCGTCGCGGGTACGCGAACGACCGCCGGCTGGCTTGTTTTTCAAGACCTGGGCGCCGACTTCCCCGCCTTCGGCAACACCCGGCTGCTGACGCCTGAGACCTACCGTTGGCCGGACTTTCTCAAACCCGACAATCTGCTCAACATCGCCAACCAGATCGCCGTCATCGCCATCCTCGCCATCGGCATGACGATGGTGATCGTAACCGGCGGCATCGATCTGTCCGTCGGCAGTTTAATCGCGCTGTCTGCCGTGTTGACGGCGTGGACGATGCGCGAGTTCCTCGGCGGCAGCTCGGCAACGGTCGCGGGCGTGGCGCTGGCGTGTGCCGTCGGCATCCTGGCATGTGGGTTGGTCGGCCTCTTCTCCGGATTCATGATTACCGCTTTCGAACTGCCGCCGTTCATCGTGACGCTCAGCGTCATGCTGATCGCCAGCGGCGCGCCGTGGCGGTTGAGCAAGGGCGAGACCATCGACCAGGTGCCGCCTTCGTTCGTGCATTTGTGGAACGGCGCCGACTTCCTCCACATTCCGAATCCGGTGCTGTTGATGCTCGTGCTGTACCTATTCGCTCACGTGCTCATGTCGCGGACACGACTGGGTCGATACCTTTACGCGGTCGGCAGCAATCCCAAGGCAGCGCGGCTATCCGGCATCCGCGTGGAACGCGTGCTCGTGTTCGCGTACACCTGCTCCGGCCTCCTCGCGGGACTCGGCGGCGTACTCTTCACGTCAAAACTCAAGAGTGGGTCAGCCAGCTTCGGCGCGATGTACGAGTTGTACGTGATCGCGGCCGTCGTGGTCGGCGGCACCAGCCTTTCCGGCGGGAAAGGCACAATGTTTGGTACGCTGATAGGCGCGTTCATCCTTGCAGTTATCGACAACGGCATGAACCTGCTGAGTGTCGATCCGTACACACAGCGAATCGTGCTCGGCGCGGTGTTGCTGGGCGCGATCCTGTTTGATCGGCTGAAGCAGCGAAGCTGGGGGCGCAGAGGGAATCATGAGTGACGCATCGCCACCCTTGGCGTATTGCACCAACGTCCACGCCGGCGCCGACCTGGCGACGACGCGGGCGAATCTGGAGCGCTACGCGTTGGCGGTAAAGGCCCGTTTTTCGCCGAACAAGCCGATGGGTGTTGGCCTGTGGCTGTCCGCCGCGGCCGCGCGGAAGTTGCGCGAAGAACGACAGGTCGAAGCATTCGGCGACTGGCTGCGCGACGTCGGCTTGGTCCCCTTCACTTTCAACGGTTTCCCGTATGGCGACTTCCATCAGGCCGTGGTCAAACACCGCGTCTACGAGCCTACGTGGTGGGAAGCGACGCGGCTTGACTACACGCTCGACCTTATCGCCATTCAGGATGCCCTGCTGCCGGCGGGCACGGATGGGAGCATTTCCACACTGCCGATCGCGTGGAGCAATCCGAGACCGGCTCGGCAGCAGTTGTCGGCCGCCTCGAAGCAGCTTCATCGCGTCGCACAACATCTTCGCGAATTGGAAGCGCGAAGCGGCAGGCGGATCTGCCTCTGCCTGGAGCCGGAGCCAGGGTGCGTTTTGCAACGGAGCGGCGACGTTGTTCGTTTCTTCAGCGAATACCTGCTGCCTCACAGCGACGCGGAAATGATTCGCCGGTATCTGCGCGTGTGCCACGATATCTGCCATGCGGCGGTCATGTTCGAGCGGCAGGCGGACGTGCTACAGTCGTATCACGAAGCGGGCATCGGCGTCGGCAAGGCGCAAGTTTCCTCGGCGATTCGCGTGCCTTGGAACGACATCGCCGCCGAGGATCGCCCGGCGGCCGTTGCCCAATTGCAGTCTTTCGCCGAGGACCGTTACTTGCATCAGACGGTCAGCCGCAACGGCGCCGAAGCGTTCCACGAGGATTTGTCCGCGGCGCTCCAAAGCGTGTCCGATGCGCGCCGAGTCCACGGCGAGTGGCGTATTCACTTCCACGTGCCGATCTACCTTGAGCGATTCGGCCACCTGATGAGCACGCGCGCTCAGATTGACCAATGCATCGCGGCCGCACGGCAGTACAGCGACGTGACGCATTTTGAAGTCGAAACTTACGCGTGGGGCGTGCTGCCTCCCGAGCTGCGGCAGCCCGACCTCGCGGCGGGCATTGCACACGAGATGGCCTGGTTCAGCAAACTCGTCGCGGAGCGGAGAGAAGAATAACCGGCATGGCAACGATCAGCGACGCGCTGGCCCTCGCCTGGCAGCACTACCAAGCCGGCGCCGTCGCGCGCGCGGAGCAGCTTTACCGTCAGGTGCTGCAAACGGACCCAGCCAACGCACACGTCTGGGGCATGCTCGGCGTCATGTGTCATTTGCAGCGTAAACCCGCGGACGCCGTCGCGGCGTACCAGCAGGCAATTCGGCTGCAACCGCAGTACGCGCCGCCGTATTGCAACCTCGGGATCACCCTCCGCGAGCTGGGCCGGCTCGACGAGGCGATTGCCTCCTATCAGCAGGCGATCCGTCTCGACCCGTCGAACGCCGCGGCGCACAACAATCTCGGCAACGCGCTTCTGGCACGCGGGCGTTTGGAAGAGGCCGCAAACGCCTTGCAGGAAGCGCTGCGGTTGAAGCCCGATTACGTTGAAGCGCACAACAACCTGGGCAACGTTTACCGCGACTTGGGCCGGTCCGCGGATGCGCTTACCAGCATCGAAAACGCGCTACGACTGCGTCCCGATTATCCGGAAGCTCGCTTCAATCGAGCGATCGAATGGCTGCGGCAAGGCGACTTTGAACGCGGTTGGCCCGAGTATGAATGGCGCTGGAAGTACAAAGAGTTCGTGCCGCGCCAATTCGCGCAGCCGGCCTGGGACGGTTCCCCGCTCAACGGCCGGCGGATTCTCCTCTACGCGGAACAAGGATTGGGCGACGCCATTCAATTCGTGCGCTATGCCAAGTTAGCGCATGAGTGCGGCGGACAAGTCATTGTCGAATGTCCTAAGGCGCTGCACCCCTTGCTGCGGACCTGTCCCGGCGTGGATGAGTTGGCCGTGGCCGGTTGTCCGTCGCCCCCGTTCGACGTGCATGCCGCCCTGCTCGGCCTGCCAGGAATCTTTCGCACCACGCTTGCAACGGCGCCGGCCAATGTCCCCTACCTCTCCGCCGATCCCCAATTGGTTGAGAAATGGGGCCGCGAGCTGCGTCCCCTCGACGGCTTCAAAATCGGCATCAACTGGCAGGGCAACCCGAGTCAGCGCGTGGACCAGTTCCGCTCTTTCGCGCTGCACCATTTCGCGAGTCTTGGCAAAGTCCCCGGCGTGCGCTTCTTCAGCTTGCAAAAAGGCCCCGGCACAGAGCAATTGCAGAAAGTAGCCGATCGCCTCACTGTGACAGATTTGGGCAGCCGTCTGGATGAGGGCGCCGGCGCCTTCATGGACACCGCCGCCGTGATGCACCACCTCGATCTCGTCATTAGCGCATGCACGTCCATCGCCCACGTCGCCGGCGCCCTCGGCGTAGCGGTATGGGTGCCGCTGTCCTACGCAGCCGACTTCCGTTGGATGAAGAATCGCGCCGACAGTCCGTGGTATCCGAGCATGCGGCTATTTCGCCAGACGCAACTCGGCAGGTGGCAAGATGTGTTCGATCGAATCGCCTGGGAAGTCAGCCAGCTGATCGACGCGAAAAGCGGTATACGGGGCTGAAGCTCCACGTCGCCACGGGGAGAAGGCAGTGCGCGGCGCTGGCCCGTTAGTTTACGCATTTTTTCCATATTTCCGCCATCTCAACGCGGTTGCACACATTTCACGAAAATCGGCCCCAAACCTGTAGCCGGGCTCGCGCAGTCGGCTAAGATAACCCATCTGTTTCACGAGGCAACCTGCTGACATCTTCGAAGGAGTAGCACCCGTGGCCGACAAACCCAAGGAAAACGCACCCGTCCCCGCCGCTCCCCCGTCCGGCGGCGCTCCGGCTCCTGCGCCGGCCCAGCAACAGCTGGAGTGCGACGACAGCGACTCCCCGTCGCTGTACTACAACTTCGCGCGTGTCACGGGCACGCCGGAGGAAGTGATCCTCGACTTCGGCCTCAACCCCAATCCGATGGGCGTTCCAAACAAGCCGATTAAGGTGTCGCAGAAGATGGTCACGAACTACTACACCGCCAAGCGGCTCCTGATGGCGCTGCAAATGACCGTGCAACGCCACGAAGCAGCATTCGGCGTTCTTGAGATGGACATCAACAAGCGCGTTCGCGCCCCCGGCCGCTAAGGCGCACAATAGTGCGACCAAATCACAAGCCTCCGGAACGCCGTCCGGGGGCTTTTTTGTTGTTATGGGCTCGTGCCGTTCACCTCGCGCAGCGTCGGCGGTGTCTGATCGTTGTCCACGTCCAGACGCCAGATGTGCCGGTCCGCATAGTACCGCATTAGCTCCCGGTCCTTCAGCGGCCCCATCGAGCGCGCCCAGACGACCGGCGCCGCGTCGATGTTAGCGCCGTTGTAGACCCAGTCATCGGCCGGATCGTGATCCGCGCCGTAGCGCACAAGAACCAGGTGCCGACCACTCGCGGCTAATTCGGCGCCGATACCCGCCCGCCAACGGCCCCACGGATCGGCCTCTTCCGCGTCGCGCACCTGAAGACACAGGGGAAAGAGACTCAACACCTGAGCGATGACGATCCCTTGGAGGAGCGCCTGCCCCGGCCGACCAGCGGGTCGCCAGGCGCGCAGATGGCGGAAGCCCTGCACCAGCACCAGGTAAATGAGCGGCGCGGCGGGAGCCGTGTACTGCATCATTAGCCAGGTTGCGGTCATGAGCGCGAGGACGAAGAACCCCAAAGCCAGCAACACGAAGCGAACGCGACGGTCTCCTGCAACACGCGGCAACAGAAGCAACGGCAGCGCGAGGAAGGGCCCGACATAGAATCTCCAGTACATCAAGAGCTTCTGAAAAGGCGCCTTCCACACGCTGTCGCCGTGGCGCTGGTACTCGTAGATGGGCACCGTCCAACCCAGGTAGAACTTGCGCATGACCGGATGGTGGTAGGCCGGCGGGGAACGTAGCGGCTGCCAGAGAAAAAGAGGGACGACGGCGTATGTCTCCTCATGAACCTGGTACGGCATCTTGAACGGATCATCGGTGACGCGCTCGTTGTAGTAGATCATCGCCGCCGTCGTCGCCGCCAAAATGGCGACGATGGGGAGCACGACGTGCAGGAACGCGACGGACGGCGCTGGCCGCTGCTTTCCGAACAGCCAACGAAGCAAAACGACGGCAATCGGCAGGCTAACCAGCATTCCCTCAAACGGCCGGCTATTCGCGAGAATGGCGAGACCGGCGGCAAGCACCGCCGCAAGCGGCCAGCGGGGCGCACGCCGCAAGCGAGGCCAGGCGCCATAGACCAATGCACCGCCGATTAACCCGGCCTGACCTCCCCAGTAGCCGTAGCCCCAGCCGCTCAGCATCTCTGGGTTCAGTGCAGAAAGCAGCCCGCCGAGCAGCGCCCAGCGCGGCGGCAACCAGCCCTGGAGCATCCAGCAAACGGCGGCACAGCCGATGCCCATGCCGAGCCAAACACCAAAAATCGGGTGGCCGAGCACTTGGCCCGCCGCCAAGAGCAGCCCAAGAGCCGGCGGGTACTTGGACATGTACGTCGGCTGCTGGATGACGTGAAACGATTCAAAGAATTCCCACAGCGGGTGAGGCGGGTTGGTAAATCGACCGTGGGCATACGTGTCCGCGGCAAGAAGATAGCTAAACTCATCGTGGACGCGCGGCGCGGGAATGCCGGCGACAGCAACCAAAAGCGCACACGCGCCGAAGGCGAGCAGTCCCACGGAAGCGACCGCGAGCGGCCGCCGGCGGGCAAGCGAATCGAACGCCCGGACGACCCGCCGAGCGGCGCGCCGTACGAGACGCGGAAGCAGCAAGCCCGCCGCCAGCACGACGGCGAGTGCAATGAACTCGAATTGCAGAACCATGCGGGGATTTTACGGGCGATCACTCGCTGACGTGAACGGATTTCTCAGTTTAACGTGCCGCGCCGGGAAATGCGACCACCGCGGGCTCCGGACGAGCCGGCACGGCGGCGTGAACCGCCGGCTTACGGGCTGTTGCGAGCCGGGCCACGAAATGCAGCGATCGGCCGAAGAATACGTTGGCGAACCACGGATACAAGCCAAGCGTTCCGTTCCAGGTTTCGACGCTTAGATCAAACTTGCTGAAGGCCGCCAACCATTCCAGCCGCGATAAGTAGTTGTAAGGCAACACCACGCCGTGCCGGGCGTTGCCGACCCAGTCCATGAAGCGGAGCGTCGCGTCCGCCAGCAAACCGTCGCGTGTGTGATCCTTGAGCACCACAAAGCGCCGCGCGACGCGTGCGGCTTCCGCGAGCAAGACCGTTGGATCGTCCGTGTGGTGCAACACGTCCACAAACAGGACAACTTCAAACGTGCCGTCAGCATGTGGAATCGTCGTGCCGTCGAAACATTCGACGGGAATATGCGTCTGCGGCCGGCGGAACACGTCAATGCCGTGGATCGTTAAGTCGGGGCGACGGTGCATGATGAGTGAATCAAGCAATCCGTCGCCACAGCCGACGTCAAGCACGCGCGCGCCGAACGGCAACAGGTCCGCAAGTCGTTCGGCCAACACGCGAACGCGGCGGTTAAACACGTATTCGCCGTGAATTCTATCGAGCGCTTTCATTTGCGATTCATGCCGAGCATGCTGAGGAAGAAGCTGCCATAGATTGTCTGCGCGCCGAGGATGATCGCGGTGAAGCCCCACAGTGCGACACGCATCGTGACCTGCACATCGAGCGGCCCCAGACTGCTGGCGGTCCATTCGTGAACCAGCCACAGGTTCAGCGCCAAACCGATTATGACGCACAGCCCGCCGGCCAAGAGCCCGCGTTCCAGGTAGAGGTAATCCGAAATGCGGCGGAACAGCGTATCGGGCGGAATCAGGCCCGTAGTCCAGCCGTGCATCCGGGCGAACGCCCACATCCACAGCACTTGATAGCCAAGCAGCGCACAAAGCGTGCCGAGCAACATGCTGTGTACATCTAACTCGACGCGCCCGACGTGCTGCGGGCCTGGAGTTAACCAAGCCATCAGCGCGATGCCTGACCCAAGCAACAGGAACGCGGGGATCAGATACAGCCACAGCGGGCACATCAGGAGCAGAAACCGAAGATGGCGCCAGCCGTCGCGGAAAGTACGTAGATGCGGTGCATGCGCTTTGCGGCCATCGGGGTGAAGCGTAATCGGAATCTCGGCGATCTTTTCTTTGTGCAGGCTCGCCTTCACGACCATTTCCGAGGCGAACTCCATACCGGGGCAGCGGAGTTGTAAGCGCTCGAACGATTGCTTCGTAAAACCCCTCATACCGCAGTGCAGGTCGTGGATCGGCGCCTTGAAGATGGTGCGGACGAGGAGCGAGAAGCCGGGGTTGCCGACCCAACGGTGCAAGAACGGCATCGCACCGGGCTTAACGGTGCCGCCGCCCCACGGCAGCCGACAGCCCTGGACCAGGTCATGGCCCTCTCGAAGCTTCGTAACGAAACGCGGTACTTCGGCAAAGTCATAACTATCGTCGGCGTCGCCCATGATGATGTACTTGCCGCGTGCCGCCGTGATCCCGCCCATGAGCGCGCTGCCATAGCCGCGGGTCAACACCGGCACCACGCGGGCGCCGAGTTGGGCCGCGATGGATGGTGAATCGTCTGTGCTGCCGTTGTCGGCGACAATCACTTCACCGTCGATATGGCTCTCGTGCAGTGCTCGCCGAGCCTTCTCTACGCACACGCCAATCGTGTCCGCCTCGTTCAAACAAGGCATAACGACAGACACCTCGGGCGGCGGTGGCGGCGGCGGGATCTCATGTTGTTCGAGACGTGCGCTTGTGTACATGATGGCGGACTTGTTTACGTAGGGTGCTGTGGCGACGGAGCTTAACGGGGCACGTCTTGGGCAAAGGTGACGGAAAAACGCTATCCTAAAGTCTCCAAGCAAACGTATGAGCGTGCAGGCTTTACGGCTTCTCGAATAAGTCGCGGCAGACTTTGTCCCGCTCTCGTGCGTCCTCCGGCGAGCGCTAGCCGGGCTTAACGAAGATTACGTGATCTTGCGCGGTGTTAACGGTCAGCGCAAGCATAGCTGATAAAACGCAACGGTGACGGAAACACGCGCGGCGGAGCGAGATCGTGGTTCACAAATGTCAACGAAGGTATCGACTAGCACGCGAATTCGGTCGCGGGGACGTGCGTTGTTGCAAAAGGCGATAGGGAATCGCGTGGTCAAGAAGCCGGAACACGTACCTGCGCTCCGGCGTCAAGGTATTCCCGTCTGTGAGCTCCCGACCGTCTCTAACGCCTTTCCGAGACAGCTAGGCCGCTTTCACGGTTCGATCAGATACTCCATCTATGCACTTGCGAACGAGCGTTGAGCCCATACAATGTCGCGCGATGTAAGAGTCGCCGTTCTATATCTCCGACAACGAGGATGATCATGGCCAAGAGGGGGAAAGGACGAGGAGGCGAGAGCATCAGTGGGTACTTTCGAGAGGTCTTCAAAGAACGACCGGACCTGCTGTTTGCAAAGAGCAACGCCGAACTCATCGACCGCTGGAACGCCGACCACCCGAGTCAACCTGCGTCCGATAAGGTCAAGCAGAACCTCGCCAACATTAAAAGCGTGCTGCGGAAGCAGGAGCGGATGGGCGGCCGGAGGCCCAAGGTCGCGACAGCCACGATGGCCACATCGAACTCACGCCTTGAGGTCTTAGAGGAGCACATCGACGACGCCTTGAGCATGGCGAAGCACCTCGACCGCGAGGGACTTGAAAGCGTCATCAAGCACTTGCGCACCGCGCGCAACCAAGTCGTCTGGAAACTCGGCCAGTAATTGCTTTCGACCGCGAACACAGTCCGCTACGATATCCCAGGCTCGGCTCGGAAAGGGGGACTGGAGCTTTTCCCCAGAGCTCCAGTCCCCCTTTCCGAGCCGAGCCTGGGATGTGTCATTTCCCCGGTCCGGGAGACGGACAATGTGTCGCTTCCTCTGCGCGGTACTCGCGTTTTCCGCTCTTCCATTCGCCGTCCATGCGGCGGACGGCAATCGGTTGACCTATCTCGACGAAAACAACCCGTACTACGTTTCACGGACGTTTCCCAAGCTCATCACACCCCAATGGGTTGGCGAGTTGGGCGTCGAGGCGGTCGTCATCCTCGCCATCGACGACATGCGCGAACCGGAGCGCTATGAGACGTTCTTGCGACCGATCCTGCGCCGGTTGCAACAAATCGACGGCCGGTCGGGGATGAGCATCATGACCTGTCAGGTCGATCCACAGCACCCGCGCTTGCAGCAATGGCTAAAGGAAGGCGTCAGCCTCGAAGTTCACACCATCGACCACCCCTGCCCGTTCTTCAAAGATGGCGACCTCGCCAAAGCGAAATCGACGTATGACCGCTGCGTCGATCTGATGCACAAGATTCCCGGCAACAAGCCGGTCGCCTTCCGCATGCCGTGCTGCGACTCGCTCAACACGCCGAGCCCGCGGTTCTGGGCAGAGATCTTCAACAAGCTCACGCCGGAAAAGCATTTCCTGAGCATCGATTCCTCGGTGTTCAACATCTTTACCCCGAACGATCCCGCCCTGCCCCGCGAGTTGGTGCAAGACGCCGACGGCAGTGAGCGCTTCCGCAAGTATGTGCCGTATGATCGCTCTTTCGTGAACACGATTGAGGATTACCCGTATCCGTATGTAATCGACAAACTGTGCTGGGAGTTTCCTTGTGTTGTGCCGAGCGATTGGGAGGCGCAGCACTTACACAAGTCGAACAATCCGATTACCGTCCGCCACTGGAAGGCGGCGCTCGATTGCACCGTCATCAAGCAAGGCGTGTTCTGCCTCGTATTCCATCCGCACGGGTGGATCAAGAACGAGCAGATCGTGGAGCTGATCGACCATGCGGTAGCGAAGCATGGGAAGAAGGTGAAGTTTTTGTCGTTTCGCGAGGCGTTGGCGCGGATCAACAAGAATGTGCTTGAAGGTCACTCGTTGCGCGACGCGAAACAGCACGCCGCGCTTCCGTGGTCGAACGAGCGCACTACACCTGTGAAAATACCTTGGCCACTCCCGCCCGGTGCGCGACTCTCCGATAAGGACGGAGATTACGGACTGCGCTTTATTGACATCGACGAGGACGGCCATGAAGACGTTGTATTTTCCAACGAGAAGGAATACGGGATCTACCTATTCACCGGCATGGAGCACGGCTGGAGCAAGAAAGTCATGGCCGGCAAAGCTGGGGAACCCGGAGCGCTGCCGCCCATTGCTCGAAACGGCAAAAACAACGGCTTCTGGGTCCACTCCCGTTCCCTCTGGTGGTCCAACGAAAACACGCCGCCCCTCAAAGATCACGTTGACCGCCGTTCCTTCAACGACTTATTGAAGGATGTCGAGCCTACCGCCAAATCGCCGCAATCCTCGCTCGCGTGCATGCAGCCGCGGCCCGGATTCACGGTCGAATTGATGGCCGCAGAGCCCCTCGTGCAGGACCCCATCGCCTTCGCGTGGGGGCCGGACGGCAAGTTCTGGGTCGTCGAGATGGGCGACTACCCGCTCGGCGTGGACGGCGAAGGCAAAGCCGGCGGCCGCGTTAAGTTTCTCGAATCTACCAAGGGGGACGGCAAGTACGACAAGGCGACCATTTTTCTCGACAATCTGCCCTTCCCCACCGGCGTCATGCCGTGGCGCAAGGGCGTGCTCATCACCTGCGCTCCGGACATCCTCTATGCGGAAGACACCGACGGCGACGGCAAGGCGGATGTAGTGACGAAGCTCTACACGGGTTTCGTGGAAGGCAACCAACAGCATCGCGTCAACGGTCTCACGTTTGGTCTCGACAACTGGATTTACGGAGCGAACGGCGACAGCGGCGGGCGGGTGAAATCCGCGAAGACCGGAAGCGCCGTCGATATTCGGGGACACGACTTTCGCATCCGGCCCGACGAAGGGCTGATTGATCTCGCCACGGGACAAACGCAGTACGGCCGCGGCCGCGACGATTGGGGCAACTGGTTCGGGTGCAACAACAGCAACCCGATGTATCATTTCGTTCTTGAAGATCACTACCTGCGCCGCAATCCGCATCTCGCGGCGCCGGAATCGCGCGTGCCGGTCAGCGTCGCGCCGGGAGCGGCGCCGGTTTTTCCGATCAGCCGGACGTTGCCGCGCTTCAATGATCCCAAGGGCGCAAACCATTTCACGTCGGCGTGCAGCGCCATCGTGTATCGCGACGATTTGTTTGGTCCGCACTTCGCGAACAACACGTTTGTGAGCGAGCCGGTGCATGATCTGGTGCATCGCGAGATCATGACGGCGAAGGGCATCACATTTACCAGCCGGCGCGCGGCGGACGAACAAGCGTCGGAGTTTCTCGCATCGAGCGACAACTGGTGCCGGCCGACGATGATCCAGACGGGGCCGGACGGAGCGTTCTGGATCGCCGACATGTATCGCCAAGTAATCGAGCATCCCGAGTGGATTCCGAAGGATTGGCAGAAACGGCTCGACCTCCGCGCCGGGCATGAACTGGGCCGGATCTATCGCGTCTATCCGGTCGGCGTCCAGCCGCGGCCGATTCCACGGCTCGACAAGCTGGACGCGGCCGGCCTCATCGCGGCTCTCGACAGCCCGAGCGGCTGGCAGCGCGACATGGCCCAACAAATGTTGCTCTGGAATCCGGAGCCGCGTGCGGCCGCCGTGCCGCTGTTGGAAAAGTTGGCGACCACCGCTGAACGGCCGTTAGCTCGTTTGCATGCTCTTTGCACGCTCGACGGGCTCGACGCTCTGCGATCGCCCATTCATCTCCGCGCGCTGCAAGACCGTCATCCGGGCGTCGTGCGCCATGCGGTGCGCTTGTGCGACCGGCGATTTGCAGCCGAGCCGCAATTGGGAGCGGCGATCCTCAAATTGATCGACCACTCCGATTGGCAGGTTCGCCTCCAATTGGCCTACACGCTCGGCGAGTGGGATGATCCGCGTGCCGGCGCAGCTCTCGGGCAGCTCGCGGTCGCCGGCGGCGCTGACCGACATTTCACCACGGCCGTCCTCAGCTCGGTGAACGCGAAGAATCTGGAGAACGTGCTCGCCGCGGTGATGGGCGGCGGCGAATCCGAACCGCCGTCCGCCACGTTGGTCGAACAACTCCTTCGGCTCGCCAGCGCGATGAACAACAATAAGGCCATCACGGCCGTCCTTACCGCCGTCGTGGCGCCAAAGGACGGCCGTTACACCGCCTGGCATTTCCATTCGCTGGCGGGCTTGCTCGATTCGCTGGACCAGCGCGGCTTGACCCTTGCACGCCTGCAAGAGCAGGCAGATGACAGCCTTCGCACCGCGTTGCAGCGGCTCAAACCCCTGTTCGCAGCCGCGCGCTCGATCGCGGCGGACGACAAGGCGGCGACTTCGGATCGGCTGCCCGCGGTTGCCTTGCTCGGCCGCGGCGTTGGCCATCAAGACGAAGACCTGGCGTTTCTCGCGGGTCTGATTGTTCCGCAGACGCCCAACGACATCCAGGCGGCCGCGGTCACCGCTCTTGGCAAGCTGCGTGATGAGCAAGCGAGCGCTCTCCTGCTGCGCGGCTGGAAGGGCTACGGACCGCGTCTCCGGCCGCAGGTACTCGATGTCCTCTTGCGGCGCGGAAACGGCGTCAATGCCGTGCTCGACGCCATCGAGACCAAGCACATCCTGCCGCTCGACATCGACGCCGCCCACCGCCAGCGCTTGGTGGAGACCGGCAACACGACTGTTCGAGAACGCGCGACGCGCCTGCTGGCCGGCGCGGTTGATCCTGATCGGCAAAAAGTGCTGGAAGCCTATCGTCCCGTGTTGACGATGCGCGGCGATTCTCCCCGCGGCGCACAGATCTTCGGCAAGACGTGCGCTACGTGTCATCGTTTCGGCGGCCAAGGCGCGGAAGTCGGTCCCGACCTGGCGTCACTCGGTGACAAATCGCCGGAGTCGTTGCTCATCGCCATCCTCGACCCGAACCGAGCCGTGGAAGCGCGCTATGTCAGCTATTACGCGGTGACGAAAAGCGGTCTGACCTTCACGGGACTCATCGCAAACGAAGCGGGCAACAGCCTCACGCTTGTCGGGGCAGACGGCAAACCGCAGGTCCTCCTCCGCAATAATCTCGAAAGTCTGACCAGCACGAATCGGTCCGTGATGCCGGACGGAATCGAAAAGGATTTGAAGCCGCAAGATGTCGCCGACGTGATCGCCTATCTCCGTACCGGCGTGACGCCGCCGCAGCGAAAAACATTCGACGGCAACAACCCCGAGTTGGCGCGCGCGACCGCGGACGGCTCCTTGCATCTGACCGCGAAAACTGCCGAGATCTACGGGACAACGCTGGTCTTCGAGAAGCAATACTCGAACCTCGGCTACTGGAGCAGCGAAGACGATCAAGCCGTATGGAGTGTGGAAGTTCCAAAAGCCGGCGTCTACGACGTGTCGTTCCACTGGGCGTGCGAAGGCGGCACGGCAGGGAACCGCTTTATCCTCCAAGCGGGCTTGGAACAGTTGACCGGCCAAGTCGCACGCACGGGGAGTTGGGACGTTTATCGTCAAGCGAAGGTTGGAACGATCACGCTGGCGGCCGGCAAGCAGCGCGTCAGCATGCGCTCGGCCGGCAAGATCAGCGGGGCGATGATTGACTTAAAGGAAATCAAGCTTGTTCCTCATCCAAACTGATGAAATCAGCGAGCCGGGAGGCGTGCGTGCTAATCTCCCGTCGCTCACGCGCGCGGGTCGCCGCGTTCGAGTTGTTCCAATTGCACCGAGAGCGTTTGCACTTGCTCCTCGAGTTGTTGGAGGCGTTGCAGCAAGCCGGTCTGCTGTAGCCGAGCCGTCTCAATCCGTCGACGTTCCGAACGATGCGCGACAAGTTGTGAGCGATTCAGACGGAGCCTTTCAATGTTGAATTCACCCGTTTCGTTCAGTGCCGCAAGCGTGACGTCGTCCTTTGCCTCGATGTGAGCTGCAACGTCATCCCGAAGAGGGTGCAGAATACGACGTGCCGAGTCGGACTGCCAGTAGTCGCCCTTGAACTCGTTGCACGCATGGCAGCAATAGACCCAGTTTTCGGGTTCGTGTGGCCCGCCGTGCGAGCGCGGCCGGTAGTGGTCAACAGTCAATTCCGCGGCGGCGTCAAGCTCGCTTACGCCGCAGTAACCGCAGCGGTACTGAAAGCGCTCCCGAAGCGTTTCATGCTCATCCGGTCGCATCGGTCACTCAGTCGTTTCGGAACCCGAGCTTCCCGCAAGAACTGCGGCCAATTCGCTTTTGATCGCCCGCCGTTCTGTCTGGGCCTCGGCGAGAATTGCGTGGAGGCGCTGCGCAAGAGCTTCTTGGCGTTGGACCAAAACCTCCAGCGCACGGTTCTGCGTTTCGACGGCCTCCCGCTCCTTCCGAAGTCGTTCCGCCGCCGGCCTCAGGTAGGCGGCTTCGCCCGCCTCCAACTGCCGCGTCAAGTTCGCGAGCTCCGCTTGGTCGGCAACGTTGAGGTTACCCTGTTCGTGACGTTCGCGCAGTTCTTGAAAGCGAGAGGCCTTCTGCTGTTCGGACATTGTCTGCGCCTCCGGTTCGATGGGCAATTCCGAAAGTCAATCGCTGAACGGCCTCTCACCATCGTACTTTCCACCGTGAGGATTTCCAAGGCGGCACTGCGAGCACGCAGACATTGCTGTCAGGCGAGCGTATAAAACGAACATTCGTGGAGAATCCCCATGCCCGACCCAACCGCCGAACTTCTCGAATTGACCCAGCGCCTTCTCAACGCCATCGCCGCCGGCGATTGGGACACGTACCTCGACCTGTGTGATCCGACGTTGACCGCGTTCGAGCCGGAAGGGCTCGGCCAACTCGTCGAGGGGATGGACTTCCACCAGTTCTATTTCAACCTTGGCGGCACGAAGACGTATCACAACACCACGATGTGCTCGCCGCGCGTGCGGCTGATGGAAGATGTCGCGATCGTCGCCTATACGCGCCTGAACCAGCGAGTCGGGCCGGACCGCGCGCCCGTCGTTTACGGCAGTGAAGAAACCCGCGTCTGGCAGCGGCAGAGCGGAAAATGGAAACACGTGCATTTTCATCGGTCCGCGTTGAAGACGTGAAAGTCGTATGTCTCCACGTATCTGCGTTGTCGGCTCCTCCAATATCGACCTGACGTTCCGCACCGCGCGCCTGCCGCGGCCCGGTGAGACATTGCCCGGGAAAGCTTTTCAAATGGGCTACGGCGGCAAAGGGGCCAATCAAGCGGTGATGGCGGCTCGGCTGGGCGGCCGGGTGTCGATGGTGTCCCGCGTCGGCAATGACGTCTTTGGCGAAGACACGCTGCGCAACTTCCGCGCATGTGGCATCGACACCACGCATGTTTCCCGCGATACGAATCAGCCGACGGGGACGGCGGCGATCCTCGTGGATGACCACGCGCAGAACTGCATCATCGTGGCGCCCGGCGCCAACGCGGGACTGACACCCACCGACATTGAAGCGGCGGAGTCGGTGATTCGTCAAAGTGACGTCGTACTCTTCCAGCTCGAAGTTCCGGTGGAGACAACCGCAGCGGCGCTACGCCTAGCGCGGATCGCGGGTGTTCGCACGATTCTGAATCCGGCGCCCGCGGCAGCATTGCCGAATGCGTTTCTTGAACTGGCTGATTTGTGCGTACCCAATGAGTTGGAATTGGAAATACTGACCAACACGCAGGCAGATGTAGAGGCCGCGGCAAAGCAATTGCTCGGCCGCGGGCCTAAGACGGTGATCGTCACCCTGGGCGAACGCGGGGCGTTGCTCGTCGCCGCTTCCACCGTGGAGCATTTTCCGGGACTGTCCGTCACGCCGGTCGATACCAGCGGGGCGGGCGACGCTTTTATCGGTAGTCTGTCCGTGTTTCTCGCGGAAAGCGGCGACTTGCGGGAGTCGATTCGCGGCGCGAACGTCGCGGCCGCCCTGTCCGTGACGCGGTGCGGAACGCAATCATCCTTTCCGACGCGGTTGGAAGTCGAAGAGCGGCTGCGGCAAGTCGATTAGCCGAATTGCGTCAAGACTTCAGGAGATGCGTTCGCGACAAACTCACACCCCACGAGCCAACGGCTGCCGACCAGCCGACAGTTCTTTACTTCGGCCTCGACCCAAGGCGTGCCGCGCACGGCGCGTTGGCTGCGAAGACAGACGCGGGAACCGACGACCGCCGGCAGCGGCGCCGAAACTCCCATGCCGTGTGCCGAGCGGTCATCGACCCAACCGATCAGCGGCTCGTCTCGTTCCTCGAGATCGGAAATCAGCACGGGCACGGGCTCGCCCTTGCGGCGAGCTACCCGGCGGCGCTCCGGAACGCCCGTCAGTTGCCGGAGCAGTGCCGCCATCTCGGCGAGCGGAAACGGCTTTTGGAGCACACGGATGGCGCCGGCGTCCAGCAAGTCGCGCTCGGAATACGAGCCGGCGTCCCCCGTCATGAAGCAGCAGCGGACTCGAGAATCCATCAATTCTAACGAATGCAGCAGTTCCGGGCCGTCAGTTTCCGGGAGGCGAACATCGAGCAGCACCAGCGCGATGGCATCGTGATGGCGCTCATAAAGCGCGATCGCGTCCTCGGCGTTAGGCGCGGTCCACACCTGGAAGCCCTGCCCCTCAAACCAGCGGCGAAGCATGTCGCGCAAATACTGCTCATCGTCAACGATCAACAAACCCGGTCGGCGCTGGGCGAGTGGTGACGACACGCATGTCTCGGCGGGAAGATTCAACATCGAGCCGGAATGCGTCACCGGCTCCGGTTGCATCGAGTACATGCCCGCGATCCCTCGCGTGTCGGAAAACAGGAAAGATGCCGGCGCACGTCGCCACTTCGTATTATCGGCACTGCGTGCTGTAAAGTTTAGTCGCCGCCTGAGTCGTTGCCTCAACTCGCAGGGCAGCGCGACACGTCCTTCCGTAAGATAAGCGGCGTATCGCGAGGGTATCTCGTTCCATGCACATCCTTTTCGTCCATCAGAACTTCCCGGCTCAGTTCGGCCACATCGCCAGCTACCTGGTGAAGCGACACGGCTACCGCTGCACCTTCGTTTCGCAAAAACCGGCAGGCGTCAGCGACGGCATTGAACGAATCCAATACCAGATCCGCGGCGGGGCGCGAAAGGAAACCCATTATTGCAGCCGCAGCTTTGAGAACGCGGTGTGGCATTCACACGGCGTCTACGAGGCACTCGAAGCCCGGCCCGACATTCAGCCCGATTTGATCGTCGGCCATTCCGGTTTCCTTTCGACCATCTTCCTGCGCGACTTGTACGTCTGCCCGATCGTAAATTACTTCGAGTACTTCTATCATCCGAAAAACTCGGACATGGATTTCCGGCCGGAGTTCCCGTCGCCGCGGATCAACGCGCTTCGTGCCCGCCTTCGAAACGCCGCCTTGTTGCTCGACCTGGAGAGTTGCGACGTTGGCTACAGTCCAACGCGCTGGCAGCGCGACCGCCTGCCGGCAGTGTTTCATCACAAAGCAAAGGTGATCTTCGACGGCATCGACACGCAGCTCTGGCGGCCGCGGCTGGTCACGCCGCGGCGCATCGGCGACTACGTAATCCCCGACGGCATGAAGGTCGTTACCTACGTCGCTCGCGGCATGGAGAGCATGCGCGGCTTCGACATTTTCATGAAGGCGGCGAAGTTGCTGTGCGACCGACGCAGGGACGTGCTCTTCGTCGTTGTCGGACAGGATCGTGTCGCCTACGGCGGCGACTTGAACCAGACCGGCGGCAAATCGTTCAAAGAGTGGGTGCTTGCCCAGGACAACTACGATCTGTCGCGCTTCGTCTTCACCGGCCTCCTGCCGATGGTCACTCTCGCGGACGTGCTATCGTTCACCGATTTACACATTTACTTGACCGTGCCGTTCGTGCTCTCCTGGTCGCTGCTCGATGCGCTGGCGTGCGGGGCGACGGTGCTGGCGTCGAATACAGCGCCGGTGCTGGAGGTCATTGAGGAAGGGAAAAACGGCTTGCTGTGCGACTTCTTCGACATCGAAGGATTCGCAGCGAAAGCATCACAGGTGCTTGATGCACCGGGGGATTACAAGCACTTCGGACGTGCGGGAATCGAATTGATCCGAGAGCGGTACAGCCTGGACGTGTGCTTGCCGCAGATGCTTGAACTCTATCAATTCACACAAGCAGCCTATCGGCCGTCGTAGCGTGCGTCTGCGCTCCGCTCCGACGCACCCCTGCGAAATCCCCTGGACGCTGCTTGGACGGCCCCGCATAATCAGTTCACTTCACTCGCACCCGTTTCGGCGTTCATTTGTGCCGGATTTCCTCGGACTTCTCAACATGAGCACCGCCTCTTCGTCGGATCAGCGAAACGCCCGGGAGCCGCTGAGTCCGGATCGCAATCTGCTCTTCGGTGTACTCGCGTTGCAACTGGAATTCATTGACGAACGCCAATTCGCGCAGGCGTGCTCCGCATGGGCGGCTCGCAAGGATGCGCCGCTGGCGGACGTTTTGAAGGAATTCGGCTGGCTGAAAGACGACGAGCGGCGTGAAGTGGAACGCGTTGTCGAGCGCAAGTTGAAGAAACACGGAGGCGACGTGCGCCGGTCGCTCGCCGAAGTCGCCGACGAACAGGTGCGCGACGCGGTCCGCGACGTCGGCGACGACGCCCTGCGCAAGACCATTAGCACGCTGCCGCCGGCGAGCGGCTATGTGCTGATGGAGACGATGGACCCCGCGCCGGAGCAGCGGTCGCGTTACACGCTCACGCGGCTGCACGGCGAGGGCGGCCTCGGTCAGGTCTGGGTCGCGCACGACAACGACCTGCAGCGCGACGTGGCTTTTAAGCAAATCAAACCGGGCCGTTCCGCCCACCCGGAAATGTGGCGGCGCTTCCTCAAAGAGGCCCAGGTCACCGGGCAGCTCGAACATCCCAACATCGTCCCGGTCTACGAGTTGGGCCGCAAACCCGAGGACAATCAGCCCTTCTACACGATGCGATTCGTACGCGGTCAAACGCTGCGCGAGGCCATCAAGGAATATCAGGGGCACCGCAAGGCGGGGCAAGAGGATCCGCTTGAACGGCGCAAGCTGCTCCAGGCGTTCATCACGGTGTGCCGGGCGATCAACTATGCGCACGATCATGGCGTCATCCACCGCGATTTGAAGCCGGACAACGTGGTGCTCGGCCGGCACGGCGAAGTGGTGGTCCTCGATTGGGGGCTCGCGAAAGTCCTAGGTAGGCCCGATGAGAACGCGACGCTGATCACGTTCGGCGACGAGGCGACGCCGGACGCCACCCATGCCGGTCAGGCGCTCGGCACGCCCGGCTACATGGCCCCCGAACAGGCGGACGGGCGAATCGATCTCATTGATGCACGGACCGATATTTACGGTCTAGGAGCGATGCTGTTCGAAATCCTGACGGGGAAGCCGCCGCACCACGGAGCGGACACCGCCGCCGTGCTACGGCAAATCGTGAATGCCGAGACGCCGCGGGCCCGCGCTCTCGACGCCGCCACGCCGCCGGCGCTTGACGCCACTGCTGCCCTCGCGATGGCGAAAGCCCGTGAAGACCGTTACCAAAGCGCCGCCGAAGTGGCCGACGACGTGGAGCGCTGGCTCGCCGACGAGCCGGTCACCGCTTATCCCGAACCGTTTCGCGCGCGCGTCGGCCGGTGGGTGCGGCGTCATCGCGCGCTCGTCTTAGGCGCGGCGGGCGTCTTTTTCAGCGTCGCCGTCGTTTCCAGCGTGTTAGCCGTGCAGATTGCGCGCGAGAAGGACAAGGTGGTCGCGTCTGAACGGATTGCCGTAGAGGAGCGGAATCACGCCGAGGAGGAACAGCAGAAGGCGGAGGCTGCCGAGCGCCAGGCGGTCGTGGAGAAGAACCGGGCCGAAGATGAACGGAAGAAAGCAGAGGCCGCCGAGCGCGTCGCCGTTGTCGAGAAGAATCGGGCGGAGGAAGCCAAGAGAAAGGCCGAGGCAGCGGAGCAAGTCGCCATCAGTCAGTTCGACCTTTCCTATGACGCGCTGGGCGACCTGGTGCTGAAGATCCAAATCGATCTCGACGAAGCTCCCGGCGGCCGGCACGTGCGCCGGGACCTCCTCGAAGACACGATGAAGAAGCTGCACCGCCTGCACGAGTCGCCGGCCACCAGCGACCGCCTGTTCCGGCGCTACGCCAGCGCGCACATGCAGCTCGGCGAAATTCTTTGGGGCTTGAATCGCCGGGGTGAGGCGGAACAGGAATACATCAAAGCCGGCGAATACGCCGAGCGTGCGTTTGCCGCATTCCCGACCAGTGACAAGGCCATAGCCAACATCGCCGCCAACCACAACCGCATGGGCGACACGGAGCTCTTCTACCACAAGCGCATCGAGCCGGCTCGGAAGAACTACGAAGCGGCCCTCCCCCTCTGGGAAGGGCTCGCGAAAAAGATGGCGGCGTTCCCCGACGGCGATCCGGCGCTACCAGAATTGGAAAGAATCAATCTCGTCGATGCCGAGGAGGCGGTGGCAGATACTTACGACCGGATGGGCATTCTCACCTTGCGGTTCGATTTCGATTATCCAAAGGCGGAAGAGTGGTTCGGCAAGTCGTTGGCGATTCGCAACCGGCACCTGAAAACGCACCCGTCGCGGCAGCACCGCGTAGCGGTCGGCGCGTCGTACATCTATCTTGCGGAATGGGCGCTGCAGCACAATGAGCTGACCAAGGCCTTGTCGCTACACGAGGAACTGCTCAAGCAGCGCGAAGGGACGTTCGCCGAACGTCGCTGGAGCTTGAAAGCGAAGCGCGAGCTAGCCGACGCCCACGGCAAGTACGGCGACGACCTGTTGCTGGCCAAACGCAACGAGGAAGGTCACAAGCAGTACATCGCGTCGCGCGACCTTTTCCAGCAAGTCATGGCCGCGGAGCCGGACGATCCAATGTACCGCGGCCTGGTGGCGCACGCCCACTATCGCTGCGGCACCAGTTTCCTGCGTATCGGCGATCCGAAGGGCGGCCAGCGCGCATTTGAAGAAGGATACAAGTTGCGCAAAGCGGTCTACGATGAAACGCCGGATGAAAAGCAAAAGATCAACATGCTGCCTCAGTTCATGCTCGCGACGGTGCGCGTCGGCAAGCACGCCGAGGCGGCGCAACTGGCCGCCAGCGTGCGCAAGAACCTGAATATGATGCCGATTCACCTCGCGGAAGCCGGCAGTTGCTTCGGCCTGTGCATGGCCGCGGTCGCACCGGGTAAGAAGCCGGAGGACCTTACGCCCGAAGAAAATAAGCTGCGCCAAGAGTATTTGAAGCTTGCCCTCGCCTGCTTCGATGAGGCGCGCGCCAAAAAGTATGACGACATCCTCTTCTTGTCCGGCGATGCCGACCTCGATCCGCTTCAATCGGTGCCGGAGTATCAAAAGTGGCTCGCCGATTTCCGAGACGCGTTGAAGAAAAAGTAAGCGGGCGCCCGACGCACTCACCAGGGAGCGCAATATGGAAACGCCGCGCTGCTTCTTGACGAAACCCGAGTCATTCCGCGACGTCAGCCGCGGCAATCCGAAGCCGTATTCGCTGCAAGGTGACGCACTCGTCAAGGCTCGTCTCACGCCGGAGACCTGGCGATTGGAAATCGTCAGCGACGGCAGCACGAAGATGGAAAAGCCGCGTCAGTTAGAGGACAACACCGCGATCGATTTGCCGGCGCTTCAAGCGCTTGGCAAGAAGCACGGCGTCAAGTTCTTGAAAGCGATGCAGTGCCTCAACATCGCGCAGCCGCTCGGCCAGGGGCTGTGGGAAGGCGTGCCGCTGCGCGAAGTGCTCAGGCTCGCGGGCAAAATCAGCAACATCCGTCGGCTGTACTACTGGGGTTTCCACAACAACGATGAAAAGCAGCTTTTCCAGTCGTCGCTGAGTTATTCACAAGCGATGGAGCCCGCCCCGTGGGACCTGGGTCCCTTCGTCGCGTATCGACTCAACGGCGAACCAATTCCTGTGATTCGCGGCGGGCCGGTGCGCATGGTCATCCCGTGGGGCCACGGCTTCAAGTCGATCAAGTGGTTGCAGCGGATTGTGCTGACGAACGATTACAAGACCAACGACACCTATGCCGACGAAGGCAACAACGACCCGGACGCGCCGCTCAAGACGATGGCCCGCATTGACGACGGGGCGGAAACATTCCCGGCAGGCAAGCCGGTCGAGCTGCACGGCGCCGCGATGGTCGGCTGGTCGGGCTTGAAACGCGTCGAGACCTGGCTGCGGCCCGACACAGGCACGCACGGCAAGCCGGCTGATGACGACCCGGCATGGCAGACGGCGGCGTGGCAGCCCTGCCCGATTGAACCGCCGCCGTCGGATTGGAAGAGTGAATTGCCTGCCGATGTCGATCCGAAAACCATCTGGGGTTTCGACGCGAAGACCGGACAGCCGAAAGAGTGGCCGATGCGCTTCAGCGTCGCCCTGTGGAGCGTGACGCTGAAGGATTTGAAACCGGGGGCGTATGAATTCCGCGTTCGTACCGTGGATCAGAACGGCTTCGCGCAGCCGGAGCCACGACCGTATACCAAGTCAGGTAAGAATGAGGTGCAGTGCCGGACGTTTGTGGTGTCCTGAAGGGTCTAGACAGATCTCTCGCAAAGGCGCAAAGGGCGCAAAGACAGACGCAAAGAAGGAATCTTGGCGAACTTTCTTTGCGTCCTTTGCGCCTTCGCGAGAGATTCCGGTTTCACTTCGCAAACGGAACGTGGTACCCCTCAACCTTTATTCTAGTCCGATAAAAGCTCAAATCCGTCGTTACGTACAAGGTCTTGCTTTCCTCGCCGATGCCGAAGCAGCAATTGCTCGGAATGCCGATCGGCTGCTTGGCGTCCGGCTGTGACGGTCCGGTGGGAATAAAGGCGATCTCCTTTCCTTTCGGATCAACGACAAGGATGCCCGGTCGTTTCATGCTGCGCGACGCCAGATAGATATTCCCCTTCACATCCACCGCCATGCCGTCGGCGCCGTTCTCCGGGCCGTAGTCGTAGATCGTCTTGCGGACGCCGTCCACCAGGCCGTCGGCGTCGAGCGGGAAGGTGTAAACCTTCATCGCGCCTTTCTGAGGCGGCGGAGCGTTCGGGTCGATCTTGTCCGTGCCGTTGTTGTGGTCGATGAGATACAGCGTTTTGCCGTCCGGGCTGAGCGCAATGCCGTTCGGTTTCTCGACATCGTGTGTGATTTCGATGACTTTGCCATCACGTTCCAGGCGATAGACGGCGCGATATTCCAGCTCGCGCGGCTCGTCGCCGAGGTAACGCGGGTCGGTGAAGTAAATGCGGCCTTTCGTATCAATCGCCAGGTCGTTGGGGGCGTTGAAGCGTTTGCCCATGTATTTGTCGGCGAGGACGGTGCGCTGTTTGGTTTTGACATCCCAGCGCGACACGCAACGGCCGCCGCCGTCGGAGCCTTCGCACGCGATCAACCCGCCCTGAGCGTCGAACTTCAGGCCGTTCGACTTGTGGCTGTCGTCGGTGAAAATGGACGTTTGTTTCGCCTTCGGGTCGAAGCGGACGATCAAGCCGTTATCCGCGCCCGCTGGAATGTCCGAGAAGTAGATGCTGCCGTCCGGGGCGACCGCGGGCCCTTCGGTCAAGCCGCCCTTGATGTTCGCGGTGCGCGTGTAGAGTTTTTCCCACGTGGCGGTCGGATCGACGATCGTGTCGCCCGTTGGCTTGGGCAGATCGGCGGCAAAGGCAATTCCGAGGGTGAGAAGAACGAAAAAGGAGAGGCTGCGCATGAGAATCTCCGCGTGCGAGGTAAGCGCGAGAGCGTGCGTTGCAAGTTATCCGGCATCATTGGCGTTCACCACAAAAAAATCGCTCAAAATCCGCACCGTCGCTGTGTGCCGGGAGCGCGGCGTTTGCCTCTCCCGTCCGGCGCTACTAAGCTTCGGCAGGACTTGGACTTGTCCACGGTGGTCCCGGATGCCTTCATGATCGTTTCAGCGCTTTGCCATTGCGGAAAAACCGTGTCGGCGGATGCCGCGTTGGCCGGCCAACAAGTGCGGTGCGTGCTGTGCGGCCAAGCGGTTCTCCTCCCGCCGCTGGAACCGAACCTCGCCAACCTGGACGATGCATTCGCGGAAGCCGCTGTTGAACCAGGCGCCGTTCCTCCAGCGGTCCCTGCGGCGTCCTCACGGCGAACGTCGTGGCGTGACTATCTTTATTGGGTGCTGCTTGTCGCTCTCGTGCCGCTGGTCGTGGCGGTGTTCCGCGGTGGGAAAGTCGATTTCTGGAAGCGCCTCAACCACACCGTCGCCGAGCATCCCGAATTGGGGCCGCCGGCGCAACGAATCCTCGATTCGGAAGACGGCAAGCTGGACGACCTTCTGGCGTTGCTCCCAGGAAAGAAGGTCGATGACGACGCCTGGCTGCCACGCGATTCGGGACAGCACTGGCTGTACGCGGCGGCGGTGTCTGCCGTGACGTTCGTCATTCTGTGCTACTTTTTCGCCCCGCGGCCGGCGCGGCCGCGCAGCTTGATCGTCTTTGGCGTCTTCGGCGGCACGATCAGCGTTCTGTCGCTGTTCGCGCTGCACGAAATCGGTAGCGCGGCGCAGAGCCGGTATATGACCACGGAGCAACCCGTTTACTCATCAGAGGACGCCAAGGAAGAGGCGGCCCAGCGCAACTTCGTTTGGACGCTCATCAACAACACGCTCGGCGTCGGGCTTCTGGAAGAGCTGTGCAAAGCACTGCCGCTCTTTTGGCTGCGGCACATCCTGGCCCGGAGTTGGCGGCGGGCGTGTGTCTGGGGACTGGCCACCGGCTTCGGTTTCGGCGTGTCCGAAGCGATCGGCTACGCGGGCGAGCTTTACAACGGAATCCATTCCTTCGACATGTATCTCGTGCGCTTTCTTTCGTGCGTCTCTTTGCACGCGATCTGGAGCGCATCCGTCGCGATGACGCTGAACCGGCGGCACGCGTCGGTGACGACGGACATCGAGACGGTCTTTCACGGACAAAAGCCGTTCCTCGAATTCATCGGTCCGCTTATAAGCGTCCTCGCGATCGCGGCGTGTTTGCACGGGATGTATGACACGTTTCTCGATTACGAGCAAGGTGGTTTCGCGCTTCTGGTCGCGGTAATCAGCTTCGCGTGGCTGGCGTGGCAGATTGAAACGCGACGCGAAGAGGAGCACACGGCTTGTGAAAAGCAAGACCCGCCGTTGATTGTTGTGAGTGCGTAAAGGTTTCTCGCAAAGGCGCGGACGACGCAAAGAGTGCAAAGAATCCCTTCTTCGCGTTCTTTGCGCCTTTGCGAGAAACTCTTTCTTATTTCAACTGCTCGTCAGCCAACTTCTTTGCCACCGAGAGGGCTTCGGCTAACCTCGCGGGTTCCTTGCCGCCCGCCTGTGCAAAGTTCGGACGCCCGCCGCCTTTGCCGCCGACGATTTTCGCCGCCTCTTGCACCAGCTTGCCGGCGTGGGCGCCTTTTTTGACCACATCATCCGTCGCCGCCGCCATCAGGCCGACCTTGCCGTCGTCCGACCAGCCGATGACAATCACGGCGCTGCCCGCCTTCTGCCGCAGGCGGTCGAGCTGCTGGCGCAATTGCTCCTCCGGCCCGGCGGGTACTTCGCCGACGATCACTTTTGCGCCGCTGACTTCCGCGGCGCCGGCGAAGAGCTTGTCGGCCACGCCGGCAAGGTCGCTCGCGGTCCCCTTCTTGACCTGGGCTTGCAGCTTCTTGATTTCTTCCTGCAACCCGGCGACTCGACCAGGCAGCTCGTCGGGCTTGCAATGGAAGCCGCCTGCCAACGCCGCGAGGATGGCGTCCTCCCTTTGCACGGCCGCCACCGCCTCGCGGGCCGTCACGCACGTCAGCCGCCGCACACCCTTGCCGACGGCTTCTTCGCCGACGATTTTGAAGAAGCCGATCTGGCCGGTGTGCTCAAGGTGCGTGCCGCCGCAGAATTCGCGGCTGAAACCGTCGCCAATCTCGACGACGCGGACCACATCACCGTACTTGTCGCCGAAGAAGTGCTTCACGCCCGGCAACGCCTTGGCCTCGGCTTGCGACAACTCACGCCAGTTCACCGGCAAGTCCGCGTAGACTTTTTCATTGACGAGCCGCTCGACTTCGCCTTTCTCCGCGTCGGACATCGGCCCGGTGTGCGAGAAATCGAAAGTGAACTCGTCCGGCTTCACCTTGCTGCCACGTTGTTCGACGTGTTCGCCGAGGACTTTGTGCAAGGCCCAGTGGAGCAGGTGCGTGGCGGTGTGGTTTTTGCGGGTGAAGTCTCGTTCCGACGAAACCTGCAATTGTGCGGTTTGGCCGACTTCTATGCGACCTTCCGTCACCTGGCCGACGTGGACCACGGCGTTGCCGATTTTCACCGTCTGCGAGACTTCAAAGAGACCGGTCGGCGTGCGCACCCTCCCCTGATCGCCGACTTGGCCGCCTTGCTCCGCGTAGAAGCAAGTCTTGTCGAGGAGGAGGCCGACTTCACTTTCATGCACTCGGCCGGTGGTGTGGAATTGGTTGTCGGCAATCCAGCCGAGGATTTTGCTTTCGCAGGTTGAGCCGAACCATTTTGGGTGATCCTCGGTGGTTGGCAGACCGCCAGTGACGTTGAGAGCGATCTGCGCCGTGCTTTTCTTGCGGCGCGAAATCTCCTCGTGCTCCGTCATCAGCTCCTCGTACCGCTCTAAGTCGATGGAGAGCCCGAGTTCTTGTGCCATTTGCCTAGTGAGGTCGGGAGGGAAACCGTCCGTGGTGTGGAGGCGAAATACTGCTTCGCCTGGGATTCTCGTAGGATCCTCGCACCATCGGATAATTCCGTTGAGCGCCATCGGAATCGCATTTCTCGCCATGAATTCCAGGGCATCCCTTAGTGCCACCTTCGCATCTGCGACGTCATCGTTCATGGACGGTTCGAAAGACCGTAACTCGTCGGCTCCATTTTTCTTTGAAACCGCCACTACGTTTCGGAGTATTTTGTGCCTGCTTTGCGATGAGCATGCGCTAAGGGCAGATGCGAATTGGTTCGTTCCTCCTCTGACCTTTTCGAAAAGATCCAGTCCTCGTTGGATCGTGCGAAGAAAATCTGCTTCCTCCCCCTTGATAACGTCTTGGGTACGCTTCGGGTTATTCCCCAACTCCGGATACGCCTTGCCCATATGCTTCACGAGTGCCGGCACTAGGCGGTAAATAAACGGCTCGCGCTGCTCGAATCGCTGATATCCAAACCGAAACGCCCTCCGCATCACGCTGCGCACCACCGCCCCTCGCCCCTTGTTTCCCGGCAGCGCTCCATCCGTAATCGCAAACGTCAACATCCGCAAATGATCCGCGATCACGCGAAAGGCCACGTCATCGAGATTGTCGAGCTGACCGCCGTACTTCTTGCCGACGATCTGTCCAATCGCATCCAGAATCGGCGTGAACACGTCCGTGTCGTAATTGCTCTCCTTCCCCTGCAATATGGCGGTCACGCGCTCGAAGCCCATGCCCGTGTCCACATGCTTCGCCGGAAGCAGATGCAACTGCCCCTTGTCATCACGGTTGTACTGGATGAAGACAAGGTTCCAGATCTCCATCACGCGGGCATCGCCCTTGTTGACGAGTTTTCCGCCCGATTTATCCGGCGTGCGGTCGATGTGGATTTCGCTGCACGGGCCGCAGGGGCCAGTTTCGCCCATCATCCAGAAGTTGTCTTTTTTACCGAAGCGATGAACGTGCGACGGGTCGATGTCGGTTACTTGCGTCCAGAGCTTCGCGGCGTCCTCGTCCGCTTCGAGGCAGAATTCGCTGTCGCCGCCGAAGACGGTCGCGTGCAGGCGGGACTTGTCGAGACCCCAGACTTCGGTCAGCAGCTCCCACGCCCACTGGATCGCTTCTTTCTTGTAGTAGTCGCCGAAGCTCCAGTTGCCGAGCATCTCGAAGAAGGTGTGGTGGTAGGTGTCGCGGCCGACGTCTTCGAGGTCGTTGTGCTTGCCGCCGGCGCGGATGCACTTCTGGCTGTCCACGGCCCGCTTGTACGGGCGGGTCCCAGTGCCGAGGAACACGTCCTTGAACTGGTTCATGCCGGCGTTGGTGAAGAGCAGCGTCGGATCGTCCTGCGGCACAACGGGCGACGACGGCACCGCGGTGTGGCCGCGCTTTTTCACGAAAAAGTCGATGAATTGCTGACGGATTTCGTTGGCGGTCGGCATTGCGAGGAACCTTCCAAAGAAGTTTCTCGCATAGGCGCAAAGGACGCGAAGACAGAACGCAAAGAATTGATCTTGGCGGTTGTCTTTGCGTCCTTTGCGCCTTTGCGAGAAACTCTGGTTAACTACTTGCGTCTGTGGACTCTTTGTAAGCCTGCTGCGCGTGGATGTAAACCTCGCGCAAGGCGACCCCGTGCTGGCGGGCGACGCGGGCGCAGTCTTCGTATTCGGGCGAAAAGACCGGCGGTCGGCCGTCGAGCCAGCCGAGTTTGCCTTGCACGGGGCCCCATGCGGTAGACACGGTATGCGGCCGGCGGTTCAGCTTATGACGCTGCACCGGATAGCGGCGGATGCCGAACGTCGTCGTTTCCCGGAAGAGGATTTCCTCCACCGCGGCGATGGCAGACTCGGGCGCCAATACGCTCAGTAGCACGCCAGGGCGGTTCTTTTTCATGAAGATCGGCACCGTATACACATCCAATGCGCCGGCGGCAAAAAGAAGGTCGTAGCAGTAGCCGATTACCTCGGCGGGGAGGTCGTCGAGGTTGGTTTCGAGAACGAAGATTTGATCGGTATCCGCGGTCGCTAAGCCGCAAGCGGCGGATTCACCGACGAAAAGGCGCAGGATATTCGGTTGCTCGACAAAGTTGCGTTTACCCGCGCCGTGGCCGATGCGCTCCACGGTCATCGCGGGAGTATCGACCCATTCATTCACGACCGTCTTCAGGATTGCGGCCCCGGTTGGCGTCGTTAGCTCGGAATCAATCTCCGACCGAGACAGCGGAACACCTTTGAGCAGCTCGGCGGTCGCAGGAGCGGGAATTGGCATCATGCCATGAGCACACTTGACCGTGCCGTACCCCGTCGGCACCGAGCGGCTCGTGAACCGTTCGACGCCGAGCAGGTCCAGGCCGACGGCGGCGCCGACGATGTCGGCGATGCTATCGAGCGCGCCGACTTCGTGAAAATGCACTTTTTCCAGCGGCATGCCGTGGACCGTCGCCTCCGCTTCCGCCAGTCGGCGAAAAATGCGTAGAGCGAGATCACGTTGTTTCGATGTCAACTCGCCGCGGTTGAGGATTTGCTCCACATCGGGCAGAAAGCGGTGCGTGTCCTCGGCCGGCGCTTCCACATGGACGTAGGTCGCCGCGAACCCGCCTTTGCGGACCTTCTCGATTTCGAGATGAATGGGGACGCCGAGCGAGTCGATCGCGCTCCGAATCGCGGCAACATCAACCCCGGCGTCGATCAGCGCGCCGAGCGTCATGTCGCCGCTGATGCCGCTGAAACAGTCGAAATGGGCTACGCGCACGTCGCATCCTCCTTTTGAGGATTCTACGACGGCGCAGAAGCGGCGTGAATGCGGATCAGCGGACCGGGCGCTGTTGGCGGCAAGCATTACTTCGTCTTTACGTCGATGCTGCCGTTGCTGGTTCGCAGTTTCAGTGTTGTCTTCGGGTCGTCGCCGACGGCGCCGATGAGGTGTTTTTCGCCGGCGGCGCCCGTCGAATTCACTTTGAAGCCGGTGGAGACGCGGCCGAAGTCGGTCGACGCGTCGAGACGAAAGCGGGCGTCACGCGGCAGAAGAGCGGTAAGCGAGCCGAATTGGCTCCGCATTACGTTCTCGCCTTCGGCCAGCGAGCCGGCGAAACGAACTGCCCCGTTTGCGGTTTCGGCGTCCACGCGCAGCTTGTCGCCTTCGATGTCGATGCCGCCGAATTGCGAACGTGCATGCACTTTTCCGCTCCCGCCGCGTATTTTGACGCTGCCGTTCGAGGTGCTTGCCTTCACGTCGTCGGCCGGGGCGTCGACATCGATTGCGCCGAACTGCGAGGAAACGTCAAGCGGGCCCTTCGCCCCCTTGACCCGTACCTCGCCGTTGGCTGTCTTCGCCGTCACCGTGCCGTAGACGCCGTCCACGTTAATTTTGCCAAAGTCGGATTTCAGCTTGAGGTCACCTTTGCCCCCTTTAACCGTCACGGCCCCGTTGGCTGTGGTGGCGGAGGTGTCGCCCGTGATGCCAGTCACCGTCATGGCGCCGAAGAGCCCGTGCAGGTCGAGTGTCGCGCCTGCGGGCACTTGCAACTTCGCATCGGCGCCGGCGTTCTCAAACGACTTATCTGCCCGTGAGGCGGTGATTCGCACCGTATCGCCGTCCTGCGTGATCTGGATGTCGATCGTCTTGAGGTAATCGCGAGCGACGTCTTCGTTGGGGCGGTTGGCCCACTTGGTCACGTCGGCCTTGACTTCGTTGCCGTCGGCTGCCTTCACGTCAACGCCGCCGGGCACGTCCACGACGATGCGGGGAGTCGCCTTGGTCTGAAAAGTCTTGGATACGGTTTCCTCGACTCTCCGACCGTCGCCGACGTTATTGATCTTGAATTCGACCTTGGAGCAGCTGGCCAGCAAGAGGGCGGCGACGAGCAGACAAGTGCGACGCATGGTTCGTCTCCAGAATGCGGTCCGGGGAGGCCCACGTGGGAGCGCGGCACCGCGCATGGTAAACGACCTTCGCCGCCGACTCAACGTAGAGCGACAATTACTTTGAGCAACAACGACAAAACGCTCACTGTGCAACAGACAAAACCGTGAATGATCGACGCGCCGGCTGAGGGCGCATTGATTCACCTTGCCCCGCGACGGTTTCCGGTATATCTCTCGATTAGACACATCTTGCACCGTTTCCGGCAAAGGAGGGCGCCCATGCAACGTCGCTTCGTGGCTCTCGCAACGCTTCTGTTTCTCGTTCCGTCGCTGAACGCCGGTGAAAAAGAGAAGACGCCTGCCGAGCGCGGCTGGATTGCCTTGTCCGAGAAGACGCTCAATCCCGGCCTCTGGTCGCCCCAGACGTTCGACAATTTGTGGAAACAGTGGGGCCTCAAAGAGAAGCCGGCCGACTACGAGCGGTTGGTCCGCGCGCGTTACGGCCTGCACGCCGCCCCGTTCGACAATCACGGCTTGCCGCTTGGCTTGCAAATCGCGCCGCGGTTGCTCGGTAAGGGGATCATCAACAACTGCCTGCTGTGCCACGCCGGCACGGTCGCGGGCCAAACGGTGATTGGGCTCGGCAACTCGGCGCTCGATCTGCAAAGCCTTTTTGAAGACTTGAGCCAGGCGGACGGCTTCAATCTCGATCTTCCCTACCGCTTCAGTTACGCCCGCGGCACGATCGACCCGATCAACGCGCTCATCTTCCTGCTGGAGCTGCGCGACCCGGACCTGAACTTGCAAGCGCCGGCGAATCTCGGCTACCACCCAAACGTGTGCAGCGACCCGCCGGCGTGGTGGCAGATCAAGCGAAAGAAGACGCGCGACTGGACCGGCGCCATCGACTCGCGCTCGACGCGGGTGGACATGGTCAACCTGCTGACGCCGTTCAACGGCGCCGCCTACGTGAAAAAGCAGGAGCAAACTTTCGCCGACATAAGCGCGTTCTTGTTGACGGTGCAGCCTCCGAAGTACCCGTTCCCCATCGATGAGCAGAAGGCGGCTCGCGGTCAAGAATTGTTCGCCGAACATTGCGTGAAATGCCACGGCGCCAAGGACAACTATCCGAACAAGATCGTCCCCCTCGACAAGATCGGCACCGATCCGGTTCTGTGCAAAGCCCAGTCGAAGAAGCTCGCCGACTACTTCAACCGGAGCTGGCTGTCGAAGGAAATAGGCCCAGACGGCAACTTCATCCAGGTGACGGAGAGCACCGGCTACCAGGCCCCGCCGCTCGACGGCATCTGGGCGACCGCGCCGTATTTCCACAACAGCTCGGCGCCGAGCGTCTATTACGTCCTCAACTCGAAAGCGCGGCCGAAATACTTCACGCGTTCGTATGGCTGCGAGAAAGAGGATTATGACGCGGAGAAGCTCGGCTTGAAGATCACCGTCCTGGACAAGCCCGCCGATTCGACTCTGCCCACGATAGAACGCCGCAAGGTTTACGACACCACGCAGCCGGGCCGTGGCAACGGCGGGCACACGTTTGGCGATACGCTGCGCGACGAGGAGCGGATGGCGGTGATTGAGTATTTGAAGACGCTGTAATGCTGGCCTCCGCTCAACGGCTGGCGGTCTCGTCACCTTATTGCTTATAATCCGTGTGGACTTTGCCACCTTTGCCGATACGGAGCGGCCTCTTCGATGTGCGCCATCGTCATCGCGAACCGAACGCCCGAGAATGCCGTCCGAATACCGGATTGGGTGAGTGATTTCGAGTCATTTCGCCGCTGGACCTTCTCGGACGCCTTTCCGGAAGAAGGCCAATTCTCGTACCTCGACGGCGAATTGTGGGTGGACCTGAGCATGGAGCAACTTTTCACCCACAATCAGGTCAAGGCGGCCTACACGCACGGCATCATGTCGCTGCTCGCCGAAATTAGGACCGGCCGATACGTGCCGGATCGCATGCGTCTCGTTCACCCGGAATCCGGTCTGTCGACTGAGCCGGACGGCCTTTTCTATGCCTGGGAAACGGTCCGCAACGGACGCCTGCGGCTAATCGAAACCGAGGAACAAGGGTGCCTGGACCTCGAAGGCGCGACGGACATGGTTCTGGAAGTCGTGAGCGCCACGTCCGTACGCAAAGACACCGAAATACTGCGCGATCTGTACTGGCGGGCGGGCATTCCCGAGTACTGGTTGGTGGACGCGCGCAAGTATCCACTGCGGTTTGAGATTCTGCGACATACGCCGGAAGGCTATGTGGCCGTGGAAAGCCACGGCGGGTGGCTTCGCTCCGAAGTCTTCGGCCGAGCATTTCTACTGACTCAGCAGACCGATCCGCTGGGGCATCCGGAGTACACGTTGGCCGTACGCTAGACTTGCTGATTCTTCGTTCGACTCGCCGGCAGCCAAACCTTGAAACACGTCCCCTGCCCCACCGTCGATTCAAAATCAATCCGCCCCCCGTGCTCTTGAACGATGCCGTGACTGAGGCTCAATCCCAGCCCCATCCCTTTGCCGAGCGGCTTCGTCGTAAAGAACGGGTCAAAGATGCGGTCGCGGATCGCGGCGGCGATGCCGCTGCCGGTGTCGTGAACCTGTAACTCCACGCCGTTGGCGGCGTTCCGTGTGCGAACGGTGACCTTGCCGCCCGCCGCGCACGCGTCGATCCCATTCGCGACCAGGTGATAGACGACCTGGTTGATCTTCGCCGGCGAACACACGACCCCTACGTGCGGGCCCAGATCGAGTTCGACGGTCACTTGCTGTTTCTCCGCGCGGGCGCGGAGCAAGACGAGCGTCGCCTCGATGCCGGCGTTGAGGTCCACTTCGTCCACGTCACTTTGATCGAGCCGGGCGAAGTCGCGCAGACTCTGCACGATCTCGCCAATCCGCCTGAGGCCCTCGCCGGAGCGAACCAGGAGCGGATCGAGGTTGCTCAGCATGTAGCCAGCATCCACCTCCTGAGCGCGGGCGCGAATGCTTTGCAGCAAAGCGGGCTCACGCTCGGCGAGCGCGGCCTCCCCTTCCTGATATTGCTGCAACAGCTCGCGCAGCACGCCCACGTCGCGGCGCAAGACCGCCAGATTGTTGCGAATGAAAGCCAACGGGTTATTGATTTCATGCGCCATCCCGGCGGCAAGCTGGCCGATTCGAGCGAGGGCCAGGTCGCGTTTTAGCCGTTCCTGTTCAAGCACATCGGCATGCAGGGCCGCATTTTCCAAGACGACGGAGACTTGCATCGCGATCGTCGCCAATAGATTCAGGTCGGTCGCGTTGAACGACTTTCCGGGGCGCCAACAATCAAGTTGCAAGACGCCACGGGCTGGTCCTTCCTGAGCCGTTAACGGCACGCACAGGAAAGAACGAACGCCCATGTGGCGCAGCGTCTCAGCCGCGGCGAAGCGTTCGTCGGCGCCCGCGTCCTCGGCGACGACACTGACGCCTTCTTCCAGCACCCGCCGAACGACCGAGCGGCTGTACGTCGGCCCTTCTTCTTGATCCGGTCGTCGCGTTCGGAGCGCGCGCACGCGCAGTTGCCCGCCTTCTTGAATCAGCACCAAACCGCGGTCGGCCTGCGGGAAAAGGCGGAGGAGCTGCTCCAGCAGACGCGGCAACAGCTCGTCCAGATCCAGACTGCGGGCCAGATGGCGCGTGATGTCGAGCACCGCGAATAGCTTATCTCCCGCTCCTTGTTGCAGCGTCGTGCGGCTCGCCGCGTTCAGCGAGAGCTGCGTGCTCGCGACGACGTTCGGTTCGACGGCATTTTTGCGAAAGCGGAACAGATAAGGATCGATCGTGATTTCGTCGCCGTCGTGCAACTCGCTGCGTCCCGTGAGCCGCTGGCCGTTGACGAACGTGCCGTTGCTGCTGCTGAGGTCTTCCAAAAAGAATCGGTCCGCTTCGCGAGTGACGCGGGCGTGCTTGCGGCTTACGCCGTCTTGGTTCAGGAGTAAACCGACATCCGGCTGGCGACCGATGGTCAGGGAGTCATCGGCCAGCGGGTATTCCATGCCGGCGCCGGTTCCCTGAAGAAGGAGCAACGTGGCCATGCTTTTGCCTCAACGCGTGCGCCCCGACCGCCGCGTCTTGACGGGCCCGCCGCGGGTCTTGCCAATGTCGGTAAGAAGGCGGGCCACGAGAGCGGTCCACCCCGTCTGGTGACTGGCGCCCAAGCCGCGGCCGGTATCGCCGTGGAAATACTCGTGGAAGAGCACCAAGTCGCGCCACGCCGGATCGTCGGCAAAGCGCGCGTCGTCGCCGTTGCACGGCCGGTGGCCTTTTTCGTCGGCACGGAAGAGCCGCACCAGCCGGCCGGTCAGTTCTTGGGCCGCTTCCTTTAGCGTCATCCGCCGCCCCGAGCCCGTCGGCACCTCGACCAGCAAGGAGTCGCCATAGAAATGGTGATACCGTTCCAGTGCCTCAAGAAGCAAGAAATTCACGGGGAACCAGACAGGCCCGCGCCAGTTGGAGTTGCCGCCAAATAGTCCCGTCGTCGATTCACCCGGCACGTACTCGACGCGGTACTCCTCGCCGGCCGCGGGGAAGATGAACGGCTTGTCCTGATGGATCCGCGACAGCGACCGGATGCCGTACGGCGACAGGAATTCATTCTCATCGAAGAGATAACGAAGTACGCGCTCCAGGCGCTCGCGGGAGGGTATCGCCAGGAGCCGATGGCCGCGCGTTTCCTCGCCTTCGCACTCCATGTAGGAGATGTGGCGTGCAAGGTCACGGCGGTGCTCGATGAACCACTGCATGCGCTTGCGGAAACCGGGCAGCTTGGCGATCACGCCGGCGTCCAAAACCTCGACCGCGATAAGGGGAATAAGCCCCACGAGCGAGCGCACGCGGAGCGGTTGCGTATGGTGGTCATGCGAAAGTTGGTCGTAGTAGAAACCGTCGCTCTCGTCCCACAGGCCGGCGCCGCAGAGCGTATTCATGGCGTCGGCGATCGCGACGAAGTGTTCGAAGAACTTGGACGCGACGTCTTCATACACCGGGTCCTTGCGCGCCAACTCAAGGGCGATGGCCAACATCGTAAGGCAGTAGAACGCCATCCACGCCGTGCCGTCCGCCTGCTGGAGAAAACCGCCGGTCGGCAAAGGTTTGGAGCGGTCGAAGACGCCGATGTTGTCGAGGCCCAGAAAGCCGCCGGCGAACAAGTGATTGCCGAGCATATCCTTGCGGTTAACCCACCACGTGAAGTTGATGAGCAGTTTCTGGAAGGCGCGCGCGAGGAACGCTCGGTCGCGACGACCGCGCGGACCGGTCATTTTGTAGACACGCCAACAAGCCCACGCATGTACCGGCGGATTCACGTCGGAAAAACACCATTCGTAGGCCGGCAGCTCGCCGTTCGCGTGCATGTACCATTCACGCAAAAACAGCAGCAATTGCTCCTTGGCGAAGTGCGGATCGAGGCGGGCGAACGGGATCATGTGGAACGCAAGGTCCCAGGCGGCGTACCACGGATACTCCCATTTGTCGGGCATCGAGATCACGTCACGATTGAACAGATGCTGCCAGTCGCGATTGCGGCCCTCCTTTCGTTCCGGCGGGGGGGGCGGCTGATCGGGGTCGCCGTCGAGCCATTCCTTGACCGCGTAGTGAAAGAACTGCTTGTTCCACACAAGGCCGGCGCACGCCTGGCGCTGAATGTGCCTTTCGTCCACCGTCAACGTCCGCGGCGAATGCGCCGCATAAAAGGCGTCGGCCTCGGCGAGTCGTCCCTCGAAAAGCTGCGTGAAACCGTCGCCGAAGCGTTCACGCGGCGCTTCTTCTTCCGCGAAGAGCCGCAAGCGCAGCGTCGCAGTGCCGCCGGCGGGTAGGTTCAAGATGTAATGCGCGGCCGCCTTGGTGCCGACACCGCCAGGATTGACGGCGTCCTGACGGCCATGGACGACGTAATCGTGAAAGGCATCCTTGACATACGGCGTCGGATTCGGCGAGTCGAAAAGACGTGCTGCGTTGGTTTCGTTGTCGGTGAAGAGCAGCGCGGGTGGCTGATCGAGCAAGGGCTCGGCCAGCCATCGAAAGCGGCCAAGCGTGACGTGTTCAGCCAGGACGCCGCTCCCGTCGCGGCTCAGGCGTGGTTTTAGCCAGCAGCCCTCGTGCGTGCAGCCCCATGACCAGGTGTTGCGGAACCAGAGTGTTGGCAGCAGGTGCATGGTCGCGGGTTTGGCGCCGCGATTGACCGCCGTGAGACGAATGAGAATGTCGTTCGGCGAGTTCTTGGCGTATTCGGCGGTCACGTCGAAATACCCGCTGCCGTCAAAAATGCCCGTATCCGCCAGCTCAAACTCCGGCAGCGTCCGCGGCCGCCGCACGTTTTCTTCCACGAGCCGCGTGTACGGGAATTCAGCCTGCGGGTATTTGTAAAGGGCCTTGAGGTAGGAGCCGGTCGGCGTGGCGTCGAGGTAAAAATAGGCTTCCTTCACGTCCTCGCCGTGGTTGCCCTGGGGGCCGGTCAGGCCGAAGAGCCGTTCCTTCAGAAAGGGATCGCGGCAGTTCCACAGCGCGAGGGCAAAGCAGAGCCGGCACTCGCGGTCGCAGATGCCAAGTAGACCATCTTCGCCCCAGCGATACGCCCGGCTGCGGGCCTGGTCGTGCGTGAAGTAATTCCAAACATCGCCATCGGCCGAGTAGTCCTCGCGGACGGTGCCCCATTGCCGTTCCGCGAGATACGGACCCCAGCGCTTCCAGTTTTGCAGTCGCTTTGCATCCTCGGCAAGGCGCGCCGCTTCCGGGTTTCGCGCCGAGGAACGTCCAGACGTGAATTCATTCCGGGCCACACAAACGATCTAACCACAAAGGACGCAAAGAACACAAAGGAATTCTGCACACTCTGTTCGTGTCGCTTCAGATATGCCGCATTCGTTAATGGTCTTCCCGTCCTTTGCAGTTGGCGACTCAATAATTCGGGATCACCTCGCCGTCGCTGATATTGCACAGCAAGCCGAGCACGGCCGGTGAGATGGACGATGGGAGCGTGCGGACGCTGCCGTCGCCGAAGCCGAATTGGCAAAGATTCGTATGGTAGCTGCCGAACTTCCAGCCAGGATCATCGAGCGCTTGGGCAATCGGAAACTCTGGCCCGCCCGCGCGCGTCGAACAGACGTAATTGTCGCCGTCGTAGGTCGAGCAATCGCACCAGCCGACGCCGAATTGGCGCAGGGCAACGTGCTTCTCTCCGACCAAGATCGTGTTGCTAAGCCCGTCAGTAATCTGAGCAAACCGCGTCCCGGCGCTTCCACACTGGAAGGCGCCATCAGACGCCATGTCCCTTCAGGAGCTCGGCCGCTGGGTGCCGATCGAGACGGCATAGTCCCCCAGGGCGCCCGGCGTGTTGGGCTCGTTGGCCGTACTGTAGCTGGGTGAGTCGCCGAAGATGCTCGCGCCCGGCGCCGTATCCGCGCCGCGGCGCGACGGGCAGAAGTAGTTTTTCAAGGGCGTCATGCGAGCAACGTCGCTCTGAGAGTAGTACGGGGCGCTGCGGTTCCATTGGCGGTACAGGTTATCTTGCTCCATGTACGGCAAGATGAGCACTGCCCACGTCGGCCCGTAGCCCTGGTACGCGGAGGGCAACGTCTCGTGATCGAGGTGGTAGTGGTGCAGCGCGAGCGTGATCTGGTGCAGGTTGTTGGCGCAGCTAATCCGTGCGGCGGCTTCGCGTGCTTTCTGCACGGCGGGCAGCAACAGGCCCACGAGAATCGAGATGATGGAAATGACCACCAACAGCTCGATCAACGTGAAACCGCGGCGACCCGTGGCGGGGAGACGGGGGGTCATAGTATTCCTCCTCAACGACGAATCATGCTTTTTGGAATGAGCACGCGCAAAACGCCTTCGCTGCCGTAGGCGGCGGCCGGCAACTCCAGGTGCAAGTATTCAATCTTGGCCGAGGGCGCTTCGAACACCAAAACGTCGTCCACCGCTTTGCTCGGCGCGACGGACGCCGTGTGGATATGCCCCGCGACCTCCGCGCCAGGGCCGAAGTCGCGCAAGTTGTATCGGCGGCCGGCGTCGTCGGTCAACGTCGGCGGGTTCTTTTCCGCCCAGCTTTCGTAAGGAATGCGCCGGTGGAAGCCGCCGTTCGATAAACGGAAGCGAATTGCCAGGCTTGGGTCCTTCGGCTGTTTCTTCGGGTCGAGTCCCTTGATTTCGACGAACTCGACCGCGATATCCGTGAACCGTACGCGTAGATCGTCATGCACCACCCGGCCCGTGCTCGCGTTGAGCCATTCGCCAGGTATCGCTGCACCGCCGGCCCCGAACGGAACGACGCCCGGCTGCGAAGTGTGCGTCGGTTCCGCGCTGACGTGGGGACCAAAAAGCAACGGCCATAATCCGAGGCCGATTATGAGCCCCGTACCGAGCACGCCGCCAGCGAGGCAAAAGCCCTTGCTCCACAGGCTCCTCGTCTCGAACGTTAGCAGGCCGAAAACGCCGCTGCCGACCGCGACCGCGGCCAACGGTAGTGCAAGCAGGTTCACATAGGGCGACCACGCGATGACCACCGCGTTGCTGCCCGAAAAGAGCGCCAGCACGCTCGGCACGGCGGCAACCAGTAGAGCGCTGCTCGCGCAAAAGATGGCGAGGACGCTGGATGTGGTCCACCTACGGCGTCTGTCGCGCGCGGCGGCGACGGATACGACGCTTGGCGCCGCGGGTGGAGAAGTCGGGATGCGCACCGGTTCGGACCTCTCGGTGCGCAGCGTACGCACGTCGTCGGTCGTTTCCGCCGCTGCTGGTGGGCGGACGGCGGCTTCGCGCCAGCGTTCGTACTCCTCCTGAATCGAAGTCGTGGTTTCTAGGGGCGTGACGGGTGGCGACGCGCGAGTAGTGTTCGAAGTCGGGCTGCCGGAGCGTTTCTTCTTCGTTTTTTGACGCCCCGACTCTTCGGCGTTGGGAAGGTGCGTTGTCTCGAAGGCCGTGAACCAGTTATGGCAGCGCGGACACTCGCGGCTCTGCCCGAGTGCCTGGTCGGGAAGCTTCAACTTCTGTTCGCAAAAGGAACACGCGGCAATGAAAGGCATGGCGTCCCCTGGCGGGAAGGAAACGCGACTGCTCCACGATACTTGCGCGGTGCAAAGCGCGATCTATTGTGAGCGCGGCGTCGAGAAAAGGGCAAGCAAAAACTGAGGACCTTCATCCTACCCATGCGGCGGGGCGGCGGGCCGCATGCATGCGGTCAGTACGAACGAGGCTCACGAGCGACGACGCGATTTGGGCGGGCCGAGAATCTCGTTCATGAGAATTGCCGCACGCACGGACTGCGGGGTGCGAAGCAGAGCAACAACCTGAGCCAGCACCGGAGACACCTCAGACGGGCGAATCGCCACGACCGCCGCGCCGGCCGAGCTTGTGGGCCGCGCAGGAGTCGGGGTCACCCGCGTAACGGGAGTCACGGTACTGACGGGAGTGACCACTTGCACGACCGCCGGGCCGGCCGAGGGCGACGGCTCAACCACCACGGCGACCGGAATCACCTCCGCGACTGCGGGCTTAAAAGGCGCCCGTCGAGCGACCGGCGGCGCCGCCGGGGGACGCGGAGTCTTGCGGCGCTGCGGTTGCGGGGTCGGCGCACGCTGCACCGGCCGCGGACGATCGCGCAGCTCCTCCGCTACCGGAAGCGCTTCCGGCACGGATTGCGGCGGCCGCGCGGGCCGGTCTTGCGCGGCCTGCCGGCGCCGGCGTGCCTCTTCGAGAAAGCGGTCTAGATCGCTCATCGGCCGGCCTGGGCGATTTGTGGACGCTGACCGGGATGTGCTCGTGCGCGACGGCGTATTTCGCGAATCGTCCTGCCGGCCGGCGCGGATCAGCGTATTCAGCACCCAGACGCCCAGTGCAATCACCGGGACGAGCCACAGTTCCCAACCTTGCATCGTGAATCCTTTAGGTCACAAGGCGCGGACGACACATGGCAGCTAGGTATTGCCACGGTCGCCGCTGTTGCCGGTGCCGCTAACGCCGGCGATGGCATTGCGCATTTGGGTATCGGATTGCAGATTCCGCAGGCTGTAATAATCCATCACGCCTAGCCGGCCATCGCGGAATGCTTGGGCGATGGCCTTCGGCACCTCCGCCTCCGACAGCACGACGGCGGCCCGGTTCTCCTCGACGCGGGCACGCATTTCCTGCTCCTGGGCAACTGCCAAAGCCCGGCGCTTCTCGGCCTGGGCCTGGGCGACTTGCAAGTCGGCCTTCGCTTGATTCGCCTGAAGGATGGCGCCGATGTTGTCGCCAACGTCGATCTCGGCCACGTCGATCGAGACGATCTCGAACGCCGTCTGCGAATCGAGGGAATTGTGCAACACGGCCTGCGAAATCTGGTTTGGGTTGGCGAGCACGTCGGTGTGGTGTTCGGCGCTACCGATGGCCTTGACGATGCCTTCGCCGACGCGGGCGATAATGGTTTCCTCCGTAGCGCCGCCGACCAGACGATCGAGCTTGGTCCGCACGGTGACGCGGGCGCGGGCCTTGAGCTGAATGCCGTTGCGGCAAACGCCATCGAGCGTCGGCCGACCCTTGCCGGGGTCGGGGCAGTCGATGACTTTCGGATTGACGCTGGTGCGGACGGCGTCGAGCACGTCACGGCCGGCGAGGTCGATGGCCGCCGCCAGGCGCCACGGCAAGTCCATACCCGCCTTATGCGCCGCGATTACCGCCGTCGCCACCTTCGGCACGTTGCCGCGCGACAAGTAGTGTTGCGATAGCTCCTGCGTGCTGACGGCAACGCCGGCTTGCACGAGGGCGATCTTTTGCCGCACCACCATCGCATAGTCAACGTTGGCCAGCTTCATGCCCACCATTTCCGGGATGCCGACACGCGCCCCGGTCACTAGGCACATAATCCACAACCGCAAGAAGCTGAAGAAAATGACCATGAAAATCAGGGCGAACAGCAGCAGAACGGCGCCAAGAATGTACATCCAGGTGCCTTCGGGCAGCCCTTCGGCAAGGAGAGCGGCGTACATGAAAGTATCTCCAATCATTGCGTATCTCAGAGTGGGAGCCCGGATAGGATACCACATTTCGCCCCCCGTGAATACAGGGGGACGGAAGCGCCCGCGATTGATTGTGCAAACGATCCGCGAGAAACTGAGGCAGAGGCAGCTACTGCGGGCTGAAGATGGCGCTTTCAAAATCACCGAGATTGGGTTTTTCCGCGGGACGGACAATGACTCGGCCGGCGCGGATGTCGATGCAGCGCACCCACTGGCCGGGATCGACCATGAGCCCCTCGGTGATCACGTCCACGCGATTGCCGTCGAAATCCGCAACGCCGGATGGACGTAGCGCCGAAACCGTCCGTCCGAAGCGGCCGCGTAGATGTTCCAACTCGACGTTTACCGGCATGCTGGCGATGGCTTCGTCGTCGTTCGGCGCCGCCAAAAAGAAACGGCGGCCCATGCGCGTACGCGGCCACCAATGCAAGGCGAAGCCCACGAACAGCGGGAAGGCGAAGAAGACGCTGACCAGCGTGACCCAGCCGACGGTCAGGTCGTTGAAGAAGGTAATCACCACGCCGACCGCGACCGCGCCAATCGACAGAACGAACAGGACGCCGCTCGACGGCAAAAACAATTCCGCCACCAGCAGCAGGAAACCCGCCGCGATGAGAATATAGGCCAGGGTGAGGTTGTTGAGTTCCATCACGTTAGTCGTGAGTGGTGGGGGGTGGGGGGGGGGGGCGGCCCCCCACACCACACCACCCAACAAAAATATAAAAAAAAGATAAG
>JBGQKZ010000021.1:0-79871 GCA_041499805.1 Gemmataceae bacterium
CCTTCAAGGCATCGCGCTCGCGCTGACTCATGGCGATCCGGTCTTCGAAGCCTTTCACGATAAATGCCCTCCTTGGCGTAAATTGCCCAAGAGGACATTTCTACCTTGTTAAGACCGGACATTTCTATTTTGGTTTGACAGTGGTTGACTCCGGCAAGCTTCGGCATAGCTACACACTGACCTCGACTTCGCGGTGCTCCACGCCTTCGGCCAGTTCCTCCACGACCGCAAGATAATCGTGAATGGCGTCCGCGATATTCAGAAGCGCCTCGTCTTCGGTGGCGCCTTGTGAACAGCACCCGGGCAAGCCCGGCACCCAGACGCTGTAGCCTTCGTCTGATTGATGAAGCAACACTTTATATCGCATGGTCAACTCCGAAAAGAGGCTCCGACACCCAGAGTGTTTGTTTTGTTGCAGCCTACCAACCGCACCAACGCTTTAACAGCTCGTCGGCTTTTGCGTTCATGTGCGCTCGCTCCCCCCAGTATGATAGGCGAGCAGGACGCGTGTGGTCGCGACTTAATCTGACCGGAATGCTCGCCATGATCCGCTGCTGTTGGTTCCTTTTGCCGCTCGCATTCATCGTCGGGCACTACGTGTCCGCCGGTCATGCGGAGAGACCGCCCGGTGGCGACCGGCCGTTCGGCATCGACAAGCGCATTCCGTGGACCGCCTCCCACGTCATTGGTTCGCCCAATCCGCCGTTGCCATTTCGTGCCGGAAAGGCCTTCCCCAAGCTGAAAGTCCCGTGCCCCATCGCCATCGCGCGCGAGCCGGGGTCCGATCGTCTCCTCCTTATTCATCAGATGACCGCCTGGAGCGGCGAAGGGCGCATCCTTCGCGTCAAAGACGATGCGAACGTTGAAGAAGCCGAAGACCTGCTGCACCTCGACGGCATCGCTTACGGATTGGCATTCCATCCGGAGTTTGATAAGAACGGCTACGTTTACGTCGGCTGGAACGGCCCGCTGTCGTCGAGCCCAAAGTACACGCGCGTCACCCGCTACACGATCGACCGCAAGCCACCGTACAAGCTCGATCCGAAGTCGGAAAAACTCATCATCGAATGGCTGTCCGACGGCCATAACGGCGGCGACGTGGCGTTCGGCAACGACGGCATGCTTTACATCACCTCCGGCGACGGCACAGCGGATTCGGACGGCTGGCTCTCCGGGCAGGATTTGACACGCTTGCTTGCGAAGGTCCTGCGCATCGACGTCGATCATCCCGACCCCGGCAAGCCGTACTCGCCGCCGAAAGACAACCCGTTCGTCGCGACGCCCGGCGCGCGACCGGAAACGTGGGCGTACGGCTTCCGCAATCCGTGGCGTATTCACATCGACCGGCCGACCGGCGACATCTGGGTCGGTCAGAACGGCCAGGATTTATGGGAGCCTGTCTACCTCGTCCAGCGCGGCGCAAACTACGGCTGGAGTGTGGTGGAAGGCAGCCATCCGTTCTATCCGAATCGCAAACAGGGGCCGACGCCCATCTCGAAACCGATCGTGGAGCACCATCACACCGAGATGCGCTCGCTCACCGGCGGCGTCGTTTATCACGGCAAGAAGTATCCGGAGCTGCAAGGCGCGTATCTCTACGGCGACTGGTCCACCGGCAAAATCTGGGGCCTGAAACACGATCACGGCAAGCCGACGTGGCACCAGGAACTCGCTTCCACGACGATGCAGATCACCGGCTTCGGTATTGACGCCTACGGCGAATTGTTGATCTGCGATCACGGCGGCAACGCGATCTACACGCTGGAGCGGACGCCGAAGGACGCGAACCCGCCCAAGTTCCCAACGAAGCTGAGCGAGACCGGCCTCTTCCTCGCGACAAAAGACAATCGCCCTGACCCGGCCCTGATTCCGTATTCCGTCAACGCCCCACTCTGGTCCGACGGCGCGGAGAAGGAACGCTTCATCGCCCTGCCGGGCACGTCGCAGATCGAATACAAGCCTTCGCGCGGCTGGGAGTTTAGCGACGGGGCCGTTCTGATGAAGACGTTCTCCCTCGATCTTGCCGGTAAGGGTCGCCGGCGAATTGAAACTCGGCTCCTCACGCGGCAAGCCGGTCAGTGGGCCGGCTACTCTTACATCTGGGATGACGAGCAGACGGACGCCGTGCTGGTGGAAGCCCCAGGTCGGGATCGTGTCTACGAGGTCCACGATGAGGTCGCGGCGAACGGAAGACGCCAACAAACATGGCACTACCCAAGCCGCACCGAATGCATGGTCTGCCACAGCCGGGCCGCCAACTGGGTGCTCGGCCTGACTGAATTGCAGTTGAACAAGGAGCACGACTACGCCGGCGTGCGCGACAATCAGCTTCGCACGCTGCAACACATCGGCGTCGTTAATGGCATGAGCCTGATCGACCTGGGCGACTTCGCACGCGAGCAGGAAGCACGCGCGAAGCGAGCTGTCGAGATGCTCCGTGCTCTCGTGCCGCCGCCCCTTCGCGGCTTGTTGCGCAGAGGCGGTAAGCAGCTGACCGCGCTCGTTCACGAGCGGCTGCAACGCTTGGAAACTTCGCTGCACGAAAACCAGCGCTACGTCACGCAGGCGCCGAAAAGTCGCGATGATCTGCGCCGCCTCGCGAACCCGTCCGATCCAAAAGCGGACCTTGAAACCCGTGTCCGCTCCTATCTGCACGCCAACTGCGCCCAATGCCACGTCGAAGCCGGCGGCGGCAATGCGCAGATCGACCTCGAATTCACGACGATGCTCGACAAGATGAAGCTCGTCGGCGTGAAACCGAATCACGATACGTTTGGCATCGCGGACGCGAAGCTGATCGACCGCGGCCATCCCGAACGCTCGGTGCTGCTGCAACGATTGAAACGCCGCGGCACGGGGCAGATGCCGCCGTTGGCGACGGGGGTGGTGGATCGGGAAGCTGTGGAGATAGTGCGGGAGTGGATCTTGCAATTAAGGTAAGAGCGATGGAAGCATTTCCGTTCACCGATGCTGAGTGGGGGGCCTTGAAGGAGGTGATCCTCCCACACGTCAACGCAGCGCTGGCTGATGACGACGTTCTCCGCGCGTCGCATTTCATTCAGATGCAAGCCGCGTTGGCCGAGTTGCGGGGCCGCTACGGAGATCATCCGGTTTTGCTTGAGACCGAGGCAGACTTCACCGACGATAAGGATCGAGCGGTCGCACTTTATCGTCAGGCGAAAGAAACATCGATCGCCAATGGACTCCCAATTCTGTCAATCTGCCTTTCATTGGCCGACACGTTGCTGACTTGGCAGAATCAGCCAACCGAGGCGCGCGAGGAGTTGCTTGCGTGTCGAGGTGAGCTAGATGACGCCGATGAATATACCCGCAAGCAGTGGACGGAATTGATGGCAAAATGCGACCGCCTTTTGTCCGGGTAGGAGTCAGGATTCTGTAGCGGAGTTCCTGTACCCCGAATGGGTTGCAGAACGAAGCCGGGGGTAAGCACAGCGCCACGCCCGGAAGCTCCGAACAGGCGATCCGCCTACCCCGAAGGGGTTGCAGCGCGGTAGAGCCATGCCACCGCTGAAACCCTTTCAGGTTACAAAAACCTGGTGCGACGATCTTCTTCCGGGATGCACTATCGCGACCCCCGGCTCTGGTCTGCAACCCCATTCGGGGTAGGCAGGAGCTAGGGTCGCCGTACCACCTCCCCGCCCTTCATGACAAACCGCACCTTCCGCAAACTCTTAATCTCCTTCACTGGATCGCCCTCCACCGCGACCAAATCAGCGAGCAACCCCGCCTTGACGCTGCCAATCTTTTCCTCCATCCGCAGCACCTTCGCCGCCACAGAAGTCGCCGTCCGCAATGCCGCAGCCGGTTTCATGCCATACTCCACCAGCAGCTCCAACTCGCGTGCTTCGTCGCCGTGGGGGAACACTCCGACGTCGCTGCCGTTGGCGATGACGACGCCCGACTCCAACGCCTCCTTGAAGCTGGAGCGATGGGTTTTCATTCGTGCCGGCTCCGCCGTACCGGGCCGCCAGCCGGCGTAACGGCTGACGGCTTCGGTCGCGGCCAGCGTTGGACAGAAAGCGACGTTGTGCGGGGCCATCAAGCGGAAGACTTCGATGTCACCCTCATCGCCATGTTCAATCGTCGCCACACCGCCGAGCGTGGCTCGCCGCATTCCTTCTTTCGACATGGCATGGGCACAGACCGGGCAGCCGGCGGCGTTCGCGGTTGCGACGATGACTTTGATCTCCTCGACGGAGAATGTCGGCCGCGCTCGGCCGTCGGGGCCCCACGGCACGTCGGCGTAGATCTTGACCCAGTCGGCCCCTTTGCGAATCTGGTCGCGGACAACGCGGGTCAGTTCCTCGACGCCGCTCGCCTCCTCGGCGCCTTGCGGTATGCGCATCTCTGGTGCGAAGCCGCGCGGGGCGTAGCTGCCGGTGGCGACGATGGCCCGCGTCGTCACGATCAGCCGCGGGCCGGGAATGATCTTCTGCTCGATGGCTTGCTTGAGGCCAACGTCGGCATAACCGGCGCCTTCGGTTCCCAAATCGCGCAGCGTCGTGAAGCCGGCTTGCAACGTCGCGCGCGTGGTTCGTCGCCCGACAAACACGCAGGGCATACGGCTCTTTCAAGACTTGATCGTCCCACTTGGCCTCGTTGTACGGGTGCAGCAGCAGGTGCGAATGAAGGTCGATCAGGCCCGGCAGCAGCGTCGTGCCCGGCAAGTCGATGACGCGCGCATCCGGGGCTTTGATTTGATCGGCGGAACCGGCCGCTTCGATCTTCTCACCGCGAACGAGCACGACCCACCCGGCGTGCGGCTCGGCGGCGACGCCGTCGAAGACGCGCGCCGGTTTCAGCAAAATCGGTCGTGCGTCGTCCGCCAGCGTGCCGCGACTGCAACAAGCGGCCACGACGAATGACACGAGCAACGCGAATCGCATAAGCCCTCCGTTCTCCGCAATGCCGTCGACGCCTCGGTGAAAGAGTTTCTCGCAAAGGCGCCAAGAACGCAAAGAATTCTGGGTGGAATTCCGCTTCGGCGGTCCGTCATCGCCTTCGTTTAACCTCGAGCCAACGGCGACGGGCGGGCAGTACCGGGACGGGGCTGTCGCGGGCACGTCCCGGCCGCCGTCGCCGTTGGCTCCGGGTTAAACGAAGGGAGGGTGGCACAAACGTGGAGGGAAGGGGGAGGGCGGGGCGCGTCATGTTCCCTCCCGTCGCGGGCACGTCCCGCCCGTCGCCGTTGGCTCCGTGTTAAACGAGTTGAGGGCGGCACAAATCGCCAGTCGCCTTGGCGCGAAACGTTTTTTACTTGCTCCGTCATCGTCGACGCATCATCATGCCAACCATGATCGACACGAAACGCCTTGTTCTGCCGCTGGTCCTCCTCTTCTCGCTTACCGAACCACTCGGCGCGCAGCCGGCGTTGACGCCGTCCGGGGCCCGTGATCTTGGCATGGACCTGGACGTCCTGCACGATGCCGTCCGCCTCGTCGAGAAAGCGGTCGCCGACGACGAGCTGCGCGGCGCCGTGCTCTTCGTCGCCCGGCAGGGGAAGATTTACCTGCACGCGCCGATCGGCTGGAGCAACTTCGACAAAAAGCTGCCGATGCGACGCGATACGCTGTTTCACGTCGCGTCGAACACCAAGCCGGTCATCGCCAGCGCCGCGTTGCAGCTTGTTGAGGAAGGCAAGATTGATTTGGAGGCGGAGGTTCGTCGCTACCTGCCATCGTTCGACACAGAAAAGAGCAAAGCTATCACTGTTCGGCAACTGCTCATGCACACAAGCGGTCTCAAAGTGCCGACGATTTTCTTGCAGCCGTTTCTGAAGGACAGCACGCTGCGCGCCGAGGTGGATCGCTTCGGCCCCATCGGTTCGGACCATCCCGGCAAGGAGTGGCGCTACAACAACGCGGGATACAACACGCTCGGCGCGATCATCGAAGTCGTCTCCGGTCAACCGCTGGAACAATTTCTGATGAGCCGCATCTACCAACCGCTCGGCCTGACAGACGCCTACCATCGTGATTCCAAGGAAATGGTCGAACGTCGGGCCTGCGTTTATCAGCGACAAGCCGGCGTGTGGAAAACGACTTATCAGCCGGGCGACCCGCCGGCGTATCCGTTCGTCCGCGCTTCCGGCGGACTGATCACGACGGCGGAAGACTACGCCAAGTTCCTGCAAATGTTCCTCAACGGCGGCAGCTACAACGGCAAGCGCGTGCTGACGCCGGAAAGCGTGCAGCGGGCGACCGCTCAGCAAACGCGGGCGCTGTACGCTCCGGAAGCGCAGAAGAAAATGCAAGCTTTCTACGGGTTCGGGTGGCAGGTCGGTCGCGACGGCACGTATCACCACGGCGGCTCCGACGGCACGTTCGCCTGGGCTGATCCGAACGACGAGACGCTCGGCGTCTTCTTCACGCAAAGCCCGGGGCCGCGCGAACAGGCGTTGCAAACGGAGTTGATGGCGATCGTTCGCCGGGCGGTCGTCGTTCCTTCGAAGCCGCGCCTCCCCGCCACGGAACTCGGCGGCGCCCTCATCCTTGCCGGCGGCGGTACGCTCGCCGCCGCGGTGCGCGACCGCTTCGTCGAACTCGCCGGCGGCAAGAAGGCGAGGCTCGTCGTCATCCCCACCGCCAGCAAGACGGCGGACTCTCCCGACTTCGGCGGCGCACTCAACCCGTGGAAGAATCTCGACCTCGCCTCCGCCACCGTGCTGCACACGCGCAAATGCACCGAGGCGGACGACCCCGACTTCGTAAAGCCGCTGAAGGAGGCGACCGCCGTTTGGCTCGGCAACGGCTCGCCGGAAACGCTCGTCGCCGCCTACCGCGGCACGCAGGTGGAAAAGGAGCTGCATAACCTCCTCGACCGCGGCGGCGTCATCGGCGGCGAAGCTGCCGGGGCCGCGGCGCTGGGCGGCGCCAGGCTCGCCGAACGTGAGCCGAGGCCGCAGCTCGCCGCCGGTCTCGGCATCCTGCCTAACGCGATCGTCGTTGCCCGCCCAATGAGTCCCAGCCGGCTTCGGAAGATAGACCGTCGGCAAGAATTTCAGGTCTTCATCGACGACCACCCCGGCTGGTTCGGCCTCGCTCTGGACACCGGCGCCGCCGTCCTCGTGAAAGGCCGGCGGATCACGAACATTGCCGACGGCAAGGTGATTCTCCGCCAGGCCGCCGCGCCGCACCGCGAGCCGACACAGATGGAACTCGTCAAGGCCGACCGCACCCCCTTCGTCGAATACACCCGCGCCGATCTCGTCGCGCTGAGCCGTGATGCCCTCGTTCGCGCCGGCCCGCGCTTCCCGCCGGAAAAGCCCGACATGCCGAATGTTCCCAATGGCTCGCTGTTCATCGGCGGCGGCGGCGGCTTCACGACGGACGTTTGGAAGCGTTTCGTCGATCTGGCGGGCGGACCGGACGCCCTCATCCTGGTGATCCCGACAGCACTGGAAGACCCGCTGCCCGACATCACCGGCGAGGTGGTCAGCCTGAAGCGGGCCGGCGCCAAGAACATCAAAATCGTCCATACCCGCAGCCGTGAGCTGGCCGATACGGAAGAATTCGCCTCCGTTTTCCGGCAGGCCAAAGGGGTCTGGTTCGGCGGCGGCCGGCAGTGGCACTTTGTCGATGCGTATGAAGGCACGGCCACGGAGCGAGCCATTCACGACGTTCTCAAACACGGCGGCGTCATCGGCGGCTCTTCGGCCGGCGCCTCGATCCAGTCGGAGTACATGCCGCGCGGCGATCCACTCGGCAATCTGAACATCATCGCGCCGGGTTATGAGCGCGGTTTCGGCTTCCTCAAAGGCGTCGGCGTCGATCAGCACTTCTTTGCCCGCAAACGGCAGAAGGACATGACTGAGCTCGTGACCGCCTATCCACAGATTCTCGGCATCGGCATCGACGAAGGGACGGCATTGATCGTTCACGGCACGGTCGCGGAGGTGGTTGGCAAGAGCAAGGCGGCGTTTTACGATCGCCGCAAGCCGGTCGCGGGCGACAAGGATTACGACGAAGTGCCCGCGGGCGGCAAGTATGATTTGGAGAAACGAAAGCGGATCGACGGTAATTGAGTAATTCCGGAGTTCCGCCGCTGCCGATCACGCCCCCGGCGGCCGGTGTTCCGGCGGCGGTGGCGGCGGCATTTGATAATGCGGCGTCTGCTGTTGCTGCATCTTTTGTTGATACTGCTGAAACGACCGCGTCATCGTGTTGAGCAGGCCGGGAATCTGCGGCGCGGACAGGTAAACACGGGCCGACACCGCGGAGCGCGGGTAGAAGTTCGTGATGAAGTCGAAGCAGAATTCCGAAGGCGTGTGCGCCACCATCACCGCGTTGGCGTAGCTGCCGCTGAGCTGTTCGTCGGGCAGCTTGAGGGCGTCGTAGATTTCTTCAATGGACGGCGGCGTTTGCGGTTGCGGCGGCGTCGGCAGGGTGGGCGGGGGGCCGAACTTCGACTGGTAGTTGTTCAAATTCTCGCGCAGCGCATGAATGAAGCTGGCCATGATCGACGCCGGCAGAATCACGCGGGCGGCGATTTGCTGCGGCTGCGTCATGCGGAGCACGAAGTCGAGAACGAATTCGTGCGGCCCTTGCAGGACCAGGACCCCCGTGCTGAATACGCCGCGGGCTACTTTCTCCGGCACACGCGCGCTGATTTGCTGATGGCGAATCTCTTGCGTATACGGGCTGTTCGGATCGTCGGGCGGTGTGGGTTGCTCGGCGCTCATGTCTCGCGTTCCATGTCGGCTGGCGTTGCACAGGGCGAAGTTGTCATAATCGCTGATTCATTGTAGAACCGCAACCCTACCTTGCGCCGTAGCGCCTATCCGAAAAAGGGGTCTGGAACTTTTGCATTCAGAGTTCCAGACCCCTTTTTCGGATAGGCGCTTCGCAGGCGTGTCAGCGAGGAACGATGCGACGCGACTTGACGGCGCTTGCCGACGGTTCCTTCGATCTGCTCGTTCTCGGCGGCGGCATCACGGGCGCCGGCGTGGCGCTCGATGCGGCGCTCCGCGGCTTGCGCGTGGCCTTGATTGATAAAGGCGACTTCGCATCCGGCACGAGCAGCGTCTCGTCCAAGCTGGTCCACGGGGGCTTGCGTTATCTGGAGCACGGCGGCATTCGCCTCGTCTACGAAGCGCTGCACGAACGCAAGTTCTTGCTGCAAAATGCGCCGCACCTCGTTCAGCCGCTGCGGTTCATCATTCCGTTTTACGACGATGTCCGCGTCGCCCCATGGAAATGGCGTGCCGGCCTCGTCCTCTACGATCTGCTCGCCGGCGCCGGCAATCTGCACCGCAGCCATCCGCTTGATCCCGCGCAACTGCAACGCGAGTTCCCCGGCTTACGCGCGGCCGACCTGGCCGGCGGCGCGGAGTATTGGGACGCGCAGATGGAAGACGCGCGCGTGTGCATCGAAGTCCTGCGCACGGCGGCGGGGCAGGGGGCTTGTCTGGCGAACTATATCGAGGCAATCGCGTTTGAAGAGATGGGAGAAGCGCCGACGTCCGCGGCGCGCGTCATCGACCACGTCGCCGGGACCGAGTTCACGATCCGTGCGACCGCGGTGCTGAACGCCACGGGACCGTGGGTGGATGTCGTTTGCCGCTTGGCCGGTGACACGAGCGGCCCACATCTTCAGCCGACCAAGGGCGTTCATCTCGTCGCGCCGGATCGTGGCCTCTCGTCGGCGTTCCTCCTCTTGCACCCCATAGACGGCCGTGTGTTCTTTGTCATTCCCTGGCTCGGTAAGACGCTGATCGGCACGACGGACACGCCGGCGTTGACGCCGCCCGATGATCTCCACGTGACCGACGAGGAAATCGACTATTTGCTTGATGCGCACAACCACTACTTCCCGCCACTGGAGCGACGTGAGGTGCTTGGCAGCTTCGCCGGGCTACGGCCGCTCATTCAGTCGCGCGCGAACGAACCGTCGTCGCAGTCGCGTGAATTCAAGCTATTCCGCTCACCGTCCGGAATGCTCACGGTGGCGGGGGGCAAATACACGACGTACCGCCGCATGGCCGAGATCGTCGTCGATCAGGTGATGCGGCAACTCGGCCGGCATCGCCGTTGCCGGACGCGCGATTATCCGCTCGACGGGGCGCCGCGTCAGCCTTGGGAAGAGTTTCTGGAAAAGGCGGCGAAATCAATTCGTGAGCGCTTCACCCTTGCGGAGCATTCGGTGTTGCACCTGCTTCATCGCTACGGGCAAAGAGCGGCCGACGTGGCGTCCTATGTGAGCCAGACGCCCGGCGGCTCGGCGCCCGTCGTCACCGGCGAGCCAGACCTGTGCGGGGAGTTCGCGTATCAGCGCGAGCACGAGATGGCAATCTACCCGGCTGATTTTCTGCTGCGACGAACGCGCCTGGGGCTATTTCACACTGAATTGCTGGCGCGCGGCGACGCGGTCATCAGCACGCCGTCGGCCCAATGAAGCGCCCGAATTTATCGGTAGGCGGCACGCATTTCTCTTTTCTTCCAGCGCAAGGGCGCGAAGAAAAAGCTCGATAAAACCAGCATCGCAAACGCGACGTACATGACGGTGAAAACCCAGGCGGGCGCTTCGACGAAGATCAGATTGTGGAGGAGCCGGCCGACGAACGTTCCCTCCGCCACCGTCTGTCCGGCCGCCTGTCGAAGTTCGGCTTCCCAGACAGTCAGTGGGCATGCGATGCCGAAGATGGCTTCGAGCGCGACGATCGCGATGGCCGTGAAATGACTGATGCGGAACCAGGGATTGCGCACCCAATTCCATTTCACCACCGTGCCAACGAGGATGAGCAGCATGCCGAGCACAACGAAGCTGACGTAGGCGACGTGGACCGCGACGAGCACATCCGCGAGGAAGGCGTACCACATAAGGGAATCCCCTGTTTGGGTGATCCCTTGCATGACACACCGGCGCGGCGATTATTCCCGTGATTGTCGCTTGCACGCCGACCTGCTACCATCGCAGACCGCACACGCGACGGAGAGACTGGCATGGCGGCGGCACGGGGAGTTAGCGGCAAGGCGGTGGCGAGCGTTGTCCTCGGCGCGCTCGTGCCGGTCGCGTGGATTCTTACGGGCTTGCCCGCCATCTATCTCGGTTTGACGAGTCTGCGCGAGATCAATCGCAGCGATGGTCGCTTGCGCGGCGCGAAACTCGCCGTCGCCGGCATGGTTCTCGGGGCGCTCGGAACGCTGGCCTTTATCGCGGGGGTGTTGTTCGTCGCACTCGCCACCACGCACGAACGATCGAATCGACTGGTCTGTAGCAACAATCTCATGAAGATCGGCCAGGCGGTCGACCTCTATCACGACCGCACTGGATTCTATCCGCCGGGCGCCATGCCGAACGCCGATTTGCCGCCGGAACGGCGCTTGAGTTGGCTCGTGAGCCTGTTGCCGTATCCGTCGCTGAAATATGACGCGGTATTTGAAAAGATCGATCGCAAGCAGGCGTGGGATGCAGAGGTGAATGGGGTTGCGGTCCGCACGTCGATTCATAGCTTCTATTGTCTCTCCAATCCGATTCGTGCCGAGCCGGGCGCGCCGGCGCTGACGCATTATGTCGGCCTCGCCGGCATTGGACCGGACGCGGCGACGCTGGAGAAGGACAATCCCCGTGCTGGTTTTTTCGGCTACGATCGAAAGATTACGCGGGACGATATTCAGTTTGGCAAGCCGACCCAAGACGATTTGGAGGTCGGAACCGGTCAGACGATGATGGTCACGGAAACGGCCTGGCACAATGGCCCGTGGGCGGCGGGCGGTCCGCCGACGCTGCGCGGCATCGATCCGGCGACGCGCCCCTATCTTGGACCCGGCCGGCCGTTTGGCGGCCTGCACCCGAACGGGCTCAGTATCCTCTATGTGGATGGTTCGGTCCGCTTCGCGCCGAACACGATGAATCCCGACATCTTCGAAGTCGAGGCGACGATTCACCGCGATGGAGAATAATCATGGCGACCGGGATCGCCGCGCTGCCGACTCTCACGGAGCGCTTTGTCGCTGAGTTTCCGACTTCGCGCAAGCTGCACGCGGAGGCGCGCACTATCTTCCCGAACGGCGTCACGCACGATCTGCGTCATTTGGAACCGTTTCCCGTTTATGTTGACCGGGCGGAGGGCGCCTACAAGTGGGACGTGGACGGGCATCGGCTGATCGACTACTGGTCGGGCCACGGCTCGATTCTGCTGGGCCATAGCTATCCGGCCGTCGTAACGGCGGTGCAACGGCAGCTGGGAAAAGCGACGCATCCCGGCGCGTGTCACGAGCTGGAAGTGACATGGGGCCGCTGGGTGCGGAAGCTCGTGCCGTCCGCCGAGCGCGTGCGCTTCGTAGCGAGCGGCACCGAGGCGACGCTGATGGCCCTCCGTTTGGCCCGCATCCATACGGGCCGGCCGCGTGTGCTGAAGTTTACCGGGCACTTTCACGGTTGGAATGATTTCGTCATCCCCGGCGCCGATCCGCCGTACGACACCGCGGCGCCGGGCGTCCCGAAAGAAATCGCGGCGGCCGCGGTGGTTGTCCCGCCTAATGATCCCGAGGCGGTGGAGCGAACGCTGGCGGCAGACGCGCAGATCGGATGTATCATCCTTGAGCCTACGGGCGGCCATTTCGGCGCCGTGCCGATCCGGGGCGATTTCCTGAGAGCGTTGCGGGAGATTACGACGAAACAGGATCGGCTGCTGATTTTCGACGAAGTCATCACCGGCTTTCGCGTGGCGCCGGGCGGCGCTCAGGGGCATTACGGCGTCACGCCGGACCTCACGACGCTCGCGAAAATCCTGGCGGGCGGCTTACCCGGAGGCTGTGTCGCGGGTCGTGCCGACATTCTGGCGGCGCTGGAGTTTAGGCCCGGCAAACCGAAGATGAAACATCCCGGCACCTTCAACGCCAACCCGCTTTCCGCCGCGGCGGGCGTCGCAACGCTGGAACAAGTCGCAACCGGCGAGCCGTGCCGGCGTGCCAATGAGATCGGCCGGTTGCTGCGTCGAAAACTGAATGAGATGTTCGCAGCGCGCGGCGTGAATTGGCTGGCATACGGCGAGTTTTCGGGCTTCAAACTCATTCCAAACTACGAGGGGCCGCGGCCGACGGGCGAAGATTTCATTGCCTATGGCGGCGATCCGAATATGCTCGATGGACCCAAGGATGTGCGGCTGGTCCACGCCTTCCGCTGCGGCATGTTGCTGCACGGCGTCGATCTATTCGGCCTCAGCGGCATGACGACGGCGGCACATACCGAGGCGGACGTCGAGCAAACGGTGACCGCGGTTGAGAAGACGATCGACGCGCTGCGTAGTGGTAATTGACGCTGGGTTGGCCGTCGCCCGCCACGGCGCTAGAATGACACCGAGTAAAGGAATAGGCTGACTCGCTCCCGCACCACCGGCAAAACACCCATGCCCGACTTCTATGATGTACTCGGCGTGAAGCGCGACGCCTCGGCGGAGGACATCAAAAAAGCCTATCGCAAGCTCGCGCGCCAGTATCACCCCGACCGCAATCCCGGCGACAAGCAGGCCGAAACACGCTTCAAGGAAGTGCAAGAAGCGTACGACGTGCTCAGCGACAAGACGAAGCGCGGCAACTACGACCGCTTCGGCGCCGCCGAGCCCGGGGCCGGCTTCAGCGGCGGCGGCCGTCGCGGCGGGCAGCGCGGTCCGAATGTCAATTTCAATTGGGGCGGCGGACCCGCGGGCGGCTTCCAGCAAGTGGACCCGGAGATGGCCGAGGAGCTGATGCGTCAGTTCTTCGGCGGCGGGGGAGCTGCCCACGGCGGCTTCGAAGAAGCGCTCGGCGGCGGGGCGCGCGGGCGAGGCGGCCGTAGTCGCCGGCCCGCGGCGCCGCAAGAAGTCGAAAGTGAGATCACCATCCCGTTCACGACGGCGGCGCTCGGCGGTTCCGTCAACATCCACGTCGATGACCACGAACTGTCCGTCAAGATTCCACCCGGCGTGGAAGATGGCAAAAAGCTGCGGCTGCCCGGGGCGATTCCGGGCGGCGGCAACCTGCTCCTCAAGATCAATGTCGCTCCGCACCCGTATTTCCGCCGCGAAGGCAACGACATCATCCTGGACGTGCCGTTGTCGGTCTCCGAGGCGATTCTCGGCGCCACGGTCGATGTGCCGACGCTCGACGGCAACAAGCTCGCCGTCAAGATCCCGCCCGGCATGTCGAGCGGCAAACGGCTGCGACTGCGGGGAAAAGGCATCAAGGGCGGCGATCAATACATCGAAGCCAAGGTCACGGTTCCCACGGCGACCGATGAACGCAGTCGGCAGTTGATGGAGGAATTCGCTCGGCTCAACCCGCAGAATCCGCGCGTGGGGCCACCGTGGACGTAGTCGCCCACCGGCGGTTCTCCGAACCGGCGCTAAACGGGCGGTGTCATTTTCGTATGGCATTTACCTTTCGACCGCACGAACATCTGCGCCGGCCGGCGGATTTCCGCCGCGTTTACGACCGCCGTCGCTCGGCGAGCAACGATTGGCTGATCGTCTACGGTTGTGAAAATGGGTTGCCGCATCTCCGCCTTGGACTGTCGGTGTCGCGCAAGTTCGGCGGCGCGGTGCAACGCAATCGGCTGCGGCGGCTTTATAAGGAAGCATTTCGGCTCACGCGCCAGGAGATGCCCACGGGAATCGACCTCGTGTTGATCCCGCGCAAGAAAGAGGCGCCGGCGCTGGAAGAATTGAAGCGCTCCCTGCCGCGACTCGTCCGTCAGGTGGCTCGAAAGCTCGGACAAGAAACCTCATCGCCATGATCCGCGCGCTGACTGCCGCCGTTCGCAACTTCGGATCGGCGTTCCTCATCGCCGGCGTGCGGGCGTATCAAATGCTGCTGCGGCCTATTCTGCCGTCGCTCTGCCGTTTCGAGCCCAGTTGCAGCGAGTACTTCATCGGCGCCGTCCGCAAACATGGTCCGGTCCGCGGAGCGTGCAAGGGCGTGTACCGGTTGTGCCGATGCAACCCGTGGAATCGGGGCGGTTACGACCCACCGTAGACCGGGCGGAATCTTGAGTAATTCGCAGCATTTTTTTCCCGCGTAAACCTACCGATTCCTCTCTTGACAGCCGATGACTCAATTCTTATTGTCCCGCCCTCCTACGGCTCTCTAGTGCAGACACGCCACGCGGCGAGGCGCCGCGCCGGCCAGGTACGCCTGCGCCACGGAATGGGGAAGATGCCATGAAGCGCGCAATCCAGGGACGGGGCACGAAGCATACGGCACGGTGGCGGGTTCCGCGCCTTTTGTTCTTGCTGCTTTGTCCCTTGTCCCTTGCCTTGGCGGTGGGTTGCGCTCAACAACAGATACGATCCCAGGCCGCGGAAGAGACCGATCACGACCGTTATGGCGTCAAGACGATTGGCGACGTCACCAGTGTCGCCAATGCAGATGCCACGCCGCTCTTCGGCGTCGGCTTGGTGGTCGGCCTCGACGGCACCGGCAGCGAAGCCCCGCCCGGCGACGCGCGGAAACAGCTTGAAAACGCCATGCAGAAGGACCACATCGAGCACATTCGCGACATCCTCGCGTCCAAGAATAACTCGATCGTGTATGTGACGGCCCGTTTGGAGCCGGGTGTACACAATCGCGATGCGCTTACCGTTCAAGTCATGGTGCCGCCGGAATGTAAGACGAGCAGCCTGCGCGGCGGCTACTTGAAACTGTGCTCGCTGTACAACTACGACTCCACGCGCAACCTGTCGCCGAACGCCAATGTGTCCGATCGCGTGCTGAAGGGGCATGCTCTCGCGGTGGCGGAAGGCCCGGTTCAGGTCGGTTTCAACGACAGCGACGGCGAGAGCAAATTGCGACAGGGCGTGATCTGGGATGGCGGACGGGCCAAGCGTGACAATCCGTTCATGCTCGTGATGAACAGCGACCAGCAATACGCGCGGCTCGTCAGCGCCATTGCCGACCGTATCAACGAAACGTTCCAGGGGCCGTATCGCGCTTCCGGCAGCGAAATCGCCCGGACGCAACAGACGACCTCTTTCCTGGTGCTCAATGTGCCGCCGCAATACAAGTACAATTTGCCGCGCTTTCTGCGCGTGGTCCGTATGATTCCGCTGCGCGAAACGGAAAAGCTGCGTGATCTGCAAGAGAATACGTCGCGCACGGCCGGCACGTCCGTGGCGGCGGACACGCGCATGACCTATCGCAAGAAGCTCGAACGCGAACTGATGGATCCGGGCCGCACGATCACGGCTGCGTTGCGGCTGGAAGCGCTCGGCAACGACAGCATCCCCGTCCTCAAGCACGGACTCGAAAGCGACCACATGCTGGTGCGCTTCTCGTCCGCCGAGGCGTTGGCGTATCTCGACAGCTCCGCCTGCGGCGAAGAACTGGCGCTTTTGGTCGATCAGCAGCCGGCGCTGCGGGCGTTCAGCCTGACGGCTTTGGCGTCGCTGAATGAGGCGGTGAGCAAGGTCGAGCTGCGGAAGCTCTTCGGTTCCAAGTCGGCCGAGGCCCGCTACGGCGCCTTCCGCGCCTTGCGTGCTCTCGACGACCGTGACGACGACGATGTTCGCGGCGAGCTGCTGAACAACTCCTTCTGGCTGCACCGGGTCGCGCCGAGCACCGCGCCGCTGGTTCACGTCTCCACGACACGGCGGGCGGAGATCGTCGTGTTCGGCAAGGAGCCGAAGCTGGCGCCGCCGTTCTCGTTGCTCTCCGGTGAGTTCACGGTCAACGCCGGCCGCGACGACACGCGTTGCTCGCTGTTCGCCATGCACCGCGGCGCCGACCGCCGGCAGTGCTCGCTGACGGTGGAAGACATCGTTCGCAACCTCGCGGAAATGGGGGCGAGTTACTCGGAAGTCGTGGACATCCTGCGTCAGGCCGATCAATGTCAGGGCATGACCTGCGCACTAGCCCAGGACGCCTTGCCGCAGGCCACCGACGTTTTCGATCTGGTCAAGGAAGGCCAGCGGGACTCGAAGTCGGCCGGCGCGGAGGAGATTCGCAAGGCGAAGGCGGACTTCGGCGCGACGCCGACGTTGTTCGAAAAGACCGCCAACCGCAGGTCGCGAACGACGCTGGAACGCGATGAAGAAGCCCTGCTCCGCGAATCAAAACGCGACGACGGCAAGTCGGCTCGCAACACGAAGCTGACACTGTCCGCGGGCGAATGACCGGAGTTTTATCACGATGATCCAGAAAGCCCACGGGTTGCCATCCGTGGGCTTTCTTGCTATCTAGCACTGATTCCCGACCTCCGTTTGTGGCGCGGTGATTGGATGCTCAAACGCCTCGAACTCATTGGCTTCAAGTCGTTCGCCGACAAGACCGCCTTTGATTTCCCCATGGGAATCACCGGCGTCGTCGGACCCAACGGCAGCGGTAAGAGCAATATCGTCGACGCCGTTCGCTGGGTGCTCGGCGAGCAGAGCGCCAAGAGTCTGCGTGGCGGCGAGATGGCGGATGTGATCTTCAACGGCTCCACGTCGCGGCGCAGCCTTGGTCTCGCCGAAGTGACGATGACGTTCGACAACGGCCGACAGTCGTTGGCCACGGAAGCCGAGGAAGTGCAGATCACCCGCCGCGTCTACCGCGACGGCGAAGGCGAATACCTTATCAACGGCCAGGTCTGCCGGCTGCGCGACATCAAGGAGTTGTTTCTCGGCAGCGGCGCCGGCACCGACGCGTATTCGATCATCCAACAGGGCCAGGTCGAGATGCTGCTCCAGGCCTCGACCAAAGACCGCCGCACCATCTTCGAGGAAGCCGCCGGCATCAGCCGCTTCAAGGTCAAGAAGGTGGAAACGCTCCGCAAGCTGGAACGGGTCGATCTCAATTTGCAGCGGCTCAAGGACATCATTGACGAGGTTGAAAAGCAGCTCCGCAGCGTGAAGCTGCAAGCGTCGAAGGCCCAGCGGTTCCAGGAATACAGCGAACAACTCAAGAAGCTGCGTGTCGGCCTCGGCTTGCAGGAGTATCACGAGCTGACGGAAAAGCTGACGGCGGAAACCGCGGTGCTCGACGGCTTGCGCGCCGGGTTGGAGGAGCAGTCCGCGCAGGCGACGCGCTGGGAGACCGAAACCCGTCATTTGGAGGAGGAGCTGGCGCGGCTTGACGCCGCCGTTCACGAACAGGAAACCGCACTCGCCGCCGCACGCCAGCAGATCGCGACCGAAGAAAACACCCTTGCGCGCGAGGGCGCTCTCACCGCCGATTTGGAAACCGACCTCGCCGGCACACGTCGCCGGCTTACCGAGCTGCACACCCGTGTCGCCACGCTGGCCGAAGCCGTTGCCTCCGCGACGGCGGAATTGCGCGGCGTCGAAAGCCAATGTCTGGAGCAGCGGCAGGGGGTTCATGCTCGAGAGGACGAGCTGCAACACTTGATTCTCCGCTTGCGGCTGTTGCAAACGCAGGTGCAGGGGGACAAGACCGCACATTTGGAGCAAATGCGCCGCGCTGCCCGCATGCAAAATGACGAGGTCAGCTACAAAGCGCAGGTCGATAACCTGCGCCGCGAACACGATCGGCTCCGGCAGAAAACCGCGCAAGCCGCGGAGCATCTCGCGACGCTCGACGTGGAATTGCAAGAATTATCGCAGGCGGATGCTGCCCTGGAAGCGCGCCTCAACGCCGTGCGTGAAGCGCTCGCCGAACAGCGGCAGGAGCGCGAACGCGACCGGCAACGGCACGAGGAGACGAATCAACTCAGCGCGGAATTGCGTGCCCAACGCCGCGGCCTCGGCAGCCGGATCGAAGTGCTTGAACATCTGGACCGCAGTCACGAAGGGCTCAACACTGGCGCCCGTGAGGTTTTCGCGCTGCTTGAGCAGCCCGATTCCGGTCCGTGGCGTACCATCCTCGGCATCGTGGCCGATTTTCTCACAGTGCGCCACGAATACGCTCCTCTCATTGACCTTGCCTTGGGCGAGCGGGCCCAGCGCTTTCTGGTGCAGGATGCGGCTTTACTCGGCGACGCGCTGCGGTCGCGCACGGCGCCGTTCTCCGGCCGCGTCAGCTTTCTGCCGCTCAACGGCTGGACCACGGCGCAACCAGCGGCCGACGCCGGGCATCCGAATCGCTTGATCGAAGTCTCGCCGCTCGGCCGCGTGCGGATGCCGACCGCCGCGGAAGGAACGCCCGCGCATCCCGGCGTTGTCGCGCTGGCGGCGCAGCTCGTCACCTGCGAGCGGCCGGGATTCGGCGATTTGCCCGCCCAACTGCTCGGCCAAACGCTGATCGTCCGCGACCTGGAAACGGCGCGCACGATCGCCGCCCACACCAGCGGCTACCGCTTCGTCACGCTCGCCGGCGAGTTGCTGGAAGCCGACGGCACGCTGACGGTGGGCACGCACCACGCCGAGAGCGGGATCATTTCCCGCAAGAGTGAGCTGCGCGAGCTGCGCGAGCAAGCCGCCGCGTTGGACAAGCACATCGCGGACACCGACGCCGAGCTGGACCGGCTGCGGGAGCGTCTCGTTTCGTTCGACGCTCGCGCCGAGGGCTTGCAGCAAGAAATCGACGTGCTCGTCGAGCAAGAAGCCGACCTACGTTCGCGCATCGGTCAACGCCACGAACGGCGGGAAGGCTTACACGAAGAAGTGCAGTTGAGCCGTTCGGAAATCAGCGGCATCGAGCAGGAAATCGCCGGCCTGGAGGCTGCTTACGAACAGGCCCGCCAACAAGCGCAGGAAGCCGAACAGCAAGTGCAGGCGTTGCAGGCGCGCGTGGAGCAAGCCGAAGCCGAGATGCGTGCTCGCGAGGAACAACGGCAGCAAGGGCAGCAGGAATGCACGGCCGCCAAGGTGGCGCTCGCACAGGCGGAAGAACGGCTCGCCGCTCTCAAAGCGAAGCACCGCCAGCTTGATGCCGATTTGCAACAACGGCAATTGGAACGCACACAGGGCGAACAATCGCTGGCGGAAACGCAAAAACGCCTCACCGAAAGCCAGCGAACCATGCTGCACGCCAGCGCGACGCAAGCCCGCTGCTACCTCGACAAGGAAGGAGCGGAACGCTTGCTGACGACGCTTGCGCACGACCGCGATCAAACCCGGCAGCAGAAGCAAGAATCGTCAGGACGCGGCCACGCCGCCCGCGAAACCTGGCAGACACAGCAGGAACAGGCCCATGCGCGTGAGTTGGAAGTGAACGACGTGCGCCATCGTCGGGACACGTTGGTGGAGCGGTTGCGCGAGGACTATCAGCTTGATTTGGCGGAGGTTTATCAGAACTCAACGCAGAGGACGCGGAGGGAAGAAGATCAAAATCAAATTGCCGACGCGAATCCAACCGTCGGTGGTGGTGATGACGATGGATTGCTTTCTATTTCTTCCTCTGCGTCCTCTGCGGTGAGTCCTCTGGATCCCAACGCCGCGAATGAAGAAATCGCCGAGCTGCGTCGTAAACTAAGCCGTCTCGGCAGTGTCAATCTCGATTCGCTACAGGAACTCGCCGAGCTGGATACGCGGGCCACGGCGTTGCAAACGCAGTTCGACGATCTCAACGCCGCCAAGCGTGCGCTCGAAGAGATCATCGCGAAAATCAATCACGACAGCCGCCGGCTGTTCATGGAAACATTCACGTCGATCCGCACGCATTTCCAGGAGCTGTTCCGCAAGCTGTTCGGCGGCGGCATGGCCGACATCGTGCTCGAAGACGAAGACGACATCCTCGAATGCGGCATCGAGATCGTCGCCCGCCCGCCGGGGAAAGAGCTGCGGAGCATCTCGCTCATGTCCGGCGGCGAGAAGACGATGACGGCCGTCGCTCTACTGCTCGCGATTTTCCGCAGCAAACCGAGCCCGTTCTGCATTCTCGACGAAGTGGACGCCGCGTTGGACGAAGCCAACATCGGCCGCTTCACCGCGGTGCTGCGCGAATTCCTCGACCGCTCGCAATTCATCATCGTCACGCACTCCAAACGCACGATGGCGGTGGCCGACGTGCTGTACGGCATCACGATGCAGGAGTCGGGCATCTCCAAACGGGTGGCGGTGCGCTTCGACGATTGGCCGAGCGAAGAGGCAGTGCCGGCGTGAAAGATGTGTCTTTGCGTGGACGCGTTCCGTGGGTTCTCCCGGCGTCATGTTTTCGCTCCACCCAACCGCCGCCGGGCCAGCGCCAGCGCCCCGTGGACGACTACTTCCTCACCCAGCGCCGCCGGCACGATGTCGTAACAGTCGGCGAACGGCTTGAAGACGCGCTCGGCGACGAGCTTTCGCACCGGCTTGAACAACAACTCCTCGCCCATCAACGACACGCCGCCGCCGATGACGATGCGACGCGGGCAGAGCAAGGCGATCACATGGCTGATGGCGTCGGCCAAGTACCCAAGCGAATTGTTCAATATAGACTGCGCGAATGGGTCTCCTTCGCGAGCCGCGTTGGCTACATCCTTCGTCGTCAGCCGCCGGGTGGCGCTCTGCACCTTCGAATACAACAGCGAGCGAATCGGCTGTTCCTTGCGAACGGACTGGATAGCGATCTCCGCGATGCCCCATCCGGACGCTAGCTGCTCCAGCGTTTCCGGCTCGATTGGAAAGACGGATTCCGCGTTCTTTACGAAATAGACATTGAACAGTAGATGCCCAATCTCCGCCGCCCCGCGTCCCACGCCGCGATAAATCTTTCCATCAATAATCAACCCGCCGCCGATGCCGCTGCCGATGGTGATGTAGAAGATCGGCGACAGCCCCTTGCCGGCGCCGAACAGGGCTTCCGCCAGCCCCGCCACGTCGGCGTCGTTGCCGAGCGCCGCGGGCAGGCCGGTCAGCTCCGTGATCCAGTCAGCCAACGGGAAGCCGTCCCAACCTTCGATTTGATGCGACTTGATGATCGTCCGCGTCGCATCATCCACCGGCCCGCCGAAGCCGATGCCGACACCGCGAAGGTGTGAGCGGTCGAGGTTCGCCTTCGCCAGCAGCTCCGGCAGCGCGGCGACAATCTGCCGCCGAATCCCCTCAGGCCCGGCGGCGACATCGACCGTGTTACGCCACATGCCGGCGAGCGTACCGTCGCCGGGCCCGACGCCGAGCTGAAGTTTGGTGCCGCCGATTTCGATGCCGAGGTACATTGAGATGATCACTTACGGCTGCATGCCGTTCGCTTTGAGAAAGCTCAAATGTGCGTTGCGCTCGCAAGCAGCGCCATCGAACGCGTTGACAACCACCGAGTCGCCATCACCGATTGTGAGATAAACTACGCCGCCGTGAAGATTGCTCGGAGTCTGTCGGCGAAAATCCACAACCTTCCTATGCCGCTCGCCGTCCGGCGTCAGCCATTCCAACTCAATAGCGTCCGGCGGCCGCGCTTTGATCTCCTGGTGAACCGCATAGCTGCCGGACGGAACTTCTCCGGAAACGCTTCCAAATTCCTGCGGGTCCCAAAGCGCCTTCCTTTCTTTGTAGAAGTAGCGCACTGGGATAGCTTCAAATCCTTCATGATGCGCCCGTACGCCTGTGAACGGCGTCCCCGTTTTGTTGATGAAGCCGACCGTGTAAACCGGCACGGGACGGGGCAGAAACATCCACAGGCCCGCGAAGGCAAGAAGAGCCGCCAGGCAGATGAAAAAGATCTTTCGCATGCGGCACGCTATCAGTCCATCTATGAATTGTCGTCCCTACCGCAATATAATGCTCGCCATGGCCGACACCCAGCCGGAAATTCGAATCATTGCGGGTCCAAACGGCTCGGGCAAGACCACGTTCGTAAAGAAGTTTTTGCCCCGTTACGCCGAAGTCCGCAACTTCGTCAACGCGGACATGATCGCGGCGGGCCTGTCTCCGTTCGCGCCACAGTACGCGGCCCTTACGGCAGGCCGCCTCGTTCTTACAGAAATTCGGCGGCCATGGATCAACGCGCCGACTTCTCTTTTGAAACCACGCTGTCGGGAAAAACTTATGAGGCGGTCGTGTGGCAGTGCCGCGAGTTCGGCTACCGTGTCTATCTTTATTTCCTATGGCTCTCGGACGTCGAAATGAACGTAAGCCGAGTCGCGAAGCGAGGCCAAATGGGCGGACACGACGTGCCCGTCGAAGACATCCGCCGCCGCTACCAGCGAAGCATCTCCAACTTCTTCAGTATTTACGCCCCGCTCACGGAGTTCTGGTCGGTTTACGACAATACCGGCGTGTGGTTGCGAGACATTGCATTCGCGCGGTCCGGCGTGCCCACTATAATTGACGCAGAAGCGTTTACGCGATTTCAGGAGGCGGGCAAACCATGAAAACAATTCACTCGAAACCCAGCGGCCCGCTCCAGCAAGAAGCGCTTCAAGCGATGCACGACGCGATGGCGGACGTAATCGCCGAGCACAAACGATTTGGCTTGCCGCTCACCATTTTGCGCGAAGGACAAATTGTCGAGATTTCCGCGGAAGAGGCCGAGGCGGAGTATCTCGCCGCGAAAGCAAAGGCCGAAACAAATGGCGACGCGGCCCCTTGATCATCGCGCCGTCTCTCCCATCCCAATCCGCCGGTGCAAGTCCCCCACCACCCAATGAAACGCCGACAAGTGGATCGACTCTACAATGCCCATGTCATCCAGCGGCACGTGCAAGCCTTGCTGAGCCAGGGTGCGTAGTTTGCCGCCGGAATAGCCGGTGCAGCCGAAGGTTTTCAAGCCGTTCTTGTTCGCCCATTCGACGGCCCGGAGCACGTTGGGGCTGTTGCCGGAGCCGCTGATCGCGATGAGCAGGTCGCCGGGGCTGGCGAGGTTCTTGAGTTGCTCGGCGAAGACGCGGTCGAAGCCTTCGTCGTTGGCCCAGGCGAGGATGTAAGGCGTGTTGTCGGTCAGGCTGAGGATGCGCAGCCGTTTCTTCTTATCGTTGTCGAAGTCCTCGCGCCGCAACGTGCATTTGCCGAGGTCTTCGCAGAAATGCGAACAATTCGACCCACTGCCGCCGTTGCCGCAGAGGAAGACGAACCGTCCCTTTTCGTAGCAATCGAAAATCGCGTCGGCGAGCGCCTTCACCTCGCCCGGATCGATGCGCAGCAATTCTTGACCGACTCGTTCCAAAAAAGCTTTCGGGTTCAATTTCACGCCGAGCATGTCCGTCGTCCGTGGTCAGTGGTAAGTGGTGAGTGGTAAGTGGCAACGTAATTTAGCACGCAGCCAAAAATCGAGCCAGCCGCGTTGACACACCGTTTGTCCTTGACGGCACACCGCCCACCATCGACAAAGAACCATGTACAACTGACAACGGACAACGGACCACTGACAACTGACATGCGTGATTTGATCCTCGGCACCGCCGGCCACATTGACCACGGCAAGACGTCGCTTGTAAAAGCACTCACCGGCATCGACTGCGATCGCCTGCCGGAAGAGAAGCGGCGCGGCATTACCATCGACATCGGCTTTGCGACGCTCGAGCTCGGCGATTATCGGCTCGGAATCGTGGATGTGCCCGGCCATGAGCGCTTCATCAAGAACATGCTCGCGGGCGCCACAGGCGTTGACCTCGCCGTGCTCGTCGTCGCCGCGGATGACTCCGTGATGCCACAGACGCGCGAACACCTCGAAATCTTACGCCTCCTCGGCTTGCGGCACGGGGTCATCGCGCTGACGAAATGCGATCTCGTCGATGAAACGAGCCGCGAGGTTGCGGAACTGGAGATTCGCGAGTTGGTGCAAGGCAGCTTCCTCGAAAACGCGCCGATCATCCGCACGTCGGCGAATACGGGAGAAGGGATTTCCGAGCTGAAGGCCGCTATTGCGGCGACCTGCGAAGCAACGATTGCAGATTGCAGATTGCAGATTGCAGATTTCGATTCAATCTGCAATCTGCAATCTGAAATCTCAAATCGGCCTTGGTTCCGCATGGCCATCGACCGTTCCTTTATCGTCCAAGGCCACGGCACCGTCGTCACCGGCTCGGTGACCTCTGGCAGCATCAAAGTCGGCGACGAAGTGGAATGGCAGCCGCGCGGCGAGCGCGTCCGCGTCCGCTCGTTGCAGAATCATGATAAGCCCGTTGACGAAGTCCATCGCGGCATGAGAGCGGCCATCAACCTGGCCGGCGTCCATCATGAAGATGTGATCCGCGGCCAGGAATTGGCGACGCCGGGTTATCTTGTCCCCTCGCGCGTATTGACGCTGCGATTGCACTGCCTCGCCGACGTCAAACGACCGATCAAGCATCGCACGCCGGTGCGGCTGCACCTGGGCACGTCGGAAATCATGGGCGTCCTGTCGCTGCTCGATTGCGACGCCGTCGAGCCGGGGCAATGGGGCCTTGCGCAAATCTTTCTCGAAACGCCGGCCACTGCGACGTGGGGCCAGCCGTTTGTCCTCCGTGAATCGTCGGCGCTGCACACGCTCGGCGGCGGACAAGTGTTGCAGCCGGTCGCCAAAAAGATACGCCGCCGGCATCTCGAAATGCTCGAACGCATCGAGAAACTCTGGACCGGCAACGCGGAAGAGCGCGCGTTGACCGTCGCCTGGTTCGGCGGCTTCAGCGGGTTCACGGCCGCGGATCTCGTCCGCGGCGCCAACATCGGCCCGGATCAAGTCACCGACCTCATCGACCAATTGAAAGCGAAAGGCAGCCTCGCCGAGGTCGCCATCGGCCAACATCGCAAACTCCTGCTCCACGCGGACATGCTGAAGGAATTGGATGAGCGCATCCTGACGGCGCTTGGCCGCCTGCACGAGCAAGCGCCGCTCATGTCGGCTCACGACCGGCAGAAAGTGCAATCGCAGCTCGATTACGTCGGCGACGATCCGCTCGTTCACGCTGCCGTGGACCGCCTCATCCAACGGAAGCAAGTGATCGGCGATTTGCGCCGCATCGCCCGCGCCGATTTCAAACCGAAATTGAGCGGCAACCAGCGAAAATTGAAAGACAAAATGGTCGCTGCCTATCAGGAGGCTCGCTTCCAGCCACCGGAACCAGCCAGCTTTGCCGGCGCGGCGGGGGGCAATGCCGCCAGCCTGAAGGACCTCATCGACGTTTGCCTCGCGGAGGGCTATCTGGTACACATTACGGACGAGATTTATCTTCATGCCGACGTGGAAGGCGACATGCGCCGCCGGGTGAGCGAGAAGCTCTCCTCCGGCGTACCGGGGCTTACCGTCGCGGAAATCCGCGATCTTCTCGGCACCACGCGTAAATTCGCCGTGCCGCTGTGCGAATATCTCGACAGGGTCGGCGTAACGCGGCGCGAAGGCGATCTCCGCCTACTGGCGTCGGGCGCTCCTGCAGAATCTGGGGGAAGTCATGTCTGAGCTCTGGAAAGAATTTGGCTTGTGGCACTTTGTCGCGTTGGTGGCCGTCGTGTCCGCACTTGGCGGCATAATCGGCAGCCTCGCCAAGACCTGGCGCAAGACCCACGAGAGCGAACATCTGGCCGCACTCAAACAGAGTATGGTAGAAAAGGGCATGTCCGCCGAGGACATCGAACGCGTCATCAACGCCGGCCGACCGGCCAAGACGTGTGATGAATAACCATTGATCCGCAGATTACACCGATTTCGCAGATTCCCGTCTGTGTAATCTGCGAAGTCTGCGGATTGAATTCGATGAGCGCCAATCCCTTCCGCGACCTGCCGTCCGTCAACGACATTCTCGAAATGCCGGCGGTGCAGGCGCTCGCCGCGACACACGCTCACGCTGTCGTTGCCGACGCCGTCCGCGACGAGCTCTCGATGTTGCGGCAGCGTCTCGGCGCGGGGGAAGCCCTCAACGGCGAGCGCGATCTCGCCGCTCTCGCGGCACGCGTGCAACACCGGCTGCAACGCGACTTGCAACCGAGGCTCCGACCCGTCATCAACGCCACCGGCATCGTCCTGCACACCAACATCGGCCGCGCCCCTATCGCGGAAGCAGCCGCGAAAGCCGCCTACGATGCCGCCCGCGGCTATCTCAATCTCGAACTCGATCTTGAAACCGGCAAACGCTCCTCGCGGCAGAACGCAGTACGCGATTGGCTCTGCCGTCTGACCGGCGCCGAATCGGCCACCGCCGTCAATAACAACGCCGCCGCCACCGTCATTGCCTTGCGGGCGCTCTGCCAGGGGAAAGAAGTGATCCTTTCCCGTGGCCAGCTCGTGGAGATCGGCGGCAGCTTCCGCATCCCCGAGATCATGGCGGTCAGCGGCGCCATCCTCCGCGAGGTCGGCACGACCAACATCACACGCCAGAGCGACTACGAAAAAGCGATCGCGCCCAACACCGCCGCCTTCCTCCGCGTCCATTGCAGCAACTACCGCATCACCGGGCACACCGAGTCGGTTTCTTTGGAAGACCTCGTCGCGCTCGGCCGGAAGCATCAGCTCCCCGTCATTGACGACATCGGCAGCGGCGCCTTGATCGACTTCGCCCGCTTTGCCTTTCGCGATGAACCGGTAGCGCGCCACAGCATTGCCGCCGGCGCCGACCTTGTGCTGTTCAGCGGCGACAAACTTCTCGGCGGCCCGCAAGCCGGCATCCTCGTCGGCAAGAAGGAGCACATTCAGAAAATCGAGAAAGACCCGCTCATGCGCGCCTTCCGCCTCGACAAAATGACCTTCGCCGCGCTGGACGCGACGCTGCGCATCTATCTGAATGAAGAACAAGCGCTGCGACAGGTCCCCGTGCTGCGCATGCTCGAGACGCCGCTCGCCGAGCTGCGACGACGAGCAGAGTATCTCGCCGATCGTCTGCGGCGAATCGACGGCATCGCCGCCGTGACCGTGCGCGACGACGTCGCCTTCGTCGGCGGCGGTTCGCTGCCGGATCAGACGATGGCGACGGTCGTCGTCGAATTGGAAGCGAAGGACGTGAGTGACGCGGACCTCGCGTATCGCCTGCGCGTCGGCACGCCGGCCGTGCTCGGTCGCGTCCGCGACGGCAAGCTGGTGCTGGATCCACGCACCGTGTTTGTCGAACAAGAATCACTGCTCATCGACGCCATCGCGCACGCCCTCGCCGCCATCCCTTCTCAGCGCGACTGAGCGGCTCAAAATGGCGCGCCATTTCCTCTGCGGGCATTTTGCACCGCGGCCAACTGCGGTCTATGGTTGATTAAGCCGTCGTCCGACGACGACGACTCCAAACGAGGTTCTACCATGAAATGTCAGCGCTGCCTGACGTTGAACGGCGGTTCCGATTCGGTCTGCGGCAGCTGCGGACTGCCGCTCGCCCGCCCCAAAGTGAACGCGATCGTTCCTTTTTGGGGCATCTTCTTCGCCATCGCCTGCGTGATGATTCCGGTTCTCACGCTCGGCGGCGGCATCCCGTTGGTCCTCGGACTCGGCGGCGCCGGCGGTTGCGTCAAAGCCTCCAGCCTCGCCGGCCGCTCACTCGCCTTGCGCCTGCTCCTGTGCATCGGCATCACCGTCTTCGTTTGGCTCATGTTCATCGGCCTGCTGACGCCGCTCGTTCACAAATCTCGCTAAAACCACAGATAGGTCCCGCGTTGGGGCACGGTCTCCCATGTTGGGGCACGGTCTCCCATGTTGGGGCACGGTCTCCTGACCGTGCCATGTTGGGGCACGGTCTCCCGACCGTGCCCCCCCGTGGCGTCCATTTTTGGCTCATTTCCAAGATTCTTGTACGCGCCTCCCCTCCTTCGGGCATAAATAGACAGAGTCACGCGGCATTTAGGGTTGCACGATGAGCACACGCCTGGGACCGAATCTGTTGGGACACCTGCGCGATGTCCTCGGCCGGCGGGAATGGCACGACGCGACCGATGCCCAGGTCCTCACCGCGTATCTCGTGCGGCGGGACAATGACGCATTCGCAGCCATCGTCCGGCGTCACGGCGCCATGGTGCTCGGCGTCTGCCGCCGCATCCTCGGCGACGCGGACGACGCGGACGACGCCTTCCAGGCGACCTTCCTGGTGCTGGTTCGCAAAGCCGCTGCCGTTACGCCGCGCGAACGCCTTGCCGGCTGGCTGCACAGCGTCGCGCAACGCACCGCCCTGAAAGCCCGCACCGCACGCGCTCGCCGCCTAGCACGAGGACGACGCGCCATGGCATCGCGTTCCGAAATAACCAAGCCGAACGGCGACCAACACGATCTCCAACCGATCGTCGATCAGGAGCTAGCCGCCCTGGCCGAGCGTTACCGCTTACCGATCGTCCTGTGCGATCTGGAAGGCAAAAGCCGCAAGGAAGCGGCCAGTCAGCTCGGCTGGAAAGAAGGAACGCTTTCGGGCCGGCTCGCGCGTGGCCGCCGTCTGCTGGCGTCACGGCTCACGCGCCGCGGCGTCACGCTCGGCGGCGCCGGCCTTGCCGCATGGCTCACCGCACAGGCGCAGGCCGCTCCGCCGTCGGCCGCGCTGCTCGCATCCACGGTTCACGCCGCCGCCCTCGTGACGGCCGGCCAACTATCAGCGGTGAGCAAGCCCGTCGCGGCCCTCACGCGGGAGGTGCTTCAAGCCATGTTGCTATCGAAATTAAAAACAGTTTCCCTCGTCGTCGCGATCGCCGCCCTCGGCTGCGGCGTGCTGCTCGGCTTCGCGCCGGTCGCGGCGAACACCGAGCCGCCGGCGGACCCGCCCACTGCCAAGGACCGAGCGCCGCGGGCGACGAATGACGCCGCCGCGCCTCTCGCCGGCAGAATGTACTTCCACCGCGCCCATGACCTCATCGTCTATGACGCGAAAAAAAAGCAGTTGACCGACTTGGAGCATCAACTGGATGAAGGCCACCGGTTTAATTATCAAGACCTCTCGGCGCGCGTGTCGCCCGACGGCCGCTTTCTTGCGTTCGGCCAAGCGGAGGAGGGCCACCCGCCGAGCAAGCTGCAAATCCACGACCTGACCAAGAACGCCGAGCCGACCGTCGTCGTCAGCATGCCCGGCAAGGAGCTGTCGAGCTGGTCGTGGTCTCCCGACGGCAAGCGCATCAGCTTTAGCGTCTGGGGCGACGCGGCTGACAACAAGTATCACCCCTATGTCGTCGACATCTCCACGCAAAAAGTAACCAAGGTCAAGCTGCCGGCCGTGAAGAGCGACGGCCCGGAAGGCTACGGCGCCGTGATTCACGCGTGGTCGCCCGACGGCCTTTGGCTGATCCACGCCCGCGGCCACTTCCACCTTGTCGATCCCGCCACCAACGCCATGCGGCAGCTCACCGACGAGCCGACCGGTTTCATGGCCGAAACCTGCCGCTTCTCGCCCGACGGCAAGAAACTCGTCTTCGTCGGCGTGACGAAGGAGAAACGCCACAATCTCTCGGTCGTGGATGTTCTGCTTGGCAAAACGACCGTCCTCGCCGACCTGGCGCACCGCTGGAACTTCGCGGTCACGTGGTCGCCCGACAGTCGCCGCATCGCGTGCAGCAACGTCGAAGTGGGCGACGACTTCAAACCCAACGGCCCCTGCCACGTCGATGTCTACGACGCCGCCGGCAAAGCAAAGCCGCAACCGTTGCCCGAAGCCGCGGAAGCCTGGCTCACGGTGACAGATTGGAGATGAGGCGGTTCTTCGATCCCCGGATGACGCCGATTCCACAGATTTGCGTTCAAATCTCCGAAATCTGCGGATGTTTCATCGGTCCAGTGGGCACGCAGCCGCAGGTGTAGCCCGTGGCCGGCTCAGAGCGTGCCTCGCCCGTCCGTGGCCTTGCCCCTGGCCAACTCGACTCGCTGGGCCTCTCGACTGCCGTCAAGTCCTCCAGCACTCGTGTGATGCGTGGACGCCGCATCGGCGGAATGTACACTAGCCGGGTTCCAACGTGCTAGACGGCGTCGCCGCGGTCAACCACTCTTCACCTTTCGGATCATCTCCATGAAAATCTCTCAACTCGCCGTGCATGTGATGGGCAGCGCTTGGCGCAACTTAACTTTCCTCAAGCTCACGACCGATGAGGGACTCACCGGCGTCAGCGAAGTGCGGTTGTCGAACCGCACGAACGCGCTGCTCGGCTACCTCGAAGAGTGCAAACGGCGGTACATTCTTGGCGTCGATCCGTTACGCATCGAGCACACCGTGCAGTCGATGTTCCGCAACGATTACGGGCGCGTCGGCGAAGTTTGTGCGTCGGCGATCAGCCTCGTCGAGGTCGCGTGCTGGGACATCGTCGGCAAGGCGGCGAATTTGCCGGTGTACGTGTTGCTCGGCGGGGCGGTGCGCGACCGGATCAAGGCGTATGCCAACGCCTGGTACCAGGTGCCGCGGACGCCGCACGACTTTGCGAAGGCGGCGAAGGCGGCGGTCGCCAAGGGATATTATGCGCTGAAGTTCGACCCATTCGGGGCCGGTTGGTACGAGATGGAACGCAAGGATCGGCTGCACTGCGTTAGCCTGGTCGAAGCGGTGCGCAGCGCGGTCGGACCGGACGTGGAGTTATTGATCGAGATGCACGGCCGGTTCAGCCCGGCGACCGCCATTCGCGTTGCCAAGGATCTGGAGCCGTTCGAGCCGAGCTGGGTGGAAGAGCCGGTGCCGGCGGACAACATCAAGGCGCTGGCGAAGGCGGCGAAGCACATCCGCATTCCGGTCGCCACCGGCGAACGGCTGCACCACAAGGGCGAATTTCGCGAGCTATTTGAACGTCAGGCGTGCGACATCATCCAGCCGGACATCACCGAGTGCTGCGGCCTGTTGGAAGTGAAAAAGATCGCCGCGTGGGCCGATGTGTGCTACGTCACCGTCGCGCCGCACAACGTCGGCGGGCCGGTTTCAACGGCGACGGCTCTCCATCTGGCCGCGTGTACGACGAATTTCAAGATTCAGGAACACTTCAACGATTTTACGGAGCCGCACACGCGCGCATGTGCCACGGGCTGCCCCAAGGTGGACGACGGCTATTTCAGCCTGCCGCAGGGGCCGGGGCTTGGTGTGACATTGAATGAGGAGGTCATCAAGGAACACCCGCCCACGGCGGGGCACTTCAATTTGTTCACGGAGGATTGGCAGAAGCGGCAGGCAAAGGGGTAGAATACACCAATGTTGCGCGGGTGCGGACATCGACCTGTAGTGGAGGCCGCGATGGGCAAAGTCCTGGTCCCTTTGACTCTTGAGAACCAATACGATCTGTACGAGGTCAGCAAAGGTCTTCGTACCCCGGACCAGGTGCGCCGCGTTGAGGTTCAGCAGGCGCTGGCCGATACTGGTGCGACGATGCTGATGCTCCCGCGGAACTATATCGATGACCTGGGCTTGACGTACTTCGACACGCGGCAAATCACGACCATCGCTGACGTGAAAGACGTCGCGATCTGGTCGTTGGTGCAGCTAACGATTCAGGGCCGCAGGTGTCCCCTCGACGTGGGGGAGATTCCCGAGGGCAAGCCTGTGCTGATCGGTCAGATTCCGCTGGAACGGTTGGATTTTGTCGTTGATCCCGGCCGTCAGCGCTTGATTGCGAACCCGGCACACGGGGGATCGTTCATGCTGGAAATGTATTAAGCCTCTCGCTTCCCCGGCGGTGCTTGCGCGCCGGTTCGCCGCGCCGATTACCATTTATGGAAGACGAAGAAGGCGGCGCCGACCAGGAGCACGAACGCGACGAGATGATTCCAGCCGAGCCCTTCTTTCAGATACAGCGTTGAGAAGCCGGCGAAGACGACGAGCGTGATCACTTCCTGCATCGTCTTGAGCTGGGCGGCGGTCAGCGTCTCATACCCCACGCGGTTGGCCGGCACCTGAAGGCAGTACTCAAAGAAAGCGATGGCCCAGCTCGCGAGGATTGCTTTCCAGAGGGGGGAATCTTTGTACTTCAGATGCCCATACCACGCGAACGTCATGAAGATGTTGGACGCGACCAACAGTGCGGCGGTGATGAAGACGCGAATGGTGAGCATAATTGGCCTCGAATGGGTCGGACTCGATACCGAGCTATCGTAGCGGGCCTCGGACGCCCGGAAACGGCGAACCTCATCTTGCGCCATCCCCTTGGTTCGTACAGGTCGCCCACAAGCCCCGGTTCAGTTCAAAGCAGCCATTCCCCGACCGCGTGTCGTGCCGCGTGGAACGGAATTCATTGAACGTACACCCTTCAACGCCAGCCCTTTGCTTCTTCGCCGACTTCACCTTTCGGGCGCTTCCTGAGACAGCTATAGTCCGCAGCCCTTTCGCACGTTCGGCGACGCGACGGCAGGAGGCGACCATGCGGCGAAGCTGGCTCTATGTCTTGTTCTACCTCAGCGGCGCAAGCGCGCTGATCTACGAATTGCTTTGGCAGCGGATGCTCTATCTCGTGGTCGGCGTCAGCACGTTGGCGGTTAGCGCGGTGTTGGCGGCGTTCATGGGCGGGCTGGCGCTGGGGGCGGTTTTGTTCGGACGGGTCGCGGATCGCACGCGCCGGCCGCTGCTGCTGTACGCGGGCCTGGAAGCGGGCGTGGCGGTCGCGGCGCTGCTGACGCCGTTCGCCGTTGCCGCGGTCAGCGGCGTGTACACGGCGGTCTATGCGGAGCTGCAACCGGGGCCGTGGAGCGGCGCCTTGCTCCGGCTTGGGGCGGCGGCGGTCGTCTTGTTGATCCCCGCGACGCTCATTGGCGGCACGTTGCCGGTGATGGGGCGGCTGGTCGCCGCGCGTTCGGATGGACTTTCGTCATCGTTCGGGTTGCTCTACGGCGTCAACACGCTCGGCGGCGTGGCGGGGGCGACCCTTACCGGCTTCGTTTTTCTGCACTATTTGGGCATGGAGCGGACACTGTGGCTGGCGGCTGGGCTGAATGTTGTTGTCGCCGGCGCGGCGGTGCTTGCGGGGCGGCGGTCGGAGTGTCCGCTGAACGCGCCGGAACCTGCCGCGATGCCGCCGATTGAAAGGGAGACGCCGGCCGGTTCGCGTTGGTGGAGCAGGCTGGCGCTGACGTGCGCCGCCATCACCGGCGCCACGACACTCGGCTACGAAGTCGCCTGGACGCGCATTCTCGGCATCTTCACATCGAACAGCGCGTATGCCTTCGCACTCATGCTTTCGGTGGTCTTGCTCGGCATGGGGCTCGGCAGCCTGCTGCACGGCTGGTGGGCGCGGCGGGCCGGCGATCCGTGGCCGCGGCTGGCGGGCTGTCAGGCATTGCTCGGCGGCGCGACCCTGGCCGTGCTTCCCTTCTTCCGCACGGGACCGGCCTGGTTGGAGCGGTGCAGCCTGGCGGATTCGCCGGCGCTCTTGTTGCTTGGCGAGCTGGGTCTGACCGCGCTGGCGCTGCTCGCGCCCGCGGTGCTGCTCGGGACAAGCTTTCCGCTGTTGGCGGCCGGAGTGGCCGCTGACCCGCGACGATTCGGCGGTTGGCTCGGCCGCGTTTATGCGGTGAATGCCGTTGGCTGCGTGGCGGGGGCGCTGGCGACCGGCGTCACGCTCATTCCCGAGGCCGGGCTCCGCAACACGCTCGGCTTGTTGGCAGCGGCGAACCTGCTCGTCGCCGGCATCGCGTGGGCGTGCGCAGCGCGTCCGTCCATCGCGTGGCGCGTTGCGGGCGGTCTCGCCGCAACCATGCTCGCTTGGGTCGCCTGGCAGCAATTTCCCGTCGGCGGCTTCACCAAGGCCGCGCCGGCCGAGGGACAGCGACTTATCTACTACGCCGAGGGGAACAACGGCACGGTGAGTGTCATGCAGAACGTCTACAACGGCGTTTCCTGGCTGCTGGTGGACGGGCAGCCGGTCGCCGGCACGAATCGCACCGTTGTCATCGACCAGAAGATGCTCGCCCACCTGCCGCTCTTGCTCCACCCAGCGCCGCAGCGGGCGCTGACGGTTGGCTTCGGCAGCGGCGGCACCAGTCACAGCATGACCCTGCACGAGGGCGTCGCGGTCGATTGCGTGGAAATCGAGGCGGCGGTCCCGGCGGCGGCGCTGAACTTCTATTACGAAAACCGCAACGTGCGCACGCACCCGCGGTTCCGACTCATCGTGGACGACGCCCGCAGTTGGCTGCGTGTCGCCCCGGTTCGCTACGACGTGATCGCCACCGATTGCACGAACATTCAGTACAAGAGCAACGGCGACCTCTACACAACGGACTATTTCGAGCTAATGAAAAGCCGGCTGACGGCGAACGGTCTCGCCGCCGCGTGGGTGCCGGCCAACGGCATCGACGCCGCCGTCTTGAAGACGTTGCTCCGTTCCTTTCAGCATGTTTTCCCTCATACGAGCGTGTGGTTTATGAACACGCTGGCGACCGACTTCCTCATCGTGGTCGGCACGCCGGGCAAGCTGGAGATCGATCTCGCCCGCCTGCGCGAACGGATGGCGGCGCCGGCCGTCCGCCAGGATCTCGAAGCCGTCCACATGGAGGATCCACTCCGTCTCGCCTACACTCTCCTGTCGGCCGACGACGACGTGCGGCAGTACGTCGGGTCCGGGCCTCTGAACACCGACGACCGGCCGGTGTTGTCGTTCAGCGCCTACGGCGCCAGCTTCCGCTCGACGATCGCGCGGAATCTCGTCGAGATGATGAGCTGCCGGAGCGATGCGGCCCGTTATCTTCGGACCACGGAGACGAACCCGCCGCTGCTCGCCCAGTACGCCGCGAGCAACGAAATCCTGCTCGGCCACGTGGCTCATTTTCGCGGCGACGAGCGCGAGGCGCTGCGGCACTACACTATCGGGGCGGGCCTGCTGCCGGGAGATTCGTCGTTGCAGGAGTTGGTGGTCACGGCGTATTTGCATTCGCCGGCGGCATCGACCCCGTAACCTACAACCCTGCGCCCACGACTTTTTGCCGACTACCGTTCCTCCCCGAACCGAGCGACCGCGGCGTCAAACCCATGTCCGGTTTTGTCCGGTTTTTCAACCGGACATTCGCCGCATGTGATTGTAAAAGCATGAGTTACGTCGCGATCGGTAATAAACCACCGGACATGATGTTTATTGGCCTTGTTCATGTTCGTGCTCCGCTCCACGCGTTTCCGATCGCCTCGCCCCGGCGCGCAGCCACACTTCCAGCTGGTATAGTGTTCAGATGAACACGTCACACTTTACTCTACCCGAGACGGCGGCGCTGTCAAGGAAATTGACGGAAAAAATGGTCGGCGATGAGGGAGCGCGGCGAGTTTCACACCTTTTCCTACGGCCGTCCAATGTTCGCGCAGACGTTGGCCGTCCGCACCGCTGAGCGCTTCGTGCGTGACGGCTGCCAATTCGCAGACGTGGTTGCTTGGGAGTAAAGCGCGGGCTGCGTGAAAAGCAGAAGGTGTCAGGAACCTTTGAGAATGATTCTTGACCCCTTTTTCTTTCCCTTTCTCTTTCCGGACAGCGCGTTCCTTTTCTTGGCGGGCGCCAGCAGCGCATCGCGCAATGACCGCATGGTCTCGCGGCCTGTGCGTCCCGTCGGTTCCTGCCTTTCCAATGCTTGAATTTCTCGATTGAACCACGCGAGCAGTTCCTTGTCGGTCATGTCGAACCCGGCACGAAGCTCCGCTCGGATTTCGCTCAGCTTTTTCGGACCAATCATAAAAGCCTCCCGAGCATTTCGCGTAGGTGCGTCAACCAGGCCAACGCCTGCTCGCCCGGCATGGCGAGCCGCGACGCTTGCTCCCATGCCTTCAGCAGCAAGTCCTGGCGATCCTTTTCCGTGCCCACGAGGAGCGATCCCACCAGCGAGGCGAGGATTTCCTCCGTGACGCCCGACATCATGGCCGGGACGATCCGCGCCAGGCGCGGATGACGGGCGAGGACCTGGTGTCCGCGTTCATGGGCGATAATTGCTTCAAGGGAAAACTCCTCCGGGTCCGCGTCGCGCTCGAACGCCTCCGCATAGACCGTCAACAGGTCGCGTTCCGGGGTGACGGCCAAGCCGTACTGCGCGCCGCCGGACCGGCTGTACGCGTGCTGGTATTCTACTCGACCCACGAAGCCCATGCGCCGCGCGACCCCGACGACGCGCGACCGGCGGGCACTCAAGTCAGCGGCGGAGAGCGGGGCAGGATGACGAACCGGCATCGGCACAGTCTACGGCAGGTCGACCAGGCCTGCAAATGGGCAAATGGAACTCCGAGTTGCCGCGGTGCGCTTGCGGGAGTCGTTGCCCAGTGGTTCCCTTCCTTTTCGTATGCGGACGTGGATCGCCGGCGCGGTTTGCGTCTCGACACGCTGCCGACGCCGCGGGCGGGCGAGAAATGGCTGACCGTTCGGTTGGGGCTCGGTGCTGCAACGGTCGCCGGAACTCCTCGGCCGCGAGTACTGCCACTAAGAAACCGGTTTCTCGTAGAAACCGGGTTTCTGGTCGCGAAACTGCACCACGACGCGGTCTTGCTGGCCGCGTCGCCTCCCTCGGTGGATCTTTGCGGGGAGCGCGGCGAGTTTCACACCTTATGCTACGGCGGTCCGATCTTCGCGGAGACGTTGGCTGTCCGCGCCGGCGAGCGCTGCGCGCGTGGCGGCTGCCGATTCGCTGACGTGGTTCCTTGTGAGTAAAGCGCGGGCTGCGTGAAAAGCGAAAGGTGGCAGGAAGCTTTGACAGAGATTCCTGACACGTTTTTGTTTCACGCTGCCGACGCCGCGGGCGGGTGAGAAAGCAATGACGGCTCGGCTGAGGCTCGATGCGGTGATTGTGAGGGAGAGTCTTGAGAAGTTGATTGCGGTGTTCCGGAGCGTGGCGGCGGCGCGAATTGCTGTGGTGGTGCGGGGAAAAGGAAACGCCTGGTGCCCAACTCATTCCTGATTGGGTTGTTTCGGCCAAAAGACGAATGTACCGTTTTCCCGTCTCTCCTGTTGCGCGTCTCAGCCTAAAATGCTCAGGGTTGAAGAGGCCTTTGACGGGATCGGGGTATGAAGCAATGACGACTGCTGACGTGGTTACGCTAATCTTCACTCACACAGCCAGTGTCGCGGCGGGGGTTGTCGCAACCCTCATCGCCAAGCGGTTGCGTTTGCGGGGCAAGATTCGTTTTCGCGTGGACAAGTGGGAATTCTACCCGGTGGCGCGGGACAGCTTCGGCGGAGAGGGCCCCGGCCAATGGGATACGGCAGAAGAGGCAGCTGGTCGAGCGCGGGTCGCGTTTTTCAGTGAAAAGGAAGCTAACTCGGCCCTTCATGGCATTACCGTCGAATTTCGCTCGCGAAAAAATGTGCGGGCCTCGGCCAAACCGTTCATACGCGCCACTTCGGAGGATTGGCGCGCGAACGCAGTGCATATTGGGCTTGCTCCGCGCGAATGGACGGAGGCGAGCTTCAGCTTTCGGTTTGAAAGTCCCCAGTTCGCGGCGTTGCGCCAAGCCGACAGCGCTTGGCTTGTTGGATTCACTCCCGAGAATAAACGGCAGGACTTCAAGCTAGCAGATTTGTTGCGCAGCTAGGCGATAACGGGACAATGGCGGGACAATGGGGACAGCGGTGGGGACAGCGGGGACAGCGGTGTCAGTTCTTTTTTTCACGAGTGGTGAAAGGGAAAAATGAACTGACACCATTGCCCACTGAATCCTCCACGGTGATTGCTCAAATAATAGGACAGGAGCGCGCCCAATGCCTCACCTTAAGGCCATTTACCAGATTGAGTTGTCCAGCCCGATCCGCACCCAGGTTGCCGACGCCGAACCCATTACGTATGAGACGGACCTCGACGTATTTCACGTGACAGTTCAGCCCGTCCGCGCGGAGGGCCCGAGAATGGAGTTAGCTGGTCAGGATCCGATTCTTGAGGCCGGGGAGATTATTGTTTCCGTGTCGCGTGAGGAGGAGGAACCGCCTCCGATCGAGCGAGTCGCAGGCGGAAGAAACCTTCTGAAGAGGAGTGCCTGGTTCGGACCACGACTGGATGATTACGCGGAAGTGGCCTGCACGGTAGCCAACCGATTCATGGGGTTCTGCAGATACGTTCTCCACACCCCCCGCCTCAAACCCATCTCCCCTCATGACAACGTTTTCAACAAAGCATGTTGGGTCGACGAACGAGGGGAAGCAGTCGAGACGGGGATCGTCCGGGATACCTTATCGTTCATGTCACATGCCGGCCCCTACCTTCTCGGCCAAACGCCCCTTCTGAAGACGGACGAAGCGAGGGTCGTGCAAGCGCTCCGTGGCGGCCAGCAGGCTCCAAGCGCCGCGCGCGAGTTCTGCTCCGATGCCCAGACGTCAATCAAGGACGGGAACTATCGTCGCGCCGTGCTGGAGTTGGCGATCGCCTGCGAGGTGGCGATCAAGCGGGCGTTCTTCGGGGCGGCGACGGCCGCGGGGGCTGCGTTTGAGTACCTTGAGGACAAGGGGAAGGTGAACGTTAGGGTGATCGACCTCGTGGATGGGCCCGCCCAGGAGGCATTCTCGGAGAGTTTCAAGAAGAGTCACCCTAGTGAGTACGGGTCTCTGGACTATCTGTTCCGGTGCCGCAACAAAGTCGCACATCGTGCCGTAGCTCAATACCGCGATGAAGCAGGTGTTGTTTGCGTCGTTGACCGCCCCACACTGGAAACCTGGTGGGCAGCTGTCGATACCCTGTTCCGTTGGATTGAGGCAATGACGGGAAGATCGGCATAACGCGTGAGCCACAACGAGTAAAAGAAACGACATTCTCGATTAGCTAAAAAAAACGGGTCGAGAGATCGAGCGTCGATTCCGGATGACGACCATCGCCGAACCAAGCGGATGCGCGTGACCGGGCAGGCAGAACGGTTCAACGTCAGCTCAGTCGGCCCGGCAACTGATCCTGGACGTTCGGGGACAGGAATTCACAGCGATGGACTTCACTTCCATTGATGTCGAGACGGCCAATGCTGACCTCGCAAGCATCTGCCAAATTGGAGTAGTGCGGTTCCAGGACGGTAAGATTGCCGAGACCTGGCAGACACTCCTCAACCCGGAAGATTACTTCGACGGAGTCAACGTATCGATTCACGGAATTGACGAACACGCTGTCGCGGATGCGCCAAGGTTTCCAGACATAAGCCAGGTTTTGGTCGGGCATTTATTCGGGGCCATTGTGGTTAGCCACACGGTCTTTGATAGGACAGCGATCACCGCCGTATTTAGAAAATACAGAATCAGCCCTCCGCAATCGGCCTGGCTTGACACAACAACAGTGGTCCGTCGAACTTGGCCTGACCTCTCAAAGCGGGGCTACGGCCTGGCCAGTGTCGCCGAAAAGCTCGGCATCAAGTTTCAGCACCACAACGCTCAGGAAGATGCACGAGCCGCGGGTGAGATTCTGGTGCATGCAATTCAAACAACGGGAATGACGCTTGCAGCGTGGCTTGAAAGAGTCAAGCGTCCGATAGACGTTTCCAGCGACGGGTCATCGGAGCGCATCACGAGGGAAGGCAATCCAGAAGGCCCCTTGTACGGCGAAGTTGTGGTTTTCACAGGTGCATTGTCGATGCCACGCCGCGACGCGGCTGACTTGGCGGCAGTTGCGGGCTGCGAGGTTGCCGCGTCGGTTGCGAAGACCACGACGCTTCTTGTGGTCGGAGATCAAGATGTCAGCAAGCTTGCTGGACACGAAAAGAGTATAAAGCACAGAAAAGCAGAAGCTCTGATCTCAAAGGGCCAGCCGATCCGGATTCTGAGGGAAACTGATTTCCGATTGCTTGTTCGCGAGGCACAGTGATTCGGATCATGCACCAACCGAATGTTCTGGCAGGCTATGGGACTGGAGGTGAGATAAAATGGCCACACACTTGCGACGTTCGCTTAACCAACCAATTCGCGAGGGCTTGAGTTGGACTGAAACTTGGGAAGGCCCGGATAAAGGTCTGATTTGGTGCTGGGAGCGAGGCCGACAGAAACGAGTCGAGGAGCCGGAGCTAGCGGCGCGCGCTGACAAAGGTGAACTGGTTGTGCTCGCTTGGAGGGGTGGAGCGGAAGTGAAACTCAAAACCGAGAAGAAGCCTGGGACATTGAAGTATCTGGCCACTTGGCAAGGGCTTCGCGGCGAGGACCTGGACGTCGCCGTCGAAGGCGAACGAGTTATAGTTTGTACCAAGACCGGCCAAGCTGTCGTATTCAGTAGCAAACTGGCGGATTATGAATAATGACGAGTTGACATATCTCATGGTAGGCCAATCGAACATTGGTGACACTTTACGCGTCGTCATCCGCCGTCATGAATTGTGGAAAAACCGGTCCCGCCTCCACTCTTTAGGAGGGTACGCTGCGGGTCGCCGAGCGCGAAGTGGCGAGCCTCATCTTCGATCACGGCTGGAGTCACGCCGAGATCGCACGGCTCTTCTCACGAGATCAGCAAGCACATCGTATCCGTTCGGCGAACCCACTTGCGGCGGCGACGACCGCTCGAAAGGTCCTACGTTGCACACAACCTCCGCAACGACGTCCTGGCTTTTCTGTTGACACCGACACCTCGCGGGTTACACTCGGTCCGTCAACTTGCTCCGAACCATCCGCACCGGCCGCAACCACTCTGACCAAAGCCGAATTCATCCAGCGACTTTCGAACGCGGCGCGGAAGGCGCAACCCGCTGACGGTTCGCACCTACCAGGAGTCCGACCATGCCCGATCCGGGCCAGACACAGAATTCGTCCAAGCGCGCCGGCCGGGGCGCCTTGGGGACTCCAACCAACAGCCCGATGATCGACCAGGGAACTTTGTGCCGCCAGGCATCCGCGGCGCCGGGGCCGAACTGTCAGGAGCGGCGAAAGGGTCCGGCGTTGAGCGATGAAGAGCTCACGTTCGCGCTGCGCGACGTAGGACTGAACCCGATCAACCATACCCGTCTTCCTTGGGATCAACTCGCGCACCTGCATGCGATGAGCGTGCAGATTTATGAGAATTTCAGCCGAGACCCGCAAATCGGCTCGAAGACATTGGAACTTCAGGAGATGATCGCCGGGCGTCTGGCTTATTTGGTCACCGAAGCGGAGCGTGATGAGCGGGTGAAACGGTGTCTCGCGAGTGGAACAAGAGTGGACCCGGAGGACATTGGATTGCTCTTCCACACGATGCGGGAAGAGGCCTTGGGGCTTCGACCCGAATCAGCGACGGGCCGAGAAGCGCAAAAGCTTGTGGAACAGGCGATGAAAAACAACGCGAGGATCGCCAACAACGAAGTCAAGAAGATGCTCGACGACAAAAAAAGCGGGCGTGCCGTCAATATGGATCAATTCAAAGCTGCCGTAAGCGAAGCGGTCATGTGTGAAAGATCGCAACAACTACTTGGCGCCGCACCGGACCGTCCCGAGGGCCGGGTTTTCGGGGAACTCATGGCGGAAATTTCGCAGATGGATGGCGTCCGCGCTGAACCCGCGGTACCGCCTGTCCCGGCGGCGCCGAAAAAGCCCAATTCCTTCTCGCCGTTGAATCTGCCGCTCCCTGTCCCACCGGCGATGACGAAGCCGCCTCCACCTCACGTCTCGGATCTGCTCTCGCGGCGAAAGCGCCCGCAGACGTTGGAACTCCACAAGCATCGGCACAAGAAACCCCCTTCTACAATCCCAGGGCCACCGCTTCGTTAGGCGCCGCAACGCTGGTATGACGCTCGTGCGCTACGATAGCCATTCAGGTCTGCCGATCAGCGCAACAGGACGTGCGTGTGGGAAAGAGGGGCTTCGAGTCGGAGTCGATGGGACGCACGCCATTCTCGTCATCATGGGCGCCGACGGCGACGTGTTTCCCTCTGTCGGCCTCGGCGCCAGGCTGCGCGGCCGGGGACATCGCGTCACCCTGGCCGGGCCGGAGACCTATCAAGGGTTGGCGGCGCTATGGCACGGTCTCCTGACCGTGCCATGCGGTTGACCGAAGGTCTCCTTTTGGTCGCTGGCGGCACGGGAGACCGTCGGTCGCGGAGGTGGCGAGGTCGGGAGACCTCGCCACAGCGCGGAACGTTGTCCCTAAAGTCCAAGACAATACCGAACGGCATCTTCCACTCTGGCAAGGTAAACGTCGGAGAGCCGGCCGGCCGGAGCGGCCGGGAAGCGGGCGGGATCAAGCGAGCGGAGTTGGAAGCACAAGAACACGGTTTCCAGCGGCAGGCCGCTGTCGGCCGCGGGCACGCGGACGTTGGTGGGGTAGTCCCGCGATAGGTTCGCGCCCTTTGTGCCGACGACAACGGTCACGACGAGCGGGAGTTGATTGATCGCGTCGATGGACAGAACGAAAACGGGACGCGTGCCGGCCTGTTCACGGCCTTGCACGGGGCTAAGGTTGACGAAGTAAATCTCGCCGCGCGAAATAGCCATCAAGGCTGCTCCAATCCATCCATGTCGCTCGGGGCAAATTCTTGCGCGATTTCGGCGAGCTCACGTTGCATCTCGGGATCGGCGGCCATCTCGGCCAACGCGGTGTCAAAGTTGGCCGGAGCGCCATTTGACCTTTGCCGCAGTGCGTGGGCGAGCTGCTCGATGAGCCACAGACGCTCGTCCTCGGACAGTCGCGGGATCGCCTTTTCGACTTCAGCTAACGCGGCGGACTTCACCATGATCTGCCTTTCGACTCTGCAACGGCTTCCCAGTTCGTTGGCATCTTACCGTCCCGACGGCAGTGAATGAATCGGGAAATCATTCCCTGAGCGAATCCCCTGTCCGTGTTTCTGCCGCGCCGAATCACGGCAGCGGCCTTAGCCACCACGTGCCTTTCGAAGGCGCACCCAGCGCTCGCGAACCTCATCCACTCCCGCCGAGTCGCCAGCGCTCTTTCCAGGCACGAGCTTCCGCGCGCGTCATGGTGCGTTTCATCGTGTCACTCCTGCGCCAGCAACTCCACCGCCGCCCGCAGGCCGCGATGGCTCTCGAAAAACCGCCGTGCCAAACTCTCCATTTGCGAGAGCAAGGTGAGCAATTCCGTTACGCGGCGATAGCGCTGGCGGGCAACGTCGGTGTCGGCGAGGCCGCCGAGCGTTTCCGGCGACAGTTCTTCCTTGCAGCGACGCAGTGTGGTGAGGATGGGATCAATCTCCCGGCGTTTGCGCTGGTTGGCGACGAGGGTGAACATTTCCCAAACGTCGCTGAGCGATTCGTAGTAGTCGCGGCGGTCGCCGCGCTTGTGGACGCGGCGGACGAGGCCCCATTCGACGAGCTTGCTGAGGTTCATGCTGACGTTGCCGCGGCTGATGGCGAGGCGGGCCATGATGTCGTCCATCGACAGGGCGGCGCCGGTGATGTAGAGCAAGCCGTGGATGCGGGCCATCGTCGGGCTGATGCCCCAGAGGGCGGACATGTTATCCCACAGATCGACGAAGTGGTCTTCGACTTCTTCAAGGCGCTGCAAAGCCGAGGACGGCAGCGACGGCGCTTTGGCTTTGGTTGCTTTCATGGGTTTTATCCATTTCAGGATGATATGAAAATTGTACCTGCGCTAGCGCCAAGCGGCGAGCCCGGTCGTTCGATCTGGCGAGGCCGGTAGCGGCAGCGCCGGGGCGTCCTCCCGGCGCTGCCGCTACCGGGCTCGCCGGGTAAACTGCACGTGATGACAACGTTGCGCATCAAGATCTGTGGGGTGACGACGCGGGACGATGCGGTTGCCGCGGCCGATCTCGGCGCCGACGCCGTCGGCCTGAACTTTTATCCGCAATCGCCGCGCTACGTCGATCCGGAGATCACCGGCTACATCCTGCGGGCGTTGCCGCCGTTTGTCGAAGCGGTGGGCGTGTTCGTCAACGTGCCGTTCCGGACGGTTTTTCAGACGTTGAATCAATTGATCGGCGTGCGCACGTTTCAGTGGCACGGCGAGCAGCGCGAGCTGGCGGATACGTTTCCGTTCCGGCACATCGCGGCGTTTGCCGTCAAGGACAAGGACAGCCTGCGGGCCGTACAACAATACCTGGACGCTTGCCGGCCGCTGAACATGTTGCCGTCGGCGCTGCTGCTCGATGGACATGTGCCGGACAAGTACGGCGGCACGGGGAAGATGGCGCCGTGGAACCTGCTGGCAGACTTTAACCCCGGCGTGCCCGTCATACTTGCTGGGGGCCTGACGCCGGAGAACGTCGCGGAGGCGGTGCGGACGGTGCGGCCTTATGCCGTCGATGTTGCCAGCGGCGTGGAAAGCAGCCCCGGTGTGAAGGATGTAGACAAGATGGCGCGCTTCATCGACAACGCACGGAGCGCCGTTTAGCCGCCCGTCTCGGACGGGCGCGGGCGTCTCTGGGTTGGCGTTTTTCGCCGCTCTTGCTATCATTTCCCGCCGGTACAAATCAGCCAATCACGGAGATGAAACAGATGGCCACCGCTACCGAGAAAGCCCCCAGCGTCCGGCGCGACAAGCCCGCCGGCTCGCCGAAGAGTGATTATGTCGTCGCCGACTTGTCGCTCGGCGAGTGGGGACGGAAGGAAATCGCCATTGCCGAGCACGAAATGCCGGGGCTCATGGCCATCCGCAAGAAATACGCGCCCGGACAGCCATTGAAAGGCGCCCGCATCGCCGGCAGTCTGCACATGACGATTCAGACGGCGGTGCTGATCGAGACATTGCAAGCTCTCGGTGCGGAGATTCGCTGGGCGAGCTGCAACATCTATTCAACGCAAGACCACGCGGCGGCCGCGGTTGCCGCCAAGGGAACGCCGGTCTTCGCGAAGAAGGGGGAGACGCTCGAAGAGTATTGGGACTACACGCATCGCATCTTGCAATGGGGCGACGGCGGCACGCCGAATTTGATCCTCGACGACGGCGGCGACGCGACGTTGCTCGTCCACCTCGGCTGCGATGCGGAGAAAGATTCGAGCGTGCTCAACCGCAAGCCGGAGTCGGAAGAAGAAGCAGTTCTGCTCGGTTCCATTCGCAAGACGCTCGCGAAAGATCCGAGCTTCTACAGCAAGATTGCGAAGAACATCGTCGGCGTCAGCGAAGAGACGACCACCGGCGTTCATCGGCTCTATGAACGGGTCAAGGACGGCACGCTACTCTTCCCGGCGATCAACGTCAACGACTGCGTGACGAAGAGCAAATTCGACAACCTATACGGCTGCCGCGAGAGCCTAGTGGACGGCATCAAGCGGGCGACCGACGTGATGATCAGTGGCAAGAAAGCGATCGTCTGCGGCTACGGCGACGTCGGCAAGGGGTGTACGCAGGCGTTCCGCGGGGCAGGGGCCCGCGTTTACGTCACCGAGGTCGATCCGATCTGTGCCTTGCAAGCGTGCATGGAAGGCTATGAAGTTGTCACGATGGACGACGCCTGCAAGTTCGGCGACATCTTCGTCACCTGCACGGGCAACGTCGATGTCATCACGCGCGAACATATGGACAAGATGAAGCACAACGCCATCGTCTGCAACATTGGCCACTTCGACAGCGAGATTCAGATCGCGGCGCTCGACGATCTCAAGTGGGAAGAGATCAAGCCGCAGGTCGATCACGTCATCTGGCCCGGCGGCAAACGCATCATCGTGCTGGCGAAAGGCCGGCTGGTGAACCTCGGCTGCGCGACCGGGCATCCGAGCTTTGTCATGAGCAACAGCTTCAGCAACCAGACACTGGCCCAGATGAAGCTGTGGAAAGACGGCAAGAGTATGAAGAAAGACGTATTCCTGCTGCCGAAAGAACTGGATGAGGAAGTCGCCCGCCTGCACCTGGAACCGCTCGGAGCGAAGCTGACGAGGCTGTCGCCGAAGCAAGCCGCGTATATCAGCGTGAAACCGGACGGGCCGTTCAAAGGGGAGCAGTACCGGTACTAATTCCCGCTGGCACACGATCGTTTCGCCGCGAACCTCCGGCGAGCGCGGGATGTTGTAGCTCAAGCTGCCAGCTTGAGCTACAGTACCGCGGTCGTCGAAGCCTCGCGGCTTGTGCTTTTGGGAATCACCATGTGGCGCATCGGGCTTGCTCTCCTGGGGCTTACTTTCGCTGTCTCGCCCCTTTCTGCCGACAAGCCCGACGAGCGTTTCACCGGCATGGACGCCGCGATTCAAGCCTCCATTGAACGGCATGAGTTGCCCGGCGCCGTTGTCTTGATTCTCCACAAGGGTGAAGTCGTTTATCGGAAAGCCTACGGCTCGCGGAGCGTGCAACCAGTCGTTGTGCCGATGACGACCGATACGGTCTTCGATCTCGCTTCGCTGACCAAGCCGATCGCGACGGCGACGTCAATTATGCTCCTCGTCGAACGCGGCAAGTTGAACGTGACCGATTGTGTTGCACAGCATTGGCCTGAGTTTGGTCGTAACGGCAAAGACAAGCTCACCGTCGAAGACTTGCTGCTGCACACGAGCGGTCTCATCGCCGACAACTCGCTGTCCGATTATCAAGACGGTAAGTCCAAGGCTCTCGAACGTATTTGCGATTTGACGCCGACCGCCGCGTCCGGAGCGAAATTCGTCTATAGCGACGTCAACTACATCGTCCTCGGCGAGTTGGTCGGACGAATCTCCGGTCAATCGCTCGCCGACTTCGCGCGGGCGAACATCTTCCAGCCGCTCGGCATGAACGAGACCGGCTTTCTGCCGCCGGATTCCTTGACGAAACGCACTGCGGCGACGGAGCAGCGCGCGGGGCGTTGGATGGTCGGCGAAGTTCACGATCCGCGCTCCTATCTGCTGGGCGGCGTCGCCGGTCATGCGGGGTTGTTCTCGACGGCGGACGACCTCGCGATTTTCGCGCGAACACTGCTGGGGCACGGCAATCAAATCCTTCGATCCGAGACGTTGCAACTCATGACCACGCCGCGTCCGATCCCCGGCGGCTTCCGCGCGTACGGCTGGGACGTCGATACACGTTTCTCCAGCAACCGCGGCGACGTATTTCCACGCGGCAAGAGCTTCGGCCACACCGGCTTCACCGGCACGTCGATCTGGATTGATCCGACGAGCGACACCGCCGTGATTTTCCTCAGCAACCGCGTCCATCCCGACGGCAAGGGGAATGTGAACAAACTCCGCGGCCAGGTGGCCACGATTGCTGCGACAGCTCTCGGCGTTCGGCCGGCGGCTGTCGGTCCGGGCGCCGAGAACCGACCGCCGACAGCCGAAAGCCGACAACCGACGCTCACGGGCATCGACGTTCTGGTTCGCGAAAACTTCGCCCGTCTCAAAGGCCGCCGCATCGGTCTCGTCACCAACCACACCGGCGTCGATCGCCGGGGTCGGGCGACGATCGATCTCCTTCACAAAGCTGAGGGCGTCACGCTCGTCGCGCTTTTCAGCCCCGAGCATGGCATTCGCGGCGCCGTGGACGAGAAAGTTGCCGACGGCAGGGATGAAAAGACCGGCTTGCCGATTTACAGCCTCTACGGCACGCGCCGCAAACCGACCGCCGAGACGCTGAAGGACGTCGACACGCTCGTGTACGACATTCAAGACGCCGGCTGCCGGTTCTACACGTACATCAGCACGCTCGGTTTGATTCTCGAAGCCGGCGCAGAGAACAAAGTTCGCGTTGTCGTGCTTGACCGGCCCAATCCCATTGGCGGCCTCGCGGTGGAAGGGCCGGTTCTCGACGCCGGTCGAGAGTCGTTCGTCGGCTGGCACACATTACCCGTGCGTCACGGCATGACGGTCGGCGAGCTGGCCCGGATGTTCAACGCCGAACGCAAGATCGGCGCCGATTTGGAAGTGATCAAGATGGAAGGATGGCGTCGCGGTGATTTCTACGACCGCACGGGCCTAACGTGGATCAATCCATCGCCGAATCTGCGGAGCCTGACACAAGCATTTCTCTATCCCGGCGTGGGCCTGTTGGAGACGACGAACCTCAGCGTCGGCCGAGGGACTGACCGGCCGTTTGAGTGGGTCGGAGCGCCGTGGCTGGATGGCGTTCGTTTCGCGGACGTGCTGAATGAGCAACGGCTACCCGGCGTTCGCTTCGTTCCCGTCAATTTAACGCCGACATCGAGCGTGTTCGCCAAAGCGCGGTGCCGCGGCGTGCAGATCATCATCGACGATTGGGCCAAGTTCCAGCCCCTGCACACCGGGATCACGATGGCGTGCGCGCTGCGGCGACTGTTCCCGAATGAGTGGCAGGTGGAGAAATACGATCGCTTGCTGGTACACAAGGCGACCTGGGAGGCGCTGCAACGGGGGGCGACGGCAGCGGAGTTGGAGAAAGCGTGGGTGGCTGAGTTGGAGAGGTTCAACGCGCGGCGGAGGGAGTTCTTGATCTATTCCGAGTGACCACAGGGTTCCCGTTTCGCGAGCAGCCTGCCGCTCGTGATCCAGACGATTCGCTGATCGGCGTTCACCGCGAAGACCAGTGCAAGTGGGGCGATTGCCACCGTGCGAACACGAAGGCGAAGACCTTTGCGATCGTAGAGGGGTTCGCCCTGCGTAACGGGACGCTCCCGAAGTGCGGCAGGATCTGCCGAAGGGCCGACTTAAAAGCCTCGCCTTGACCGCGATGGGTAGCGCGGCGCTGCAACCGTCCAAGTTGTTTGAGAACCGCCGCGGATGAATCGACGCGGAAGCTGTCGCTGCCGTTTGACGCAGGGAGCATGTCAAGAACGCTTTTTCTGCTTCTTCTTCCGCATTTTCTGTAGCTCGTCTTTGTGGACCGCTTCGAGTTGGGCCATAAGCTCCTCAGCGGGAATGCCCGGCTCGAAGGTGGCATCAATGCACCGCGCCAGGTCTGCCGCGGTGAACGATCTGCGTACCTTTGCGTAGATGTCTTTCAAGGTGTCCGTCTCCTTCACGCGGAGGGTGCGGAAGGCGCCGTTTTTTTCGGTGGCTATGATGGGGTACCTCGCAAGGTCGGTGACGATTCTACCGGCGTCGCCCACGGCCTGCAAAGTCTCCGGCCTCTGCCCCGTCAGGCGCAAGTCGGCGAGCGTCATGCGGCGACCGTCACGAGCCGCGTTGCGTGAGGAGATGGACGCTTTTGATGAACACAAGGCGATGCGCAGCGTTGACGGCGAAATCCACCGAAAGCGGAGAAACGACGATGGTTCGGACTTCCAAGTGAAGTCCAGGCAAAGCGTAGGCGGCTTCGCCAGCATTCAGCGGATCGCTTTCGAGGTGTTCGATGACTTTCCGAAACGCGGCAACTACGGCCGTCCCTCGTCCTTGGCGGGACGCGCGGCGGTGTAACTGGCGAAGTGCCTTGCCGATGACTCCAGAGCAATGCACTTCGTACCGGATTCTCCCGTTACCGGCCGCCATGCTTCCCCTTCTTGCGGCGCCGGCTCTTCTCTTCGCGATCGATCTCTTCCAATTCCGCGAGAATCTTCCGGGCCGGAATCCCTTCCTCGATGACCGTGTATTTTTGCAAATCGGCCGCCGTAAAGGCGCGGCGTGCCTTGGCATAGATCGTTTTCAGGGAATCACCTTTCTTGATCCACAGAATTGGAATCGGAGGTTCTTTCTTCTTACGCATGTTTGCGCTTCCTGTTTGGACGTGGGCGAAAAGTGGTGTTGCCTTGCTCCGAAAGTGAATTCTAACGCGGTTTGTTTTCGTTGCTGGGGTATCCTCGCCATTTCGTTGGTGGTATTCTACCGCGGCTGCACTCACCTAGCAAAATCAGCACGGTCGGTGAGTGACGGCGGCGGGTTCAACCAAGGCATTAACTCCGGGAACCAAGTCATGAAGACGATCCGCTTGGCGCACCGGCACTACCAGCGGGTGCTGTGGACGATGGCTATTTTCCTGATTTTGAACGCTGTCGCGCTTACTCAACGTGGTATGGGCGGCGAGCCGCCTGCTCAATTACCGACAGTGCAGGCGGCGAAGGTCGCGCGCTTTGCCGCGGGCAAGATCATTTTCGTTCGTGAAGGCGACGGAAGAAACCGCTCCTTATTGACCGCAATCGATCCAGAGAACAAGAGGCTCGAAGCGCTTATTCCGGACAGCGCATTCGGAAGCGGGCTATTCTCCGAGTCCATCGCGGTGTCGCCGGACGGGGCCTACGTCGCATACACTTCAGACTCAAGCGACGGAATCCATGGAAAGGTCTTCATTCGGTCCCTTGCGGACTTGAAACAACCGAGCAGGTGTCTGGCTGAGAACGGTGGAATGGCGCTGCGCTGGTCGCCCGATGGTAGAAAACTCCTCGTTCAGTCGCGTTCGGATGAAGAATCGTTCGTCATCGAGAGCGAGATAATAAATGTCGAAACCAAAGAACGGCATCATCTGCCGCTGCCCAAGCCGGCAAATTTGATGGGCGGTTTCATGATCACGGATTGGTCACCCGACGGAAAATGGCTGCTCGCCACGGATTGGACTTTTGATGAGGAATCCGCGAAGGAATGGGAGAGCGGGAAGTTCAAAGACGAGAAGCGCGGCCCAAAGCTCTGCCGAATTCACCTCCAAACGCTGCGCATCGAGCCGCTGGCACATTTGGGCCGCGGCATCGGCGGCCGCATCTCGCCAAACGGCAAGCAGATCCTCTATTGCCACATGAAGAAAGGGCGGAACGATCAAGAACTGTGTGTCGCGGACGTGGCCGGCGGGAAGCCGGTTCGCGTATCCCAAGAACTGAACGGCGAATTCAGTTCTTATAAATTCTGCTGGTCGCGGGATGGAAAACGGATCGCCTACGTCTGGAATAACAGGGAGCGGTTAGAGAACAATCTTGGTAAGCCGTCCGAGGATTTTCTGAGTGTTGTGGAAGCAGACGGTCAAAACAACCAGATTATACACGCCGAGAAAGCAGGCTTGGGCGCATCCAGCATTGGCGGGTTCTTAGATTGGCGCTAATCGCCTGGAGTTGAATTGCCGCATGACGCTGTTCTAAAGTGACGATCGCGCGAGTCGCAACTCTTCTGCTTCGGCGAGCCGTTCCAGCATCGCCCTGTTCCGCGCGTCATTTTCGCTTCGGATTCGCTCAAAACGGCGCTCAACGACTTCGGCCGAGCCGTAAAGCAGATACGGCGTCGATTCCCGGATGGCGCGCAGCGTCATCGCCAACCGCTCACTGGGCGTCATACGGCGATAGGCTTCTAACGTCTGGGAGCAGAGCATGGCAGTTTACCTTTTCTCTAATTCTATCACAGCACGCTGGGCTTGATGAGGCTTTGGTATTTCCCGTCCTTCCATCGCGCGCTACACTGACGCTATCCTCTCGCCCGCCGACACATTGGAGTATGTTCCCGTGCCCGACGGCTCCCACGCTCTCGCGGTCTTCATCGACTTCGAAAACCTTGCCCTCGGCTTTCAAGGCCGGCGCGAGAAGTTCGACATCGAGCGTGTGCTCGAACGGCTCGTGGAGAAGGGGAAGATTGTCGCCAAGAAGGCGTATTGCGATTGGAGCCGGTTCGGCAACTACACCGCTCCGCTGCACGAGGCGGCCATCGAGCTGATCGAGATTCCGCGGCGGAATCAGACGGGGAAGAACTCGGCCGACATTCGGCTGTGCGTGGACGCGATGGACCTGGCGTATTCCAAGGAGCACATCGACACCTTTGTCGTCGTTTCCGGCGACAGTGATTTCTCGCCGCTGGTCTCGAAGCTCAAAGAGTTGGGCAAGCACGTCATCGGCCTCGGCATGACCGACTCCACGTCGGCGCTGCTGCGCGACAATTGCGACGAGTTCATCTATTACGAGGACCTGGGCAAGAAACCGGGGTTGGCGCCCGCCATCAATGCCGAGCTGCCGGAGAACAAGCGGAAGGCGTTTGAGCTGCTGATGGAGTCGATGCTCGCCCTGCGCCGCGAGAACAAGGAAGTGCTCTGGTCGTCGATGATCAAGGACACGATGAAGCGCAAGAAGCCGTCGTTCAACGAGGTGTATCACGGTTACCGCTCGTTCAGCGACCTGCTGGAGGATGCGCAGAAGGAAGGGCTCATTGAGCTCGACACGGATAAGCGCAGCCGAACGTACGTCGTGACGCGCTTCGGTGAGGAAATGAAGGCCCCGGCCGCGACATCCGAGGCGACGGCAGAAGTGAAAAAGAAGTCGCGGCGGCGCCGGCGGCCCGGCGGCCGGCGGCGCACCTCGACGGAGGGAACGAAGACGGAAAAGGCCGCGGAAGGGGCGGGAGAGCCGCCGGCCGCGATGACGGAACACGACGGCGCGCCGCTGCCGGAGGGAGAGGAATCCGGAGTGGAGCCAGACGCGGAATACCGGTTTGGCAAATGAGGCGCACGGCTTTACACGCCGTGGGTCGGCTTCGACAACTCTTCACGCTTGGGCGTCATTTTCACGGAATATTGCTTGTGGACAACCGCGTTTACCGTGACTAAACTTCACGGGTTCGCGAACTCGTTTTTCACGTATCCAGAGTATCGGATTCCCTCAGTCGCTAGCGGCGCCGGCGCGTGCTCGGCGCGCACGGAGTACCTCCCATGATCCGCGTAAAGTGTCCCCATTGTGCCAAAGTTGCCAACGCTCCCGATACGGTCGCCGGGAAGCTGATCCGTTGTCCCGGCTGCAAGGAGCCCATCCGGGTTTCCGCCCCGAAAAAAGTGATCGCGGCGAGCGAGCCGGAACCGGAAGTTGAAGCGCCCGAGGAGGAGACCGTCACGGCGGCGAAGCCTGCGCCACGGGCTGCCGCACGGCGCCGCGCCCCGACCGCGGAGGAAGACGATTCCGAGCCAAGACGCGCGGGCGGCGGTGCTGAAGATGATGAGCTGCCGCGCAAGAAGAAAAAGAAGAAAAAGAGACGGGATGAGGATGACGCCGAAGAAGGCAGCAAGCTCTTCATGATCCTCGGCTTGGCCGGCTTCGGCAGCGTCATCGTGATCGGGCTGGTCATTTTCGGGCTGGTGAAGATGCTAAGCGGGCGCGAGGAGGGGCCGCGCGATCCGGAGCAGGTCGCCGAATTCATCAAATTGGCGGGCGGCGTCGTGGACCGCGATCCGAATAGCCCCGGTAATCCGATCGTCGGTGTGACCATCGCCGGCGTTCGGTTCAGCGGGCCGGACACGAGGATCCTGAAGGACCTGCCCAAGGTGCGCAAGTTAATCCTGTCGCACTGCGAATTCAGCGACGTGGACATGGCGCGGCTCGAAAGCTTGACCGAAGTCGAGGAGTTGTCCCTCGACTTCTCGAAAGTAACCGACGGCGGCCTTTCGTCGATCAAACACATGACCAAGATGAAACGGCTTTCCCTCGGCAATACGCTGGTCACCGACCGCGGGCTGCAGAATCTGACGGGAATGACCCAGCTCGAGCAATTGGTGCTAACCGACAGCATGGCCCACGGCGCCGAGTTGCAGGCGCAGATGCCCAAACTGAAAGTCATCAAGTAATGCCGGCCCGGGGGTCGGTCCCGCGAGCCGAGCGGGACCTTCGTGAGCCCGGTCCCGCTCGGCACGCGGGACCTACCGTTTGGCCCGCCGAGGAAATGCACGATGGACGAGGAAGATTTCTACAAACCACGGGCGAAGCTGTCGCGGTCGGCGTGGGATGCTTATGCGTTTGCCTGGCATCCCAACAACATGCGGACGCTGCTGCTCTTGTTCGCCGACATGACGATGCTGGCCCTGATTGCCTGCGGCTTCGCGACCTTGCACAATCTCGTCGCGTCGATGGGTCCCGAGGAGGCCATGAGTTCCGGCGGGACGTTCGTCCTGGTAGGCAGCAAGCGGGTGTTCGGCTCGCTCTGCGTGCTCGCTGTGCTGGGCAGCGTCTATGTGGCGGGCTGTTTCGTTCACGTGATTCAAGATACGGCCGCGGGCGCGCGCGAGGTTGATTGGTCGAACGGGGCGTGGATCGAGTTTCTGGGCGGGTTTCTGCGGCTGCTGTGGGTAGCGGCCTGCTGTGCGATTGTCGCCGCGATCTTGCTCCTGCCGTTGACGCTCGCGTTCGGCATTCCGAAACTGGTTTTCATCCTGCTTCAGTCGATCATTTTGTTGTTCATTTTTCCGCCGGTGCTGCTCTCGACGATGGCGGGCGGGGCCGCATACGTGCTGATCGAACCGCGGCTGATGGGCCGAATCGTGCAGCGACCGCAGGTGCTTCTGTCGGTGTATCTCAATTCCTTCCTGTTCTACGTTCCGTGCGTCGGTCTCGGGTACTGGATGCTTTCGGACGTTCATTGGTGGCTGACGCCGGTAGTGGGCTACACGTGGGCGATTTTTTGGCTAACGTACGCTCGGGTATTGGGCCGCGCCGCGTGGCAATTAAGCGACGATGAGCCGAAACCGCGGCGCAAGCGCCGCCGGCAAGCGGTCGCCGTCGAGGACGACGCGGATTAACCTTGTCCGTCGCCCGCTTCGCACCTGACGTTGTTTCGTGCCACTGCTTGTACTCAAGCCGTGCAAAGCCCGGCCGGCACTAAGAAAAAGTGGCACGATCGTGCTCCGCTTGACGCCCTCTCCGTGTCGTTTACAATCAAATCTGCCTCTCCGCTAGGCCCCGTGCGGGTGGTTCAGGGAATCCAGCAGATGCCGCAGGGCGTCCAGCAGCCGGCTACAGTCGATAACTTTCTCAAGACAATTCTGCGCAGCGGCATCATGGACCGGTCGCAGCTTCAGGAGGCGATCCGCAAAGCTCCGCGCGAAGCGCGCACCGACGCCAATCTCCTCGCCGATTATCTCGTTCGCCAGGGCAAACTTTCGCGATTCCAATCGAAGAAACTGCTCGAAGGGACCGCTCAAGGCCTGGTGCTCGGTCCGTTCCAGGTGCTCGCGCCGATCGGCCGCGGCGGCATGGGGACGGTGTATTTGGCCCGCGACATACGCAGCCAGCATCTGCTCGCGCTCAAGGTGTTGCCGCCGAGCCGAGCGAAGGCGGAGGAACGGCTGCTGGTGCGCTTCCGTCGCGAGATGGAAATGTGCCAGCGCGTGGCCCACCCGCACCTGGCGTGGACATTTGAGGTCGGCCTGTGCCAGGGCGTCCACTACATCGCGATGGAGTACATCCCCGGCAAAAGCTTGTTCCGCATCGTGATGGACTCGGGACCGCTGTCGTCGCCACGCGCGGCGCGCTTATTCTGCGAGATCGCCGCGGCGCTCGATCATGCCCATCATCAGGGCATCATCCATCGAGACATCAAGCCCTCGAACGTGCTCATTACGCCGCACGATCACGCGAAGGTTCTCGATCTCGGTCTGGCGCTGGTGCAGGGTGAATCGTCGGCGAAGCGCGAGGTCATTGGCGGGCAGGGTTATGTCGTCGGCACGATGGATTACATCGCGCCGGAGCAGGCCGAGGATCCGACCAAGGTCGATGCGCGTTCGGATATTTATGCGTTGGGCTGCTCGCTTTATTTCGTGCTGACCGGGCAAGCGCCGTTCCCCGGCGGGACGAACAAGGACAAGATTCGCCGGCACCGCACCGAGGAACCGACGCCGCTCGCGGAATTGAATTCGAGCGTGCCGACGGCGTTCGCCGAGCTGATCCACAAGATGATGGCGAAGGACCCGGAGATCCGGCCGCGCACGGCGCACGCGGTGCAAATGAAACTGGAACGCTGGGCGGCGGGCGAGCCACGGTTGCCGCTCGACCGACCGACCGACACCACCTATGAGCTCGCAGTACAGGAGATCGAAGACCGCGAGACCGTGCCGCCGGACATCACCGAAGAAGTGATTCCGCTAGAAGGAGCGCCCGAGGGGCAGGTCGACGAAGACGGAGCGCTGATCGACGCGCTGCGGGCGGAGGAGACGCCGGTGAGCTCGGTGGTGATCGCGGAGGAGGTCCCTCCCAGCGCGGCCATTGTTCCTGCCGTCCCGACGGCGCCGGCAGCGCCGCTGCGGCGCAAGACTCAGGTGTCGGTGGCGACGCCACGGTCGGCGAGCCCAAAAACGCCGCGACTGCTGTGGCTGTACGCGACGATCGCGGCGGTGGGATTCCTGCTGCTGTGCGGGTTTTTGTTCTGGCTCGTGCGTTAGCGATTCTGTGATTTTGCCAAAATCGGCCGGTTTCCCGTTGCTCCGGGTTGAGCGCTCTCTTACAATCACCGTCTGACAACTTGATGAGTATCTTATCCAGAGTGGCTGAGGGATCGGGCCCTGCGAAGCCACAGCAACCGGTTTGCCTTCGGGCAAGCGCTGGTGCTAACTCCCCCCGGTTCCGGCCGGGAAAGATAAGGTCGTGTGCCTTCGAGGCCTCTTCTTATCTTGATCCCGAAGAGGCTTTTTGTTTGCGCCTCTCTCGGTCTCCTCTGGACGATACCAACCGCGGAATTGCAGATTGCAGATTGCAGATTGACGGGACGAGAGACGTTCGCGCCGATTTCAAATCCGCAATCTAGAATCTGAAATCTGAAATCTGAAATTGAGGAGACGCGATCGTGTCATCTGAATTCGTCCGCGGCTTGAAGTGCCGGCTCTGCGACAAGACGTATCCCAAGGAGCCGCTCAACTTCTGCACCGAGGATTTCGGGCCGCTGGAAGTTGACTACGACTACGATGCGATCAAGGAGGCGCTCAGCCGAACGAAGATCGAGCTGCGGCCGAACAACATGTGGCGCTTCCGCGAACTGCTGCCGATCGACGGCGAGCCGACGGTTGGCCCGCAAGTCGGCGGCACGCCGCTCGTGAAGGCGGATCGTCTCGCGGAAGCGCTCGGTGTGGAAAAGCTCTGGATCAAGAACGACGCCGTCAACTTTCCGACGCTTTCCTTCAAAGACCGCGTCGTTTCCGTCGCTCTGAGCAAGGCGCGCGAGTTCGGGTTCAAGACCGTTGGTTGCGCGTCGACGGGCAATCTTGCGAATAGCGTTGCCGCCAACGCCGCGGCCGCGGGACTGGAAGCGTTCATCCTCGTTCCCCACGATCTGGAGCGAACGAAAATCCTCGGGACCAGCGTCTACGGGGCGAAAGTAGTCAGCGTTCGCGGCACTTATGATGAAGTCAATCGGCTCTGCACGCAGATTGCGTTCAAGTATGGCTGGGGTCTCGTCAATATCAACCTGCGGCCGTTCTACGCGGAGGGATCGAAGACGGTTGGCTTTGAAATCGCGGAACAACTCGGCTGGCGGACGCCGCAACACGTCGTCTCCCCAATGGCCGGCGGCAGCTTGATTGGCAAGATTCACAAGGCGTTTCAGGAGTTGGCAAGGGTCGGTCTGATTGATGAGCCGAATTGCAAGGTCTACGGCGCCCAGGCGACCGGCTGCAACCCGATCACCTATGGGCTGAAAAATGGCATGGACACGCACCGCCCGGTCCGCAAGCCGAACACGATCGCGAAGTCCTTGGCGATCGGCGACCCGGCGGACGGCTACTTCGCGATCAAAGTAATGAAAGAAACCGGCGGCTGGGGCGAGGATGTCAGCGATCCCGAGATCGCGGAAGCGATGTGCCTGCTGGCTCAGACCGAAGGGATCTTCGCGGAGACAGCGGGCGGCGTAACGGTCGCCGTGACGAGGAAACTCATTGAACAGGGCCGCATCCCGCGCGATGAGGAGATCGTCATCTGTATCACCGGCAATGGCTTGAAGACGCAGGAAGCGGTGGCGGATTATGTTGAAAAGCCGGCGTTGATTGGGCCGTCGCTGGACGAGTTTTCGGCATTGGTAGAAGAGACGCCGGAACCGGCACTAGTTTGAACAATGTTTAGCAGCCCATTTCGGACGGGCGCTTCACGCGCTGATGCGCCCGTCCGAGACGGGCGGCTAAACGAAAGTAGGGCAAAACGAGGGAGAGGAGGTTCCATGTCCGTCCGAATTCAAATCCCCACCCCCATGCGGCAGCACACCGAGGGGCTGGCGACCGTCGAAGTCAGCGCCGCAAGTGTGAAAGCCGCGCTCGACGCCCTCGGCCAGAAATATCCCGCGATCGTGCAGCGGCTGTTCGACAACGGTCAGGTGCGGCGCTTCGTCAACGTTTATCTCAACGACGAGGACATCCGCTATCTCGACAACATGAATACGGCCGTAAAAGATGGCGACGAGTTGTCGATCATTCCCGCGGTGGCGGGAGGTTGAGGGATTGCAGATTTCAGAGTGCGGATTTGAGATTTCAATCTGAAATCTGAAATCTGCAATCTGAAATCGGGGAGGCGCGATGAGCAACGAAAGCGAACCCAATGAGGTGCCGGAAGGGGCCGCGGTCTTCCCGCTGATTCCGGAAGAGCTGGGCGTTCATCCGCTGTTGCTCGCGGTGTTGCACGGGACCGTCTTTCTGGATGGCTCCGAGGAAGACGTGATTGACCCGAAAGCGGCCGAAGAGGCGATGCAATACCTTGTGACGTATCTGCATCGGCTGAGCGGTCCGGAGTTGCAGCGCGTGCGCGAGGACGTGGAGTGTCTCTCGACGTATGCACGGCAACAAGGCTGGCCGAAGCAGCAAATGCGCTTCCTCAAGGATTTCCTGAACGATTACGTACACGGAGAAGAAGGCGAAGAGAGCGATGGATGATTCCCTCGAACGCTACAGCCGCCAGATGCGCTTTCCCGGCGTGGGCGAGGCAGGGCAGAAACGGCTGCTCGCCAGCCATGTCACGCTGTGTGGCTGCGGCGCGCTCGGCACCGTGCTGGCCAACGCTTTGGTGCGTGCCGGCGTCGGCCATTTGCGCCTGATCGACCGCGATTTCATCGAGACGAACAACCTGCAACGCCAGGTGCTGTTCGATGAGCACGATGTCGCGGAAAACATTCCGAAGGCGGAGGCGGCGGCGCGCAAGCTGTCGGCGATCAACTCAAGCGTCCACGTCGAGCCGGTTGTTACGGACATTGACCGGACCAACATCGTCGAGCTGACGAAAGACGCCGATCTGATCCTCGACGGCACCGACAACTTCGAGATTCGCTATCTCATCAACGACATCGCGGTGAAGCTCGGCAAGCCGTGGGTCTACGGCGGCTGCATCGGCAGTCACGGGCAGACGATGACGATCATTCCGGGCGAAACGCCGTGTCTTCGCTGCGTATTTGAAGCCGCCCCCGCGCCCGGAGAGGCGGGGACGTGCGAAACGGCGGGCGTGCTGTCGCCGATCGTCAACATTGTCGCGAGCTTCCAAGTCGCCGAGGCGTTGAAGTTGCTCACCGGCCACCGGGAGCAAATCAACCGCGAGCTGATTTACGTCGACGTGTGGGACAACGTGCAGCGCCGCATCAAGGTCGCGCCGCTGCTCGGCAAAGTGGATTGCCCCTGTTGCAAGCATCGCAAGTTTGAATGGCTTGACGGGGAGCAGGGCACGCAAACGACGAGCCTGTGCGGCCGCAATGCCGTGCAGGTGTCCCACCGCAGTTCGACGAAATTGAATTTTGAGGAAATGGCCCGGCACCTGCGCGTACACAGCGAGGTGAACTACAACCGCTTCATGTTGAAATTCGACGCCGAGGGGCATCAATTCACGGTTTTTCCGGACGGCCGCGCGATCATCAAAGGGACGAGCGACGTGGACAAGGCGCGGGTGTTGTATGCGAAGTATGTGGGGCATTGAAAACAGGCGCGGTGGTATACTGAAGAGCGAAGGAGGCTATTATGCCGCAAATCGTTCTTAGCGATGAACAAGCCCGAATCTTAGCGACCGCGCTCGAACCTGTTGAATTCCTCAATGCCAACGGCGACGTCATTCGCGTCATTCCGCCCATTTGGACGAAAGAGGATATTGCAGCAGCCAAAAGGCGCATTGGTTCGCCGGGACCGTGGTACACGAGCGAGCAAATCCGTGGGCGTCTCGCCGCATTGCAAGAGGAGTGGGATCGAACGGGCGGGTTTGACCAGGAATACATGCGTGCCTTCTTGAAACGACTGAACGACGAAGACCCGGGTCAAATGCGGCCGATCGGAAAAGCAGGATGAGTTTCTTCGTAATGTTGTCGCCCGATGCGCAGGATGGGCTAGCCGCCGCTTGGCTGGACGCCCCGAATCGCGCGGCGGTGACAGCTCCTCAAGCTAAGATTGACCATCTTCTGGGCGACGATCCATTCGTCTACGGCGAGCCGGTCTCCGAAGATTTATACTCAATCAGTGTTCCCCCGTTGCGTGCCCTGTTTTATGTCAACAAGCCGGCAAAGCTCGTTTACGTCGAATCCATCGGCGTCTTGCGACAGAAGCCGAGCAACGGCCAGGAAGAGAAGACCTGATGCCCGTAACGTATCTCGACAACGCCGCCACCAGTTTTCCGAAGCCCGAAGCGGTCTACCAGGCTCTCGACCGCTTCGCTCGGCAGGACCTTGCGAATCCCGGCCGGGCCGGGCACAAGATGGCGCTGGCGGCGGAGCGCGCGCTCGATGATTGCCGGCATCTGCTCAATCAACTCTTCCACGGCGAGGCGCCGGAGCGCTTTGTCTTCACGCTTAACTGTACCGACGCGCTGAACATGGCGTTCAAGGGTGTGCTGGTCGAGGGCGATCACGTTATCACGAGCGATCTGGAACACAACAGCGTCAGCCGGCCGCTGCGGAAGATGGAATTAGACGGGCGTATCACGTTAACGCGCGTGAAGGCAGACAGCGGCGGCACGATTGATCCGGACGACGTTCGCAAGGCGACCACGGCGCGCACGCGGCTCATCGCCTTGACACATGCGAGCAATGTTCTTGGTACGGTACAGCCGATCGCAGAGGTTGGCCGCGGCGCGCGCGAGCGGGACTTGCTTTTCCTTGTAGACGCGGCCCAGACCGCGGGCGTTTTGCCGATTGACGTGCAAGCGCTGCACATCGACTTGCTCGCGTTTCCCGGCCACAAGTCGTTGCTTGGTCCGACCGGGACAGGAGCGCTTTACGTGGGGCCGCGGGCGACGGTGCGGGCATGGCGCGAAGGCGGCACCGGCGGCGATTCTGCGAGCGAAACGCAGCCGCGCGAGCTTCCCTATTTTCTTGAAGGGGGCACGCCCAACGTGCTCGGCGTCGCGGGGCTGGCGGCCGGCGTACGATACGTACAGGAACACGGCATCGACAGAATCCATGCCCATGAGATGAAACTGCTTGAGCGGCTTTGGCGCCGTCTCGACGAGATCGGAGGCTACGATACCTTTGGGCACCGAGATACGACGCGACGTGTTTCCACGCTCAGCCTTCGCAGCGCCGGGAGCGAGTTGTCGCCGAGGACGTTGGGGGCCATTCTCGACGCGGTTTTCAATATCGCGGTTCGTCCCGGACTGCATTGCGCGCCGTACATTCACGCCTCCCTCGGAACCTCCCCGGAAGGGACTGTGCGCATAAGCCCCGGCCCATTCAATTCTGAATCGGACATTGACGGCTTGACGCAAGCACTGGAAGACGTCAAGAATGAGCCGTTGGAAGCATGGGCAGGAGTTGCGCTATGAGCAACCCGCAGAACGACGTGCGGGCGAACAGCGGCCAATCTGAGGTTGACGTGAGTCAGTGTTTGCGCGCGGAACTGCTGCTTAAATATGCGGGGCAGTATGTTGGCTGTAACCTGGATGGCGCCCGCATACTGGCCAGCGGGATCGACGAAGTCGCGATGGAACAGCGTCTTGTCGAGTTGGGAATCGATCCGAGCCAAGTCGTCGGCGAATACATACTACCATCTGAAATCACGTCATTTCTCGGATGACCCTTCGCTTTCGCTATTACCCGGCTCGATTGGGTAGGCCCTTGTATTCGCTGGGGGGCCGGAGTGTGCGCCCGCGGCCTATTGTGGATGTCGCCATCGTGGGTCCGGGCTCAACCCGTGTTCGGTCGGCGCTCCTCGATCCTGCGGCGGATGCCACCGTTTTTCACGAGTCAACCGCCGCCGCTATCGGCATTGACTTAGCGGGTGCTCCCGTGGGGCACGGCACGGTTGCGACGGCCGGTGGAATCGTGGCCTTGCGCTACGCCCACATGATGCTGCGCCTGACCGACGGACACGAGCGCCGGGAATGGCTGGCCATCGTCGGTTTTCCGCCGGCGCGTTTGGTGTATCCGATGTTGGGCTTCGCCGGCTGTTTGCAATTCTTCGGTGCGCACTTCTTCGGCGATGTGGAGGAAGCAGAATTGACAATCAACCGTCTTTATCCCGGAACGTAGGATTGTGTCGCGTTGGTCGAGCCGCCGGTCCGAGACCCTCTCCTCGGCGACTTTCCCGTCAGGAAAGGCAGGCGGAGGATTTGCCCACCATGCGAATCGGCCGCTCATCGCACTTCCGGCCGTCCTGCCACAATTCCACGCTCCCCTCATAAACATAAGGGCTTGCTTCCTCCCAGGCGACCGGGTCCGGGATGACCACGCGCATCGCGATGCCGGACTCCGACTTGCGCGGGCCAGGCAGCGGCCGCAGTATATAGGCGACTTCCAACGTCGTCACGCCGGGGCAGCGGGGGCCTTCCAAGCGGCCGCGTACTTCGGTCGTCGGCGTCATCGTCTCCGGCTCGACGGTGATCCGTAATTCCGCAACGGAAGCGTCCCAGCGGCGCTGCGTGATCTGCACGTTGCGAATGCGGTTTTCCATTTTCGTTACACGATCAACATCGCGTCTCCGTAGCTATAGAACCTGTAATGTTCCTCAATGGCTGTCTTATACGCCCGGCGGATCGGTTCAACGCCGGCGAAGGCGCTGACCAAGAGAAGCAGGCTGGAACGGGGCAGGTGGAAGTTGGTAATGAGCGCCGCGACGACGCGGAATGGATACGGCGGGTAAATGTAGAGGTTTGTCTCACCGGACCACGGGCGGATCGGCCCGGTCGCCGCGACGGTTTCCAACACGCGCACGGCGGTAGTGCCGACGGCGACGACCCGGCCGCCGCGTTCGCGACAGCGCTCGATCGCTTCAACCGCGGCAGCGGGCACTTCTCCCCACTCGCCGTGCATCTGATGCTCGGCGACGTTCGCCGCCTGGATCGGGCGAAACGTGCCGAGACCGACGTGCAACGTGACGAATGTCTTGGCGATGCCTCGGTCGGCAAGCTTGTGAAAGACTTCCGGCGTGAAGTGCAAGCCGGCGGTCGGCGCAGCGACGGCGCCGGGTTGTTGCGCATAAACCGTTTGATAGCGCTGCCGATCCGCATCGCCTGCCATGCCTTTGCGGATGTACGGCGGCAGCGGTACGCGGCCGTGGCGTTCGAGAAGACGCACGGCGGATTCTGCTGAATCCGGTCGTCCCAGCCAGCGGCCGGCCGTGGTTTTTTCAAGAAGTTCCAAACGCAGCGGCCCGGGCTCAATCTCGATCTGCTCGCCGGCTTGCAATTGGCCGCGGGTTTGGCAGAGCAGTTCCCACACTCCCTCCGTAGTTGTGCGCAGGAACAAACCTTCCCAGGCGCCGCCGGTGCGGGCACGCCTTCCCAGCAGCCGTGCCGGTACAACGCGAGTGTCATTCAGAACCAGCAGGTCCCCGCGATTCAGCAAGTCGGGCAGATCACGGAAGATATGATGTTCAAGCGCGTTGGTAGAACGGCGAAGCAACAGGAGCCGGGAACGATCGCGTGCCGCGCACGGCTCCTGCGCGATCAAGTGAGGCGGCAACTCGTAATCGAAATCATCGGTTCGCATCAGTGAAGGAGGGAGCCCGAAGCGCAAAGCGAGGGCGGATGGATCGCCCGCGCTTTGCACTTCGGGTTCTCGACGATTACTTGAACGACTTGAGCCAATCGTCGAAGCCCTTTTTGTTTTCGCCCACCGTTTTGGCCGGGCCGACGAAGCGGATGAAGTAGGGGCCGTTCGCGCTCTCAAAAACCACGCCGAACATGCGATAGTCGGGGCGCTTCTCCCCCTTGTCATTGGGGTCGAACGGCCGCGTCTTGAAGAGGTAAGTGCCCTGCACGTCCAGATATGTCACCGGCACGTCGCCGACCTTCAGTTTCTCGGTCTTCGCGGAGTTGTCTGCGGTCTTGCCCTCCGCGGGCGTAAACAGGCCCTTCCAACGCTTGATGTTGTCCTCAACCGAGCCGCCACCGCCCTGGCCGAAATAGAAGATCACCAGTTCCGCGTCGTTCTTGTCCCCGGCGACATGGGGAATGCGAAACTGAAATGCCCGCATCTGGCTGTTGGTGTTCTCCTGCTTCCAATCGGCTGGAACAGCAGACTTCAACCCGTCCAGTTCAACGACGGCACCCTTCTTGTCGTTCTTATCGGCGGCGACGGACGGCCGAGACCAGCCCACTGTCGCGCCGAGTACGAGCAGCAGCGCACACGTCAAGCGTCCCATGGTTTTCTCCTCGCAGTAAGACAAGCACCGGCGCAGCGCGGTGACCGGCATTGAGTCAGTTAAGGCGGCGCGGGATGGGATGGCAAGGGGTTGTTGTGATGACGTGAGGTGCGGGTGGTGCTATTCGCCACGCCGCCATGACTCTAAACCGGACAAACCGCGGTCAGCGTAGTTTCGATCGTTTCAAGCGTTACGGGCTTGCCCAGGATGCGCGACACGCCGGGCGGCAGGAACTCCTCGGCGGCGAGTTGATCTGCCCAGCCGGTGAGCAGGACGACGGGCGTGGTGGAGCGTTCCGCGACAAAACGGGCCACTTCTTCGCCGTTGGCGCCGGGAAGACCGAGATCGGTGAAGACGAGGTCGAAAAGTTCGGCGACAAAAGCGGTTTTCGCTTGCTCGGCGTCGCCGACTGCGACGGGGCTGTGGCCGAGCCGCGTCAGGCAGACGCTGAGAAACCGGCGGATGCTTTCTTCATCCTCGACGACGAGAATGCGCAAACTCCGCTTGGGAACGGACCGTCCGGGCGGCTGTGCCGCCTCCGTGCCTGTTGCCGGCGGCGGCTCTTCGGAAGCACGCGGCAGACGGATGGTAAAAACCGCTCCTTCATTTGGCGCCGATGTCACCTTGATCTCGCCGCTGTGACGCTTGACGATGCCGAAGACGACGCTCAGGCCCAGGCCGTTGCCGCGGTCTCCCTTCGTCGTGAAGAACGGCTCAAACAGGCGCTGTCGCACCGCTTCGGTGATCCCCACCCCCGTGTCACGGACCGAGAGGAACGCCTCGGCCTCCGTGCTCCACGTTTGCACGGTGAGCGTGCCGCCCCCCGGCATCGCGTCCACGGCATTGAAGACGAGATTGGTGACGATCTCGCGCAGCTCCACCGGACAACCGGAGACTTGGGCCCCGGATTCCGCCTGAACGGATACCGTGATCGGCGTGCCGCGAGCGTGGACCAGGTTTTCCCAGCGGGGCCGCGTTAGCTCCATGGTCTGGCGGACGAGCTCGTCGAGGTCGATGATCTGAATCGCCATCTCATCGCGGCGCTCGCGCGCGAAGTCCTGAACGCGGCGAACTGTTTGGGCCGCGTCGAGAGCGCATGTGCGGGCGGCATCAAGAAAGCCCCGGCAGGACGAAGCCAGCGCGCCGTCGGAGAGCGCCAGCTCGGTGAAGCCGAGCACGCCGCAGAGCGAGTTGTTGAATTCGTGCGCCATGCCCCCGGCCAACTCGCCAAGGGCTCGCATTTTCTCGGCCTGCACGAGCTGGTTTTGCGCGTGGCTCAAGTCTTCGTAAGCGCTGCGCAGGCGTCCGAACAGTTGGCAATTCGAGATGGCGGGACCGAGCAGGTCGGCGACGAGGTAGACGAGCTGGATCTGATCGCGGACAAAGCCACCCGGCCGCGTGCCGACGCATTGGAGAACGCCGACCAGTTGATCGCCCGCGCGCAGCGGCACGGCGAACCAGGCAGTCGCGCCGCCGGCGTGCAGCGGGGCAAGCAACGGCGTGATATCCTCCGGTTGCTCCAGGTCGCCATACAGCGCCTGACCGTCTTCCAGGCACGAGGCGAACGGGGTTGCGGCGGCGGCGACCCGGCTGCCGCTCTTAAAGCCGAGTTTCGCGGCGTCCAATCCCGGCGGCGCGCTGTGCTGCGCCAACACCAGCGTGGCCGCGGTGTTCTCCGCTTTCAACCAAATCGCGGAAATGCTCAAGGGCGTGTGGCGATCGAGTTCACGCAGCGACACGGCAAGGATGCGCGACAGGTCGGGATTGCCGGCCGCCGCCTGGGCCACTTGATTGAGCACCTGCAATGGGGCGAGCAGGCGCGCCTCTTCGAGCAATCGGCCTTGTTCGAGCCAATCGCAGATGGCCAGGACCGCTTTTTCGTCGCGCGCGGTGAAGGGCGCCTCACCGATGGTTCGCGCCAGGTAGAGCACGCCGCGACACCGGCCCGTCGCCGTCAGCGGCACGCCAAGGACGAAGCTGAGGGGCGGCTCGACCAGCGGCGTCTCGTCGGGGCGCAAATCCAGAAGCACATCGAAACATTGCGCCGTGCGCGATTGCCGCCAGACGCGGCGGGCCAGGGCCGTCACCCAGGGCGCGCGGGCGACGGCATCGCGCGCTTCGTCGGCCAAGCCCCAGAGGAGATGTTCCAGCAGCTCTTCTTCCGCGGAGAAGAGGGCAACGCCGCCGTACCAGGCGCCGGTCACGGTGCAGGCGAGCTCCAGGACTTGTTGCGGCCGTGTGGGTGGGAGCCTGCGTGCGGTCGTCTGGGCTTTGGCGCTTTTACGCAAATGGAGCGACAGCGACGCGGGCCCGGCGCCGCCGTCAGTGGGCGTGTGCCGTGCCAAGGGATCGGCTATGCGGTTGATCACGGACTCTCCTAAGACAACGGCCGTGGCGGCCTCGCTCCCACGCTCCTCTGATGAAGAGGGCAGGGAGGCGTAGTCCCCGCTAAGTCACGGGGGCAATCTCTGCACTGATCTTCGTGGAGCTTTGTTCCATACGTAGGGCGCCGTCCAGAGCTTGATAAAGCGATTCGCCGACGCCGCGTTGGCGGATCGCGTGGATTTTGTGCCGGCAGCGCTGAAACGCTTCCACCACGCTGCGATCCCACTGCGTGTCCGCGCCTTCCTTCAGAATCTCCTCGACCTTGCGGCAGGGCATGGCGTCGCGATAAGGTCGGGCGGTGCTCATGGCGTCGTAACCGTCGGCCACGGCGAGAATGCGGGCCAAGAGCGGAATCGCCTCGCCGGCCAGACCATCCGGGTAGCCCGTGCCGTCAAAATGTTCGTGATGATAGAGCACGCCGGGGAGCAGGTTGCGGATCGGCCGTAGGTCGGCCAGGATCTTGTAGCCGATGGTCACGTGCTGTTTGACGTGCTCGAACTCTTCCGGCGTCAACGGTCCCGGCTTGCTGAGTACCGCATCGTGAATGCCGATCTTGCCGACGTCGTGAAGCAGGCCCGCCAGGTAAATGTCGCCGAGATCGTCCTCGGAAAGCTGCAGCTCACGGCCCAATTCGAGGGCGATACGAGCGACGCGCTCGCTGTGCCCAAACGTGTAGGCGTCCTTGGCATCGAGCGCCGAGGTCAACGAGCGCGTCAGGCCGACAAGCAGTTCACGCAAATCCTGATAGCGGCTGCTGCCTCGTTGGTGCATTTCGAGGAGACCGACGAACGGCGTCAGCAGGGCGGCGTCGCTATGGCCAAAGGGAGCGGGCAGTGTTCCGTTCATGGAGGACGGAGGTTGTGCGCTGTCTTCCTTTGCGGCGGGGCTGGTCCCGGTCGCGTCGGCGGTGGAAAGTCGTTTTCTGCCCACTCCTCGTTGCCCGCCGCCCGGCGCTTGCTTATTCACCGCGATGACCCAGCCGACGACGTTTTGATCGGCGACCGGAAACGCCAACAGGCTCGTTATGCTGGGGAACGAGGCGCCCCAACTTTGGTTGGCGATCTGGTTGCAGAGGAACGGTCCGTGCGGCTGGCGATCGGGGCTGTGGGTGAGGAGGTCGGAAAGGCGGCGCCAGTCCGCGCTGGCGAGCTTCGTGTCGCCTTGCACAAAAATCGACTCCTCGTGCTGTTTTGGCGCCCAGACAAGAGCCTGGACGCCCAGTGCCTGGAAGGCGGTTTCCAGCACACGTTGCCGGTTCTTTTGCGGATCCTTGTGAATGCGCAGGCGACGCACGAGATGGTCGAGGCTCAAGATCGTTTCCCAGGCCGCCTTGACGCGATTGCTTTGGACTTCGGCCTGTTCACGGCAGAGAAGCAGCTCGTCGGCCAGGCGGAGGCGGTCGGCGACGGATTGAGCCCAGCGTTGCAGACGTTGCCTTTCCCCGGCATTGTCGCCGGAGTTCACGGCGGTGAGTTCGCCGACGGCAACCAGTTGTGCCCGGTTCGAGTCGTGGAGGACGAGGGCGACCTGATAGCGGCCGCCGGACAGCGGCGTGACACGTGCCCGTCCATCGCCCACCAGGTCATGGATAACGTTGACGTCGCACGCCGTGGAAAACCACGCGGACACGTTGGCGGAGCTGCGCCGCAACGGCTGTCCGGACGCGGCGTCGTAAAAAGTGAACGACACGCCGAACTCCTCTTGCAACACGACGCCCAAGGCACTGGCCTGGGCGGAGGCGCTCGTGTGGCGGCCGTTTGCCGTAGACTGTACTTCCCGCACCATGAAACGTTTCTCCTGAGACTCCACCCAAACACTAGCTTCCCGTTTGCAGCAACGCACGGAACCGCGGGAGGTTCCGGAGGTTCGCCAGATCGTCATCGTTTTCTGCGCGATCGCGGCCGTAACCGAGCTGAAACGCTTGCCGCAAATACTCCAACGCCTGGTCGGCCTGGGACGGATCGACTTTCACCGCCAACGCCCAGATGCAGGCCGCCGTGTAATAGGACTTCCCCGACTCCGGCTCACGCTGAAGGCACCAAAGCATGTCCATTTCGGCGTCCAAAAAGCTTTGCAGTTTCGCATACATCATGGCGCGGAAGCGGCGGGCGCTCACCGAGCTGGGGTCTGCTTTCACGGCTTTGTTGAAGTAGGACAGTGCTTCCGTGGGGCGTGTCGGTGCCAACAGCGAGCCCATCCCGTAAAGTGCGTTCAGGTCCTGAGCATCAAGGCGCAGGACTTCGGCGAAAGCTTGGCGTGCCCGCTCCGGGAGACGCTCGCTGACCGCCACGCCGTAGCGTGCGAGGAGCCGAACGTGGAATTCGGGCTGGGGTCTTGCCCGCGCCAACGCACGCGCGAACGCCTGATCGGCCGCCGCGAACCGGTCGGTGGATTTTTCCTCGCGCCCGAGACCTTCCAGGGCAACGCCACGGACAAAATCCAATTCCGCATCGTCACGACCCAGCTCGGCGGCCTTGTCGAAATCTCTTAGACTCGCGGCAAATTGAAGTTGTTCGAGCAAAGCGTTGCCGCGATTCCAGTACGCCTGCAACAAGCGCGGATCGTGTTCCAACGCGGCGGTGAAGTCATGTATTGCGTCGACGTTGTAGCCGCTCCGACCGAAAACGTAGCCGCGCGCGAAATAGGCGAACGGCACGTCCGGCCCCAGGGCGATGCAACCGCTGAACGCCGCGATCGCAAGGGGGTACTGCCGCAATTGCTCGTGGCAGCTCCCTTTTTGGAAGAGCGACCAGTAGTGTTGCGGATTGAGCTTGAGCGCCTTGTCCAACTCAACGAGCGCTTCCTCATAACGACCTTCCCGAGCATGCGCGGTCGCGAGCAGGTAGTGATCGCGGGCATTGACGGGGGGAAGCTCGCGCGCGCGCTGCCGGGCCGCGCGCGCTTGTTCGGGTTGCTTGAGGTGGTCGAAATAGAAGCCGCGATATTGCCATACGGCGGGCGACGGCGATAAATCCTGAACGGCGTCGGCGCGATCGAGAAGGACCAGGGCGTCGCGCAGCACGGCCGGGTCTTCCGGTGTCTGTCGGACGCGCGCCCACGCCAACAGCACCAACAACTCTCTTGTATCTTCCGCCAATCTTTGCTGATCCGCCGTGTCGAGGCGTCGCCAGTCCGGGTGCTGTTGCCAATCCTCGCGTTCCAGGATGTCATAGAGAGCCAACGTTTCCTTGCACGCGGCGAGACCCGCTTCTATATGGTCGTCGCGCAACTCTTGCGTGGTGTTGACGAGGTAAAGCACGCGTGCGATGCCGTCTTCATAGGCTTGCTTGCGTTTCTTCGCGTCGGCCGTTTCAAGCTGTTCCCGTTTCGCCGCTAAGTCGGCCGCCGTGTCCACGAATTGACGGCTGACGGCGACAAGGGCGCCGCCAAGCACGAGCACCACTGCGACCGCCACTCCCGCCACGGCCCCTGCATACGTCAACCGTGGGTGACGTCGCGTCCATTTGCGGACGCGTTCTACCTTACTCAGCTCCGGCGCATAGCGCAGCGGACGATCATCAAGGAAGCGCTGCAAGTCCTCGGCAAGCTGCTCGGCTTGTTGATAGCGCTGTTGCGGGTCGGGCGCGAGGCACTTGCGGGCGATGCTTTCGAGGCTCCAGGGCACCTCGGCCCACGCTTGCCGCAACGACGGCGTGCGCTTGCCGCGTTCGACGGCCATTGCCTCGATGAGCGCCGGCAGAGGGCAATAGCTGCCGCTCTGGTCGAAAGGCCGATGGCCCAGCAGCGTCTCGAAGAGCACCATGCCGAGTGAATAAACGTCGGCCCGCTGATCGATGCGCCGTGCCAAAGCCGGGTCGCGCGCGGCCAGGGCACGCAGATGCTCCGGCGCCATGTAGGCGACGGTGCCGCCGAGCATTGCCTGCGCCCGCTCATCGCGCGTGAGCTGCGCGAGGTTGAAGTCGAGCAGCAATGGCTGGCCGTCGTCGCCGAGCAGGATGTTCGAAGGCTTGATGTCGCGGTGCAATACCCCGCGGTCGTGGGCGTGTTGCAGCGCTTCCGCGAGGCGCGCGGTCAGCCAGGCGACGGCTTGGATGTAGCTGCCGTGCCGCCACTGCTGCAAGGCTTTCTTGTCCGTTGCCCGATGTCCGTTGTCCTCAATCGCTTCGGCATCATCCGCACCTGCGGGTTTCTGCGGCGCCGCAACGGACAATGGACCACTGACTTCGGACAGCGCTTGCGCGAGTTCCTGACCTGTGCGCGGCCGCTCTGTTGTGTCGAACAATTTGCGGAGGACTTGCGACAGGCTGGCGCCGCCGAAATACGGCATGCAAACGGCCCGAAGCCCGGCGCGAGCGTCCTCGTGAACCGAGTAGATCGGCACGATGTGCGTGTGCTGGAGCTGCGCGAGCGTCTGCGGTTCCGTTCCTTCCACGGCGGATATTTTGAGGACGACGGGGCGGTCGGCGAGATTCGCCTGTCGGGCGAGGAAGACCCGCGCGAAGGCCCCACGGCCTAACTCGCGTTCGAGACGGAACCCGAACACCTCGTCGCCGACGTCGGGCAACGCCAACGTCGGCGCGCTGATCGCGCTGCCGCCGGTGGAATGGATGACGTCGTGTACGCGGATCAAGCCCGCGAGCGAGTGTTTATGCTGAGGAAAGCGCTCTTCCAGCTCGGCGACACTCGGCTCGTCGCCGTGTTGCCGGCGCTGGTTGAACTCCTCGAACAAGAGACTGGCGATATCCGGATCGCGGCTCGGGTCGGTCGGCCAGCGCGGCAGGAGCTGTTCGGCGCGAACGGCGTCGCCATCCGTATGGCGCACGCGCAACTCGTTGAGCAATTCGCGCTTGACCGCGCGCACGCGGGCGAAGCTCGGGATGCTGCGTTCACCGGGGTCCGAATCGACAGCTTCAGGGGACAAGCGACTCATGCAAAAGCTTAGTTCATCGACGCGGCTCGTGAGCCGGTCGGAAGTAGAGGCGGACGTTGAAACTATTTCCGTAAGCGAATTAAATCGAACCGCGGAAAAACCTCGTTGGGAGTTCCTCAGCGGTTCGCTCGCGGTATGATCTCGCGGTGGGCGTCTTAAGCCCTTTCCAGACGAACGCTGCGCTTCGTGCGTTCTGTCCCCTTCGGCCGCACCGTAAAGACCGCGGCGAGGCCGAGCAGGGCGGCGCAGCTCGGATCGCCCTCAGACGGATCGACGACCGTTTCCATCACGTCGGGCGGCTCGGTTGCGTCGAAGAGGGGTGGCGCCTCGGACAACGGCGGCTCTGTGATGTCGGGCACGACGACCTCTTCGTCGGTGACCACGTCACGCGACGTTGGCAATGCGGCCCGCAACCAATCGGTGAGGCGGAACAGCGCTTCAACGGCGTCGTCCCACGTCTGGCCCGCGTCTTGGACGAGAGACTGGATGGAGGAAGCCCCGCTGTCCGGCGTCGTCTCCAGCGCGTCGGGCGACGTAAGTACCGTCAGTTGCACGAGGGTGTCGAGCAACGACGCATTCGGACCTTGAACGAGAACACGATCGCTGCGCGCCGCGTCCGGCCCGCGCACGGCGCCGATTGGTCCCGCCGCCAGCTCGGCGAAGAGGCCGGCGGTGGCGAGCGCGATTGTGTTTGAATTGGACGGCGAGTTGGTGGTGGTGGTAGTCGTCGTGACGGGGCTGCGCGACGTTACGCCGGGTGGCGCCGGTGTCGGCTCCCCTTGCGGCCGCGTGGGCGCGGGCGGCAGCGTCGCCAGCTTGATCCGCAGGGCCGGCGCCGGACCTACGGTCAGCGTCGTCGGCAGCTCGCCGCTCGTGCGACTGAACATGTGTAGCTGGTACACGACTCCTGCGGCATCTGCCGAAGACCAGCCGGCGACACCCACGAGGTAGGTGCCGTCGTTGAGAAGCCCGACTTTATTTAAGCCATCGCCGTCAAGTGCGACATTATTCCCTAGCGCATCGTAAAGGATGACGTGGACTCCCGGCGACGCGGTGTCGAGGGCGAACACATAGAACCCGCTTTGCAACAGATGGATGTCATAGTAATCCGCACTGTCGCCCGGCTGCTGTGCTGCCGTAGCGCTGTCGCGCGCGATGGTCACACCGGTCTTCAGCTCCGCGGGAAAGAGAGTACCGAGCCGTTGGGAGTTCGGGCCGTCGTCGTTGCCCGGAGCACTTATCCAAAACGTGGCGTCGCCGTCGGTTCCGCGCGTCGGACCTTGCACAGTGAACGGGATGACGTAGTCGCCGCCCGGCGTATTGCCGACGAGCGGGTTGCCAGCCCCATCCGCCAGGCCGAGCGGGCCGGAAAAGTGCAGCGCGAAGGCGCCATTCGGCAGCGCGGTATCCATGACGAAGGTCGCTTCGTTCGTCGCCGCGTCGAAGGTCCGGAATCGCGGCGAATAGACGGCGCCGTCCGCCGCGACGATCGCAACGCTCGCCAGAGGGGCACTCGGATCGGTGAGCGCCACGTTGTAGGCAAGCTGTTGCAAGTTGACCGCTTCGCTGAAGCTGACGGTGAACACCTCCGGCGGCTTATCAAGCACCAACCCCGCGCTCAGCGTGCTGCTCACCACCCGTGGCGCGACGTTGTCCAGCTCCACCAGCACATTAAGCTGGTAGTCGCCAAACGACACGCCCGCCCAGCCACTATGCGAGATGTTCGGATCAAAAATGCCGTTTTGCCCCGGCAGATCGACCGTAAATTCTGGAACTGGCACATTGCCGTGGCTGGACACAGCGATGTAGTAGTCTCCCGCCGTGAGTCCGGCAAACAACGCGGCGTCCGACTTCAATGGTTGCGGTACGGGACCGTCGCTTGCAGCGATGTTATTTGCTGTTCCGTCGTTCCCGTCCACGATGTGCAGCAATCCGTCCGTTGGATCGAGACGGAACAGGCTAACGCCAGGGACAAGCGGCGACCCGATGCGGCCGGCGAAGACTTCGGCCTGAAACGCGTAGCGGCCCGCTCCATCGAGGTGAAAGTGGTACAGGTCCACGTCGTTGGTGTCGAGAAAGACCGGATTACTTGGATCGTCGCCGATCGTGCCCGTAACCGCGACGCGCGTATCGAGCACGCTGCCCAACTCATGGGCCGTTGCCGCCGTATCGTCCCCCTGCGTGCCATCGGCGCCGACCGCGCCTTCCGAGCCGGCGACGACGAAAGTGGCGTTGAAGTCTTGGCCGTTCGGGTGCTCGGCGTCGGTTCCGAGGTAGACGCCGTCCGTGCCGATGAGTGCGAACGGATTCACGCTGCTGTCGCCGGCCAGCGTCAGCCGATAGTAGCCGGGCGACAACGCCGCGGCCGGAAGAATTTGCAACTCTTGGATCGCGTCGCTGAAGCTGGCGAACGCGACGGACACGATCTGATCGTCGGGGCCGCCGAAGTCGCCGACCGGGTTGTAGGTCAGCGTGACATTGCTGGTCGGGTCGATGAAGGTTGGATCGAGGCCGGTGTTGAAATCGACGCGCAAAATCTGCGGCGAGTGCGTGAGAACCGCGCCCGCGGCGGGCGCCAGCGCCAGCACCGTGGGACTGTCGGACGAACCAAAACCGACGTCGCCCACGTTGACGTCTACTCGATAGGTCGCCGCGGCGCCGGGGTAGCCGCTGTCAGCCAGGAACGGATTGAAGGCGTGGTTGCCGCTGCCGCTAATGGCCACGTAGTACGTTCCCGCCGCGAGCGCGCGCGTTACGTCGCTGCCTTGTTCCAGTAGGCGATGGCCGAGCGGATCGAACGGATCGTTGAAATCGAACGGATCGTTGTTAAAGAGGCTGACGAGCGGCGGCGCGGCGGGGTTGTCGCTTGTCGTCGTCACCGTTACGCGGGCGGCGGCATCGAGGGTGAACTGAAACCAGTCCACGTCGGCGCCGCCGACTGTGCCCGTCAGCGCCAGGTGTCCCGCGCTGCTGACGGCGCCGAGATTTTGCGCCTGATCCAGCGTGTTGTTCGGTTCGATTTCCGCCAGAGGCGCCAGGAATAGCGCTGCGGGAAGCGTTCGGGGTTCCAGCGCTTCCCAGTCGAGTCGGTACGGCCTTCGCGACCGCGAGAATCGCCGGCGACGCGGGGCGGACTGCAGGATGACCATCGAGGTGGAGCCTCCTCCGGGCGCTGCAACGAAGTTGGTCCGGGCATCATTGCCACTGGGTGAGGGCGGGTGTCGGCAAGTTCCGGGGAGAAGGAGGCGCTGCGCGTTCCGTTGGACGCAGCGTTGCCCGACAGCTCGGTGAGTCCACGCGCATGGTGGCGCGGCACCGGAAATCTAGCATTGGAATTGTGAATCTGCCCAAAATAGGGGAAAGATTCTGCCAGGAGCGAAATGTTCGATTCGGCCTGAATGAAATCAGGAAGAAACGCCCCTCTGGATGGATTCTCCACTTCCAAATCGTCAGCTGCGCGGCGTGTTTCAGCGACTTCTCGGTGGAGATTTCTCAGCGACGGGAGCTCCTCTCTGGAGCCAAGGCGCCAAACGGCTGAGGTTGTTTTTCACGTCAGGCAATAAATTATTGCTGACAGAAATAAAAGACGACCGAACGGAAATGTTCCTGTGCGCAACTTGTTGCCGGATAGCAAAAAAACGCATTTATTCAGAGTTTTCCTCTTGTGTCTCAATCCCTTCTCGCTAATTATCTTTGTGTCGTAATTCTTACCGGTGGATCTTGAAATGTAGACATCGGCATGAACTGCCCTTGTTTGCAGTTCCCAAACGTGCTGAGTTCGCGGGTCGGTGCTCGTTAACTCGGCATGGCCCCAGGAAACGACTTCGCTGGTCAGCGGTCACGTTCGGTTGAACGTAGCGGGTGGCCGTTGAGGCCGCCGTCACCGCTGAGCAAAATCGCCCCTACGCACGCTGGAGGATGCTTCTCATGACAATGACGTTATGGGGCCGCGCAGCCAAGACATCGCGAAAGCAGCGGCTGCAAACCCGTCTGCGGGTCGAAATGCTGGAATCACGGTTGGTTCCTTACAACGCGACCGGCAATGCCTGGCCCGTGCCGCAACTCGTTACCATCAGCTTCGTGCCGGACGGCACCCAGGTCGCCTGGAGTATGAATGGCCCGATCTACAGCAGTTTGCAAGCGAATTTCAATGCGAAGTTTGGCTCGCCGGCGGCCTGGCAAAATGCCTTCCTGAAGGCGGCCCAGGCTTGGGCGGCGCAGACCAACATCAACTTTGCCGTTGTGCCGGACAACGGCGCGGCGCTCGGCTCGGGCAATTACGAGCAAGGGGATCCCGGGTACGGCGATATCCGAATCAGCGGATTCGATTATGGCTCGTCCGACCCTACCTTGGCGTCTGCCTTTTATCCGCCGCCTTCCAACAATTACTCTATCGGGGGCGACATTCTCTTTAACCTGGACGTGAACTCCGGATGGACCATGGCCATGGGAGGCGGCACCAACGTGCAGACTGTCGCGGAGCACGAGATTGGCCACGCCCTCGGCCTGGGACATTCCACCGTCGGCGGGGTGGTCATGTGGCAGTACTACACCGGCTACAAGGTCAATTTGTATTCGGATGACATCGCCGGCATCCGCAACGTCTATAGCGCGAACAACCCGCGCGCCATCGATAGTTACGACGCCGCCGGCAGCAACGGCACATTTGCCGCGGCGAGCAGCATCAATGCCAGCATCAACACCACGAACTTGACCGGGCTGGTGACCGGGCTCGATGTCACGACGACGACGGACCTGGATTATTACACGTTCACGGCCCCGTCCGGCAGCAACGCCACGGGCGTGTTGACCGTGCAAAGCAGCGGCCTGAGCCTGTTGGCGCCGAAGGTGACCGTGTATGCCTCGAATCAGACCACCATTCTCGGCAGCGCCAACGGCGCCGGGAACTACGGCACCACGTTGACGGTGAACTTCGCCGTCACGTCCGGTTCGACGTACTACATCAAGGTGCAAGGCGCCGACACCACCGCGCTCGGCACGGGCGTGTACGGCATGACGTTGAACTTCGGCAACAATGCGACACCGGTCGTGCCGTTGCCAAACACGCAGACCGCGAACGGCAATCCGCTGGTATCGGGCGGCGGCTCGGCGGAGACGGACCCCGATCTGCGTGCGGACGGCAGCGACCCGTTTGTCGCCACGCCGACCGCGCCTTCAGCGGCGCCGGCCCCGGTCGCGCCGCACGTCAGTATGACGTTGCCGGCCAGCCTTCTCAACGCGCCCGCGTCGGCGCCCGTGGTGAACGCGGTCGTCGTGCAGCCAGCGGGCGTTTCCGGGCTGACGTACGTCACGGCGCCGACTTTCGTAAACGCCGGCCCGTCGGTCAGCTCCATGTTGCAGGATGGCGGCGGCGTCAGTGCCGGCGGCAACGTCGACGCCGTTGTCTTTCAGCCCGCGTTAATTATCGCCCCGGAGACGGCCCACCCAGCGCCGGCCGTCACGGGGGATGATTCCGACGGATTGTCAACGTCCACCCGCGTAACGCCGGAGTTCAGCGATGCCTGCTTCGGCAGCGATGGCGCCGCGTTCGGGCAATCACACGAGATGGCCGCCGCCCTGGCGAGCGATGAGCTCGCTCCGTCGGCCGATCAGGGCGCCGCTCTCGCGGGCCTGTTTGTCGCCTTCGGCAGCTTCTGGGGCGTGCAACGGGATATGAGCGAAGAAGAAAAAAGGCAGCCTCGCCACCGTTGTTGGATCGCGTAACAAGGCGCGTCCTGCTCGGTCTTGGGCGAGTGACGACCAGCGATGGTCATCACTCGCTCCTTTTTTTCCCCGTCCCACACTTCTGCGCCCACCCGGCCGTGAGTCCTTGCGAGCGCGACAACCAAAAAAGAAGAGCCCCGGGCGTTGCCCAGGGCTCTCACGCAAGCGATCGTAATTACGAGCTTTACTGCTGCCGTCGCGGCTCGCGCTTGACTTCAAACGGAGTGCCAGTCAGTTCCTTCCACGTCTTCTTTTGATCGTCGTGAAGAACGGACACGACTTTCTCGTTGGTGTCCTTGCGCAGGTCTTGTATTTTCTTCTGGGTTTCAGGATTCGGGGCTCCACCGCCGCCCTGGCCGGGAGGCGGGCGTAGTTCCTGCAACGCCTTCTGCGATTCGGTCGTGATCGTCTTGACGTCTTCTTTCTGCTTGTCCGTCAGTTTCAGTGCCTTTTCGATCTCGGGATCGTTGACGGCCTGAGCGCCGCGCTGTTGCAGGGAGATCTGTTTCAACCGCTTCATTTGCTCCGGCTTGAGAATCCCGCCCAGTTCCTTCTCGGCTTCCTCATTGGCGGTTTTCATCATCGCCTGCATTTTCTCGCGCCGTTCCTCTTGTGGCACGTCCTGGAGTTTCTGGAATTCCTCGCGCGCCTTTTCGCCGGCCTTCGTACCGTAATCCTTAACCTTCGTGGCCTGGTCGTCCGTCAGCTTGATCTCTTCCTGCACACTCTTGTTCTGAGCCAGCATGCCGATGCCGCCGCCGCCGAACATGCCGGGGCCGCCACGGCCTTGCCCCTGGCCTTGTCGTTGCCGCTGTTGCGCCAGCGCCGGCATCGCCATGACGGCGACGACCGCCAGCGTCAGAAATACTTTGCAGAGTCCACGCATTGCCAACCCTCCTGCTGAAATGTGTTGCACGTCTCGGGTCAGAGTACGCACCGCCGCCTAGAAAGGGTAGGCGGCAGAGATATGAACCCCCCGCCAACACGACAGTTTCGGCTCTCATTAGGTTTTCACTGGTAGTGAACAAAAAGGGCGGCGGATGCAGAAGTGCGCGCAAAACGGCGAGCGGACGGCGTCAGCCGCCCGGCGCAGATGAACCACGTCTCTGCACCGGCCTGCTGACGGCGACCGCTCGCCGTGCGTTCGTCTAACTCAGTCTACGGCTGGTCTTTCGAGCGCACTTTGCTCGGCGGCACATCGCCGGTTGGCGCTGCCTCCATGACCATCTTCCAGTCTTTCGGCAGGGCCGGCTGCTCAAACTCCTTGCGATCGAGTTGCACGCCCGTCTTCACAACGGGCAGTCGCCAGGTGATGGTCGCTTTGTTGGGTTGAACAAACCATAACTGAGCCGGCATCAACGTTTTCTTGTCCAAGACCAGCTGCGCCCGGCTAAACTCGCGCTGATCCTGCTCCGAGCGCGGCAGAACTTCTAGGTAAAAGTAGTCCTTGTCCTCCTTGGAAAGCTTCAAGTCATAACGCCGTTTCGCTTCCTCGGCGCGCATTCCAAACATGAAGGATAGAAAGCTATCATCGCCAACTTGGCCGGGCTTGGGCGGCGGCAACTTGTGAACAACGATTAACTTCTGCGTGGGGCGGAATTCGTACAGATAAGTCCCGGTGGAAATGAAACGCTCGAAGCGATTTTGATCGGCGCGATCTTGAAGCTGCATCATCGCCAGGTTCGGCTTCGCATACCGCGCGATGCCGACGAATTCATCGCTTCGCTTGAAGCCCGTCAGTTCTTGCGTCGTGCGAACGCATTGGGCCTCCAACGTCTGCACCCCTTTCATCGCCTGTTCCCAGCGCATGAGCAAGCCATCCAGCGGATCGCGTGGGTCGAGGACCGCCGGGTTCGCGGGCGTCCGTGACTGCGACGGCGCGGCGGGCGCGCCGGGCTGCTGCGCCGTCGCCGCACCGGCGAGTAGGGCAGCGGCCAGAGTTAGATAAAGCCTTCGCATGGGCCTTCTCCGATTCATGGGTCGCGGTTCTGTTCCGGGTCGGTCCAAACCATCGCGGTTATAACATCGTAGGCGCCGACCGTGAAGACGGGTTGACATACCGAGTGCGCAACATGCACACCGGGGACTTTCCGCGCCGTGCTCTTCGCTTCAAATCCCGCCTTTCCCGGCGTTTCACTCGTTTACCGGAACCACTTTGCCTCGCCCTTCACGGTAGAGCCCGGCTCCCGGCACAAAAAACGAAGTTTACCGTCTGCAAAACCGATGAAAGATGCAAGGACGACAGAGTCTTCGCCATGCGCGCGCACGGACCCCGGCGAGAGTGGTGCCCACGCGCCGCCAGGGGGGCGGGGGACAAGCCGCGCGCGGGGTCCACA
>JBGQKZ010000022.1:0-77883 GCA_041499805.1 Gemmataceae bacterium
GAGCATGGCGAAATTGCAAGGGGGTAGGTCTTCACTACACGGCGTTTGGCCGACTTCCACTACGGAAAAACCGAGGAATTCACGCGGAGCCGGGGCGAAAATCGACAGAATTCTCTTACAAGTGCGCAACCTGGGCTAGCGGGCACGCGTCCTCGGTCATGCGGGCCGCGCATTCGAGCTCCAGGATCGGGTCGGGCAGTTGAAAGCCCCGCCGATACTCGACCCAGCCGCGGGCATCGCCGGGTAGCCAGGTCCCGTAGGTCGTCCAGGTGAGCAAGAAAGCGATCGGGGCATCGTTCGCCATAGGACACCTCCGAGGGATGATTATACGCGCCGCGCAAGGGCCTGGGAGCCCGCCATGGGAGCCCGACCTGGGAGCCCGACCTGGGAGCCCGACGCGTTAGCGAGGGGGGGGGCCACGTCCCACGTCGCGCCCCCTCGCTAACGCGTCGGGCTCCCAGGGCGGGCGTTACGGCCATTCGCGACGCTCCCGGCGGCAGCGCGGCTTCTTCGAGTGCGGAGAGGTCGAGGTCGTGGACGCGGACCTGCGCGGTCAGGAGTTGGTGGAGGAGCGTGCGGAAGAGCGCCATGCGCGCGGTCACGTGGGCTCGGGAAGTGGCCGCTGGAAATGCGGTTGGTCATCCAGCCGCGCGGGCGGTGTTGCAATTCGGATGAAAGAGTGTGTACGTCTTGTAACCGCCGCCGAGGTTGACCGCCGAAAACCCGGCCTGTAGCAGAATACGCGTCGCCAGATAGCCCCGCTGTCCCACCTGACAGTAGGCGGCGATCCTTCGGTCGCGGGGCAATTCGCCAAGGCGAGTTCGCAAGTCATCGACGGGGATGTTCACGGCGCCGGGGATGTGGCCGCCGGCGTATTCCTGCGGCGTTCGCACGTCCAGCAGGTAGGGGCGATCACTGGCAGAAGCGGTTAAGATTGCCTCCACATCGTCCTGCGGGTGTTCGCCGCGCAGCATGCCGCTCGCCACGAACCCGGCCATGTTGATCGGGTCTTTGGCCGCGCCGTACTGCGGCGAGTAGGCCAGTTCCATCTCCTCCAGATCGAACACCGTCATGCCCGCTTGGATCGCCACTGCCAGCACGTCGATCCGCTTGTCCACCCCGGCGCCGCCGACAATCTGCGCGCCCAGCACTCGACCTGACTGCGGGTCGAACAACAGCTTCACCGTCATCGCTTCGGCGCCGGGATAATACCCGGCGTGATGCGTCGGGTGGACATAGACCTTGCGGTAAGGGCGGTTCGACCGCCGCAGGACCTTCTCCGAAGCCCCGGTGAGTGCCGCCGTCCGGTCGAAGACTCGAACGATGGCCGTGCCTTGTGTTCCCCGGTAGCGAGAGCTGTGGCCGAAGACGTGATCGGCGGCAATGCGTCCTTGGCGGTTGGCCGGACCCGCCAACGGCACCTGCGCTGGCTCGCCGGTCACGAAGTCCTTGATCTCAACGACATCCCCTACCGCGTAGATGTCCGGGTCGCTCGTTTGCAGGTGTTCGTTGACCCGGATGCCGCCACGGGGCCCGACCTCCAGACCCGCCTCGATCGCCAGCTTGTTTTCGGGGCGCACGCCCACGCCGATGACGACAAGCTGCGCCGGTAGCCGTTGTCCCGACTTCAAACGAACGGTCAGGCCATCGGAAACTTGCTCAAACGCCTCGGCGGATTGCCCGAGCAGCAACGCGACGCCTTTGCTCGCCAACTCCTGAGCGATGGGCGTCGTCATCTCTTTATCGAACGGCGGCAACACTTGGTCCTGCAACTCGACCACCGTGGTTGCGATCCCCCGGCGCACGAAGTTCTCCACGAGTTCGAGGCCGATGAAGCCTGCCCCGATGACGACGGCTTGCTTCACGCCACGATCCAGACGGGTCTTGATGCGGTCCACATCTTGCAGATTGCGCAGCGTAAAGATGCCGGGCAAGTCGATGCCGGGAAGCGGCGGGCGAAGCGGCGCCGCCCCCGGTGCGAGGATCAGTTTGTCGTAGGTTTCCTCGTACTCCCGCCCGGAAGCGAGGTCGCGGACACGGACCTTCTTCGCCCCCTTGTCGATGGCTTCCACGGAGCTCCGTACGCGCACATCGAGGTTGAACCGGGTCCGCAGCCGCTCCGGGGTGACGACCAGCAGCTTGTCCCGCTCGACAATCTCGCCGCCAAGGTAGTAGGGCAAGCCGCAGTTGGCGAACGACACATCCGGCCCCCGCTCAAACACGACGATGTGGGCATCCTCGGACAAGCGGCGGGCACGGGCGGCCGCAGATGCGCCGCCGGCCACGCCACCGACAATGAGCAGTTTCATGGGCAACCCTCCTTCTTGGAGCAGCACGCGCTGGCTGTGGCCTTGACTTGATTCCACGGCATTCGGGCCAGCAGCAGACCCATGCCACAAGTGTCCGTGATGCCGGCGAAGACCAGCCCGGCCCCGATGAAGGCGGACAAGCCGACGAACGCCGGATGCACCAGCCAGCCGAGCAGCGCCCCCACCAACCCCAGCAGCCCCGCCGCAATGCGCACCTGCCGTTCCAGCGAAATCGCCTTCTTGCCGCGAACAATGGGCAGGCCGCATTCCGCCCAAGCCAGCGTGCCGCCCTCGACGTTGACGACGTTTGTGTAGCCTGCGGCCACAAACTTCTCACACGCCTGCCGCCCCCGGCTCCCCGAGCGGCAGATGAAGTACAGAGGCTCGTTCCGCGCGCCGTTGCGAGCTTGCATCACCGCTGTAGGTTCGAGTCGATCCAGCGGGACGTTTCGGGCGTCCGCGGCGTGCATCTCCCGAAACTCCACCGGGCTGCGCACGTCGAGAAAGTCGACCTTCCCGCCCACGCACAGTTCGGCGAGACGCTGGGGACTGATGGTTGTGATACTCATGGCAAATTCCTTTCCTCATTAGAATGTCCACCTTGCGTGGTGGCCCCGTTGGCCTGGTTTGAGCCTTCCGGAAGCTCCAACCGCGCGTCGGCCGAACTCGGCCCGCAAGCGCCGCTCATTCAGGTTTTCACGCCCAGTCGCGGCAGCACCCACGCTTGCAGAATGATCCAAACCACGACGACGCCCAGAGGAATGAGGAGTTCCATTTTCCTGCCTCCGTTCATGATGTTACCGGACCGTTGACCGGCCCCAGAGTAAGTTGAAGGATCACGACATTACCACATATCGAAGGAAAAAAACTCAACGCGCATCGCCGAACCGGGCTTCGATGCACGCCATAATGTTCGCAAGGTGCGGTTCGGCGATTTGGTAATAGGCCTTGCGCCCTTCTTTTACACTTGTCATGAAACCGCATCGCTGCATCAGTCGCAGGTGTTCGGAGGCCATGTGACTCGGGATACCGCACGCCTCGGCCAGTTCCCCGACCGTGTAACGGCCAAGGAGGAGCATCTGCACGATGCGAAGGCGGTGCGGGTGGGCCAGCGTTTTGAGGCATTCCGCCGCCTGCGCCAACGCGTGCAGCTCCGTGAGCTTGGGCAGTCTCGGCTTGATGGTCTTGGTGGTCATCGTGTGCCTCCACACTCAATTATATCGTAACATCCCGACTTGTCAATCACTTTATTCCGCGCCATCGAGATTTCGCTTCACGAGTTCATTTTCCTTGAAGCGGGTTGATCGCGATGCCGTAGGGGGTGAAGGCGTGTTGGCAGTTGTTGTGAATTCTTGTGATCTGCTCGAAGGGACTGCACAGGCCGATTTCATAAAAGCCGGAAAAAACGGCAAGGCCGCAAGTGCCCGCTTTTCTTGCACTTGCGGCCTTGTGAACCAGCGAGGACGACGGGATTCGAACCCGCAACCCCCGGATCGACAGTCCGGAACTCTAACCAGTTGAGCTACGTCCCCAAATCGCGAACGCGCCCGGCTATCAGGCCAGGACCACGTCAATATAGCGTGGCGGCAAGCGGCCAGCAAGAGTGGTCAAATGGCGGAAGCCGGGCTTGATTCGGCGTTGACCTGTCGGCGCGACGCCGCTATAAGCTCGGTCGCTTCCACGTCTTGCCCCTTCGACGGAACCTGTCCCTTCCTCTCCCGGTGGGCCCAGTCATGAGCCGACGCTCCCTGTTGCTGACCGGCGGAATTGTGCTTGGGCTCGGCGGCCTGATTGCGGGTTTGCTGTTTTTGTTGGTGCGCCACGAACCTGATTTTTATCGCCGAACCTCGCTGCCGCCGGGGTTAGAGCGCGCGCGATTCTCGCAGGAATTCTACGGCGAGGTGATGAATCTGTTCGATGAGCTGCAAGGCGATCACGAGTGGCACTCGACTTTCACGGAATCACAAATCAACAGCTATCTCGACGAGGATTTCGTCCGCTCGCACATCAACGACCGACTGCTGCCGGACGGCGTTTCCGAACCGCACGTGGCGATTCAGCCGGATCGGATGCGGATCGCGTTTCGCTACGGATCGGGGCGGTTGAGCACGGTCGTGTCGATTGATCTACGAATGTGGCTGGCGCCGCGCGACCCGAACGTCGTGGCGATGGAATTGCAGGGGCTGTACGCCGGGTCGCTGCCGGTGAGTCCGCAGTGGCTGCTCGACCGCGTGACCGACGCCGCCGACCGCAACAACATCAAGTTGACCTGGTATCGCCACGAGGGGAACCCGGTCGCGTTGCTCCGCTTTCAGGCGGATCGCGAGCGGCCGACCGTTATGCTCCGGCGGCTGGAATTGCAGGAAGGCAAGTTGATCGTAAGCGGCCGCTCCACCGAAGCGGCGCCGCTGAAAGCCCTGCCGGTAAGCGAAGTGAAGGCGGCCGCGGATTGAAAAAGTGAGTCATCCTCCCGCGTCCAGCGCCAGGAACCACGCGCCCGCGCTTGCCTTTGTTAATGACACGCTGCCACGGATTTTCTGCCCGTCCACACGGACAACCACTCGGTCCCTCTCGTCTGCTTCCCAGCGAAACGTGCCTGCGTCCCAGCGTTTTACGAACCCCCGACCGCCGCTGATTGGACCTTCGTAATCCAAGTAGAGCGGCCGGTGCGCAAACGACGGCTCCGCCGCAATTTGTTGCCCGACGGCAGGCGGCGCGGTAAGTCGCCAAGTGCGCAAGACGTCGCCGGCTTCCAACATGAAGTCCCAGTGAAGCGTCGGTTGATCGTGTTCGAGGATGACGAAGCGCGGCATAACGCAGCTCAGGCAGGCGACCCCGAAAGTGGGATCATCTTCGGTCGCGGCACCGCGATGGAGTTCACGGTTCCATGTCGTCGGCAAAGCTCGGCGAAACCGAGCCGCAGAAAGCCGTACAGCACCGGGTCGGGTCGCGACGCCAGGTATTGCTTCGCCAGCCGGCGCATGTGCGCGTCGTATTCTTTTTTGCTCGTTGTGTGGATGTCGCAACGTCCGTCGTGGCGTCGCAGGTCGCCGTCAAATGCCGGGCTGATGTGGTAAAGCTCATGGAAAAGCGTGACGAACTTCTCTTCAAATCCTTGGTCGAGGAAACGCGGCAGGCAGAACGAGATGAGATACAGCATTTCCTTCCCATCGACGAAATAGCGCTGTACCTGATAGGCGACACCGTGGCGAATACGGGTCAGTTGACCGCCGCGGAAGCGCAGCGGCGTGACGCGCGCTTGCAAGCCGTGCGTTCGGCCGCTGCGGGCTTGCGTCATGGCGAAGAGAATGCGCGTGACGTCGACGTGAGCCAGTTCCGGACAGCGGCGTGCGATATCGCCGCACACTCGCCGAATATGGCCGCAAAAGTCGAACGGGCGGTCTTCCGGCCCCGTTGGGATTCGAGCCGGCGTGGGCTCAACATGTGGCGGCCGTCCTTGGCGGACGGCCCGCACCACGCGGACCGGAAGTGGTTGCGCCGGCTTGTTCCACGACAAGACCAACGGCGAGTGGGCTACCGCCGCCTCATCTTGCAAATGCAACGCGAGTGACACGGCGGGCCTCCTATTCGCCGGAGTGTGACACGGGCCGGACTCGGATTTGTAGTGGCCGGACTTATGCGGCCTGATTGCTGATCGGCCCGACGAATCGCGCCACGACAAACGTGCGTCGGGGTCCCGTTGTCAGCTCTGCTTGAGCAAATCACCTCATCCGTTCCAGCTTGCCGGCGTCATGGTCCGGCAACGGCGTTTCTTTGAGTCGCTCCATTCTGCCCGGCGCATTCCGCAAATCCACTAAATTCTTCGCGCGTGCCCGGCCGATGACAAAGGGGACGTACTCCGTGGGGACGGAGGCCGGCCATTCTCTTCACAGGAACTCACGCGGGGCGGTCGGCGCGGCCGACGACGCACCACCACGCTTGCAGGGGGACGCGGGACATGAAAACGACGCGCCGATGGCAGGGCTTGTTCGCGACCGGCTTGGCCCTGGGTCTGTCGAGTCTGACCGGCTGCCAAACTTGGATTGCCGGCATGACGCTCCCCTCGCCGCACTATCTGGAACACCCGCCGCAATACTTCGTGCCGTCGCCGGCGTTCCCGCTGACGCGCGAGCTGGCGTCGATGGAAGCGACCGCAGCGGCTACGGCGCCGGGCGCGGCGCCGGTGCAGTTGCCGGCGCCAGTTGTGACGCCGCCGATGCCGGGGCCGGCGCCCGCTCCGGCGGCGCCCGCGGGACAGTTGCCGCCGCCGATGGCGCCGAACAGGTAACTATGGATTTGAATCAGACGCGAGCGGGGCAAGGTTTTGCTTGTCCCGCTCGTTTCATTTGGTGGGCGCTTTATTGACGCGTCTACCCGCCGACGCTAGCATCATACATGGAGCGGGCGCGCGCAACCGCTCGGCAAGATACGCCTTCGATGCGTGGCGCGGACGTAAGGGCCGCGTAGCAACTCACGAGGCCGACGCACCTCAAGGTTCTTGGCCCCATGGCCTGGGTCGAGAAACGACGGGTGCATCAAGGCATTTCTCGAACGCCGGCGGCGCTTCAGCGTGGCTCGCAAGAAGAAAAAGATCGACCTCTCCGGTAGGTCGTCGGGCGGGTCGGAGCACACCAAAGACAAACGGCCTTCGACCACGTCCGGTCACCAACGCAGCAAGGCAAGAAAGCACAAAGATTATGGCGGCGAACGGGCCGACAACGAGCGCAAGTACCCTCGGCGACGACCGAAAGGTTGGAAGAAACCCTGGCCGCCTCCAGAGCCAAAAGAACGGCCAGCAGATCGTCCATCCGAAGGCGCGGAATGATCAAACGGGCAAGCAACTCTATGACAAAGCGCTTCGTCTCGCTCGGCGTGCCGAAGCTACGGGGCAGCCGCTGCCGTTGGAACTCCTTGGTCAAGCTGCAGACACGGGCTATGCGCCCGCGCTTTACGGTTTGGCTACGCTCTTCCTATTCGGCAAGGCCGTGAGAAAAGACTTTTCGAAGGGTGCCGCACTTCTGAAAAAAGCTGCCGCCCAACACTACGCGCCCGCGGAATACGATCTGGCGGTCTCATACGAGAGCGGTAAGGGCGTCAAGAAGGATCCAAGGAAGGCATTTCTCTACTATTGCCGTGCGGCTCGCAACGGTGATCGCGACAGCCAGACCGAGGTTGCGAGATGTTATTACTGGGGAATTGGCACGACGAAGAATCGCGCGAAGGCGATGGAGTGGTACGGGAAGGCAGCTGCTGCGGGCAATGAAGAAGCAAAGCGGACCCTTGCCACTGGTTCTGCGCACGGCGATGAAGCAGCGAAGCGGACCCTCGCCGCGTTGCGGGCTGCGCGCCCGTGACCGACGCCGCGTCTATCCTAGACATAAAACTTGTGCTTTCCGCACCGGAACCCGTCTCTTCGCCTGGTGTTTGAACCCCTATGCCTGCCGCCGATCCCTCACAGTTTTCCGCGGGAAAAGACGTGCGACGCTTGAACGCCGACCGCTGGTAAAATCGTCGCTGCCAGCGACTTACAACTGGTTCGGCGAACGGCTTCCTGGAGAGTCACCTCATGCGACACGAACGGCGAACTCGGGTTTGGCTCGTGGCATTGCCCGCCGCTCTGATTTTGATGACGGCAAGCGCCGCAACGGCACAATTCAACAAGAAGAATTCGCCGACTCCCGTCAAGCAACCGCCGGCCAAGCCGGCCGCTCCCGCGCCGCCGCGTGCATCGCTGCTGACGACCGAAGCCTGGCAAAAAGCCCCCCTGACCGCGCTCAAGCCGGGTGAGTTGGACGAGCTGGTCTCGAAGGAATTGCAAGAAACGAAAGTTGAGCCGGCCCCGCGGACCACCGACGAGCAATTCATCCGCCGCGTCTACCTCGATGTCACCGGCGAATTGCCGTCGCCCGCCGACGTGGAGGAATTTGTCGCCAACAAAGATTCGCACAAGCGAACCAAGCTCATCGACAAAGTGCTCAACAGCGAGGAATACGCCAAACATTGGGCCCGCTACTGGCGTGATGTGTTCCTGGCCGCGACGACCAATCCGCAGAACCGTGTGCTGATTCCGTCGTTTGAATCTTGGCTGACCGAAGAGTTCGCGAAGAACCGCAGCTGGGGCGAAATGGCCCGTGAGATCATTACTGCGGAGGGCGAGATCAAGTTCGATGATCCGTCAAAGAACGGCCAGCTTTTCATGCTCGTGTCGCACCGCGGCGTCGATACGCCGAGCGAATTGGCCGCGGAGACCTCGCGCATTTTCATGGGCATCCAGATTCAATGCGCGCAGTGCCACGATCATCCGAGCGACCAATGGAAGCGCGTGCAGTTCCACGAGCTGGCCGCGTATTTTGCTCGTGTCCGCGGCGGGCAACCGATCCGTACAGCAATGACGCCGCCCACGGGCTTCCGCCTCGCCGTCGCTCCCCGCGGCGAGCATGAAATGCCGAGCAAGGAAGACCCGAAGAAAACGTTTGAAACTTACCCCGTCTTCCTCGACGGCAAAGCGGCCGGCAAGAACCTGGGCGACCACGAACGCCGCCAGGCGCTCGCGAATTCCATTGTCGGCAAGGACAACTACTGGTTCGCCGGCGCCTACGTGAACCGCATCTGGGGCGAGCTGATGGGCCAATCGTTCTACCAGCCGGTGGACGACATGGGGCCGAAAAAGGAAGCGGTCTTCCCCACCGTGCTCACCCGCCTTACCGGCGCTTTCCGCGGCAACAACTACAACATGAAGGCGATGTTCCGGGCGATTCTGAACAGCGACACCTACCAACGGCAAATCCGCCTCGGCGAATCGGCCGACCAGCACCTGCACTTCGCCGCCGCTTATCCAACACGCCTGCGGCCCGACGCCCTGTGGGAGTCGCTGGTCACCGTGCTTGGCAGCCTCGGCCCGACGCCGCCGCCCGGAGCGATGCGGCCGATGGGAATGGGTCCCTATGCTCGTGCGGGCGGACTCGAAGTGCTTTTCAAGGAAGAATTCAACTTCGACCCGTCGATGAAATCCGACGAAGTCGAAGGGAGCATCCCGCAGGCGCTGTTGATGATGAACAACCCGCAAATCAACCAGCGCATCCAAGCCCGCGGCTCGAACGTGCTCGGCCGGATTCTGACCAGCTATCCGAAGGACGACGAAGCGCTGCGGATGGTCTACCTGAAAACCCTCGCCCGCAAGCCGACCGATAGTGAGCACGAGAAGGCGCTGAAGTACGTCGCGAAGGTCGGCAACCGGCAGGAGGCGTTTGAAGATTTGCTGTGGGCGCTGTTGAATTCGACGGAGTTTCAGACGAAACGGTAGCCTTTTGCGACGCCGAACGAGAATTCGCACGAATCGGGCCCGAGCGACCTGGGATTCCGCGGTAGAATGGCATGAGGCGCGGGCGCTGTTATGGCGGCAAAAGACCTCTACCACGACGAGGTTCGTAACGCTCTCGAAAGCGACGGGTGGACAATTACGCATGACCCGTTTCGGTTACGGTGGGGGAAGCGGGACTTCTACATCGATCTCGGATTGGAGCAGTTTCTCGCCGCGGAAAGATCCGGCCGGCGGATCGCTGTCGAGATAAAAAGCTTCATCGGGCCGTCGATCGTTGACGACCTCGAAAAGGCTCTGGGGCAATACTTGATTTACCGTTCCGTGCTGCGGCGGCGCCAACCAGACCGCGAGCTTTTTTTGGCCGTGCCCAGGAACATGGCCAAGCTGTTCGACGAACCGCTCGGACAAGTGCTGTTGGAAGACTACGACCTTCGCGTCGTTGTCTTTCACGCGAAGCGAAAGGAGATTGTCCGATGGCTACCGTAAGCCCCTACATTGACGCAATCGAAAAAGTGCTCGACGCCTACACGAGGATTTCCTACGCCCATGGCGATCTCGCGTGCGAAGCCGTCTTTGACCGTGCCCGCGGACGGTTCGTCCTTATGACGCTGGGCTGGGACGATGACGAGCGAGTGCATTATCCGTTGGTGCATGTCGATCTCAACGGCGGCAAGGTTTGGGTTCAAACAGACAACACGGAGCACGGCGTAGCGCCGGAATTGGCTGAAGCGGGCATCCCGAAGTCGGACATTGTGCTCGCGTTTCGTCCGCGAGAAGTGCGAGAGTATACAGAATACGCGGTGGCCTAGCCGGATTGCGAGCGCGCTGTAGGCAAGCGCGGCCAGCGGCGTCAGCGCAAAGAACAATTATGGCAACAGCACAAGCACCGAATCTGGCAGAGCTCTACGAGCAAGACGAAACCGCGTGGTTGGAAATCATGTCGGAATTGGCCTCCTGCGGTCGCTACGACGAGATGGATTTCCGGCACTTGAGTGAATACCTCTCAGACATGGCTAAACGCGATCGTCGTGAAATGAAGAGCCGTTTGCTGGTGCGCTTGAAGCATCTGTTGAAATGGGAGCACCAACTCGAGAAGCGCTCCGGCTCGTGGAGTGTCAGCATTCGTGAGCAACGAAGCGAACTCGCCGATATCGTGGAGAGCCGCGTACTTCGTAATCACGCCGAAGCGATCTTGGCGGATGTATACGCCAAGGCCCGACGCTACGCGGCGGAGGAAACTGGATTCGATTTGAACGTATTCCCCGCCACGGATTCGCGCACCCTCGATGATTGGCTGGCCGATCCAGACGAAGACAATTGAGAATTTGAGCGAGGACACCGTCATGCCGCTTCAATCCCTAATGCACGTTCAAACCACCCGCGACGGCGTCATCAGCCGTCGCTCCTTCCTCCGCAACGTCGCCATCGGCGGCGGTGCCGGGCTCGGCATGTTGGGCTGGAAGGAGGCGGTCACGCTTCACGCCGAGGAGTTGCGGAAGCGCGGCATGGCGTGCATTCTGCTGTTCATGCGCGGCGGGCCGAGCCAGATGGAGACGTTCGACCCAAAGCCCGGCACGACGAACGGCGGGCCGACCAAGGCGATTCCGACCGCGGTCAGCGGCATCCAGATCGCCGAGGGGTGGGAGAAGACCGCCAAGCAGATGAAGGACATCGCTCTTATCCGCTCGATGACCAACAAGGAAGGCGAACACCAGCGGGCGACGTATCAGCTTCACACCGGCTACGTGCCCAACGGCAGCGTGAAGTATCCGAGCTTCGGCTCCATCGTCGCGTCGGAAATCGGGCCGGAGAAGTTTGATTTGCCGCACTTCGTCAGCGTCGGCAACCGCGTGACGACCATTGGCTCCGGCTTCCTCGGCATGCAGTTCGCCCCGTTCGTCGTCGCCGACCCGACGCGCATGCCGGGCAACGTCGAGCTGCCGCAGGGCGTGACCGACAAGCGTTACAACCGCCGGCTCGGTTTGCTGCAAGACCTGGAAGACGATTTTGCCAAGTCGGGCGGCGGGCCGCGCGTCGAGGACCACAAGGCCCTCTACGGCAATGCCGCCAGCATGGTGCTCAGCCCGCGCATCAAGACTTTCGACATCAGCCAGGAGAAGGAAAGCGTCCGCGAGCGCTATGGCAAGAGTTCGTTCGGTCAGGGCTGCCTCCTCGCCCGCCGGCTGGTCGAAACCGGCGTCACGTTCGTCGAAGTCGAATCGGCCGGCAGCCGCGAAGCCGGCGGCAACTGGGACACGCACCAAGACAACTTTGAGCGCGTCAAAAAGCTTTCCGCCGAGGTGGACGCCGGCTTCTCCGCCCTCCTCGCCGACCTGAAAGAACGCGGCATGTTGGACAAAACGCTCGTCATCTGGATGGGCGAGTTCGGCCGCACCCCGCGCATCAACCCCCGCGGCGGCCGCGACCACTACCCTCGCGCCTTCAACGTCGCCCTCGCCGGCGGCGGCATCAAAGGCGGCCAGGTCCTCGGCGCAACCAGCGCCGACGGCATGGACGTGACCAAACGCCCCGTCACCGTCGCCGACCTCTTCTGCACCTTCTGCGACTCGCTCAAGATCAACGCCCACAAAGAAAACATGAGCGGCGTGGGGCGGCCGATCAAGATTGTGGATGGCGGGAAGGCGGTGAAGGAGTTGTTGGCGTAAGCGACAAACGGGAGCATGCCACGACAGAAACGGGGCTGACTCGCGACGAACGAGTCAGCCCCGTTTTCATCGCTCAAGCCACGACGGCGATTGACAAGTTGGTCGCGGGCAGGGATATGGCCAAGATGCCGACCGAGGTAGACGTTTCCCCCGATGCACGGCAAGGACTCACTGAACTCAAGAACCGGGTCATCTCGGGACGCATCCACAAGCTCTTGCGACGCCTCAAGAATTGGCCGAACGTCAGCGGCTGCAAGCCCCTCAGTGGCGACCTGGCAGGGAAGTACCGCATGCGAACGGGAGATTACCGCTTGCAGTTCCGGGTCGAAACGAAGGTCGAGCAAGTTGAAGAGAAACAACTCGACAAAGGTAAAGCTGCGAAGATGGCCCGACAAGTGGAGCACCACTTGGTCACCGAGGAAAAGATCGGGCACCGCGACGGGTTCGTAAGGCAGGTTGCTCATGACGACGCAAGCAGCAAAAAAGAGCGGGGCTCGGAACGGCTCTGCGCGAGTTCGAGTTCAGCCTCTCACTGACCGAATCGGAGCGTTGGAGGGAGCTTTGCGCGACCTCAAGACGCGAATTCGCCGTAAGCATCCGCTTGCACGGACTCAGGCTGCCATTAACCGGGCCGTGTCCCACGCCCAGGACACAATCCGCGAGGTGATCCGCGATCTCGACGGATCGCTTCGGCCGGAATCATCGCCTTTCGTCGAATTGCCCGGTCCCAATGCGCGGGGCAACTATCCCGCTGCGGAGACGGTGCAGGCGATTCTGGCCAATCAAATCATCGAGGCGCGCCTGAAGGCCGGCCTCTCCCAATCCGAACTCGCGAAGCGAGCTGGCGTTCGACTCGATAGCGTCATCGGGTTAGAGAGCGCGAAGCACGTTCCGAGCGAGCGGACGATTAAGAAGATTGATCGTGCGCTGACCGCCGCTGGCGTCTAACCGGTGTCGGGCGGCCGATCAAGATTGTGGATGGCGGGAAGGCGGTGAAGGAGTTGATGGGGTAGGACCGAACGTGTGCCGAGTCGGAACACCAGCGCCGGCGTGCCAATTCCCCCGTCGTTTCACACCGCCGAACGCAGACGCCGATGGTCCTCGTCGGCGATGTTGGCGCCCGTAAGCACGACGGCGATGGGCTCTTCGAGCTCATGGCCATGCGTCGTTACAAACGCGAGCGTGATCGCGCTCGACGGCTCGACTACCAAGCCTTGCAAATCAAACAATGCCTTCAACGACGTGCGAATGTCCGCGTCGGCGACCAGGGAAATCGTGATGCCCGCTTCGGCAATGGCCTGCTGCACCGATGGGTGCGGCGTCTCCAGCAGCAAGCCGTCGGCGATGGTCGTGGAACGGGCATGGTCAAAGCGCGCGTACTTGGGGTAGTTGTACGGCTCACAGCCATAAAGCCGGACTGGCCCGGGGTTTTTTCGCAGATACGCGAGCAGACCCATCAGCAAGCCGCCGCCGCCGACGGGGAAGACGAGCGAACGACAGTCGGGCAAGGATTGCAAGATCTCGGCGGCGATCGCTTGATAACCATCGGTCCACTGCACGTCCAGATGCGGATGCACGAAATAGCCGTCGCGTTCCTTGGCGATCGTGGTGGCGTGACGCAGCAGGTCGCTGCCGCCGCCGGTAATCTTGATCAGCTCGACGCCCAGCGCTCGCAGTTTCTCGTCTTTGGCTCGGGCAATCGTTTGCGGCACGACGCCGACCATGCTGAAGCCGAACTCTTTGGCGCCGACCGCCGCGCCGAGCGCGGTGTTTCCCATCGACGGTACGATCAAGGGCTGCTTGCGTCCCTCGCGACGCAAATGTTCGAGGAGATGTGCGGCGCCGCGAATTTTGAAACAGCCGGACGGCGCGAGAAACTCGCACTTGCCGTACACTTCCCGGCGCGGAAACAAATTGCCGAGGCGGACGAGCGGTGTCTCAAGAGTCGGCAACATGATGAGGGAGCCTCACAAGCCGTGGTGTTCCGCCAGCCAGCGTTCGGCGTCAAGAGCCGCCATGCAGCCGGTGCCGGCGGCGGTGACCGCCTGGCGGTAGTAACTGTCGGCGACGTCGCCGGCGGCAAAGACGCCTTCGACGCTGGTGTTGGTGCGCTGCGGGTTCATCCAGCGAATATAACCCTTGTCATCGAGCGCCACCTGGCCTTCGAGGAAATCGGTGTTCGGCGTGTGGCCGATGGCGAGGAAGACGCCGCTGCACGCCACCTCTTCCGTCGCGTTGTCCACGGTGCTCGCGAGGCGCACGCCGGTGACGCCGGCGGCATCGGTCCCAAGAACCTCGCTCAGGGTGCGGTTCCATTTCGGCGCGATTTTCGGATTCGCCATCGCTCGGTCTTGCATGATCTTGCTGGCCCGCAGTTGATCCCGGCGGTGGACGAGATGGACAACGCTGGCGTACTTCGTCAGATAGGACCCCTCTTCAACAGCCGAGTCGCCGCCGCCGATCACCACCAGGGGTTTGTTCCGGAACCGCGGCAACGCGCCGTCGCACACGGCGCACGCGGAGACGCCGTTGTTCTTGAAGCGGTCTTCCGACGGCAGACCGAGATAGTTGGCGCGAGCGCCGGTCGCGATAATGAGTGCGAGCGTTTCAACCGTTGGTCCCTCAAGCGATATCAGGCGGAACGGATGGGCGCCCAAATCGACCTTGACGATGTCATCCGTGATAATGCGCGTGCCGAAATTGACCGCCTGTTGCCGCATCAACTCCATCAACTCCGGACCGTTGACGCCACCGCTCGGCTGCGGCTTGTTTTCGGCCACCCAGTACGGCTGCCGCTCCGCCGGCAACGCGCTGCGGAGATACGCGCGCGAATCACCTTCGGGGAAGCCGGGGTAGTTTTCGACCTCGGTCGTGAGCGCGAGCTGCCCCAACGGCAGCGTGCCCTTGATGCGGTTTGCTTCCGTGACGGCGCCTTCGTATACGAGCGGCTGCAAATTCGCGCGCGCCGCGTAAATCGCCGCCGTCCAACCCGCAGGGCCCGAACCGATAATGACTACCTTCTCCGGCATACCGAAAACCTCCAACGCGAGTGTTGCAAATGGGTAGAGCGCTCATTGTAGATATCAGAGCGCGGAGCGTTCAGCCGTTTTGCGTCAGGTGTCCGAGGCGGTGTTGCCGGAAATCGTGTCCGGCCCGCCCTGCGTTCGGGGAAGCGCCAACGAAGTGGGTCTTGACGTTCCGTACTGAAGCGGCGACGCTGAATATTGTCGTTTTCCGCGCGCAACGCAGCACCGGCGCGAGTGCGCTCGTCAATCCTGGGGATCGGCTTCTCCATGCTGCATCTGACTGATCTGCGCGAAATCCTGCGGTACGTCCCGCGCTTCCGGGATAAGGTTTTCGTCATCGCCCTCGATGGGGCGGTAGTGGAGGACGAGAACTTCCGCAATTTGCTGTTGGACATCGCGCTATTGCGGAGCCTGCGGATCGACGTCGCCTTGGTTCACGGGGCGGGACACCAGATTCGCCGGCTCGCGCAGCAGACCGGCCAGGAGATTTCCAACGCCGACGGCACCGGCATCACCGACGTGGCAACGTTGCAGTTGGCGCTGACGGCCGCCAATCGCGTCAGCCACGAGATTCTCGAAGGGCTGTCGGCGACCGATCTGCGCGGCGCGGTGAGCAACGCGCTGGTCGCCCACCCGGCCGGCATACTTCAGGGCGTTGATTTCCGCTTCACCGGCCGGGTCGAACGTGTCGACACGGAGTTGCTGCACGCGCTGATGAGCCGCCACGTCATTCCCGTGATTCCGCCGCTCGGCTGCGATGGCGAAGGACACACGTATCGCCTCAATTCGGACGCGGTTGCCGTGGAGGTCGCGCGCGCGCTCCGAGCGGTGAAGTTGATTTACCTCTGCACCGTGCAGGGCATCCATCGCGGCGCTGAGTTTCAGCGGCAGCTCTCCGTGGAAGAGGCGGAGACGCTTCTGAAAAAGCACCGCGACGAGATTCCATTGGCGGAGATTTCCAAGGTGGAGCAAGCCGTGCGCGCCGGTAACGGCGGCGTGCCGCGCATCCACATCATCGACGGCCGCGTGGAAGAAGGCCTGCTCGCCGAGGTCTTCTCCAACGAAGGCATCGGCACGCTCGTTCACACGAATGAGTATCAGGCAATCCGCCCCGCTCAGAAGAAGGACGCGCGGGCCATTTGGTCGCTGATTCAGAGCGGCGTCGAGAATGACGAGCTGGTCCGCCGCACACGCGCCGACATCGAGCGGCAGATCGACGATTTCTACGTGTTTGAAGTGGACCGCAACCCCGTCGCGTGCATGGCGGTTCATCGGTATCCCGAAGAAGCGAAGGCCGAGTTGGCGTGCGTGTGCGTCGATCCCACGTTCGAGAACCAGGGGATCGGCGCCAAGTTGATGCAATTCGGCGAAGTACAGGCGAAGGCCGCCGGCGCCGCGGAACTATTCTGCCTGTCCACGCAGGCGTTCAATTTCTTCATGCAAAAGGGCGGCTTCAGCCTCGGCTCACCGGACGATTTGCCGCCGGTGCGCCGCGAACGCTACGACAAAAGCGGACGGCGGTCGCAGGTGCTGCGCAAGAAGCTCAATTGACGACACTTTGTCGCGACGCTGTCGTCTTTGTCGATCGTGCAAGCGGCCGGCCGGCCGCGCACGCCGTTCACGTAGCGCCTCGGCGACTGGATGCGCGTTGAACGGCCGATCACGATGGAGGAACCCCTAACCTCTTTCGTGGTGAAACCATGTCCACCTTCTATATTCTTCCGTCACGCGCATTTCTCGGTCGTCTTCTCGCGGAGCAGTTTGCCTATTTCTTTCCCGGCCTGACCTGTCCGGCAACACGTTGGCAGGAATTGGTGGACGACTTGACCGCCGTCGCCGCCGGCGAAGCCAATGCGTTTGTCGTCCACGCCGAGGAGCTGCCTGCTGACGGCGATCCTCTTGATGCGCTGCGACTTGCGTTCGGCGCCGAAGCCGGCGATCAGGTCATTGAGATTCATGCGGGAACGAAACCCGGTGAACTCGCGTCCAAGAGTTGGCGTTTGGATGCGAATAAATGAGAGTGGTCGCCTCGCGCCCCGATTCGCGGAGCGAATCGACCACTCTAATAACGGGCCTTTTCGATTGCTCGCCCCGGCCGCACGGGGTAGGATTCAATATCGCCCCGGTGAAGGATCGTTCCGCAAGGGGGGAGCCATGTTGACGATCTGGGGTTCCAAGCAGCGCTTTTGCGACGGCATCAACCGTCGCAGCTTTCTCAAGATAGGCGCGTTCGGCGCAGGACTCTCGCTTGCCGAGATGTTGCGTGGTCGAGCCGCAGCCGGGAGTGCGTCGGCAAGCTCGGCCAAGTCCGCGATTATGATTTACTTGCCGGGCGGCCCGTCGCACATTGACATGTACGACTTGAAGCCGCAGGCCCCGGTTGAGTTTCGCGGCGAGTTCAAGCCTATTTCAACGAACGTGCCGGGCATTGAAATCTGCGAGCACTTTCCGCGGCAGGCGGCCATGATGGACAAGCTGGCCGTCATTCGCTCGCTGGTTTCCGTCGAAGAACACTCCGATGCACTCGTAACGACCGGCTACAGCGAGAACACGAACCGCATTTCGCACCACCCTTCGTTCGGCGCGGTGGTATCCAAGCTGCGGTCGAACGCCAGCAACGACATCCCGCCGTTCGTCAGCCTGCGCGGCATGGCGATCGGTCTGGAACCCGGTTATCTTGGCGTCGCGCATCGGGCCTTCACGCCGGACGGTCCCGGTTTGAACAACCTGCGTCTGCCGGGCGGCGTCAACGCGGACCGCGTGTCGGACCGCAAAAGCCTGCTTTCGACGTTCGACGACGTGCGCCGCGACATCGACGCCAGCGGTACGATGAAAGGCCTCGACAGCTTCACGACGCGGGCCTTCGACATGGTCGCGTCCGGCAGCGTCCGCCGCGCCCTTGACCTGACAAGGGAAGACCCCAAGGTGCGCGACCGTTACAAGGGCGTCGAGCAGTTCCTCACGGCACGCCGGCTGGTCGAAGCGGGTGTCGGTTGTGTCACGCTCGCCATCGGCGGCTGGGATACTCACAGCGCCAACTTTAAGACGCTCAAGAAGCAACTCCCCGAAGTCGATCGCGGCGTCGCCAGCCTCATCGCGGACCTGCACGACCGCGGCATGGAGAAGGACGTTGTCACGGTCATGTGGGGCGAGTTCGGCCGCACGCCAAAGGTCAACAGCACCGACGCCGGCCGCGATCACTGGTCGCCCGCCATGTCCGCGCTCATCGCCGGCGGCGGCTTGAAAATGGGGCAAGTCATCGGCTCGACCAATAGCCGCGCCGAATACCCGAAGGACCGCCCGCTGCGGCCGACCAACGTGCTCAGTACGATCTATCAGGCGATGGGCATCGATCCGTCGCTGACGTTCCCCAACAGCAACGGCCGGCCGATGTATATTCTCGACGACCGCGAAACGGTGACCGAACTGCTCTAGTCCGAATCGAGAAAAACGCGAACGGGCGGCGGGTTCCAACCCACCGCCCGTTCTTGTTTTTCACGGCGCCTTTGCGAACCGCTTGAATCACTTCTTCCGCGGCGCGTATTCGTAGCGCACGTTCAAGTAAATGAACACATTCGCCACGATCAAGTAGACCGCGAACAGGCCGGCAATCACGCCGCCGAACAGCACGAGCGCGAGGTTCATCGCTTCGGCGGACGGGCCCGTCGGCGGCGTGAACCATGCGGACAAGCGCATCGCCGCGAGAAACGGCAGGGCGGCGGTCAGTCCGAGCGCCACGGCGAGCGCCTCGAAAAGAAATACGCGGCCGAAATCCTTCCGCACGAGTCGCCCCCATGCGCGGAGCGCGGCCAGAAGCGAGCCGTCTTCCACGATCACCGCCGGCGCCCAGAGCAGCGCCAGGCCGATGACCGGCCAGATTGCGACGTTCGCCACAATGGTTGTGGCCGCCGCGAAGCCGGAAAGCGATTCTTGCCATTGATTCTCCGCGAGCCAATCCGGCAATTGACGCAGGAAGACGACGGCCAGCAACCCGAGCGCGATCACGGCCAAATAAAGCGGCAGCAGGCAGACGACGTAGCGGGCCAACCCGCTCACGCTTTCCCGCAGGCGCGCCGGGCGCAGACGGGATAACTCCACAAACGTCGTTTGCGTGACGAGCGCGCTCACCACGGCGCCGGCCAAAAGAAGAAGCAACGCCGCGCCAAACGCGCCGATTCCCGAGCGCGCCGGGTCAATGCTGGCGTACAGCAAAAAAGCGAGGCCGCCGACCAACCCCAAGCCGGCGCCGAGCAGCATTTTGTTGGGCACGAGCGCGTGGTCGAGCGCGGCGAACAGTTCTTCGGCCATGCTGCGAACACCCGCCGTGCGCAGTCGCCCCGCCGTCAGCCGGCGCGACACGCCAAAACCGCGGCCATTTTGCCCGTTCGATCGCTTGACGGGTTCCGGCTCGGGCGCGCCGACCGGCGCCGGCGCTGTCTTTTCCACGGCCGCCAAGTCGGTGAATTCGCGCGACCATTCCATGCTCACCCACTCCTCTTCGGGAGTTCGGCGAACATGGCTGCCGAGCGGAATGCGGCCGGAACGGAGGTGCCGCCGGACGACGCGCGTGTTCGGCGCCCACAGGACGCGGCCATCGGGAAGCCGAACGTACCACGGGTCGCCGGCACGGAGGAAAGAACGGATCACGGTTGGCCTCTTGGAAGGAGTCGAACGGCCATGATGAGAGGGCGGACATCCGTTGTTACTACTACGCTAAGACGGTCCAGACGGTTTGACCAGACCAGTTTGCCGCCCAAGTTGCCGAATCGTTACCATCGCGAAACTTTCTCATGGCGCGCGTGGTTGCCCACTCGATTCATCGGTCTTGAGAACGGGTCGGCTTGCCTGGATTCACCGAGCTTGCTAGATTCTGCCGGTCGGCGGCACGGATGGACGGCCGTCGTGGACTATTCGACGCAAGGATGCGCTCATGCTTTTCGACACATCGCCGCGCACGCTCGGTCTCACCCGCCAACAGTGGTTCGTTCTCGCACTGCTCACATTTTTTGTCGGGCTCAGCATTCAATACAGCTTGAAGACAACGCGCTCCGCGATCGTTCGCTGGCACAACCAGCTCGACCGCATGAATGACGGGGAGAATATCTATGAATCCTACAACTACCCAAACCCGCCCATCATGGCGCTCTTTCTGAAGCCGCTGATCCACCTGTCGCCCAATGCCGCCGCGTTGACGTGGTTCTACGTGAAAGTCGCCATGACGTTACTAGCGTTCCTCTGGGTCTTCCGTCTTGTGGAAGCAAGCGGGCAACCGTTTCCGCGGTGGGCGAAGGCGTTGACCGTGCTTCTGAGCCTGCGGCCAATCATGGGCGACTTACAGCACGGCAACGTCAATCTCTTCATCCTGTTTTTGGTCGTTGGCGCGTTGTACGCCTTCCATCAACAACGCGACGTGCTCTCGGGCGTCGTCATCGGCCTTGCGATCGCGTGCAAAGTGACGCCCGCGCTTTTCCTTCCGTATTTTGTGTGGAAGCGAGCCTGGCGCGCGTTGATCGGCTCGGTCATGGGACTCGTGCTTTTCTTCTTCGTCGTGCCTTCGTGCTTTCTCGGCTGGCAGGAGAACGCGACGCAGCTGCAAAGCTGGTTCGAGCGCATGGTGCAGCCATTTGTTGCAGGCGGTTTCGTCACGACGGAGCACAACAATCAGTCGCTGCCGGGCGTCGTCTACCGGCTGACGACGCACAGCCCGTCGTTTTCAACATTCGTGAACGACGGCGTGAAGGATGTCTATACGCCGACGGATTACCACAACCTGCTCGATCTCAAAACAGGCACGGCCCGCTGGATCGTCAAAGGCTGCATGGGTCTCTTTGCTTTGCTGGTCGTGTGGAGTTGTCGCACGCCGATCAGGCAGCGTGACGGCTGGCGGTTGGCGGCGGAGTTCAGCATCGTCGTCCTCGGCATGTTGCTCTTCAGCGAGCGCACGTGGAAACACCACTGCGTCACGCTGCTGCTGCCGTTTGCCGTTCTGTGCTATCATTTGGCCGTCTGCCGGCCGTCGCGCGGGATGAGCGTGTTTCTGATCGCGACGCTGACCGCCGTGACGTTGTTGATGGCGTCAACCAGCACCAGCCTGTTCGGGTGGGATAATGTCGCCAAACTCGCGCAGGTTTACGGCGCCTATGTCTGGAGCTACATGCTCTTGCTCGCCGCGCTTGTAGCTGTACTTCGTCGGTCCGACCCGGCGGCTGCGGTGGGGCTTGTCACACGACCAACGGCGCCGCCACCATTGGCTGCTTGCGCCACGGCGCCGGCCGCGTAGGAAATCGACCCAGGCGAACCCAAAAGCGTTACAATATGGAGCGCGGCGACCTGGTTCCGGGGTCTCGCACAACTGCCGTCTTGGAGCGTAATTCCAAGCCGATCTCGGACTATTGAGATCGTGTCATCCTTTGAATTTCTCGAGCGCGCTGGAATTGACGCAAGACGCATTTGGATAATCATTTACAAAGAACCCATGCGCAGTGAATTGCGCAAAAAGAGCGACAAAAAGTGACACGGTCCGCTGACTCTTTGCCGCCCGAACGATCGCTCGACGCCGCGGACGCCGCGTTGTTGGACGAGGCGATCGACGCATTGCACCGCGGCAAACCGCTGGCGCGTCCCGACCTGGCCACGCGCTCGCCGCAACTCGCAGACGCCTTGACGGCCCTTGAGTGTTTGGCCGATCCGCTCGCGGAAGTTGTGCCCGCGGGCAATTCCCAACTGCCGGAGCGCGTCGGCCCCTTTCAGATCGAGAGCCTGCTCGGCGCGGGCGGCTTCGGCGTCGTCTATCTCGCCTTCGACCCCGATGTGAAGCGTCGTGTCGCACTGAAAGTGCTTCACCCCAGCCGGCTGACACAGCCGGACGCGGTGGATCGGTTTCAGCGCGAAGCATGCGCTACCGCTCGGCTGCGGCACCCCGGCATCGTGCAGCTTTTCGATTACAGCCGGCACGGGCCGCCGTTCTATCTCGTCACCGAATACATCGAAGGCGTTGAGCCGCGCGACTGGTGCCGGCGCCGTCAGGCGACCGCCGTGCAAATTGCCGAGCTGCTCGCCCGCATCGCGGAAGCGGTGGAGCATGCACACGGTCAGGAGGTGTGCCACCGCGACTTGAAGCCGGGCAACATTCTGGTGGACGAGGCCGGCAACCCACACGTCCTCGACTTCGGTCTCGCCCGACTGGGAACGGACGGCGAGCTTGCACTGGCCGCGCAGACTTCCGATGGCCGAATTCTCGGCTCGCTCCCGTACATGGCCCCCGAGCAGGCCGCCGGCCACAGCCACGCCGCCGATGCGCGGAGCGACGTCTACAGCCTCGGCGTGATTCTCTACGAGTTGCTGACGGGTCGGATGCCGTTTGAAGGTCCGGCTCACGCGCTCGCCGCACGTATTGTCGAGGATTCGCCGCCGCCCTTGCGCCAGTTCCGAGAAGAGATTCCACGTGATCTGGAAGCGATTTGTCTCAAGGCTTTGGCAAAGCGCCCCGCCGACCGCTACGCGACCGCCGCCGACTTCGCGGCCGATCTGCGTGCCTTTCTCCGTGGCGAACCCGTGGACGCGCGGCCGCTTCATTGGTTGTCCTGGCTCTCGCGCACGCTCACTCGGCAACATCGCGATATGGTGCTTTACGACTGGGCCCCGCTGCTCCGCGCCGAAGGCATCACGATTCTGGCCGGCTGCGCGTTAGCAAATCTCTGGGAAATCTGGCTGCCGCCGACCAATCCGTGGGGCGCCATCCTGCTGACGAAGCTGGCCCAGGTCCTCGTCATGCTTTTGATCGCCGTTCGACTGCGGCCGCGTAAGGAACCCGGCCTGACCGCGGCGGAGCGGCAGATATGGACGTTGATGCCGGCGTACTACGGCGGCTTTCTCGCGCTGGCTGTCGTGAATCTGTTCGTCGAGAAACCGATCCCGCTGGCACAATATATGGCGGTGCTGAGCGGCATGGCGTTCATGACGTTGGGGTCAACGATTTGGGGTTGGTTGCACGCCTGGGGAGTCGGCTTCTTTGCACTCGCGGTGCTGATTTGCTTCGTTCCAGCGTACGGCTTGGCGCTGCTTGGAATCGGTTGGTTCGCGTGCTTGCTGGTGTGCAGTTTTCAACTCGGCGCCAGGCCGTAGGTCAGCGCCAGCGCTCGAAGAATACGCACGCAGCCTCCGCCATCGCATCCTTGAACGGCACGAGTCGATGATCGCCCGCTTTGAACAGCCGTAACTCGACATCCGGATGCTGCACCGTTTGCACGAACGCCACGCTGTCCGCGAACGGCAACACGTCGTCCTCTATGCCGTGAAAGATCAGAAGCGGTTTGCGCCAGCGCGCCGCCAGTATTTCGACTTGATATTCCTCGATTTCCTCGACGATGCCGTAACCGATCTCCGCATCAACCCATTGGTTCTTCACACGTAGACGGCCGGTCGTTTTCCAACGATCGCGTTCGTCGGGCGACAGTCCTGCCCATCGACTCTGAAGGAAGTTGAGCGCGGGCGCGATCAGCACCGTCGCCGGCACACACTCGGTCGCGGCGATCGTGAACCAAGCTGCCGCCCAACCGCCCATGCTGGAACCGACCGGGAAACACCGGTTGATGCCCTTTTCGCGGAGAAAAGCGCGGACCGCATCGATATCCGCGAGCAGGCCGCTGCCGCGCAGGTCGAGCAATGTGCCGCTCGACAGTCCGTGCCCGCGAAAGTCAAACGCCACAAACGTCCAACCGCGACGCACGCAAGCTTCTTCCAGCGCCTGCGCTTTCTCGCCCTGGCGGGTCGAACCGAACCCGTGCAAATAGAGCACGGCATCGGTTCCGACACGATCCGCGTATGACATGTACACCTGTAGGCTGTCGCCGTTCGGCAGCGAAATCGCGGTCGCCTTTTGCTGACGATTCGACATCTTGCTGGCCCTCGGCGCGGATGAGTCGGACTTTGCTGGTGTACCCGCCATGCCCAGCATGTACCACAGCGCTGGTGGCCTTGGATAGGTCGCCGCCGTGGGCTAACCTATTCTTAGAGCCGTCGGTGCTTGGCGGCGCGCCTTTTCCCTGGCCGGAGTCGCATCCGTCATGTTGGCACAGCTTATTCCACAGGAGGGGGGGGCTCCCGTTGAAATCACGCGCGACCTGACCGTGGTCGGTCGGCGCGAGGAGTGCGACCTGCGCCTCGATCACAAAAGCGTCTCGAAATTGCACTGCGTCATTGTCAGGACCGACGGCCTGTTGTTGCTCCGCGATCTGGGCAGCACCAACGGCACCCGCGTCAACGGTCAGCGCGTCCGGCGCGCCGCACTCCTGCCGAACGATCAGGTCAGCATTGCCAACCGTAAGTTCCGCGTTTATCTCGGCCCCGACGAGGCCCCGGTCGATCCGCATGAACACACGCAGCAGCTCGACGCCCATGAAGTGGCGGAATTGCTGCGGCGTGTGAAGGACGGTGACTCGGGACCGCCGCCGGCAGGGCCGAAATCGCACGTACAGCCAAACGTGCTGCCGGATGTCTATCCGGAAGACGAGGACGAGAAGAAGTAATCTCTCATCCGACCCGCGCGGACGCTACACATTGGGCGGCTCCGGCGTACCGAACGACAGCACATCCTCACACCACGCGGCGGCGGAAAAGACCAGCGCTTCCATCCACGGCTGTCCCACGAGCTGGATCGCCAGCGGCAAACGTTCCGGAGACCAGGCGGCCGGCAACGACACCGTGGGGAAACCCAGGTAGCTCCACGGCGAATTGAACGCTGGATCGCCCGTCGTGGCGGCGTCGGGGGCCGGGCCGGTGGTCGCCGGCGTCAGCAACACATCCGCGCTTTCGAAGCACGTGCGCATTTCCGCGCGCAAGCGGCGCTGGTGCTCTTTGCAACGAGCGTAATCCGGCGCGGGGCATGCCAATCCTTCTTCCACCAAGCGGCGGATGTTTGGTTGGTAATCCTCGGGATGCCTTCGCAAACGCACGCCGTGGAACGACGCGGCCTCGACCGCCATGACCGTCCGGTGGCGCTCGCTGACTTCACGGAAGGACGCCGGCAAAGCGACATCCTGCACCGTCGCCCCGGCTCGGCGGAATTCGTGCGCGACGTGATCCATCATCTCCCGCACGCTCGGCTCGGCGACGTCGTCGAAGAAGCCGCGAACCCGGCCGAGGCGCGGAACCTCCTGCTGTTGCCCAAGCAGCGTCGCATAGGCGGGAACGCTGCGGGTGCTGCACGTCGGATCAAGCGGATCCGCGCCGGCAATAGCCTCAAGCAGGATGGCGAGGTCGCGCACGGTTCGCGCAATGGGGCCTGGATGATCCATCGAACACGCCAGCGGCACGACGCCGGCACAACTCACGCGACCGTGCGTGGGCTTGCAGCCCATCACACCGCAATAGGACGCGGGCCGCGTGATCGAGCCGCCGGTTTGCGAGCCGAGAGCGGCGAGACACATCCCGGTGGCGACCGCCGCCGCCGAACCGCTGCTCGAGCCGCCCGGCGTGCGGGAGGAATTCCAAGGATTCGTTGTCGGCGGCGGATCAAAGCTCGCGTATTGCGTGGTGACGGACTTGCCGAGCAGAATCGCCCCGGCCTCACGCAGGCGGCGAACCACCGTGGCGTCCTGGCGTGCGATGCTATGCGCCCAAAGCTGCGAGCCGGCGGCGGTCGGCCAGTCGAAGACGTCGAAGATGTCCTTGATGCCGAGCGGAATGCCGTGGAGCGGACCGCGGCGCACGCCGCTGCTTATTTCTCGGCCCGCCTGTTCGGCGGCAGCGCGGGCGCCTTCGCGATCCACAGACACCCACGCCTTGACGCGCGGCTCGTAACGGTCGATACGTTGCAAACAGTCGTCCAGCAGTTCAACTGGCGAGAGACGGCCGACAGCGATCGCGGCGGCCGCGGCGGTGATGCTCCACATGAGGTGTATCCGTCAACGCAGGTTGGTAATCTAGAGAGTGCGGGCGTAGGGGACTGCCGCCGTCGCGCGGTTCGCAGGCGTCTGTTGGGACAGTGTACGCCTCGCGACGTTCCGTGGTCAATGAGGAGGCAGCGTAGATGACGAAGATCGCCATCCTTGGCGGCTCCGGTTACACGGCGGCCGAATTGATCAAAATCCTCCTCCGCCATCCCGCGGCCGAGATCGTCGCCGTCACGTCCAGGCAAGAGGACACGCCGCTCGTCGCCGAATTGCACCCGAGCCTCACCGGCCGAATCAACTTGCGCTGTGAGCGGTTTAGTTCCGATCGCCTGATTGCCCGCGGCGTGCAATGCGTCTTCGGCTGCCTGCCGCACGGCGTCAGCATGGACACTTTGCCGTCCCTGCTCGACCGCGGCGTTCGTGTCGTCGACCTGAGCGCGGACTACCGCTTGCGCGATCCCAACGTCTACGCGCAATGGTACGGCGAAAGCCACGACGACGTCGCCCATTTGGCCCAGGCGGTCTATGGACTGCCGGAGATCTACGGCGACGAGATTCCCACCGCACACCTGGTTGCCAATCCCGGTTGCTACCCGCAAACCGGCATTCTCGGCCTCGCTCCGCTCGTCGACGGTAAACACATCGACTTGCACGACATCATCATCGACAGCAAGAGCGGCGTCTCCGGCGCGGGGAGAACGCCAAAGCTGAATACGCATTTCCCGGAGTGTAACGAGAGCGTCTCCGCCTACAGCGTCGGCAAGCACCGCCACACGCCGGAGATCGAGCAAGCGCTGACCGACGTGGCGGGTGAATCCGTTGAAGTGATCTTCACGCCGCACCTCATCCCGATGGACCGCGGCATCTTTACGACGATCTACGCGAAGCCGGCACGCAGCCTTTCCGAAACGCAAGCTCTGGAACTGTACCGCGAATACTACGCCCGCGCGCCGTTTGTCCGGGTCGTGACGCATCTGCCCGCGACCAAGGACTGCGCCGGGACGAACTTCCTCGATATCGCGGTAAAGATCGTTCGCGGCCGAATTATCGTCCTTGTTGCCGAGGACAACCTTGTGCGCGGCGCAAGCGGCGTGGCCGTGCAGAACTTCAATCGCATGTACGGGCACGACGAGCGCACGGCGTTGCTGTGACGTGGCGCGCTCGTGCGGTGGCGGGATGTTGGGTAAGCGACACGTAGGGAATGCGTGTTCGCACGAGGCGACCACCTTATCACTTTGCTGAATTCTCCTCTTGACGCCGCTCGGCGTAACGCTATGGTGCCGCCTCCCGGAGATCATCGGCGAAACTTTCGACCTCAACGCACGAGGAGGCGGAGAAAATGCGCAGAATGATATGGGTAGCGGCGCTGGCGTTGATTGCCTCGACACCTGCGTGGGCACAGCGGGCCGTCACGTTCGGCGGCACGGCGAAGCAAACGGTCAATGTGCCCGTCGACACGAGTAACGCGGTCGCTCCGTTCCCGCAGGCTCAACTGACCAAGCCGAAGGGATTCAGCCTTTCCGACCTCGTTCCGAACTTCGTGACTTCGATGTTTTCGAGTAAACCCGTCATCGGCAAGGCGCAGCTTCCGACGTCCAGTCCGAGCGGACTGAAGGCGCTGCAAGGCAGGTAAGTCGGAACAGACTCTTTCGGCGAGCGGACGGCGTAAGCCGGCCGGTCCTGACTCGGATCACGAGGTCGGACCGGCCGGCTTGCGCCGTCCGCTCGCTGCTTTTCTGTGCTTTCGTTGGTTTTGCCTTTGTCCGGCCGCGCATCCATAGTTACAGTAGAGTCGGAAGCAGTTGGTTTTGCGAACCGAGGTTGCCATGACTCGACTACTCCTTCACACCGCGACCGGCGGTCTGTTGCTCGTCCTCGCGATCGGCGCCGCCTTCGCGGCCGACGACAAGGCCGCGGACAGCGACAAAGCGTCCAAGGAAAAGAAACAAGTCCTCGACAAGCTCGCTTCCGCGGGCGACCTGAGCGGGAACTTGACGCGCTGGGGCGAAGGCACGGCGCCGGGCGCCATAACCTTGCGCGTTACCATCAAGTACAACGTCCCGAACGCCGGCGCGATCAACAACGTCGCGAGTTTGCAACGCCAACTCCTGGACGCGCAGCGCATCCCCAATCCCATTGATCGGCAGGCAAAGCTACTGCAAATCCAAACGGAGATGGCGAAAAACCAGAACAATCTTACGACGACGAAAGAAGAGCATTACGATTACGAACTGGTCGCCGACGACAACATGAAAGTGCGGCACGACAGCCCGCCGCCCCAATTTGACGACAAGGGCAAACTAAAGCCCTATACGCCAAAGGAGCTCAAAACCCTCAAGGGGAATGACAAACTCCCCGGCTTTCCCGCCGAGATGGACGCCCTGAAACAAGGGCAGACGGTGAAGGTTTTCCTGGCCAAACCGAAGAAGAACGCGACCAAAGAGAAGGACGACAAGGCCGCGGATAACCGGCCGAAAGTCACAATGGTCCTCATCTTGTCGGAGCCTGCCAGCAAGTAGTAAACAAAACACCACATGCCGGGGCCGGAACTTTTGGCTTGTACCAGCGTCGAACCAGGCGGCGGAGTTGTCCAACAGCAGCGCCGCTTCCGCTTTTTGATTGTCCTTCCTCGCCGTGCTCGTTAAGCTGATGACTGCTCGCGACGCGACCTTTGCCCGTGAAGGAATCGGCTTATGCATCGAAGACTCACCGGGTGTTTGGCGCTCGCCTTGTCGCTTCTGTCTCTTCCCCTCTACGCCGCCGACAAGAAGGACGACGACAAGGCCAAAGACGAAGCCGATAAGCTCGTCAACGCGGGTCAAGTCACCGGCGTGTTGCGTTCGCTGCCCGATGGCTCGCAGAAGTATCTGTCGATCAACATACCGGTAGCCATTCCAACGGGAGTGGGTCAGAACCCCGTGGTGCAGCAGCAGATGTTGCTGCAATACCAACAGCAATTGATGCGGACACCCCCGTGGCAACGCCAACAAGTCCTCCTGCAAATGTTGATCCAACTGCGTAACAGCCAGGGCGCCGGGGTCGAAGTGCGGCAGATTCCGGTGGACCTTCAGGCGGCCGATGAGATGAAGGTCCGAACGCTCGTGTTGCCGCCGAAATACGACGACAAAGGCAAAATCACGCGCTATTCCAACCAGGAATTGAAAGAGATGCGCGGCAACTCGAACCTACCCGGTTACGCCGCGGAAATGGACAGCCTGCACACCGGTCAAACCGTCGTCGTGTACCTCGCCAAGCCGAAAGCGCCGCCGAAGCCGGCCGCGAAGAAAGAGAAGAATGATTTAGAAGACGACAAGCCAATCGCAAGGGCCATCGTCATTATGTCGGAGCCGCCGGGCGGAAAATAACCGCACCTCTAGTATTTCGCCATGTCCCCGCGGTGCCAGCCGCCGCCAAGCTTTTTCAAGACTTGATTCGCGCCGTCAAGCATCATGCGCAGCTCGCTGTTGATGGCGAGAAACTGCCAGCCTTCCTCCATGCGCAACACCGCCTCTTCCGCGCTCATGCAGTGAACGCCCGCCGCGACCTTGTGTTTCTTGCACGTCGCGAGGATGTGCTTCATCGCTTGCGCCGTCGCCTCGCCGCTCGGCGGTTTCCCGTCCTTGCTTCTCATGCTCGCGGCGAGGTCATTGGGACCGACGAATATCGCGTCGATCCCCGGCACGGAGAAGATGGAATCGGCGTTCTCCACGGCGACAATGTGCTCGCACTGGAGGACGATCAGCAGCTCGTCGTTGGCCCGTGCGAAGTAGTCCGGCGCGGAAGCGCCAAAGTTCAGCGCATGAACACTGCCGCCGACGCTCCGAGTTCCCCAGGGCGGGTACAGCACCGCCTGCACCGCCGCCTGCGCCTCCTCGCGGCTGTTGACCATCGGCACGACAACGCCGTGGGCGCCGTTGTCGAGCACGCGTTTGATGTGGTCGTGCCGGTTGGACGGCACCCGTGCCAAGGCAACGCACCCGGCGTCGGCGACCGATGCGAAGATGTGCGTCGCCGTCTCCCAGTCCACCAGGCTGTGCTCGATATCCACCGTGAGCCAGTCGAAGCCGGAACGGGCCATAAACCGAGACGCCGTAATGCTGCCCAGCGACAGCCAGGTGCCGACCGACGGCTTGCCCTCTTTCAAGGCCCGCTTGACCGGGTTCGAGCGCATGCGAATCTCCTAGGGAAACGCGGCTTGCGACATATCATTGGATAAACTGGCCGCTATTGTACGCAAACGCAATGCGCCGTTGAAGTCTGGGTGCGTTCCCGTTCCATGTTTGAGCCCGGCGCGCGTTCGCGAGGGATGGAACTGTCCCTTGCTTACGCCCCAAGCTCTGAACGATCGTCCGTGCCAAACGGGTCGGGAGTGTCGTCGAAACGCTCCAAGTCGCGGTCGGTCCAGCCGAAGTGATGGGCCAGCTCGTGAATCACCGTCTTGCGAATCTCGATCATGAGCTGCCGGCGCGTCGTAAAATCTTCCTCCAGGGGTCGCTTGTAAATGATAATCTGATGCGGCTGATCGTGGACATCGATCACATCGCCTCCCCAGCGCGTGGTCAGATCGAGCGGCACGAACAGGCCGTAGAGGCTCTCGCCTTCCGCAATCTCCTCATCCGTAAAACCCATTTGTTGCAGCGTCTTCGCGTCCGGCGCTTCTTGCACGTCCACGACGACGTTGTCCAAATACGGGGCGAACTCCTCGGGGAGCGTGTCCATGACGCGCTGGACGATCGCGCCGAAGCGTTGCAGCGACATGCGTTTCATGGTATTCGATTGTCGAGTTTCGGTTTATCATTGGCAATGCCGTCCGCCCGGAGAATTCCGAGCAAGGAGCCCCGGTGAGCGAAAGCGTCGAGGCGATCAATCAGCGAATTTGCGCGCAGCGTGCCCGTCTGGAACCGCTGTACGGCGAGATGAGCAAGGTCATCGTCGGGCAGCGAACGATGCTGGATCGGCTGCTCATCAGCCTGCTTACCGGCGGGCATGTTCTTTTGGAAGGGGTGCCCGGTCTGGCAAAGACGCTGGCCGTACGCACGCTGGCGCAGGGGCTGCAGCTCACCTTTCAACGCATTCAATTCACGCCTGACCTGCTGCCCGCCGACGTTGTCGGCACGCAAATCTACAATCCGCGCACCGGCGAGTTCAGCCTCAAGAAGGGCCCGATCTTCGCCAACCTCGTACTGGCCGACGAGATCAACCGGGCGCCCGCGAAGGTGCAAAGCGCCCTGTTGGAAGCGATGCAGGAAAAGCAAGTCACCATCGGCGACCAGAGCTACCCGCTCGAACAGCCGTTTCTCGTGCTCGCCACGCAAAACCCCATTGAGCAAGAAGGCACCTACCCTTTGCCGGAGGCCCAGGTCGATCGCTTCATGCTCAAGTTGCAAATCACGTATCCGAACCGTGACGAGGAGCTGGCGATCCTCAACCGCATGTCGGCCGTCGAGCCCGACCTGTCCATCGCGCCTGTGCTCGACGCGACGGACATCGCGGAGTTGCGCCGCGTGATCGACGAGTTATATGTGGATGAAAAGATCAAGCGCTACATCGTCGACGTGGTTCACGCGACGCGCCGGCCGACGGACTTTGGGCTCGATCTGAACTCGTATATCCAGTACGGCGCGAGTCCGCGGGCCACGATTTTCCTCACGCGTGCCGCCAAAGGCATGGCGTTCCTCGACGGTCGCGGGTACGTTACGCCGCAGGATGTGAAGTCGATCGGCTACGACGTGCTGCGGCACCGGGTCATCGTGACGTACGAGGCGGAGGCGGAAGAGATTACGCCGGAAAACTTGCTGCAACGCATCTTCGATCACGTCAAGGTCCCGTAAGCGGCGTTTCGGAAAATCGACGCGTCCGCTAAGATACTCTCAGATTTCTGCGTTCCGCGTGGGCGTCAAGGGCGGCGCCGCGGCCGGATCGCGCGCTCCGTTTTTGTCGGCTCCATGCAACAAGTTCTCTTTCGCATCCCCATCAAATTCGGCTGGTTCCCGGACGGCATTCCTGTTTACGGCTTCGGGTTAATGCTCTTTCTTGCATTTATTCTGTGTACCTGGCTGGCGGGCTGGCGCGCACGGAAGGTCGGCGTCAAGCCGGAGCTGGTGCAAGATCTTGCGATTTGGGTTTTCGTCGGCGGTCTGCTCGGGGCCCGTATTGTCTACATGATTCAGTATGGCGTACCGTGGAGCGACTTTTTCAAGATCTGGGAGGGCGGGATCGTATTCTATGGCTCGCTGCTCGGCGGAGCCGTGGGGTTTACGCTGGCGTACTTCGCGGTGATGCGAAAGCAGCAACTCGCCTGGTGGAAGGTGGCCGACATCGTGGCGCCGTCGCTCGCACTCGGACTTTGTCTTGGCCGCATTGGCTGCTTCTTGAACGGCTGCTGTTACGGGAGCGTCGCCTGTCCGGATTGTCCTGCCGTGCATTTTCCGTTTTCCGCTCCGCCGCGGTTGGATTTGGCGCGCGGTGGGTATCAGACCGCGGCGGGCTTCACGGTTGTGCCCAACGACGAACGCACCGTGCAAGCGGTCGAACCTGGCTCCGCGGCGGCGACCGTCGGATTAAAAGCAGGCGATGTGATCGTTCAGGCCGACGACCAGCGCGTTGATTCCTATGACAAGCTCGACACTTACCTCGCTCGCAATTGGCCGCGTGGCAAGAACGACCTTACGCTCACCGTCGAACGCGGCGGACAGGAGGTGACACTTCCGGCGTTCTACCCACAAACGCTTGGTCTGCACCCGACACAAATCTACGAGTCCATCAGCATGGGACTGCTTTTCCTGCTGCTCATGGCGTATTACCCGCTCCGGCGACATGACGGCGAAGTGATCGTACTATTCCTAATGCTCTATCCGATTCATCGTTTCCTGAACGAGATGCTGCGGAACGACACCGACCCGGTCGCGTTCGGCATGACGCTGTCGCAAAACGGCAGCATCCTGGTCATTGCCGTGGCGCTCGTTCTTGCATTTCGCTTTTGGCGCCGGCCGGCCGAGTATCCCGCAACGGTTTGAGGCGTCAGGGAAGCGGCGGCGCGCGCCACCAGCGCCAGGAAACCAACAATCCAAGCGCGATGCCGAAGCAATCAATGCCGACGTCCGTCAGCGACCCACCGCGGTGCGGCACGAAAAGTTGAATGCACTCCGTCGCTGCGGCATGAAAAGGCAAGAACGCGAACGCCCAGCCGCGCCAGCGCCACGGGACGCGCAACCACCCCGTAAGGACGGTGAGCCCGAGGTACGCAAGCACGTGCAGCGATTTGGCCGCCGGGAAGAGGGCTTCTTTGGGCAAGACTTCTTGAGCGAAGATAGCGGGTTGCGGCGTGACCAGCGCCGCGGACCAGCCGGCAGCGTAGATGAACCACGCCAGCCAGCGCATGCCGCGACTCGGCCAGATTTGGTCTTCCTTGCCGTTCATCAATTGGGTTGCGCATCCGCCTCGCGGAGACGGTTACGGAGATAACGGGCGCGGGCCGCATTCCGTTCCTCGCCGTCGAGGGCGCTGCCGGTGAGCTTTTGCAAATGAGCGGGCTGCGTATTGAGGAAAACCTCGTTCACCGTCGCGATCGTAACAACATCGTTGAGCAGCGCCATGTTTAAGCCGAGACGGACGCTCGACAGCAGGTCCATCGTCTCTTCGGAGGTCATCATCGTCGCCGATTGAAGCGTGCCGAGCGCCCGCGAGACGCGGTCCTGCAAACCCTGACGGCTTTCACGGAGCAGCGTGGCGCGAGCCTGGCGTTCGTAAGTGATGATCTGCGGAATGACCTCGCGGATTTCCTTGAGGATGTCGGTCTCACTCTTGCCGAGCGTCACCTGATTCGAGATCTGATAAAAATCACCGGAGGCGCGACTCCCTTCCCCATAGAGGCCGCGGACGGCGAGGTTGATCTTTTGCAGCGCGCGGAAGACCTTCTCAATTTGCTTGGTCCAAACCAAGGCCGGCAGGTGCAGCATGACGCTGGCCCTCATGCCGGTGCCGACGTTGGTCGGGCAGGCGGTGAGGTAGCCGAGTTCCTCGCTGAAGGCAAACGTGACGCGCTGTTCGAGGAGGTCGTCGACGCGGTCGATTTCCTGCCAGGCCTCGTCCAGGGCGAAGCCGCTGCGCATGACCTGTTCGCGCAGGTGATCCTCCTCGTTAATCATGACGCTGATGCGCTCGCGGCCGTCGAGGGCGACGCCACGGGGCCCTTCGGTGGTGGCCAGCTCGCGGCTAATGAGCTGCCGTTCGACCAGAAACTGCCGGTCGAGCGGCGACATGGTCGCCACGCTGAGAAAGGTCAGCGGCGCTTCGAGCTCCAGATGGGTGACGCGTTCGCGCAGCAGCCCTTCGATCTCGGCTTTCTGATAGGCGCTGGCTCGATTGGTGAACGGCATGGCGGCCAGGTTGCGCGCGAGGCGGATGCGACTGGAAACGACGATGTCGGCCTCCGGTCCGCTGGCCCGCAGCCATTCGCCACAGGTATGAGCCAGGTCATCCAGATTCATCCGTGGCTTCCTTTGAACGGAGAACGTCGCGTAACCGGGTGGCCTCTTCGTACTGTTCGTCTTCGACCGCTTGCCGCAAACGTGTGCGAAGCTCGAGCAGCTCGACTTCGCGGATTTCGTCGGTGCGGTGGCGCGGCTTCTTGCCGCGGTGCTGCGACGAGCGATGGATGCGTTGCAGCAACGGCTCCAGTCCGTCGCGAAACGCGGTGTAATCGTGCGGGCATCCGAGCCGCCCCTCGGCGCGAAACTCCATATACTTTATCCCGCACGCCGGACAGGTCAATCGCGCCAACTCATCGGTCCGGCCCAAGTGCTGGCCGATGAGCGTTTCGAGGATTGCCGGCAAGTTCAATTCTTGCTGCTTGACCAGGTTTTTCTGCTCGGCGCACGCCTGGCAGAGATGTACCGTTCGCTTCTGGCCGTCCGTAGCGTCCGTCAAGTGTACCGTCGCGTCGTTCGCGCACAAATGGCATTTCACACCCTGTTCCTCCCTGAACACTCAGAAGGCGGCGGCAGCTTTGCGGCGTAAGGGCTCATGCGTCGATTCCGGATGCGGGTTGGCGCCGAACGCCCGATGTAAACCGGCCGGATCACATCGGGCATGCGTCGTCCAACCTTCAGATCGTCGTGCCTTCTTCGAGTTGGCGTATCTTGTCGCGGATGCCGGCGGCTTCTTCGTAGGCCTCGCGGTGTACGGCCTGGGCGAGCTGCTTGCGCAACTGGACGAGCTCCGACTGCATCTGCTTGTTCTCGGGCAGGCGCCGGGGCATCTTGCCGGAATGCTTGGTTTCGCCGTGAATGTTCTCCAGGAGCGGCAACAGTTCGTCGCGGAACTCGAGGTAGTCGTTGGGGCAGCCAAGCCGGCCCGAATTGCGGAAGTCGGCGAACTTGATGCCGCACAGCGGGCACTCCTTATTCAAGACGCTCGCCTCTTCCCCTTCCGCGACCGACCCTGATTCGCCTTTCGCGCCGCCCTTCATCTGCGGCTCGTAAAGGTATTTCTGAGCGCAATCCTCGCAAAGGTGCAGCTCCTCGAACTGCTCCTCGGTGAGGACCTCGGTGATGTGCAAGGTGGCGGCCTTGGGGCACTTTTGGCACTTCATCGCCGCGCTTCTCCGGAAGCAAACAAGCTGAATCGCGGTCTCCTGCGCCATTCTAACAGGGGTCGGGGCGCTGTCAAGAAAAGTGAAAATGGGCCAAGTAGCCTGGTTGAACGCGCGCGAAAGCCGCCTTGTGACAAAGCTCACGCCCCGGTACCATCGGGCGGCCATGGATGGTTTTTCTCCAGTGCGCGCCGAGAATCCGTCGCCTTGCAGCGCGTGGCGCGCGCTCTGGTTGTTTGTTTTGCTCGGTCTCGTCGCGGGACAAACGTGGTTGACGCTTGACCTCTTCGGCTCCGACCCGATTGCGGCGCTTCGCGGCGACCAGGCAATCCTCTCCGGCCGGCATCCGCTGCACCTCTATCACGGAGCGCTCGGCTCGCGTGCGTTCCTGGACCATGGAACGCTGTGTGCGTTCGATCCGTCGTTCCAGGCAGGTTATCCAAAAACTCCGGTGTTCGACGGCGCCAGCCGGCCGGCGGAGCTGTTCCTCATGTTAGCGGGCGGCGGCTATCAACCGGCGGCTTACAAGATCGGTCTCGCGACGGTGTTCTCCTTGCTCCCCTTCTTCCTAGCGCTGGCGGCGCGCGGCGCCGGCTTGGGGCCGGCCAGCTCGTGCATCTCCGCCGCGCTGGGAACCGTCGTCTGCTGGAGCGGCCCCTGCCGCGACGCGCTCGACGCCGGCGACCTCGACGTGCTTTTTGGCTCCATTTCCGTGGCGGTACACGTCGGTCTCCTGCTCGCGTACCATCGACAGCCAAGCCTCGGCAATTGGGTCGGTCTTCTCTTGAGCGCCGGCTTCGGACTGTTCGCGCAGCCGATGTTGTTCTTGCTCCTGCTCCCACTCTTCCTCATCTATTACCTCAGCGTCGGCCATCACCATCGCTTGTTCTGGCACTTCGGCCTGGCGACGGCGCTCGGAGCGGCGCTACTGGCCAATCTGTTCTGGCTGACCGACTGGGTTGCTTACTGGTGGTTACGCGCGCCGCTGCCGGTCGGGATTCCGGAGTTGAGCCATCGGACTTTTCAAACGATCTGGAACGCCGGCTTTTGGGGCGAGCCCGCCGACCGCGCTTTCGCCACGTGTCTGTTCGGAGCGGCGCTGGTCGGCTTGAGCATTCTCCACCACACCGGTCAACGCTGCGCGGCCCGGCTACTCGGTGTGGCTTTTGTGGGCAACCTGCTGCTGGCCATCGCCGGTATCGGCTGGGAGCCGCTCGGGCGCCTGGGCACGCGCCATCTGTTGCTGAGCGCGCTGCTTTGTGCGGTGCCCGCGGCTGTCCACGGCGGCGTGCAGTCGCTAAACCTCGTTGCGCGCTACGCGGGCTGCCGGTGGCTCGGCGCCGCCGTCGGTCTGTGTCTGCTCGCCGCGGGCGTGCTGCTGGGTGACGACTACGTGAGGACCTACGTCGGTCGCTGGGCCACGCCGACACCGCTGCCCTTGGTCCTCGGGTCGGACCGCGAGCAACTCGTGCAGGAGCTTACGGAGCGAACGACGCCGACAGCGCGCATCCTATGGGAAGACAGACCCGAAGCGCGCCAAGTCGAACATTGGACCGCGCTGCTGCCGGTGCTCACCGGACGCTCGTATGTCGGCGGACTCGATCCCGATGTGGTCATCGACCATTGCTATGCGTCTTTCCGCGACCAGATGCTTGCCGGTCGCACGCTGGCGGAATGGAGCGACGCGGACCTGGAGGATTTCTGTTCGCGCTACAACATCGGCTGGGTCGTGTGTTGGACTCCCGCCGCCAGCGCGCGCTTCCAAGCCTGGAACGCCGCCGCGCCCGTTTGTCCTCTCCACGATGACGGGCCCGGAATCCTCTTCGCCATCCAGCGCGCGCAAAGTTTCGCGCTGAAAGGGCAAGCCCAATGGCTTCAGGCCGATACCGAACACATCGTTCTCGGCGACGTGGTTCCCGATGACGGGAAGGTCGTTCTCAGTCTCCACTATCAAACGGGCATGCACGCATCGCCCGGTCGCGTGCAAGTAGAGCGCGAACTCGATCCGTTTGACCCGATTTCATTCGTCCGTCTCAAAGTCTCCGGACCGGTCGCGCGCGTAACATTGACGTGGGACAAACGGCGTTAGCGCCCCGTTGAAAGCGGGGACTCGATCATTTCCCGCTGGTTGGCGTGCGTCATTTCAGATAGGTTCGACCTAAATCCACCTGCTCGAACCCAATGCTGCGCAACACGCGCGTCGCGAAGTTGTTCGATTCCAGCCCCTGAATCTCGACCAACGTGTAGTACTGTTCCTTCAGGTGAGCAAGTAGCTGACTGAGGAGAAATCTGCCAAGGCCAACGCGGCGCAGCTCGGGACGGACCTCGACATGCTGAATGCCGGCGGGCACTTCCCGCCAACGAAAGCGATAAGCGTTCATCTCCCATAGGTCGGCGCGCGCCGCCGCTTGGCCGGATGTTCGATCAATGAGCGAAGCTTCAAACAGCTCCACCGGGCCGTAAACGCACTCCAGCCACCAAGAATACGCTCGAGCACACGCCCGCAACTCCACGTCGTACTGCCGGCGGAGCGCCGGAAACCGGCTATCAATGATCTTCAACGGCTGATCGAGCCGGCGGTGCATGACGAGCGTCGGCTCACCGTCGCGATACGCGTTCTTGTGAAAGAACGGCTCGGCCGCCGTATCGCTGAGCAGGAATCCGGGTAAGTCGCTGCCGCCATACAGGCCGAAGTAGAACGGACCCGCCGGCTGCCGCGGACCGGCTTGAAGCGTTTGCGCGCCACGCCGTCGTAGATAATCCTCGCTGCGCCGCACCAGTTCCGAGCCGATGCCGCGCCGGCGGTAGATTGGATGGACGACGACCGCACAGAGAACGCCGATTTGCGTACCCAGAGCGGTTTGTGACTCGTTCGGTCCCAGGCCGGCATGCGCGAAGCCGACCGGCCGGCCGTCCTCAACGGCAACAAGCAAACCGGCCGAATCAAAATAGGGTTTGGCGAGGACGTAGTGTTCGAACTCCGTCGTGCCGGCGAGTTGAACAGCGCCGCGACTACTAACGGAGTCATTCCACAGCCCGACGAGCGCGGGCGGATCGTCGTTGCGAAAAGAGCGATACTCCACCACCCGAGCCGCCTTTCGACGCCGCCGGGCCGGATTAACACATAGCGTATCCGGCCACGGGAATCAGGACACCCTCATTATAGATTACGATGGTCTGTTTCGAGCGCGAAGCCCATCCTATTCTGGTTCCTACAAAGGCAGCGCGGTAAATTGAGCACGCTCGGAACGGACGGTACTCGACTGCGAAAGGAACCGCCGATGCGACTCTCGGAGATGCGAAGACCCATTGGTTGGTGTGGGGTTATCTTGGCGGGCTTGCTCCTTTCCCTCGCAAACGTGTGGGCCGGCGATTGGCCACAGTTCCTCGGTCCCAATCGGGACTCCCATTCGTCGGAAACCGGGCTCGTGGCGGCGTGGTTGAACAAAGGTCCGCGTGTTCTTTGGGAACGTCCGGTAGGCGAAGGCTACAGCGGTCCCGTGATCGCGGGGAATCGGCTCGTCGTCTTTCATCGACACGAAGAAAATGAAGTTGTCGATTGCCTTGATGCGGCGACCGGCGCGCCGACTTGGCATTTTGCCTATCCGACGGGCTACCGCGACGACTTTGGCAAAGGCAACGGCCCGCGCTCGACGCCGACGATTGCCGGCGACCGCGTCTACGCGTTGGGCGCGGAAGGCTTCCTTCACTGCCTTGACTTGGCGACGGGGAAGGTGCTCTGGCAGCGAGCCTTGAACGAGGACTATCACGTTCGCAAAGGTTTCTTCGGCGTGGCCACGTCGCCGTTGGTCGAGGGCAAGTTGCTGCTCATCAACGTCGGCGGCCGCGGCGCCGGCATTGTCGCGCTCGACAGGGAAACGGGCAAGGAGGTCTGGAAAGCGACCGACGATGAGGCGAGTTACTCATCGCCGATCGCCGCGACCATTGACGGCGTGCGCTACGTTTTTTTCTTCACGCGCAGCGGCCTTGTCGCGCTCGATCCGCAAACGGGCCGAGTTCGTCACGTGCATCGCTGGCGCTCGCGCATGAACGCGTCGGTCAACGCCGCCGTCCCGGTGCTCGTTGGCGATAAGCTGTTTCTCTCCGCCAGCTACGGCACGGGCGCGGTGCTGTTACGCATCGGCAAAGACGGCGTGAGCGAGGTGTGGCACAGCGATGATGCGCTGGCGAATCATTACAACACGAGCGTTTATCACGACGGCCATCTCTACGGATTTGATGGCCGGCAAGAGGAAGGGGCACGGCTGCGCTGTATCGACGCCGAAACGGGGAAGGTCTGCTGGACGAAGGAGGGGTTCGGCTGCGGGTCTATGATTCTTGCCGACGGCAAACTGATCGTGTTGAGCGAAAGCGGCGAGTTGATTCTGGTGCAGCCGACGCCGATCGCATACAAGGAGAAGGCGCGAGCCGCTGTGCTGACCCGGCCGTGCCGTTCCGAAATCGCTCTTGCGAACGGGCGGCTCTATGCCCGCGATGGCGGCAAGCTTGTTTGCTGGAATCTCAAGCCCTGACGGATTATTCCTGGCTCGACCGCGGGCGCTTGGTTCGTCTCGTGGCGTCGCTGTCGAGCGCGTTCAACCCCACGGAGCTGGTGCGGCCAAAATCAAACTCCGTGTGCGGCGCCTCCTCGGGGTCATCGTGCAAGGTCCGTTTCAGGTGCTGGCGGCGGCGCTTGCCGCCGGCGCGCTTGATCTCGCGCTTCAATTTCCGGAGTTGTCGTTTGTCCTGCTCCATTCGACCGCCTCATCGGTATGGCGAGCCGGTTGCGTCAGCGAGGGAAGACAGACCTTCTCGCCCGCGCATTGGGCTTCCATCCCTCATGGTGTGTTCTCGTAAATGACTTCACACACCTTGCCGATCACCTTGCCTTCGCGGGTCGGTTGCGTGCCGCGGGGCAGCGGCACATCGTTCGCGAAGACGACGACGTATAAGTCGCGCCCCTTCGCGGTCGTCATCGTGCCGGCAAGCGCCTTGCTTCGGAGCAAAAAGCGGTCGTTCATCACGTCCGACCAAAAAAGGGTGCCGGTCTTCGCCTGCACCTTGCCGCGCGCGGGGCTTGTCGCCGGCACCGCTTCGCTGAGCGTGCCGTCCACGCCGAGGATGGGCAGGGCGTCGTGAAAAACCTTCCAATCCGGGCGCTTGCTCATCGCTTGCAAAAGTTGCACGGCGGCCCGCGGCGCGACGGAATCGGCGTTGGCCCCGCCGGCGCCGCCGCCGAAAGATAGAGCGTGGACATCGACGCCGAGTTCGCTCAAAAAGCGTCGCTGCTCGTGAAGGCCGTCCGCCAGCGTCTGCTTTCCTTTCTTTACCGCGACGAGCAGCGGCAGTGTGTTGGCATAAAGGTTGTGGCTGACTTTCAATGTCACCTTGAGCGCCTCGGAGAAGGGCGGCGACGTGAACGTGGCGATTTTCGTCAGTCGGTCATAACCGTCTTTTTCCGGCAGCTCGGCCTGTGAGGATTGCAACGCGCTGGCGGCCACGGCGACGCCTTCCTTCCGCAGACATTCCATGAAGAGCGCGCGGGCGAATGCGCTCGGGTCTTCCACGGGGTAGACGCGAACGACCGGCTTCGCTTTCACGCCGGTGACGCCTCGGATTTTGATGGCGCGCGGTCCCGCGGCTTCGATGGTGACGCGCGGCTGCCGGCCTTCCGGGCCGGTCGTCACGTCGGCGTCCAACTGCACGAAACGGGTTTCGGGCCGCGTGGCGACAAGCGCCGGCTTGCCCGCCTCGGCTGCGGGTGTGATGACCACGTCCACAAGGTTGTCGTTTATCAAAATCGGGGTGACGAGGTCCGGCCCGCTCCCGCTGCCGCGGTTCTTGACGAAGAGACGGTCATCGATGAGGACGTCGCCGTCAACGCGTTTGATTCCGGCCGCGGCCACCTGTTTGGCGAGTGACTTCAAGCCGGCAAGCGGGTCGGTGTCCGTCAGCTCGCCGTCAATGTTGCCGTTCGCGTAGATGTGGTCATGATCGCGGAAGGCCATCTTGCCGTCGCTCGCGGTGCGCCCGCCCATGGTCAAATCGCCGGACGCAACAAGAATCAAATCGCCTTGCAGACGGCCGTCGGTCAATTTGCCGCGGCGGTACACCGGCGTTTCGAACTTAAAATCCGCGCCGAGCGTGCCCAACGCGGCCGCGCTGGAAAAAAGCTTCGTCGTGGACGCGGGGATGCACAGCATGTCGGCGTTATGCGCATAGACGGGCTCGCCGGTGCGTGCATCCACGATCAAGATGCCCCAGCGGGCATGCTTGTAATCTGGGCCGTTAATGATCTCGCCGATTTTGGCTTCCAGTCCGTCGGCGGCCTGCGTGGGTTGCAGCAAGGCGGCCGCGGCAATCACGGCGAGTAGGAATCGCGGCATTGCGAAACTTCTCCTGTCGTTGCGCGGCGCTTGTTGAACCGCTGTTGCAAAAACTCGACGCCCTCGGTATGCCCGGCATTCTAGCCGCCGGCGCTGTGTGCCGGCCACAACGAACGTGCCGCTTTTCCGACTTGTAGCAATTACGCAAACCAGCACGTCAGCAAAGTTCTTATCGCCTCGCACTGTCTCTCGCAACCGGCAAAGTCAGCCCACTATAGTGGAACGACCTTTGGCCGCCACGTTGACCTCGGCGCCGCAGCGGTACGAACCGCGGCCTTCCGCATTCCGATTTCCAGGGAAAAAGAGCATGAGCAACGAGCGCCGCCGTCTCGTTTTGGCCGCCGGACCGGAAGCTGGCACGGCGCTTCGCGCTGTATTCGACGATGCCGCGTTCGCGTGCTGGGACGTGCTCGAAGCGAGCACGCTCAGCCAGGCCCATTTCCTCCTGCAACACGATCAACTGGACGCGCTGCTCATCGACGAGTCGCTCTTGCTCGGCGACGACGGCCAGGGTCTGGCGTGGCTTGGCCAGCAACGGAATGCGCCGCTGTTCCTCTTGATCAAAGAGACCCCGGAGCTGATCGCCGTGGCCCTTGGGCGCGGCGTAAAGCAATGGCTGCCGCGCGACCTGGCGCTCGCCGACCCGAAGCTGCTGGCCGCCGCCCTTGTGCAGGTTCACGAGACCGGCGCGCCGGAACGCTTGGCGCGCGAAACCGAACGTTGTTTGCACGAATGTCAACGACGTGTCAGCAGGCTCCTGAACCTGCTTTGGGAAACCTCGCCGGCGGATCCCCAGTCGCGGTGGTTGACGCAACGTCACATCATGGAGCGGTTACAAGAAGAACTCGCACGCGCGGACCGTTACGGCACGCCGTTCAGTATTGCGCTGGGCGAGGTTGAAACCGACGTGGAAGCAAGGCTCAGCACCTGGACCACGGAGCGGCTGCTGCACGCGAAACGAGCGGCCGACATCATCGGCCACTACGGGCCCAACGGCTTCATGCTGCTCTTCGTGCAAACGCCGGCCGAGCGGGCGGCGCATTGCTGCCGGCGGCTGCAAAGCGTGCTCGTCCAGAGCCGCGTCGCGATCGAGGGGCCGCACTTTTCTTCGGTGCGCATCCATTTTGGCTTAGCCGGCTATTCCCCCGATACCGCCACGCCGCAGGCAATTCTCAGCCTGGCGGAACAACGGCTCGACGAGGCACGAGCAAGCGTCGCCGCCGCCGATACCTTCCGCTAGGTGCGTTCGTACCGATTTCCGGGAAGCCGGCGGACCAGCTTTTTCATTTCCATCGGCAACAAGGCCGACGCCAATTCCGGCACGCCGCGATGAAGTTGTTGGGCCATCTCATCGAGATGCCGCGGCTGCTCGGCGAGGAAATCCCAAACCTGCTTTTGCACCTCCGTCAGCTCCGGCGGCGGCGTCTTTGGGGCAGGCGGACTGCCGGCCGATTTTACACCTTCCAGCTCTTCAAGAATGTCGTCCACGCCGCGCACGAGAACGGCGCCGGTGCGCAGCAACCGCAGCGTGCCGGCGCTCGCCGGGCTGTCTACGGGTCCGGGCACGGCGAAGACCGGACGTCCTTGCTCCGCCGCATGCTCGGCGGTGATGAGAGCGCCGCTCCGTTCCGATGCCTCAACGACCACGACGCCGCGCGACAGGCCGCTGATGATCCGGTTCCGTGCGGGGAACATCCACGCGATCGGATCAACCTCCATCGGCGCCTCGCTGAGCAAGGCGCCGGTCTGTTCAATTTCGGTCGCCAGGTCTGCATGTTCCGGCGGGTAGATCTTCGAGAGGCCGCCGGCGAGTACCGCGATCGTTCGTCCGCTGGATTGGAGTGCGCCGCGGTGCGCCATGCCGTCGATGCCGCGCGCCAGACCGCTGATGACCGTGTATCCCGCGTGCGCCAGGCCGCCCGCGAGCCGTTCCGCCGTCCGCCGCCCGTACGAAGTGCAATGCCGCGAGCCGACAACGGCAATGGCCTTCGCGTCACGGGCTTCCAGGTTGCCGCGGACGTAAAGGACGTGCGGCGGGTCATAAATCGTTGCTAACGAGCGTGGGTAGGCTTCCGTACCGAGAATCAGCGTCTGCACACCGTGACGTTCGATGAGAGTCAACTCCTTTCCCACGTCCACGTCGCGCATGGCCGCATGAAAGTCTTGCGCGAGCTTGTCGCCGATGTGCGGCACCTGCCGCAGCTCGGCGGTGGACGCCGCCAGCGCGGCGCGCGCGGTGCCGAATCGTTGCAAAAGTGCCGCGGTGAGACGAGGGCCCAGGCCCGGCACGAGGTGAAGGGCGAGCAGATCACGCGGGTCGCTCTGGGGCGTTGACATCGACGGCGCTCCTACCCGCGCATGCATTCTTCGAGAACGGTCCGCACGGCGTCTTCCGGCACGCCGTCACACAGGCTCACCTCGCCGATCCGCCGCGGCAGCACAAAACGCAGCGAGCCGGCCAGGTTCTTCTTATCGGCGCCCATCGCAGCGAGGAGTGGGGCCAGCGGCCAACGGTCGGGTTTGGTCGGGAGATGGAAGCGTTGCAGCAGCTCCACTTGTTGCTGCGTGACCTTCTCGTCCAAATGCCAGTGCCGCTCGGCGAGCCGGCTCGCGCACACCATTCCCGCGGCGACGGCTTCGCCGTGCAGCCAGGCGCCGTACCCGGCGACGTTCTCGAAGGCATGGGCGAACGTATGGCCGTAATTGAGGACGGCGCGCGTCCCTGTCTCGTCGCGCTCATCCTGCTCGACGATGTTCCCCTTCAATCGGCAGCAACGGGCCACGACATTTTGCAGCACACGATCGTCGCGCCGGAGAACGGCGTCGGCGTTGCGTTCGAGGTAAGCGAAAAACTCGGCGTCGAGAATGACGCCGTATTTCACAACCTCCGCTAAACCGCTGCGATACTCACGCGCCGGCAACGTCGACAGGACACTCAAGTGGATCCAGACGCCGATCGGCTGGTGAAACGCGCCGATCAGGTTCTTGCCCGTCGGATGATTGACGCCGACCTTGCCTCCCACCGAGCTGTCCACCATCGCGAGCAGCGTCGTCGGAACCATGAGCAACGGCAAACCGCGGTTGTAGGTGGCCGCCACGAAGCCGGCGAGATCGCCGATCACGCCGCCGCCGACGGCGACGACTAATGCGTCTCGGTCTGCCTTGAGTCCGGCGAGGTGGTCGTAAAGCTGAGCGACGGCGGTCAGCGCTTTTTGTTCTTCGCCGGCGGGGATGGTTACCTGGACGCCGCGGTAGCCTACGCTTTCCAGGCTCGCCAAGACCTGACCGGCGTGTCGAGCGACGTGCTCATCGGTCACGACCACGGCGAGCGTACCGCGGTTGCGTTGGCGGGCAAACGCGCCGCAGCCGGCGAGAGCGTCGCTGCTCACGACGATATCGTAGCTGCGCGGACCGAGATTGACCGAAACCGTCATGCGACAGCGCCCATTATTTTCGTGCGGGGACTTTCTCTTCGCGGCGTGCCTCCAGGAACGCAACAATGTCGGCGAAATCTTGCGGCGTCATGCCGTCGCTGAGGCCGTTGGGCATGGTGGAAACGGGTGAGAACGCACGTTCTTCAATGTCCTTCTTGGCGATGCGGTGGGCCTTGCCTTCCGCGTCCATGAGGTTGACGCTTTCGCCGGACTCGCCCTTGAAGACGCCGGTCAGCGTGACGCCCTTCGTGGTCGTAACCACGACGGTCTCGTACCCCTGTGCGATCGCCTTCGACGGCTCGAGAATACTGGTGACGAGGTCGTCGCGCTGGTAGCGGAGCGCGATGCCGGCGAGATCGGGCCCGACATGGCCGCCCTGTCCCGCGACGGCGTGGCACTTCACGCAGGCCAGCCCCTTCGTGTCGAGGAAGAGCTTCGCGCCGCGCTCCGCGTTGCCCGCGTTCTTGGCGGCGAACGAGCGAAACGCGCCTAGATCGAATTTCTGGGCAGCCCCCTTGAGGAAATCATAACGATCCACTTCGGCGGTGACGGCGACGCTGAAGTCCCACGGCCCGCCGCTGTTGCTGCATTTCACGAGCAGGCGGTTCTTGCCCGCGTGAAGTTTCACGTGTACGCGGTCCTGATCGTGTGCCCACCCGCGATCATCGAGATGCTCATGAACCTTTACGCCATTCAGCCAAATCGTGATGGTATCGTCGCTGCCGACCTGGAGAGTGGCGTCCCGCGCCGCCGTGGACTCGATCTCGGCGAAGCCGTACGCTTCCACCTGCTGATTGGGATTGAAGCGGGCAAAAAGGTTGACTCGACCGTACTGTTTGGCGTCGGCGTCGCCCGGCTGCCACCGGACTTCCTGCTCCGCGCCGGGATACGCCGCATCGAAGCGCTGTTCCTGTTCAGGCGGATGGGCCTTGCCGTCGCGCGGAAACGGACCGATCAGGTTCCAGCGCAGGATGGGCGAGAACGCCGAATAGATCTCGCGCAGCTCGGCCAATGCCTCGGCGCGAATTTCATTGCGCTTGGCAAGCTGTTCAAGCATCGGCGCCGCCTGGTCGCGGATGGCGGTGACGGCGAGGCGACACGCTTTTCGCAAATCCAGGTTCTTCGACGTTAGCCCCGTCAGGTAGGAAGACAGTGCGCGGGCATCCGGCATGGCCGTCAGAGCAAGCGTGGCCTCGAATTGCAGCGCCTCCTCGCTCGCGGCATGTACCAGCGCGGGGATCGCCTCTTTCGCCCGCAGCTTGCCGAGCGCATACGCGGCGGCGGCGGCAACCGTTACGTGGTTATCCTTCAAAAGCGGCGTCAATTGAGCGGCGGCCGCCGGGTCGCCCACGTTTCCCAACGCGGCTACCGCGGCGTGCCGCACGGCCGCATCGCTGTTGCCGAGCGCGGCCTCGCAGATGCTTTTCGCGTCGGCGGTCTTCATTTCTCCCAAGGCCTCCAGCGCGCGGACTTGAAGTGCGACGGGGCCACGTCGTGCGCTCTGGCCAATCGTCTCCGCTGCCGCCGCGGTTCCGAGCTTCTGTAAGCCGGAGATGGCCTCCAGGCGCAGCGCCTCCGTATTGCTCCCGTCATTTAGCAACGAAACGAGCAAGTCGGCGGCGGGTTTCGTTTGCAGGCCCGCGATGACGCGCACGATGTCAAGCCGCATGGCGGCGTCTTTTTCCTCTGACAGACGCTTGCTGAGCGGCTCGAACGTGCTCGGGTCGTTCATGTCCACGAGTCCAGCCACGGCCGTGCGGCGGACCTCGGCGTCAGAATCGCCTAGGCCCTGCAAGAGCGCAGCGCGAACAATCGGCGTTCCTTCCCAGGCGACGACACGGGCCGGCGGTTTCCGCGCGGCCGGTTGCGTACCCCACCACCCGCCGGCGTAGGGCTTCCGATCATGGTGAACGCGCGTCAGAACTTCCAGGGCGCGCTGACGCACGGCCGCGTCGCTCTGTTTCGTGAGGTGCGCCAGGATTTCCACCGCGCCCGGATCATATTGCTCTGCCGCGGCGGCAAAGAATATCTCGCGTTGACTCGCGCTCCAACGCGGGAACGGGGGGAGCGCCGGCGCTACTGCCTTCCAATCACAGGCGCGCTGCAGCGTGCGGACGGCGGCGAAGCGCACCCAGAGATCTTTCTCCAGCCCCATTTCATAGAAGATGTCTTTGCACCATTTCGTCGTCGCGACCGCGCGCAACGCGAGGACGGCCTGCATCCGATTGGGGGCGTGTTCGTCGCCGTCGATAATCGAAATTAGTTCGCCGGCGAACACGTCGGCGGTGTCGTCGGGCAGCGCCCGATCGTCGCGGTCCACGCCGCCCATGACACGCAGCGCGTTGTAAATGATTGAATCGTCCTTGTCGCGCGAAAGGTCGAGGGCCAGCATCGGCCACTTCGGCCAACCCAGGTCGCGCAGCACCCAAAGAGCGTGGCGCGTGCCGGCGGCCTTGAAGCTGCCGTGCGTCGTCACTTTGTCGTCATCGCGAAACTGCCGGGCGCCGAGCGACAGCTTCACGCCGTCCGGGAAAAATGCCTTCACGAGGCCGTCCAGCGCCTCCTGGCCGTGGACCGCCAATGCGCGCTGCGCCCGCAGCCGCTCGCTATGGGCCGGATGATCGAGCGCCTTGACGAGGTCGGCGACCGAGTCGGAATCCTTGCCGCGCGGCTGCGGCTTCACGTCGTTTTTGACATAGGTCACTTTCCAAATGCGCCCCATCTTCAGTTTCTGCGACCAACCGCTGTAGCCCCAATCGGTGACGTAAAAACCGCGGCCGTCGGCGGTAGGACGCAGCGTAAACGGGCGGAAGTCTTTCACGCCCGTGCCGTCGGGATCGAGAAAAGTGATCTCATCCACAAACTTGAATCCGCCGCCCTCCGGCGCGACCTTGACGGCGAACACCTTGCCCTTGCCCCATTCGCAATGGAAAACGCGGCCGCGATACGTTTCGGGCAGGCCGTCGTCGAGATAGACCCAACCGCCGCACGGCGAGCCGCCGCCGAAATCGTGAATGATCGGCAACACATCCTTCGGCCGTCGGGTGTACGCCCACGGGTAGCCCATGAACGCGCCTTCGGGCAGATACATGAAGCGCGTCCACCAGCCGAGGCCGTCGTCGGTATTGTCGCGCACGAAGATGCGGTCCTGGTCGTCAAGCGGCACGTCGAGATGGTTGCGCGTGCCGCTGGCGAAAACTTCAAGCTTCGAACCGTCCGGACGAAAGCGAATGACGCCGCCGCCTTCGAGGCTAATGTGGTTGCCGTCCTTGCTGCGGCGTATCTGTCCCTCGGCGACGTGGATGGACCCGTCATTCTTCTCCTTGCGGGTCATCTTCGGAATGCCCTTGTCGCCGATGCTGACGTACAGCCAGCCGTCCATCCCCATGCGGATGCCGCTGGGGATGTGGTCATTGAAGCTCGGCGTCCCGGCGATCGGCGGGCCGAGATCGGTGAAAAGGTCCTTGCGGCTCTTCGGCATCCCCGCCGCGTCGAGCGTGAAGACGGTCACGTAGGGTGCATGGACCACGTAGAGCTTATCGCGAACGAGTTCCAAGCCCATCACGGCCCACATTTTGTCAGCGAAAAGAACCTTCTTCTTCGGATCGCCTCCTTTGAGCAGCCAGATGCGGTCGAGATTCTTCGTCGGCGGACCCGCCATGTCCATCGGGTCTTCCGCGAAATAAACATCGCCGTTCGAGGCGACGCAAAGCGCGGTCGGCGCCTCGATGTCGGGGGCGGCGAGGAGCAGTTCGACCTTGAAACCGTCCGGGGCCTTGAGGAGCGGCTGCTGTGCGCGGGTGGGAAGATCCGACAAAGCAAGAACCACTGCCGTAAAAAGGGCTGCGCGCACGAGGACACCTTTCGTCGGAAGGATGGTACACACATGCGGGATCGACTAGCCTTAACGATAACGCGGGCTCTGCCGAAAGGCCAGAGGCGAGGGGCTATCTTGCGGCCTCGCGCCGTGGCCGTTAGAGTGGAAAAGAACTTTCGGAAAACGCCGCTGCAAACACCGCCAGCCGACCGCGCGGACCGGGTCGGACCGTTTGCCGCGGCGAGCGCCCTTTAAGCAGGACATCCGCCGCAATGCCGCCAGGCCTCGAAAACATCTGCGTGGTGATTGGCCGGACGCGCCACAAGATGGTGCAGATCGAGATTCAAGAGGCCGCCAAGCGCGGGGCCCGGTTCATTGAGCTGCGGCTCGACTTCCTCGCCAAACCGCCCGACTTCAAACGACTGCTGCTCGGCAAGCCCTGCCCGATCGTGGCGACGGTAAGGCGACCGCCGGATGGCGGCCGCTGGGCCGGCACCGAAGAGGCCCGCCGCATGATGCTGCGCCAGTGCATCGTCGCCGGCTTCGATTGGATCGATCTCGAAACCGACGTGGCCGACGACATCCGCCGCTTCAAGAACGTCAAACGAATCGTCAGCTATCACAACATGCGCGAGCTGCCCGACGAGTTGGAAGCAATCCACGCGCGGATGTGCGAGCAGGATCCGGACGTCGTGAAAGTCGCGGTTCGCGCCCAACAGCCGTCGGACAACCTGCGGCTCCTGAATCTGATCAAGTCCGCGCGCAAACCGACGGTGGCCTTGTGCATGGGCGATCTCGGCACCGCCAGCCGGCTGCTGGCCGCGAAGTACGGCGCGCCGTTCACCTACGCCGCCTTCAACAAGGAGCGCGGCATCGCGCCCGGTCTGCCGTCGCTCGAGGAATTCAAAAAGGTCTATCACTACGACCGCATCAATACCGAGACGAGCGTGTATGGCGTCGTCGGCGACCCGGTCGTCCACAGTCTGAGTCCGCTGATTCATAACGCCGCGTTCAAGGCGTTGGACATCGACGCGACGTACGTGCCGTTCCGCGTGCCGCGCGGCGATTTGGAACGATTTGTCGATGATTTCCAGCAGATCCCCGTGCGCGGCTACAGCATCACGATCCCGCACAAGGAAGCCGCCGCGACGCTGGCGACGCACAAAGACGAGTCCGTACAACTGACGCAGGCCGCCAACACGCTCATTCGCGACGCCGACGGCAGTTGGAACGCGTACAACACCGACTACCAGGCGGCGCTCCAATCCCTCGAAGCGAATCTGCCACGCGCCCCGGACGGCTCGCCGTCGTCGATCCATTCGCGCTCGGTGCTGATCGTCGGGGCCGGCGGCGTGGCGCGCGCGATCGCGCACGCACTCCACCGGACCGGGGCGTTGGTCACGGTTGCCAATCGGACCGGCGAGCGCGCCCACAAACTCGCGGCGGAGGTCGGTTGCCGCACCGTCGATTGGGAGGCGCGCCACAGCCTGCTTGTGGACACACTCATCAACTGCACGTCGGTCGGCATGCACCCCAACGTGGACGAGAGCCCCATCCACAACAGCTTCTTGAAGCCCGGTCTTGTCGTGATGGACGCCGTCTACGCCCCGGAGACGACGTTGCTCGTTCGCGAAGCGAGGAACCGCGGCTGTCACGTCATTACGGGCGTCGACATGTTTGTCCGCCAGGCCGCATTGCAATTCCGCCTCTTCACCGGACAGGACCCGCCCGTGGCGGAGATGCGGACCGTTCTCAGAAACGCGCTGTCGCCGGTAGCGATTCGCGACGAGGAGCCGCCGCACGACCCGAAACGATGAGCCGCGATGGTGAACCTCCCCGAGCGCATCTTTCTGATCGGCTACCGCGGCGCGGGCAAGACAACGGTCGCGGGTCTGCTCGCCGAACGACTGTGCTGGGCCTGGATCGACGCCGACGCCGAGCTGGAACGCCGGGCCGGGAAGAGCATCGGTCAAATCTTCGCGGAAGAAGGCGAGGCAGCGTTTCGCCGCCGGGAGTCGGCGCTGCTGCCCGAACTGGCCCGGCGAACCCAACAAATCATTGCGACGGGCGGCGGCGTTGTTCTCGATCCCGTGAATCGCGGCCTGCTGCGCGCGTCCGGGTTCGTCGTCTGGCTGACCGCGGCCGCGGCGACCTTGCAACGCCGCATCGAGCAGGACCGAAACACGGCGCACCGGCGGCCGCGCCTTACCGTGGGCGGTCTGGCAGAGATCCAACAACTGCTGGACGCGCGCGAGCCGTTTTACCGAGAATGCGCCCATTGCACGGTCGAGACGAACGACCTCACCACGGAACGGGCGGTGGCCCAAATTCTCGCGGCGATCGACACACACGCTCACGCCGTATAGCCGTCGCCGAGGTCGGCCACGCCACGCCATCTGATTCGTTACATGCGTTGCACCGAAACCGCGACGTTTCGTGCTCCAGGAGGCGAGCAGGTAAGTTCTGCTGTTTTCAGTTATCGTCGCGTCGCTCTCGTAACACAATGAAAATACACGTTTTGTGGCAATCTCGGCCTCACGGCGAGCCCGCGCGGATTCGTTGCACCCCCCTCGAATTTGGGCCTGGGGTGTGTGTGGCGTGTAATGCAAGCAATTCATTTTCCAAGCCGACGACGTCCATGCCAGTCGCTATACTCCTGTTAAACCCTGACCTCTGACCGCTTCATGATTATCTATGTCTGGCTGCTTCTGATCTTCCTGACCGGAGCGATCGTCGGCAGCTTCATCAATGTGTGCGTTCACCGGCTGCCGTACGAGAAGAGCATTCTCTGGCCGCTCGGCTCGCGCTGCGGAAGTTGTTTGAGACCGATCAAGTGGTACGACAACATTCCGCTCGTGAGTTATTGGATCCTGCGCGGCCGCTGCCGTCTGTGTGGAGCGCGATTCTCGATGCGCTACTTTCTCGTCGAGTTGGGCGCCGGCCTTGGTTTCGTCGGGCTCTTTTGTCTCGAAATCCTCGTGAACATTCACGACAACGAGTTCATCAAAGGTCAGAAGGTCTTCCTGGACTTCGGCTTCGTGCCGTTTCGGTGTTGGGTGTGGTTCCTCTACCATGCCCTCCTCTTCAGTTTTCTTCTGGCCGCGTCGCTCTGCGACCTCGAACACATGGAGATTCCGATCCCCATTACGCTCACGGGGACGATCCTTGGCTTGATCGGGGCGACACTACTGCCGTGGCCGTGGCCGGATCCGCCGCCGCTCGCCGCCGTGCCGACGCCGGGGGGCCAACGTCCCTGGATGAATCTTGCGAACCCGGCGCTGCCCACGGGCCTCTATCCGTGGCCGGTTTGGTTTCCGTTGGCGGACCGGCTGCAACCCGGAAGTTGGCAATTGGGTCTCGCGACCGGACTCGCCGGCGCCTTGGTCGGCACGTTCTTGCTGCGGTCCGTGCGCTCCGTTTTTTTCGCCGGCCGCGGCATCGAAGGGCTGGGCGTCGGCGATGCGGATTTGATGATGATGGCCGGCGCGTTCCTCGGCTGGCAGGTGGTCCTCATCGCCTTTTTTGTGTCGGTCTTCCCGGCGCTCGTGTTCGGCGTCGGCCAATTGTTCTTCCGCGGGGAGGCGTCGCTGCCGTTCGGGCCGTCGCTCTCGGCGGGCGTGTTGACGACCATGCTTTGCTGGCGGTGGATCGGACCGAAGTTTCTGCCGATCTTGTTCGACCCCGTGCTTATGGGCGTCATGGTCTTGGCGCTGCCCGTGATGCTCTTCGTGGTGAGCTTCGCCTTGCGCCTGCTCCGCGGTCCGGGAGAAGCAGCTCATGCGACCGATAGCGATCGTTGATTACGGCATGGGCAATCTGCGCAGCGTCCAAAAGGCGTTCGAGCGGTTCGACCAGCCGGCGCTCATAACGCCCGACCCGAATCAGCTCGCGGAGGCGGAAAAGCTGGTGTTGCCCGGCGTCGGGGCGTTCCGCGACGCCATCGCCAGGCTACGCGAGTCCGGTCTCGCCGAGCCCATTTGTCAGCACATCAAGGCCGGCAAGCCGTTCCTCGGCATTTGCCTCGGCTTGCAGCTCCTTTTCACCAAAAGCTACGAGGATGGTGAATTCGCGGGACTGGATCTGTTTCCGGGCGATGTCGTCCGCTTCCCGCCGACGCCGGAACTCAAAGTGCCGCACATGGGCTGGAATCAACTCCACATCCGGCGCGCAGCCCCGCACCTTGCCGGCGTGCCGGACGGCGCCGAAGTGTACTTCGTCCATTCCTATTACGTGGCGCCGCGCGATCCGTCGCTGATCGCAACCGAAACCGACTATCCGACGCCGTTCACCTCTTCGATCTGGCACGCGAACGTCTTCGCGACGCAATTCCATCCGGAGAAGAGCCAGCACGTCGGCCTGACGATGCTTCGCAATTTCGCCGAGATCAGGTAGGTCGGTGGTGAGTGGTGTGCGGTGTGTGGTCAGCAACGCCGCTCCATCGGTCCTCCATACTCGGCTTCGGCTACGGCCCGCTCGTGTATAATGCGTGTACCGTTGGTATCGCATTCCTCCGAGGCCGCGGAACGCATGGCCACCGCTGCGCTGCCGGCGGCTCCTACGCGCTGGGAGCTGGCCGCGGAAAACATTGCCGTCCGCATCCGCTGGTTCGGGCTGCTCGTCGGCTACGTACTCGTCAATGTGGCGCCGCCGACGGATTATCGCCGCGCGGTCCTTAACGCCATTCTGACCCTGGGGTGCGGCTACGCGCTGCTGGACACCTATTTCAGCCTCCGTGGGCGGGTCTTTCTCGCGCGCTATCCGCTTTTCATTTCAACGATGGAGGCGCTCTTCATCGGCCTCCTCTGCTTCTATCACAGTGGACTGGAAAGCGCGTTTCGCAACTACTATTTCCTGTCGTTGATTTGTTGCGCCATTCGTTATCCGTCGCGCGTTACGTACGCCACGTGCGCCTTGCATTGCGCGAGCTATTCGCTGCTGTACCTGGCCCTGCCGCAAGAACAGCGTTTCACGGCGGCCTTGGTGCTCACGTTGGTGGTCCTTGGCTGGGTGAGCTGGGCGGGCGATGCAATGGCGTTGCTGCTCAAACAGGTCGGCGAACACCTGGGCCGGCTCAACGCAGCGCTGCGTGAGAACCAGTCGGAGCTTGAGGCCCGCATCGCCGAGCGCACGCAAGAACTGCAAGAGGCACAAGCCCGGTTGCTTCATCAGGAGAAGATGGCCGCCTTCGGGCTGCTGGCCGCCGGCATCGCGCATGAAGTGGGCAATCCGCTGACGTCGGTCAGCTCGCTGGTGCAGATGCTCCAGCGACGGAACACCGACGCCTACAGTCAAGAAAAGCTAACCCTGGTGAGCGGCCAGTTGCAGCGCATCCAGACGACCCTGCGTGAGCTGGTGAACTTCAGTCGGCCGGCAAGCACGGAGCGGTCGCGCATCGCGATCCGCGAGATCTTGGAAGAAGCGCTGAGTATCGCCAAATACTACAATCGCACCAAAAGCCGAATCTTGTCGCCGCACATTGCGTCCGACTTGCCGCCCGTGGACGCGGTGCGCGATCAACTCGTACAGGTTTTTCTCAATTTAATCCTGAACGCCTTGGACGCCACGGAGCGCGGCGGTCGCGTGGAGATTTACGCCGACTACTCAGGGGAGTTTCTGACGGTGGAAGTGCGCGACAACGGCAGCGGGATTGCGCCGGAACATCACGCCCAGCTTTTCAAACCCTATTTCACGACGAAGAAGCACGGCACCGGCCTGGGCTTATTTGTGACGCAGAAACTTGTCAGCGAACATGGCGGCGAACTGGCTTTTGAGTCACGCATCGGCGCGGGTACGACCTTCCGCGTTCGCCTGCCGGTCGCGCGCGACAACGAGCGGCCGCGCCGCAACGTTCCGTTGCCACAGGAGGCGGCATCGTGACGCACGTCCGCACCGCCGCTGTTAAGGCTCGGGCCACGCCTTCCGGATCGGCGCGGATTCTGGTCGTGGACGACGAGCCCCTCATTCGTGAAACGCTCGCCGAGTATCTGAGCCAGGAAGGCTTCACGGTTCAAACCTGCCCCGACGCCGAGCAAGCCCTGGAACTCGCGGCCGGACACCGCTTCGACGTAGCCCTGTGCGACGTTCAGCTTCCAGGCATCGACGGCATCGAGCTGCTCGAACGGCTCTTGAAAATCAGCCCGCAAACTTCCGTGATGCTGATCACGGCTTACGCCACCGTGGAAAACGCTGTCGAAGCGTTTCAGCGCGGTGCGCATGATTACTTCATGAAGCCGATCTTGCTGGACGAGGTGCTCAATAAGGTCCGCCGCCTGCTCGCGTATCGGGAACTGTTCCTTGAAAACCAGTGGCTGCGGCGTGAACTGAATCGGGCGCACGACGACGAGGCGATCATCGGCCGCAGCCCGGCCATGCAGCGCGTGTTCGAGATGGTGCGCAAGGTGGCGCCGACGCGCTCGACCGTGCTCCTTATCGGCGAGAGCGGCACGGGCAAGGAATTGGTCGCACGGGCCGTCCACCGCCAAGGCAGCGGGCCCGACGCCCGGTTCCTGCCCGTCAACTGTGCCGCTATTCCGCACGATTTGTTGGAGAACCAGCTCTTCGGACATCGCAAAGGGGCGTTCACCGGCGCCGATCGCGATCAGGCCGGCGTCTTCGCCCACGCCGGCGCCGGAACCGTTTTTCTCGACGAAGTCGGCGAATTACCGGCAGCGACCCAGGCCAAGCTGCTGCGCGCCATCGAACAGAAGGAGATTCTCCCGGTCGGCGCGAATGAGCCAATCCACGTCGAGGCCCGCATCCTCGCCGCGTCCAACAAGGACCTCCACAAGGAGGTTGAACTCGGCCGGTTCCGCGCGGATTTGTATTATCGGCTCAACGTCGTCTCGATCCTCATTCCGCCGTTACGCGAACGGCGTGACGACATTCCCGACCTCGTGGAGTTTCTGCTCGCCAAACACGCGCGCAACCTAAACAAGCGCATCACCGGCGTCACGCACGAGACGATGCAACTAATGCGTGCCTGCCGCTGGAAGGGGAACATCCGCGAGTTGGAAAACGTTTTGCAACGCGCCGTCATCCTTTGCGAGGGGCCGCTCATCACGCCGAGCGATTTGCCGCCCGACCTGGCGCCGGTCGAGAATGATCCCGCCTTGGTCGATGAACTCGAGGAAGCGGTGAAACGTTTCGAGCGGCAACACATCGAGCGGATTTTGCGGCAGACGCCGGATAAAAGAGAAGCCGCGAAACGCCTCGGCATGGGCCTCAGCTCGCTCTATCGCCGCATTACGGAACTTGGCATTTAATCGTCCCAGGCGGCCCCTTGAGCACTCATGCAGAATATCGTCATCACCAAGCCGTACGAGTTCGTGCCGCCGCTCGATAGCTGGTTTTGGAACCGCATCTTCGGCGCGGTGCTCGCGCGCTACCTTCATTGGAAGTACGGCGTCGCGAAGCGCGAATACCGCGGCGTTGAACGTCTTCGCGCGTCGTGCGCGGCGGGGCACGGCATCGTGCTCGCCCCCAACCATAGCCGGCCGTGCGACCCCATGTCCATCTGCCTGCTCTGTGCCCAGGCGGGGCAGCCTTTTTACTTGATGGCGAGCTGGCATCTCTTCATGCAGGGCCCGCTGTTGCGCTGGCAATGCCGGCGGGCCGGCGCCTTCAGTGTCTATCGCGAAGGCGTGGACCGTGAATCGTTGCGCGCCGCCATCGACATTCTCGTCAACAATAGACGGCCGCTCGTCCTGTTCGGCGAAGGAGCCGTCACGCGAACGAACGACCGTTTGCGCGATCTTCAGGATGGCGCCGCGTTCATAGCCCGCACCGCCGCCAAGCAGCGGGCCAAGCAGAACCCGCCGGGAAAGGTTGTCATCCATCCCGTTGCGATGCACTACTATTTCGACGGCGATATTGAACTGGCTGCCGGCAGCGTATTGGACGAAATCGAAACACGCTTGAGTTGGCGCAAGCAAGACCTGCGGCTTCTTCCGCGCATCGCCAAAGTGATGGACGGCCTGCTCGCGATGAAGGAAGTCGAGTACCTCGGCCGCCCGCACATCGGCTCGTTCGCGGAGCGACAGAAGTTCTTGTTGGAGGCAATTCTGTCGCCCTTGGAGAAGCAGTGGCTCAGCGGCCAAGCCGCCGAAGACGTCATCGAGCGCGTAAAGCGCATCCGCACCGCGCTAGTTCCCGAGATGGTCGCTGGACGCCTCAGCCCGGAAGAAATGAAACGCCGCTGGCGGATTCTCGCCGACGTCTATTACGCTCAGACGCTTTCCTGCTATCCGCCGGACTACCTTGACGGACAGCCGACGGTCGAGCGCATTCTGGAAACGATCGAACGAATGGACGAGGATTTGAACGACAACGCGCGCATTCACCGGCCGATGCGGCTCGTGATCGAGGTCGGCGACGCGCTGGAGGTCCCGGCCGGGCGCGAGAGAGGCGGCGCCGGCGATCCGCTCATGATCGAATTGCGGCGGCGGCTCGAAGCAATGATTGCATCCCTCGCGGCGGAGTGTAAAGTGTATCGGCCGTCGTGAGCCGTTGAACCCGGATAGCATTCATTCCTGTGGAAGCTCCCACGAACGTGAACGACGCACCCACCACGAGCGTGCCCGATATCTGGACGCGCGCCCGGCTTATTGCGGTGCGCTTTTTGCTCGTATTCCTCGGGCTTGTCGGCTGGTACAGCACGCAATTCCTGCTCGGGCAGCGCCCCGCGGTGAACGGCTACATCGGCGACGGCCTGCATACGCTGCTGGCGCCTATCCATCAGTTCCTCCTCGAGAATCCCGCGTGGGCGAATCGACTGCTGATCGTCAGCTCGGCGCTCATCGACCTCCTCGGCATTTTCCTGCTCGTGTCGAGCGTCATCGGGCCGTCGATACGGCCGTTTCTCGGGCTGCTGATTCTCTTCGGCCTCCGACAAGTTTGTCAGGCGCTGACGGCTCTGCCGCCTCCCGCCCAGATGATTTGGTCCGACCCCGGCTTTCCCTCGTTGCTCGTCACCTATGGCGTGTCGAACGATCTGTTCTTCTCCGGGCACACCGGCATCGCCGTCTTCGGGGCCGTTGAGTTGTGGCGGGCCGGCGGCCCGACATGGAAAACCGTCGGCGTGCTCGTCGCGCTGTTCGAGATTGCCGTGGTGATGGCGCTCAAGGCGCACTATACGATGGACGTTTATGCCGGCGCCGTCACGGCGCTGCTCGTCGCCCTGATCGTCGGCCGGATCGCCCCCGCTTTTGACCGGGCCTTGTTACGCCTCGTTTCTCCGAGGGATTGATCATGCCATCGAACGCCACGAATCGCCGCGACTTCGGCAAGAAGCTGGCCGCTCTCGCGGCGGCGCCGCTCGCCGGCTCTGCCGCCTACGCCGCGGACGAACCGCCGAAGCCGCCCGATGCGCGTGCCGCGACCGTGCAAGCCCTCATGGAAATCGTGAAGGTTCGTTACGGCGCGCATCTGACCGAAGAACAAATGAAATCCGTGCAGCGAAGTTTGCAACGCGGCCTGCTTACCGCCGACCGGCTGAAACAGTTCCCGCTGAAAAACAGCGACGAACCTGATTTTGTCTTCCGGGCCGAACTCCCATAACCGCCGCTTACGACTTGGCGACGAGGGCTCCCCATGGAAATCACCGAAGACATCCTCTACGCCACAATCCGCGAACAGGCGGATTTTTTGCGCTCCGCCAAGATTTCATCGGTCGCACTAACCAAGGCGTATCTGGAGCGTCTGGACAAGTTCGGCACGAAGCTCGGCGCCGTCGTCACCGTCATGCGCGATTCGGCGCTAAAGGAAGCGGAGCAAGCCGACAAGGAGATGAAGTCTGGCAGCTACCGCGGGTTGCTGCACGGCGTTCCCTACGGCGTGAAAGACCTACTGGCGACGAAGGGCGTGCCGACGACGTGGGGCGCCGAGCCGTATAAGGAGCAGGTCTTCGATCACGATGCGACAGTAGTCGCCAAACTGCGGAAAGCCGGCGCGGTGCTCGTCGCTAAGCTCGCGATGGTCGAGCTGGCCGGCGGCTTCGGCTACAACAACGCCGACGCCTCGTTCACCGGACCGGGGCGAACGCCGTGGAACCTTGATTACTGGTCGGGCGGCTCCTCCTCGGGGCCGGGCGCGGCGACGGCGGCGGCTCTGGTGTCGTTCTCCATCGGCTCGGAAACGTCGGGCTCCATCATTACGCCGGCCGCCTTCAGCGGGGTGTCCGGCTTACGGCCCACCTACGGCCGCGTCAGTCGCCACGGCGCGATGGCCCTGTCGTGGACGCTCGACAAGCTCGGCCCGATGTGCCGCTCCGCCGATTGCTGCGCCATCGTGCTCACCGCTATCCTCGGCAAGGATCCGCGTGATCCTTCCACGATCGACTCGGCCGGCTGGGACTACTCCCCGAACCCGACGAAAACGCCTTTCGACGTCGGCATCCTCAAAGGTTCGGCGGCGGGCGCGCAACCGGAGGTGAAGAAGAACTTCGAGACTTCGGTGGCGGTGCTGCGTAATTTCTGCAATATCTCGGAGGATGTAGAATTCCCAAACTTGCCTTACGGCCCCGTCGTCGGCACGATCGTCGAAGCGGAGGGCGCGAGCGCCTTTCGTGATCTCGTCGAAAGCGGCAAGTCCAAACAGCTTCGCGCCGCCAACGACAAATGGGGCGGCTATCCCGCGTCGATGGTGCTGGCGGTCGATTACCTGCACGCGATGCGCGTCCGCGTGAAGATTCGGCAGGCGCTCGATGCCCTCTATGCAAAGTTTGATGCACTCATCGCGCCGTCGCGCGGCACCGTTTCGTACCCAATTGACAAAGACTTCGATAAGGCCTATCCGGGCGTCGGCGGGGGCCCGCCGGTCATTCCGGCCGGGAATATCGCGGGACAGCCGGCGATCTCGGTGCCGAACGGCTTCGGCGCCCACAACCTTCCCACGGGGATTCAGTTCACGGGACGTGCCGGCAGCGAGCTGCGTTTACTCGCCATCGCCGACGCTTATCAGCACGCCAGCGACTGGCACAAGAAACGCCCGCCGCTTTCTTTGTGATTCACGAGGACCATTATGTCGAAGATCCACGCCGTCGCTGCCGCCGACCTGGAATTGCTCCGCAAGTACGACACGCCGACGGTCTGTAACGTCGTCGAGCTATTCGACCTGCGGCCGCGAACCGCCGGCTACATGAACGCCCGCATCCGAGCGTGCTATCCGAAACTGCCGCCGATGGTCGGCTACGCCAGCACGGCGTTCTTCCGCTCGGCCGCGCCGCCGCGTTCGGGCGTGGCGTACTCCGGCCTCACCGAGCAAGTCGCGTCATTCGTCGAGTTGCCCGGGCCGGCCATCGTCGTCTGTCAGGACCTCGATGATCCCGTCGCCAGCGCGACCTTCGGCGAGGTGATGTGTACGACCTACAAAACATTCGGCGCGGTCGGCCTGGTGACCAGCGGCGCCGGCCGCGACATCGATCAGGTTGAACCGCTTCACTTCCCGTGCTTTTGCGACGGCTTCCTCTGCGCCCACGGCTATCCGCAAATCGCGCAGATCAATGTTCCTGTCCACGTCGGCGGCGTCACGATCCATCCCGGCGACCTGCTGCACGGCGACCGCAACGGCGTAACGACAATCCCCAACGACATCGCCTCCGCCGTGGCCCAGAGCTGTGCCGAGTATATGGCCGCCGAAGGCGTGATCTTCGATTACTTGAAGTCCGGCCGCGTCGATCCGAACGGCTTTGCCGCCGCCCGCAAGGAGTGCGGCGCACGCATCGAAGCCCTGGCACGCACGCTCCGCGGAGCGATGGGGACACATTCCGCAAACCGTTAGAAAAGCGTCGCCAGCGCTTCACAAGTCAAGAAATGTACGCGTTTTGCCGATTGTATAACCTACGCAGCCCGCGTTGACACCCTGCGCTGCGCCCGCTAGTATCCTCAACGAACCTTCCCGGCCCCTTAGCCAAGCGGTAAGGCAGCGGATTGCAAATCCGCCATCCCCGGTTCGAATCCGGGAGGGGCCTTTCCCTTCTCACCCGTTGGCATCTCTTCGTCTTCTTCGCCTTGGCCAACTCCAGGCGCGGCCTCTCCACTTCTTACTGAGAAGCAGCCAACTGTGCTGCCAACTCCCGGCGCCGTGGACATGCGCACTCGAGCGTTCTTGTCATGCCACTTGTCTGACCGATTCGGCCGAAACGTGGTAGTGTAGATCGTGAATGGCTACCCGTTGCGGGAATCGGGAATTGGACTGTGCCAGCCGAGGCACACAGGGAAATCGTGCTCACCTTTGCGAATTCCTTGCTGCAGCACTTTCGTTCGGTGTGGTTCACGCCGGGTTGTTATTACCTCGGCCGAGCCCCGTCCAACGATATCGTCATTGACGATGAGTCTGTCAGTCCTCACCATTGCGTGTTGCTCGTGGACGACGACACTGCGACCGTCAGAGACACACGAAGCGAGGGTGGCACGTACGTGAACGAATACCTTAGTCGATCATGGCGGCTCTCGCACGGAGACGTAATCCACTTGGGCGACTGTGTGATTCATGTTGCAATCAACCCGTTGCCGCCTTCGATCTCGTTCGCAACCGCACGACAGGACGGGCCGATAGCATCCCCGGGAATTCAACGAGGCGGACGAGCTTTACGCTCGTGAGCCGTCATGACTCCGGCTCAGTGGCGAACGATGCGTCAAGCCTCACGTCGTCAGCGTCCGCGCGCGCTTGATGAGACTGTTATCTCGATCCCCGGCCCCGCGCAACTGTGCCATGCTCGACGCCAGGAACTGGTTGCGCCACGCAGGCGTGACGTGGTAGTAATCTTCCAGCGCCGCGGAGCTGAATTTGTAATCGTGCGAATCGTTGCCCTTCATGAAGATCAGCCGGCGGGCGGCGGTCATCAATTCGGGCACGTTGCTCGCGTCGCCGGCGACGAATCGCAGCGTCTTTTGCGCGGCAGACACTTTGTCCTTGCTCACCTCATTCATAATCTCTTCGATGCCGGCGGTCCCGCTGGCGACGCCTTCGGCCGGCTTCAGCTCGTTAATCTTGATGTCGTCGCGCAGCTTACCGCGGCCTTGCATAAAGTCGCGGAACATCGGCAGGAACGCGGCGCCTTGCAGCATGAGCAGCCTTTGGGTCGCGTCGCTGCCGGTCGTTTGATAGGCGAAGTGCAGTGCGTTCATCGTCGTGAACGTGTGCAGACCGCCGATGCCCGGCTGGCGCATCAACAGCTCTCCGGCGCTCAAGAACAGGGCGTCCCAGATTGACTCCGCCGCAACGCCACGATTGAGCAGTTCAACGACCTTTTCGCTGCAATCGGCGGGCTTGGCCCGACGCACCGCCTCCACGAGATCGAGGGAGGCGTTGCGGTCGATCTTCCCGTAGCGCCACTCGGCCCGAATCTTCGTCAGCCGTTTGAGGTTCTCGCGGCCGGGCCGATCTTTATCGTCGTCGCGCTGATTCGGGTTGCCGCCGTCGTGCTCCAACATGGCGAACGCCAGCGAACGCATCACGGGCTCCGCGTGACGCCAGCCGATGGTTTGCAGCGCTCGCCAGGCATTCGCCGCATAAATTGCTTTGTGGCCGATGTCGCGGAAGTCCCGGCAGCCGTAGCGCCAGAAAAGCTCGATGACTTCGGTCGCGCCGGCATGACGAACGAGGGCGCTGATCGCGCGATCGGCGCCTTCTTCGTCCCAGTTGTCCATCGCCTCCATGAACCGCTGCTTGGCGTGCTGACCGGGTGGGAGCTTGCTCACATCGACCGCCGGCATTTGCCAACCGCCGCTCTCTTCCTTGTTCTTGGCCTGAGACACTTTGAAATTGTCGAGCGCCCAGAAGAGCGGCAGCCAGCGGTCACTGTCCGGCGACGCGAGGCTTGCGAGATGGGCGGAGTTGACGACGAGCACCGCGTGAAACTTAAAGCCGACCGGCCGTGGCTTGATGCTGCGCACACCGGCCAGCATGAGCGCGCTCAGAAGCTGCTGATACGTCGTTCCCCGGCGAATGCGTCCCGCGACCACCTCGAGCAGATCTTGGCGCTGTGTGTCTTCGACGAGGCGCACGAGCGGTTCGATGTCGGAATGGAATTGCACCATCGCCGGCGTGATCGTTGCTTCATCGGCCGACACGGGTTGCAGGTTGTGGAGAAACGCGAGGTCGCCAAGGCCGGCGGCAGCCCCTGCGTTCACGGAATTGACCACGAAATGACGGCGATTCAGCGGCGCGAACATGGGTCGGTCCTCCACCCCGACGCGCGACTGGCGCTAGGGCGTACGCGGCGGCGCGGCGGGGGCTCCGGGAGAGGTTTGTGCAAGCATCTTCGCTTCGCGGCGTGCCACGAAGCTCAATAAACCGATGAAACCGCAGACGGTCGAGCCGACTACTCCGAGCATGAGGTAGATGGTCAGGCCGTACGCCTCGCCCTCGCTGTTTGCCTCCGGACCGAAGGACTCTTCGTTGGAGGCCTGTCAGGCGGGGCACGCATAAATCGCGCGCGGGTTGCTGAGGACGACAAGCGTCGCGAGCAGAAACAGGAGAATCACGGAACGTTGCATGCGCCTATCTTATCCGCCGCTTACGGAGCCGGGTAGAGGCGATAGAGCATCCAGTAGACCACGACGCCGGTGACGGAGACATAGAGCCAGATCGGCAGCGTCCAGCGGGCAAGCCGCATATGCCGCTGGATGCGGTTGCGCAGGCCAAACGTCGCGGTCGTGATCGCCAGCGGCGCCACCACCGCCGCCAGCGCGGTGTGCGTCAACAGAATCGTCAGGTAGGTCCACTGTACCCATTGGGGCGCGGACGGTGCTCGGTCGCTGAAGCGCGTCGGCTTGCCGTCCATGACGACGAAGTGAAAGTAGAGGTACGATGCCAGAAACACCGCCGACACCGCCAACGCGCTCAGCATGCAGGTCTTGTGAACCGCGATGTATCGGCGTCGAACAGCGACATAACCCGCGACGAGCAGGAGCCCACTGATTGCGTTGAGGAGCGCATTCAAGGACGGCAGACCATCCGGCAAGAGCCGGAAAGAGGAGGTCAACGACGATCCCGCGCTCCGGTTCTTGACTAATTCGCGAGCGGCGCGTTCCAGTTCTGGCAGATCGTCGGTGCGACCGTCGCTGGGCGCTCCGTCGAAGTAGCCGCGCCGCTGCCCGTGCCGATCGACAGGCGTTCGAATGTGGCCGAGTTGATCCACCAGCACCAATTTTGTGCTGTGCGTGACTTCAAGACCGGGTTTGCGAGCGGCTCCGGACGCTTCCTCGACCCCCAAATGAAAACTCTTGACGATGAGCGCGTAAATGTCGTCTTTCGGCCCGGTAAGGAATATCCAGCGCTCCGGATCGGCGGCGAATCGCTCGGCGTAATCCGTCAGAACCTTGGGCGAATCGTAATCGGGATCAACCGTGAAACTGACCAATTGAACGCCGGCTTCCTGGGCCAGGTCGTGCTGCAACCGCGCCATGCTGCCGCTCACCTGACTGCACGGGCCGGCACAGCGCGTGAAGATGAACGCCGCGACCCAGACCTTGCCTTCGAGGTCCGCCCGTGTCACGGTTCGGCCGCTGCGTTCCGTGAGGGAAAACTCCGCGACGGGCCCCAGGTCCGCCAGTACGGCATCGTCGTGCCGCGAGTTGCAGCCGCACGCGCCGAACGCCGTCAGCAAGGCCAACGAAAAATAGAAGCGTTGCATCAGAACGTGTTCCAGATTAGCAGCGAGGACAATTCTACGGCGGGAGTACGCGGCTTCAAGGTTGCTCACCGGACGCGCGCCGCGGCGCGCATTGCAAGCCTCGTCGATATGTTGCCCGGTCGCGCAAACGGCCGGCGACGCGACGCAACGAGCGATTTCTTCTGGAAGTCACTTTGTATCCAATTCATGCTTCCGCTGCACGAGTTGTTCGGCGACGACTTGCGTCACATCCGTCACTTCCGCGCCGTTGGGATTGAAATGAAAGGCGCGGGCACACTGCTCCGGTGATAACGCATCGTTCAAGCGCGGCTCGCGGAACTCCATTTGCAGCAGCGGCACTTCGCCGTATCGCGGAGCGTCGGGCCCCCACCATTCGATGCGGCACGGCCAAAACGTCCGCGGGTCGAGATACAGGCGACATTGCCGCGCGAGGCCTTGCGGCCACGCCTGCCCATCGGGTGTGAACGCCAGGGCGACCGCATCGTCCCAGACGCCGGTGAGTTTAATGAACTCCCGTTCCCCTCGGCGGACCTCTTCGCGACGGACCCATCTCATCTGCTGTCGCAGCCCGGCCAACAACGGGTAGACGCCGCCGAACGAGTGTTGCCGCACAAGTGCGTCCGTAATTTTTGTGTTCACGCCGGGGCGGTTGAGCGCCTTGTGCACTTCCGGCAATTCGACCTTTGTGATTGGATTCCAGGCGCCGCCGGCGACACGTTTTGCGTGCCACAGGGTTTTGCCATCGCAAACGACCCGGGCCTCACTGACCGTCTCGCCGAGGCGCGTACTCAGGTCGAGGCGCATCCGCTCGTCGGGGCCGGTGAGGAAGTGGCCTTCTGTTTCGTAGCTCAGACCCTGAACGTTGACGCGTTGCCAAAGCTTCAGGTCCATCCAACTTACGCGATTGGGGCCGAGCAGCGCCAGCATTTGCTCGAACGTGCGTGTCGCCGTGGCGTCGGCGGCAACCGGCAGCGGCGCCGGCGGCGCGGCGCTTGGGGAGGGCGGCGCGGTTTCGCGCGTCATCGCGCCCATCAGCAACAGAATCGGTCCGAGCGAAACTGGCAAGAGAAGGTAGCGGAGGAAAGGCATAGGCAAGTTGTTCCGGATTTGACGAAAGTTCGGCGAGGCCGGCGGCCGAGTATATCCACGGGTGAGACGGGGTAAAGACGAAGATCGGCGTTCGGCCGCATCCAGCGGGCCGTTCGCCGAATGCCGATAGCCGAAAGCCGAAAGCAGGGGGATCCTATGAAGCGAGCGGCGGGAACCATGGTGCTGTTGACCGCGCTGGGCGGATGCGTGAGTACCGGAGGCGGCGGGCCCAGCAGCGACGCCGCGCCCTGGAGCCGGCAAGTCGCGAGCGCCGGCGGCGGAAGCTGCGCGAGCGGCTCGCCTTTGTGCGTCGCCGGCATGCAAGGGCCGTGGGGCCAGCCGGTGCCGATGGCGGCGCCGTATGCGTATTCGCCGAACGCCCCGTCGGGCGCGGAGTCCGCTCGCGCCATGATCTCCGGCAGCGTGCCGCTTGATCTGGTGCAGCAGGCGAAGTTCACGCCGAACGCGGCAGTCGGCTCAGGCTTGATGCCGGTCAACGACACGAACATGATTACGCCTCCGGGCCTTCCCGCCGCTCCGGGTATGCCTGCCGGCGCCGTCGCCGCCGTCGGCGCCCTGACCGGGCCAGGCGCCAACCCGTGCCCCGCCGGCCGTACGGAAGTCCGCTTCGCCGGCCCTGCGGGGATGAAGGTTAGCTGGTACACGCCGGGCGCCCCCAAAGGCGTGAATTTCATCGAAGCTCCGGGGCGCTACAACTTCCTCCAAGCCGCCATTTACCGCCTCAAGTTGACCGACCTGCCGAATCGTGCAGGCCTCGAGTTGTACCCGACGCTCGAAGTCGTGCCGGCGAACCGCAAGACCGAGGCGTTCCTCGCTCATAGCGCCGTGCCGGTCGTCTTTACGGAAGAAGATCTCGACCAAGTCAGCGCTGGCAACTACGTGGTGAAAGTAATCTACCTGCCCGATCCGCAGTTCCAGGACCTGGCGACCACCGGTCCCGACGAGGTCGTCTCGTCGCGGTTGGAGCCGGGCGTCGATCCGATCGCGGAAGCATGCCGCCGGGGCAGTATCCTGCTCGTCGTTCGGGTCGGCAACATCGACCTGGAGGCGCCGAACACGCCGGCAATGAACGCACCGAGCCCCTTCCAGCGGACGCGACCCGGCATGATGCCGGGCGGTCCGGGCGGGTCGCTGCCGCCGTATCCGCAGCAGATGCCGCCGATGGGACCTGGCATGCCGGGGATGCCCGGAATGCCGGGGATGGGGCCGGGCGGCATGATGCTGCCTCCGGGCATGCATCCGCCGGGCGCCGGCGCCCCGGAACCGCCGATGCCGAACACCGCCCCGGTAAAGCCAGTGGGTTTTGACACGAAGGCCGCCGCCGACGCTGCCAGCAAGACAGAAGCGAAGGCGACCTCCGAGAAGAAGACCAAGACATGGCACTGGTTCTCGGACGGCGACGACAAGAACAACGCCACGAAATCGGACGAAACGCCGAGATCCCGTTCGTGGATGTTTGGCGGCTAAGCGACTACGTTCACCGCGGCGGATGCAGAGGGCGCAGAGGAAGGGGAGCGGGGAGACAGGGGAGGTCTCCAAAGCAACGTCTCCAAATAATTCCTCCGCGCTCTCTGCATTCGCCGCGGTGAGTCTGTTTCCGGTCCGACTTCCACGTTCCTTCTCACCGGCGATGCCATGAAGCTAACACACGCTCTCGCGCTGGTTGCGACGCTCGCCGGCCTTTCGGCCGCGCACGGCCAAGGTCCACCGCCGGCCCCTGGTCGCGTTCCGTCGCCCCTGCTCTACGTCCGCTTCATCGGACCCGCCGGCATGCGCGTTACCTTCTACCAAGGCTCGACGGCAGGGCATGAATTCCCCGCCCCCGTCACGGTCGGGTTGCGGCCGGGCTATCCGCATCGTGTCAAGCTCACCGGGTTTCCCGATAATCCGACACTCGCTCTTTATCCGACGCTGGAAGTCCGCGGCGTCTTGCAGCTTCCGCCGCGGCTGAACCCGGCCGACTATCCAGCGCCGGTGGTGATCGGCTTCGGGGAGTTGCAATTATCTCAAGAACCCACGCTCGTGACGAAAGTCGTCTATCTTGAAAACCCGGAAATGGCCTACGCCACGGCGACCAAGCCGAACGAGCCGGTCGAAGTGGATTTGCGGCCCACGGACGATCCGCTTCTCGAAGCCCGGCTGCACGGCCGCCCGATGGTGATTGTCCGGCTGGGCGGCCGCGAGGTAAGTGTTGACGAATTGGCTCGCTCGACCGTTCCCGGGACGGTCCTGTTGCCGGGCCAAGCAATGCTTCCGCCGCCTGCGTGCCGGCCGTGGCTCCCGTGGGCCGGGGTTTCGCTCTACGACCCGCTCATTGGTTCCAAGTTTCCGGACGAGGAATGCTTGCACGACGGCGGCGACGTCGGTCCGCGCGCCGGTTACGGTCCGGACGGCCAACTGCACGGCGTAGACCCGTCCGACGCGGTCGCCGAATACACCGACGCCAAAGGCCGCCGGCAAATCACGCCGTCGAATCGCATTTGCCTGTGTGTGCCGCGCTTCGCCGCCTTCCGAACGGAGATGCCGCTGGTTTTCCACGAGGCCGTTGTTGAACTCGGAAACGCGAACGGGGTGCATGCACAAACACAGGCGAAGGTCGGCGTTCCCAGCCGGCTCACCCAGCAGAATGAGCAACTCGTGGCGGTCAAAGGCCGCGAAAAGCCGAGCGCGAACATCACCAAACAGGGCCTGGATCGCATTGTCCACTTGGAAGTCCTGCAAGGCTTCCACGTCTCTCTCGGCGTGGCTGAAGCGTTGGGGACCGAAGTGGTCCGCCAATTGACGGAGGTGGAACGCCTCCGCCTCGTCAAGCAAATGGAGCTGGCGAAAGCGCTGAGTCAACCGTCCGGCGTGGAGGAATTCGATCACGTCATCGGCACCGCGGTGACCGGGAAGATCGAAGGTTTGGAACTGATACGAGCAGAATGGCAGACGCGGGAATTCACGATCGATTGCAAAGAAACGCCTCATTTGCCGGAGAAGCCGTTGTGCCTCTTCAAATGGGCCGACGCACAGGCGGCGCAGATTGGCGACCTCGTCACGTTCCATCTCAAATACAGCAACCTCGGTGGCAAACCGATCACGAATGTCGCCGTCTCCGACAGCCTGACCGGCCGCTTGGAATACGTCCCTGGAACGGCACGTGCCGATCGCAACGCGGTGTTCACGACGAAAGCAAACGAAGCCGGCTCGCTCGTTCTTCACTGGGAGATCACCGGACAACTGCTGCCCGGCGAAAGCGGCGTGGTGACGTTCCAGGCCAAGGTGCGTTGAGTACGGAAGAGACGGGTCGAGGATTTTGCCGTTTGCAACCGGCGAATGTCATCGTCTGTTACGGCTGCGCGCCCGCGGGAACGCCATTCTGCCCCATCAAGTAAGCGCGTAAATCGCAGAAGATTTGGGTACACCGTTCCCGCCAATCGAGGTCGGCGGTCGGATTCAGCGAGCGCATGATGACGGCGATGCTGAGCTGGCTGTCGCGGGCCGCCAGGGAACGATTGAGGCGCAATTCGATCTCGATGGCCGCGGCCCGGCGCATCATGCTGAGCCAGCCGTTTGCCATCTGCCGCGCATAGATGCTGCCCCGGCCGCCCACGCGCACACGGATCATGCCGGGCACGCTTTCGATCACCTCGCCGCCGACATCCTCAACAAAGCCACGAAGCTTATACGCGGCGATTTTTTCGGGCATCCACGCTTCGAGACGGTGAATGACGGCGTTCGGATCGACGACGTATGCCGGCTCGGTGATTTCAAGCGGAGCAGCCGGCGTCGGCGTCGTCGCCGCGGGCGGCTGCTCGAGCACTTCCCGTTCATAAAGGAGGGCGGCTTCATAGCGCTCGGCAAGTTCGCGGGCGCTCCCCGGCCGGTCGTTTGGCGATTTTGCGAGGCAGGAGAGCACCACCGCCTCGATGGCGGGCGGCACCCAGTTCGCTGCACCGGCTGCGGCGAACGACGGCGGCAGCTCCGTCGCATGGGCGAGGAGCGTCTCCATCGTCGATAATCCGGAGAATGGCAACCGCCCTGCCATCAATTCGTACAGAATCACCCCGACGCTGTAGAGGTCGCCGCGGTGATCCATTTCGTCGCCCTTGGCCTGTTCCGGGCACATGTACCCAGGCGTGCCGATAGCGAATTCCGCGCCGCTGTCGTTGCTTTTGCGCCATGCTTCCGGCGCCAACAACTTGGCCAGGCCGAAATCCATGACCTTGATTTTTTCGTATGGCGAGTCGGCGTCCACGACCATCAGATTGGCTGGTTTCAAGTCGCGGTGAATGATCCCTTCGGAGTGGGCCGCCTGAAGCGCCTCGCACAGCTGTCCCAGAAGCCGGCCCGCCCGCTCAGGGCTCAAGTGCCCGGAGCTGCGCAGGAGCGCCTCCAGGGTCACGCCCCGGATGTACTCCATGATGATGCACGGGCCTTGCGGATCGTTGAGCGAGGCGTCGTACAGTGTGACCGCGTAAGGATGTTGAAAGCGGGCCATGAGCAGCGTTTCCCGCTGGAAACGCTCGTTGAATTTGGCGTCCGCCACGAGATGGTCGTGCATCACCTTGACAACGACTTGCCGCCCCAGATCGAGTTGCCGCGCAAGATAGACACGGCCCATCCCTCCTTCTCCAAGAAGGCGGATGGCCTCGTAGCGGCCTAAGAAGACACGGCCAACCATACAAATGTCCAGATGCTGCAGCGTCCGACGTTTATCCGGTTCAACTGTAGGTCGCGGTTCGGATTCGTGCCGGACAAAAATGAGAGGAGGGCTTAAGAAATTAGGGATTGAGCCTTCGCACGGTCCGCCGCGCGCGTTAGGTAAGTTCCAAGGCGGCGAGCAATAAATCGCGGACGGCGGTCATGGGGAGGGGTTCGGACGCCGGCGGCGGTCCGTGGCCGATCAGGAGCGGACCATTTTCCGAATCTTGCAACGGAAGTCCGTGACTGCCGCGGACAAGTGAAGGATCGAGCGGAATGACATCCATCAACGTGCGGAAACCAAGCTTCTTTTGCAGCAACCGCAGCATTACGCGGCCTTTCGGCCAGAGCAACCGCGGATCGAAGAACAGCTCGCACGGGTCGTACCCCGGTTTGCGGTGTATATCAATCGTGCGCGCGTAATCGGGCGCCAGCCGATCGTCCACCCAGAACGGATACGCGAACCACGCATCGGGCTGGGCGAGCGCGATCAGCTCGCCACTGCGCGGATGGAGTAAGTCAATCTCGGCCCGCTGCTCGCCGGCGAGTACACGCGCAACGCCGGGCTCGCCGACGAGCGCCTCCTCCGCGCGCGGCAGATCGTTCTTCGCCTTCACGTAGATGTGCGCCAGCTGGTGATCGCAAACCGCGAACGCGCGACTCTCGAAGAAGTCGATGTTCTCGCCGAATGGTCCGCGTCGCACCGTCAACAGGCCTGCCGCGCGCAACGCGCGATTGGGTGCGGCCGCGCGCCTGACATCGACGTGTCCATATTCACTTACCACCCACACCGCGACTCCCGCCCGGCGCGCGGCATCCAACAGCGGCTCGCACGCGGCATCCAGTTCGCCGACAAGCCGCGCCATGTCGCAGCCGGCGGGCCCAAACCGCTGCGGGTCATAATCAAGGTGCGGCAGGTATACGAACGTTAGGTCGAGTTGCTCGCGATCGAGCATATCGGCCGCGGCGCGGGCGATCCACTGCGTACACGGCGACCCCGCCATTGGTCCCCAAAAGGTGTGGAACGGAAACTTGCCAAGCCGCCTTTCCAGGTCATCCGTTAAACCCGCCGGCTTGCCGTAGATCCCAAACGCCTTGTTGCCATCGGCGCCGTAATGCGGTTTGGGCGTTAGGCTGACGTCCACCGCCGCGCCTTGATTGAACCACCAAAAGAGTTTGGCGCAGCGGAAAGTGCGGCCGCCCTCGGCGGCTCGTCGCCGTGCCGTCACATAGAGCGGCTCCGCCTCAATGAGCCGATTCGATTGTTGCCAAAACCGCACCTCACCCGTGTCGCGGAACAGCCAGCCGTTGCCGACGATGCCGTGGCTCTCCGCTGTTTGCCCGGTTAGGATCGTCGCCTGGGCCGTGCAGGTAACCGCCGGCACAACATCACGTAGTCCCCGCACCCAACCGGCGTTCGCGAGCGCACGGAGCCGCGGCGCGTGGGGCAGCAATCGCGGTGTCAAGCCAACGGCGTTGATGAGGACAATTGGCGGCACGAGAACGACCCTGCTCGATGGCCAGTTCCAGGTTGCCTTGTTTACCGTCTTTATCCTATAATCGCCGCCGGACGTGGAAGGCGGCGCCGGCCAGCATTTCTTTTTTGAGGGCGAGGACTGTTTCGTGAATACCGACCGCTATCTCTTCACCAGCGAATCCGTGTCGATGGGCCATCCCGACAAGGTGGCCGACCAGATCAGCGACGCCATTCTCGATTTCTGCCTGGCGGCCGACCCGACCAGCCGCGTCGCCTGTGAAACGCTCGTGACCACCGACCTCGTCGTCGTCGCCGGCGAGATCACCACCAAGGCCGACCTGACGCCGGCTGTCGTGGATAAATTGGCCCGCGACACCGTTCGTGAGATCGGCTACATCGACCCGAACATCGGTTTCGCGGCCGACACGTGCAAGGTGAACTCCTACGTCCACAAGCAATCGCCCCACATCGCGATGGGCGTGGACAACGGCGGCGCCGGCGACCAGGGGATGATGTTCGGTTTCGCGTGCAACGAGACGCACACGCTGATGCCGCTGCCGATCTTTCTGGCCCACCGCCTCGTCGAAAACCACGCCCGGCTACGGAAGAGCGGCGAGCTGAAATTCCTCCGCCCCGACGCCAAGAGCCAGGTTACGGTCGAGTATTCGCCCGACGGCGAACCGCACGCCATTCACACCGTCGTGCTCTCGACGCAGCACGACCAGAGCGTGGTCGTGAAAAAGAACGGCCGAGACTATTTCTCGGACGATGCCCGCCGCATCATCATCGACAAGCTGATCTGGCCGACGCTTCAGGCGGAGCGTCCGGACTTGGTGAAGGGCAAGCCGCAATTGCTGCTGCCCGACTCACCTTCCCGCGTGTTCGACGAAACGGCGATCCGTTGCCACATAAATCCGACCGGCTGCTTCCTCGAAGGCGGCCCGCACGGCGACTGCGGCTTGACGGGTCGGAAAATAATCGTGGACACTTACGGCGGCCGCGGCAGGCACGGCGGCGGCGCCTTCAGCGGCAAGGATCCCACGAAGGTGGACCGTTCCGCCGCCTATATGGCCCGCTATATCGCCAAGAACATCGTCGCCGCCGGCCTGGCGTCGCAGTGCGAGGTGCAACTCTCCTACGCCATCGGCTACCCGGAGCCGCTGAGTATCTGGGTATCGACGAATAACACGCTGGCCGACGGACTCACCGAAGAGCATCTCGTCGAGTTGATCCGCAAACACTTCAAGCTGACGCCGCGCGGCATCATCGAGACGCTAAACCTGCGCCGGCCGATTTACCGCGAAACGGCGCGCCACGGCCACTTCGGCCGCGAGTTGCCGGCGTTCACGTGGGAGCGGACCGACAAGGCCGAGGCACTTCGTCGCGAGGCGGGCGTGGCGGCGGTGGCGTGAACTGGCGCCGTAACGTGTAGCGCCCAATCCTCATCCCTCTGTCCGTTGCTCCGCCGGGCGCTTGAACAAACCGAGGACGTTGAAGCCTTGCTCCAAGAACGTCCGCAATTCCGCCGGTTCCACGCGTTTGTTGTGACGGTAGAAAACGAGCCGACTGCCCTCGCCCTCGGTGCTCAGTCCAGGCTCTCCCTCGTAGTAACTCAGCACCTCGTCATTGAATAATGCCCGTATCGACTGCTAGCGCTGGCCGCGCAGCAAGTAGTGTTTGGAAAACGTAGGATTTGCTTCAAAGTCGATATCCTGATAGCCGAACAGCTTGCCGATTTTGTGCCAGAAGCTCTCCGGCCGCAGGACGAAATGCGGCAGCGCCAGCTCGTTGGTTTGGAAGTAGAGCACGGTTTGTTTGTACGTCTGCTGATGCTTACCGCTCCCCACCGTGTAGCGGTAGTCGAAGACGGCGGCGCGCACGTCGCTGGCGTCGCTTTGCATCAGGTTCTGCACCTTCTTGCCGTGGCCCTGCGTGAACAGATGGAAGCCGCCGAACTGACTCAGGAGTGAGTTATCGGACTTCGGCTCGAACGAAAAACCGAGTTCCTCGGCGAGCCCGCGCAGGGCCTCGGTGCGCTTCTTGTTGGTGTAATAATCCCACCAGACGGCGCAGCCGATGGCGCCGGCAACGGCGCTGACAATGAGTGCGATGATGAATGGCTGCATGATGTTAGAAAGGTTCTCCGCGGCCGCCGCTATCTCCCGCCCGCGGGCTCGCGGCGGAGCGAACGCCAGATGCCGAACGCCGGATAAGGCGCCCGTTTCGCGGAGAGCAGGCCCCAATACTGTTCGACGGGTAGTTTCGACTCTTCTGACTTCCACGGCAAGTCGAACGCCTCGAACGCGACGCCGTAGAAGACCCACGCGCCCCCGGCGCGATTCGGGCGCGACAAGAGCCCCGCCCGGACGTAGGCGGACCAGAAATCTTGCTGCGTGTTCGGCGTGTAGGCTTCTTTGCCGCCGTGCGGAAAGCCGGTTTCCTTCAGCAGCACCGGCTTTTTCGTTTGTCGCGCCAGATTGGCCGCTTGCTCGCGCGCCCACGTGGCCGCTTCCGCCGGGCCGAGCTGCGCTTGATGGAACACCGGATGAATGTTCGGGGCCAGAAAGTCGCCGAACTTGCGGAAGAAGTCGATGTCGTACCCGGCTTGCGGTTCGCTCGTGGAAATGGGAATGTTTTCCGGCAACTTGGCGCGCAGCCGAGCCGCGGCGATGGCGACGTCCTCGGGCTCGTAACGCTTGAACGTCACACCTTCATTGCCGACGAGGACGCCGAGAGCAAAGTCTCGCTCATGCAGCCGGACCAGCTCGGCGACGCCGTCCACCTCGGCGGCCGACTTCGGGTCCCAGATGCCGAGCAACACCGCGCGGTACTTCAATGTCTTCGCGACGGCGAGAATGCGTGGCGTGGTCAGTTCGCTATAGCCGTAGAGAATTAAACCGTCGAACGCGGGCCGCAACGCTTCCAAATCGGCGCGAATCGAACTTGTCGTCAGCCGGCGCTGATTCGCCTCCTGCCGCGGGTCGAGTTGCGACGGCGCATAGGTGATCATCGTCGGCGCCGGCGTTCCTGTCAGATAGGCGAAGAACGGAAAACGCGCGTCGGCGTCGGGCTGCGCGCGTGCTGTCGTGAAAGTGCATAACGCCGTCGCGAGGGCGAACAGATAGAGCTTCTGCATGTTTCTCCTTGCCGGCCGACCAAGCTCGTCGTGAGGCGCACGGTGCTGACTCGCAACCTCCAAACACGATAAGCAAGTGGCGACGTCTTCGCCACGGTTGAACACCGTGTGTCCACAGGTGCGGACCGAATCGACGCCCTCGGCGCTGCATCATCGCGAAAACACCCGCTTTTCGGCAAGAGCAGGCGTCGGCACGGCAGTTGCCAAGGCGTGAGGCGCCGAGGCGCTCACAGTCGTTTCACGGGGAACCATTCATGCGCATGCACCGTCGTCAAGCCTTTACCCTTATCGAGCTGCTGGTCGTCATCGCCATCATCGCGATCTTGATCGGCCTGCTGCTGCCGGCGGTGCAGAAGGTTCGCGCGGCCGCGACGCGCATTCAGTGCAGCAACAACCTGAAGCAAATCGGGCTGGCGTGTCACCAGTACCACGACGTACTGAAAGGCCTGCCGCCGGGCTACACGGCGACGGCGAATTACCCGTCCACCGCGCCGGGCTGGGGCTGGGCGGCGTACCTGCTGCCGTACGTCGAGCAGGACACGCTTTTCAAACAGATCGACTTCACCGCGCCGGTGGCGACCCAGCCGGCGATTCGGGCACTGTTGAAGGTCTATCTCTGTCCCGCCGATCTGACGCCCGCCGCGCCGTTCGCCGTGACCGACGGCGTCTTCGGCCAACTCTGTCTCGCCGCCCCGTGCAGCTTCGCCGCCACCGTCGGCAGCGACGCGTCGGAGGTCGATGACCTGCTCGGCAACGGCGTCTTCTACCGCAACAGCCGGACGCAGTTTGGCGAGATTACCGACGGCTTGAGCAACACCGTTTTCGTCGGCGACCGAGCTTGGGTCGATACGAATGGCATCTGGGCCGGCGCTCCCGACGGCGCGGTAACCCGCGCAGGCCGGCTGAATCCGTGGCAGTCGGCGACGGGACCGGCGCCGTGCCTGGTCCTCGTTCACAACAACTGGATCAACATCACCACCGACGCCGACGGCGGGCTCGACGACTTTTCCAGCAAACACACCGCCGGCGTCAACCTTCTCTTCGGCGACGGCTCCGTCCGGTTCCTCCACAGCATTATTGCCAACGGCCCGGAGCGCTACGCCTTCTGGGCCATGGGCACGCGCGCGGGTGGAGAGCCGATGCAGGATTTGAATTAGCGAAATGGGCCGTGCGCGAATCGGCAGTAGGACAGGATTCCGATCTGACCGGACGGTTTGGTAAACGGTCGTCGCTTTCAATCGGCGTAATCCGGCGTACACGCGACCCGGCTTTGACGATAGAATTCGCTCTGGGAGGATGGGCTTCAGCAGAAACCGGGAGCGAGCATGAAAACGATTGTTACAACTCCATCCGCGGACATCGCTTTGCGATCGCTGGACTCGGCGAGCGTTCGGCAAGTCCAATCGTGGTTCGATCACCTCCGAGATTGGGATAGCGACCCGTATGTCCGAAATCGTTCGCACAGCCTCGAGGCGGTGTCGGGCGTGAATGTACTGCGGGCCAGCAGCGATTTACGGATTTTCTTCAAGATCGACGGAAACACAGTCACGATCGTCGATATCGCCAAGAAGCCAGCCATTGTCGTCTCTGGACATATTCCGGGGGCGCAATAGTGGCAAAGAATCTTGAATCGATCACCTTCGACCCTGCAAAGTTCGAAAAGGAACTCAAGACCTTCGGCCAATTGCTTGCGTTACACCGAGATTTGTCGGAGCGAGACGATATTCAGCCCTTCTTCCGGAAAAACAAACACTTGTCCGCCTACATGGGAACGTTCTCGCCCAACTTGGGACCGGCGACTGAATTGGCATTCGAGTATCCGTTCTTCGGCGACTTTTCCGCGAACCTCCTTTTGGCAAACAAGAGGGCGGGACAGTTCTGCGTTATCGAGTTTGAAGACGGCCGTCACGACAGTATCTTCAAGAAGCCAGGCAACCGCGGAAATCCCGAATGGAGCGCCCGATTCGATCACGGATTCAGCCAGATCGTGGACTGGTTCTACAACCTCGATGACTTGAAGAAAACGCATACCTTTGCAAAGACGTTCGGCTACGGGCACATCGGTTTCTTTGGACTCCTTGTAATCGGGAGAAGTGCCAGCCTAGATGACGCAAAACGCAGCCGCCTCAAATGGCGCACGGAAAAGGTCTTGATTGATTCCCACCCCGTCAGTTGCATTACCTTCGACGAGCTTCATTCTGTATTGCAGGAACGGTTCATCATGTACAAGGCCGCCTCGCGGTTTGAAAGGAAAAAGAAGGGCGTAACCGCTCGTCCTCTACGCCGCCAAGGCGAAGAAAGCCTCACCGGCGACGAGTTTGCGCTGCGGGTATAACCGCTCGGTTTCGTTTTGGATGCGCTGCTCTTGGAAGGTGGCCCAGTGGCCGCTAATCCACA
>JBGQKZ010000023.1:0-77118 GCA_041499805.1 Gemmataceae bacterium
AAGCCGAGGCCGTGCCGGCCTGAGCAACTGGGACGGCACGGCGCATCTCAAAGAACGACCTCTGCTTCGCCGCGCCCGGTGACGGTACGCGCCGCACCACGGGGCCACATCGCCCACGCTTGGGTTATTGAGATGTTACGACAAATCATGGAGAAATCGACCAAGTGTCCCAATTTATGACCTCGAAGTTCTTGTTCCACAGGGATTTCTGTCTGCTCTCTGCCCCTATTACTGCTTAGAGCGTTCGGAAAAAATGAAGAAACCGCGCTTTTTTTAGGGCTTCCGGCTCACTGTTTCCGATCCCTCTTCGCGTGGCGGCGCGGCTCACCGTTTCGGATGTTGCAAGAGTCGAACGCCGAACAACACCGCCCCCAACCCCGTTCACGGGGTTTGTCCGCGAACGCGGTTGAGGCCCGCCGTTGGACGGCGGGTGCGACGCTACGAGCGAACCCAGCGCCAGGCCCGTTCACGGGCCTTCGCGCGGTGGATGCTTGAGCGCGGAGGCGTCAACGCCGGAACCGCGAGAATCCCCGTGAACGGGGATTGTGCAGTCTTCGCCGCGCGTCGCGTACCCGCCGTCAACGGCGGGCCTAGACCGCTGCGCGGGCAAGCCCGGTGAACCGGGCTGAGAGCGCTCGGAAACCATGAAGAAAACGCACTGTTGTTCAGGCTTCCGGCTCATTGTTTCCCAACGCACTTGTGGCCCTCACCCGCAGAGGCACACAGCTAGTATACATACATATCCTGATCGATTCCAGCGACTTTCCCATTTTATTATCGGCAGCGTAAAGTGAACAGCAACATTGTGTTATGACAAACACGAGGCGCAAACGGGTCGTCAAACGCGAATTCTTTTTCTCAGCGAGTACGGCACTTGACCGGCGTGGTAGAATTGGCGTGGAGGGTCGCTCTGCCACTTACGAGTAATCGCCAAGAGTTGGGCGATCCTTTCTAGGACGCGGCGTGGAGCAGTGGCAGCTCGCCAGGCTCATAACCTGGAGGTCGCAGGTTCAAATCCTGTCGCCGCAACTTTTCTTACCAACAGCAAGCCGTGGGAGCGAACCCGCGGCTTGCGTCGTTTTGTGCCGGACCGCCATGAAGTTCCCCGAGCACGTCGCGATCTCGTATCTGCTGGCACAGTTTGGTTGCCAGCAGCAATACGGACCAGGCGGCACGGTGCTGATGATCCTGGCGGGCAATTTGCCCGACCTCGACACGTTGACCTTGTTCGCCGGATATCGCGCCTATCGCAAATATCATCGCATCGTCGGGCACGGTTTGCCGGTGACGCTCGTCGGTCCCGCGTTGTTGGCGGCGGCGGGAGCATTCCTCTTCAACCTCGGACCATTGCTGCCGCTCTGGGGCTGTTTGCAGCTCGCGCACCTAATGCACGTGCTGATGGATGTGCTGTTCTACCGCTGGCCGGTGCAACTGCTGTGGCCGTTCTCCAGCCGAGGTTGGGCGGTCGGCCTCCTGACGTGGAACGATCTAACGCCAACGCTGTTGCTTTACGCGGCGTCGGTGGTCGCGCTGATCTGGCCCGCCGCGGGACCTTATGCGGCCACGGCAGGCATCGGCGGTCTGGCCTTTTATTTGACGTGGCGGGTCTACGAGCCGCAGCCGCGCACGCATTGGGAAGCGTGGCTGATGGGGAATTGGGCGGTGCGCTCGGCGCCGATCTGGCGCTGGTTGACCGGCGATTTCCTGAGCTGACGCGCTTGCCGGTGCAATTACTTCTTCTCGGCGCGTTTCTTCAGAAACGCGGTGAATTCCTTCTTGTCGATCTTGCCGTCCTTGTTCGTATCAATTTCATCGAACTGATCGGCGAGAAGGGTGCCCTTCACTTCGTCCTTCGTGAGCCGGCCGTCGGCGTTCTTGTCGAGGGCGTCGAAGTCGAGAGCGTTGGGACCGCCGCCCAGACCGGCGCCGGGGCCCGCGCCTTGCATGGCGACCATGCGGGCAGCGGCAACGCGCAGCTCATTGCGCTCGAGGAAGCCGTCCTTGTTGGCGTCGAGCCGCTCGAAGTTGTCGGCGAGCGGGCCGCGCGCTTCGTCCTTGCTGATCTTGCCGTCCTTGTTCGTGTCCATCCGCTCCAGCATCGAATCGATGATGCGCTCGACCTGGGGCGATGTCTGCGCGGACGGCTTGACCGGCGCATCCGGCTTGGCCTGGACGCTGAATCGTTCGCGCAACACCTTCAGCATTTGCTCGACTTCTTTCCCGTCGAGCTTGCCGTCGCCGTTGCGGTCCATGCGCTCGAATACGCGGGCCAGGCCGGGCGGCAATTCCTCCTTCGTGAGGACGCCGTTGTTGTGCTTGTCGAACTTCTTGATGAACTCCTCGGGAGTGAGCTTGAGGAGCTCGACGAAGGGCGGCACGTTCTTTTTGGGCTCGTCGTTTTTCTTGTCATCCGCGAAAACGGGCACGGCGAGGGCGAAAAGGGACACGACAACGGCAGCGGGGAAGGAACGTATCATGGGTAGCCTCGCACGCGGGGCGTGGGATCGGAGCGAAAGATTAAACTCGCGGCGTGGAGATGGGTTCCGCTTACCAAAGCAATCGTTCCTTGCTTACGGCGGTCCATGCTTGGTGAGCCATGCTTTCCAGTCGGCAACCGCCTTCGCGTGCTCGGCTTTGGTGGCATTGGCGGCCGGCCCGAAGTCTTGTTGCGTCAACGCCTTCAGCGCGGCGTAGGCGGCGCGCTGTACCGGCGTCTCCACGTCGTTCAAGAGATTGACGATCGTCGCGAGATGGGCCTTGTCTTCCTTCATCGCGCAGGCAATGGCGGCGGCGCGGCGCACTTCGAAGTTGTCGTCGCTCAACTTGTCGGCGAGGGTAGCGCTGGTCATGCGCGACAGTCGCTCGGCGAGCGCCTCGCGCGCTTTCTTTTTGGAATCGCCGGTCATCTGCGGGATCGCGGCGGCCAGCGCCTCCGTGTATTCCTTGCCCTTGCTGTCGCGGTACTTGTCAACGAGCTGGTCCTGTTTGGCGCCGGTCGCCTGGAGCAAGGCGTCCAGGAAGCGGCCCGCGTCGCCTTCAAGCTTAGGAACGGGCCGCGACCGCGGCGCCGCTTTGACCGTCGCGTTGGGACGGCGCGGATCGGGAGTCGTTTCCCGCTCGATCGCGGATTTTTTGAGGCCCTTTCCCTTTAGAAGTTCTCCGCCGCCGATGCCGCCGGCATGTAGCTGCGCCGAATCCTTGACCTTGCCGCGCAACATCGCGGTGAGGTCGCCGGCCAGGTTCGCCCGCCGGAGGAAAAGAAGCGTGAAGCATGTATCGGCGCCGCACTGGCCGTATTCGCCTTGCCAACTGCCGTCGGCCTGCTGATTTGCGAGCGCAAGCTCAGCGCCCCAGGCGTACCAATCTTTGCCGCCGATCGTTTTTAGATCGAACGCCATGCAGACACGTTCGAGTCCCCACAGAAAGTAATAGGTTCGGTTGCCCTGGCCCGCGAAGAGCTTGGGGACCTCACGGCCGGTCTTCGAGAACGGAGGGTCGATACACGAACCGAGGGCGATCAAGCCGCCCTTGATAAACGGATCGGTCGTCGGATCGATGGCCACCTTGCCGTGCGCATTGACGGCGCCGCAGCCGATCGCCAGCCCGATGAGGCCGGCACACGTCATGGTCGGCCGGGAGACGCCGACGCCGCCGACGCCCACATAATCCCAGCCGCCGTCCGCGTTCTGCGAGGCGCGGAACCGCTGCACCAGCCGCCCGATGGCATTCTCCACGGGCAAGCCATGGCGGCGGGCGACCCACAACGCGAAAATGGCGAATTGGGTGTTGGAGTTGTCGCTTAAGCCAACCTCGCCTTCACCCATGGGATGAGTGGCGATGATTTCAAGCTTCTTCCGCGTCTCGGGACTTAGCTCGCGCTTCGCCCGATTGCCGTCCGGGTCGGGCCGCCCGAAGTCCGGCTTGGTCTTCAATACCGCGCGGCTGCCGACGTCGTCGCTCAAACGCTTGAGCTCGTTTTGATCGAGAAGGTCGGTGGGCACCGAGTAGCCCCAGCCGCCTGTGGTCGACTGCCCGCCAAGCAGCCGCACGGTCAGCGCTTCGATGAGCGGAGCGTCATCCGGGTCGCCGCACCGGTCGAGAAACATGATCGCCAACGCGACGTTGTAAGTCCGGCGATCCATAATCACGCCTTCGCGGACGATGCGCACAGCGGAGCGGATCGATGGGTCGTCCGGCGGGACATCGCATTCCAGCAGCGTCAAGCCGGCGAGCGCCGACATGCCCACCGTCATGCCCAGGGGGTTAATCGGCGCGGTCCCTTGATCGGGATGGGACCAGCCGCCGCCCGAGGCTTGCATTTTCTTGAGCGCCGTCACGCCGCGCTCGATCGCCTTGTCCACGTCGGCCTTGTCCACGGCCTCGGCCGGACCCGTGAGCGCGGCGCTGACGACGCCGAGACCGAGAAGGGCCAGTACAACGCGAAATTGCGACATAACGACATCCATTCCATGTCGGGGATGAGCGAATCACACCCTGCACGGCGTGCATTCCATCTAAAGGCTAAGATAACGCGAAAAGTGCATTGCGTCAGGCTTTTTTTTGAAAGCCGGGGCCGATGGTTGATGCCCCCGAACTGCATCACTGCATCGTCGCACACTCAACGAGGCCCGCATTCACCGCCCTTTTACATGGCACACTGTTTGCTGAATGTTGCGATGCAGTGAGATGTGATTCGGACGTGGACCAAAGCAAGAGGAACCGCAATCATGGCGACGGGTTTTCAAGCACGTTGGGCTTCCAAGGACCGTGCCGAGGCGCTCCGACGCGCCGGGCAAGGCATGATCCTCGATTCCTTCAACGGCTTTATCGTCATCGAACTGACCGGCTCGCGCCTCGCCGACGGCGACGTGCTTTCCGCACAGGAGGCCGATTTCGAACTTCAGCCGGCGTGGTGTCTTGAGAAACCGACGCGCCTGCGGCAAGCGCGACGGATGATTGGTCTGGAAATCGAAGAAATGGCGGGCGCGGGCGCCTAATCGTGCTCCCGCGTCGCGGTTCACGATCGTCCGCCGGCGGCGCACCCGCAGTGGACGAAGAATTGTAACTGCCGTTTTGCCGCCGGCGCTGATTCTCCTCGATACAGGGGATCGATTGATTTCTTTTCACCCTACGGAGACGCGCTTACTTTTCACCCTACGGAGACGCGCTTATCGGCCTGCCTGAATCACGACTTCCGCTCCTCCCCTGCACCGGGGGCAGATGAACCGTACCCGGGTCGTGCCGTTTTTAATCCGCATTGTACTGCTCGTTTCGTCGTGATGACCGCACTTGCCGCATTTTTTGCGATATCTAACGGACGTACCATCCTGGCTCACTATCACGGCATTGCTCATCGCAGTCGCTCGCTGCTTTCCAACGACTTTATGCGGCGCGTCAAGGGAGTAAGCGCCCGCATTGCCGGGACCGCTTGGCGTTTCGTAAGGAGCACTGATCAAAGCGGGTGATGCGGCGGGCTTGACTTGCGCCGGCCATTCCGAGGCGGGTGCATCGTTCGGACCAGGCGTGTCCGGGCATTCCGCACCGTCGTCTTCAAATATCCGTTTCAGCCCTGGCGGCTGTGATATCGTATATTCTCCTCGGTCGTCGCAGGCTTCATGATCCGTCAGTGAAGTGGGCGGCGACGCAAACTGGGCTGCCGTGCTTGAGATGGCGGTGGGAAGAACGGCGCCTTTTTGCGGGAAGGGCGCCGGCTCATCGCCGGTCGAAACGGTTACCTTCGCAGGGAGCGTCGTGCCTTCGGAGTGCGGGAATAGATGTCTCACGCGAGCCGCCAACGATCCTCGCTCCACGCCTTCTTTCCAGACAGTATCGGTAGGCAGGAGAGTTCCACGCGCCGCGAAGCCCTTCAATTGCAATGCTGAAAAAGGACCTGCCTTTTCACCGCCGGATGCGAAAAACCATCGCTCTGTCATGTTAGGACTCTCAAAAATGGAATGGTTCGTGCCGCCCGCGCCGGCTTTGCTTGCAGGCCCGCACTGTCAGCTAACGGTCGTAGCTGACCGCCCCTCCACGCTCATCCGCGCGACTTTGTGGCCGGTCAACTCACTTGGAGATTGACCCTAGCGGTGTAGAGGGAAGGAGCGGAGGCCCCTGCCACGGGCAAAGCCTCGCAAGTGGATGGTCAGATTAGTTAGGTGGCTGGACCCGCCAGGGAGACGGTCAGATAAGAAAAGTGGCCATCCGGCCAAGGGTACGTCAGATGATTATTGTATTGAGGCGAACACGCGAGTCAAGAGGCAGAAAAACTCTCACTGATCGAAGCCAGCGACGCCGGGCGATGGGGCGTCGCCTTTTTTTTGCGTGCGTCGGCCTTGTGCGTTCCCCATTCGGAAACGCCCTGAAGATGCCCTTTGGCCGCAACGTTGCCGGAAAACTTGTCCGCCAAACACGAAGGGCTTACGACATTTTCGTCGTAAGCCCTTGGAAGAAAAGGTGCCGAAGAGAGGACTCGAACCTCCACTCCCATAACGGGAACCAGGTCCTGAACCTGGCGCGTCTGCCAGTTCCGCCACTTCGGCGCTCACATTCTGCCGCCGACGTATCTTACGCGAGAACGGCGGAGAGCGTCAAGCGGCGCGTCGATTCAGGGTGCGTTCTCGTCATTGCGCGGGCTTCGCCAGCGACTTGAAGTCGTCGGCGCTCACCTTCTTGACACTGAGATCGGCCAACAGGACATAGCCGCCGTGCGCGGGTGTTTCCTTTTGGTACGCGACGACGGTGTGCGTACGGTCGGAAATGTTCGCCGGGTTCAAGCCCCACACCGCGATGCAACGGCCTTCCTGTAACGCAAGGAAGCCACTCGGGAAGCCGACGTCGTACGGTTTGAAATCATTCAGGCTCGTCGGCGGGCGCTGCTTTTCCTTGAGATGGACGTCGTAAAGACCGCCGATCTCAACCAGCTCGAACTGCTGCAGATTCTCCTCGGCGACTTCTGGTTCCACGGTCTGCTTGCCGCACGCGGAGCAGGCGAGGACGACGGCCACAAGAAAGTGGCGGGCCTGTATGCATAACGCTCGTCGCATCACGAACTGTCCTATCTTCTAAGCAGAATCATTTGTGCTGTAGGTCAGGCTTTCCAGCCTGACTATTGCGTGCGTCTGTCAGGCTGGAAAGCCTGACGTACATTGCCGGACAACTTAGAACTGGCTCTGATCGACGACCTCGTTGCCGCTGCGGGTGCCGAGGGCGCGCCACGTCGCGATGTTGATCGCGTTGGGAATGAAATGTACCGAGCCGTCACAGAATCCGACGTTAACGCCGCCCTGATGATAGCTCCGGGACTGAATGTGCGAGCGATTGAAGCTGGCGTCGGTGCAATCGCCGCCGGTATAGTTCGGGGATTGCGTGTGCGTGTAAAGACTCGTGATGCTTAGATGGCGGTAATACTGAAGGCCGGCGTAGCGAAACGAGGTGGTCAAGCCGTTGCAGGCGGCCGGCGGCGACAAGAGGTTGGCGCCGGTGAGCGCGACCGGCTCGCGTTGGTCCCACAGGTCGATGGCGGTCGCGGTGCTGGTGCTGTTGATCATGCGTCCGCGCTTGATCTCCGCGGAGAACGCGGTGTTGCTGAGGCCGTCGGTCACCTGCCCAAACGCGACGGACCCCGGCCGGTTGTCCTCCACTTTCAGGATGGTGTTCGTAAACTCCGAGAAGAACACTCCCGCCGTGACGGGATTGTTGGCGAAGGCATCGGCGGTTGCGCCCATGTTGCCGTAGTAATTGGTGCGGCCGTAGCCGTCGCGCGTCAACAAGAACTTCGAATTCGATGGATCCGAAGGACAAAGGTAGACGGGGATATCGGTCGAGCGTGCGGGCGCGTTGACCGCCGCCGTGTTCACGTCCTGCGTGAAATCAAACTGGTTGTACTTGTTGCCCTGTTCCAAGAAGGGCAAGATAATCGCCAGCCAGGAACCGCGGCTGGTGCCGGTAATCACCCCATTCACCACCGGCACGGGACTGCTGCTGGGCGGCAAGGTCTTGTAGTTCGATTCGTAATTATGGGCGCCAAGGACGATCTGCTTGAGATTGTTGGTACACTTTGTGCGTGCCGCCGCCTCGCGCACCTTTTGCACGGCGGGGACGAGCAGGCCGATCAGGATGGCGATGATGGCGATGACGACAAGCAACTCGACGAGCGTGAACCCAGAGCGTGCGCTACGATGCATGGACGTTCCTCCTGCACGGGCGGCCCCAAATCCGCAATATGAAGAAACAAAGAAACCATCGGAGTAGAGCACACCGGCCGCCGGCTGGCAAGACAATAATCCACGAAAAAGCTCAGGAATGAGAGAGCGCGCGGAGTTCGAAGGCGGGCGAACGCCCGACGACACGGTAGCGAAGAATCGGCTCATTTCGCGGGCGCCGGCTCGACGCGGCCGCCGCCCAGGTGTTTGGCGAGAAACGCCTCCGCCGCCGCGTAGAACTTCAGGCGGTTCTCCGGCCGTTGAAAGCCGTGCCCTTCGTCGGGGAAGAGCATGTATTCGACCGGCTTGCCCGCGTGCTCCATGGCCGCCTTGATCTGTTCGGACTCCGCCTCTTTGACGCGTGGATCGTTCTTGCCCTGCGCGATGAGCAGCGGAATCTTGATGCGGTCCGCCTTGAACAGCGGCGAGCGCGCCTTGAGGAAATCTTCCTCTTTCTCCAGATCGCCGATGCGCAACGCCATCAGCTTCTTCATCGGCGCCCAATACGGGGGGATGCTTTTCAGCAGCGTCACGAGGTTCGACGGGCCGACGATGTCCACGGCGCAGGCGAAGACATCGGGCGTAAAAGCGGCCCCGACGAGCGCCGCGTAGCCGCCGTAGGAGCCGCCGAAGATCGCCACGCGGCCGCGGTCGGCGTGATGCTGCTTGACGGCCCAGTCTACGGCGTCGAGCAGATCGTCGTGCATTTTGGCGCCCCACTCGCGGTCGCCGGCGTGCAAGAACTTCTTGCCAAATCCGGTCGAGCCGCGGTAATTGACTTGCAGCACGGCATAACCGCGGTTGGCCAGCCACTGCACAGTTGGGTCGAGGCCCCAGCTATCGCGCGCCCAGGGTCCGCCGTGGACGTTCAGGATCAGCGGCAAGTCTTTCGACTCGACACCGACCGGCAACGTCAGGTAACAGACCAGCTCAAGGCCGTCGCGGCTCTTGATTGTGACGGGCTGCATCGCGGCCAGCTTGTATTTTTTCAGCTCCGGCTGGGCGCAGAAGAGCGCGGTTAGTTTCTTCGCCGGCCGGTCATAGAGGTAGTATTCCACGGGGCTTGTATCCGACGTGAACGCGACGACCCAAGTATTCATGCTGATGTCGCGGCTGGTCACCGCGGGCTCGCCGTGACCGGCTTGCTGGAGCAGCTTGAAATCGTCGGCGACCGCGGGGCTCAGCGGCTGCCAGCTCAGTTTTTGACGATTGAACGCAACGGCTTCGACCTCGTACGTCTCGGGGTTAAACAGAATCGAACCGGCGTCCACACCCTGTTGCGCGGCGATGTCCTGCTCCTTGCCGCTGGCAAGATCGCGCTTGAGCAGGGTAAGCGTGTCACGGCCCGCGCTCGATTCCATCCAGAGCGCTTTGCCGTCGGCGGTGAATTCGAGCAGCCGGCCGTCGCTGTCATCGGGCCCCCAGCGGACCGCGACTTTCCACGGGCTTTTTTCATCCTCGCGGTAGCGCACCTCGGCGCCGCCGTCCGCCGTGGTGGCCTGCGCGGCGCGCACGCGGAATTGCGGATCGGTCTGCCAGCCGAGCACGTCGCCGGGGTTCTTGGTGTCGAGCTTTTTCTCGCCGGTCGCGAGGTCAATGCGGTAGACGTCAAAGACGCGACGATCCTCCAGGTTCAATCCGGCGAGCAACTCCTTCGGGAAATGGCGATCGAGGCCGACAAGCTGAGCGCGCACGCCGTCGTGCGGCGTCAAATCGCGATCGGTCTTCGTGAGCACGTTTACGGCGTGGATATGGAAGTTCTCGTCGCCTTCCTTGTCCTGCATATACAGCAGCGTGTCGGGCGCGTAGGCCCACGCGTATTGGCGGATGCCTCGTTTCGGATCGTTGGTCACCTGCCGAGAGTCTTCCTGTCCGACGGTCTGGACCCAAACCTGGAGTACGTCCTTGGCATCGGGGGCGAGGAACGCCAGGCGCTTGCCGTCGGGTGCGATTTGCGGCGAGGCCTTCACCGGATTGCCGAAGAGGATCTTACGCGGAATCAACGTCGGTAAAGCGGCCCGGACGGGCGCCACGGCGGCGAGAACGGTCGTGAACATCAACATGCACATTACAAAGCGGATCATCACGTCTCCTTGATTCGCAACGGCGAAGGGGCTCCGTCTATTGTTCTGAGTCGCCGTTCTCCGGCAAGATGGGGCGCGCCGGCCGCAAGGGCGGCAGGCAAACAGAAACGGCTCACGGAGAAGCCTCCGTGAGCCGTATGCTTGTCTAAACAGGCCGCGTCTAGTAACCGCGACGGTCGCCCGCTCCGCCAGGCGCGCCGGGGCCGGGAAGCCCGCCGCCAGGACCGCCGGGAGCACCGGGGAACCCGGGCGCACCGGGACCGCCGGGGCCGGTCTGCCCCTGCGCCGGCCGGGCGGTGGCCGCGCGAACGAAGGCGATCGCGTCCTCCTCTTCCAGCGGTACAAGATTCATGGAATCGTTCCATTCGTCCGCCAGTTTCTTGACTTTCACCGGGCTGATCTTGTCGCCCTTGGCGTCCTCCATAAGGTCGAACGCACGGCCGAAGCAACGCAGGAGCACGTCCTCATCGAACTCGAGGTCGCGGGGCAGCTTGGCCAACTCTTGATAGTACCGCTGCAAGCCGTCCATCTTATGCTGCATGAGGAAATAGGTCAGCGCCCACGAGAGGGTGCGGGCCTTCATGTCGGCGGCGCGTTCCTTTTCGAGCCGTTCCTTGTCCTTGTCGGCCTGTTCCTTTTCCTTAGCCGGGTCCTTTTCCGGTTCTTTGGTGATGTCGTCGCCTTTGCGGGCCAGCTCGGCGGCCTTGCGGAAGTAGCGGTCGGTGACAACGCTTTCCAGGCGGGTCTGGGGCGGGTCGAACTTCTTATTCTTGGCCCATTTCCGGTAATGCTCGAGATAGCTGAAACGCTCTTCGAGCGTGGGGCTGGGCAGGCCGACGGTCGCCCACGGCGCGCCCTTGGCCGTCTCAAAGAAGCTGCCGATGCCGAACTGAATCCACTGCGGAGCATCGACCGAACGCGGCAAAAGACTGATCGCCGCGATCAATTGGCGCGTGCCTTCGTGCGTGGCCGCCATCTGCTCGGCGTCTTCCGCCAGCGCGGTCAGCACCAGGGCATAGGTTTGGGCCCGATACGACTCTTCAAGCTGTTGTTGCGTCGTGATCTGCTTGCCGGTCCGCCCGTGCAGCAACTTATCCTTGTCGTAACTTTGCATCATGGGATCGGCGAAGCGCTTCAAAGACTGGAATTGCTCGTCGAGCCGTTCCGCCGAGAAGATCGCGAGGTTGTCACGGCGGGCGAAGAAGCCATCGGCAACAAGCGGCACCGAATCGAAGATTTGGTGCTGGCGCTCGAATTCGTCCTTCTTGAACACGAGCACCGCCACAAGCTTCTTGTCGGGCATCGGCAGGAGCTTGCCTTTCAGCGCGAACCAGTAGTAAAAGCTCTTGTAGGTCTTTTCGAGGCGGTCAAGGAGCGGGAGGCTGTTATCGTCAACGGCGTTGACGTTGTGCAGCAACGTATAGTGGCCGTCCTTGCTGTGCCCAACCTTGTAATTGTTCAGCAACCGGGACCGCCATTGCTGGGCCAGGTCGTTCTCCGGCAGCGGCTTGCCGAGGGCTTCCTTCACCTTGAGGTAGTTCTTGGCGATCGTGTCGTCCTTGTCCTTTTGCGACTCGGCGTATTCATCCATCGCCTTGTTGAACTCGACGAGCATGCCGTGGCCCAGGCACCACTCGGCGAGAGTAAGCAAATCCTCGGGTTTCGGCTTGCTGAAGCCGTGCGCCGCCCGCAGCTTGGTCTCGTATTTCTTGGAGAGCAGCGGCACGAGTCGGTCTCTGCTCTTGAAGGAAAAGATCTGCACGCGGTCGTCCGGATAGAGGATGGTGCTGCCCCACTTGTGATCGATCTTCACGCGGCCATTGACCGTGATAAGCTTCTTCGCCTCAACGATCGTGGTCACATAAAGCGGAGTCGGCTCCAGCTCGTCGGCGCCTTGGTCGCCGCCGGGCTGACCGGGGAAACCGGGGCCGCCCGGCATACCGGGCATACCGGGCATACCGGGCATGCCCGGCATACCGGGCCCGGGACCGCGGCCACCGCCGCCGGGGCCGGGTGAACCACGTCCGCCGTAGCCACCGGGAGGGGCGCCGGAGCCCGCGCCGCCGGGTGCGCCAGGACCGGGAAACCCGGGGGGTTGCCCAAGACCGCCGCCCGCGCCGGGTTGGCCGTTGTTGTTCTGGTCGTTCGTCTGCCCGAGGTTAACCCGAATGATGACATATTCCGCTGCCTGGGCCGCGCCGGCGAGCCCTGCCAGCACAATCGCCCCTGCCAGGAGCCAACGTTTCATTACCCTGACCCTCCCGGGGACCGTGGTCCGTGATGAAAAACGATCTGACCTGTTGTTGATAACCCCTATTGTGGCGATACGTTGGCGAGATCGCAACCGGATTCCCGACGATTTCAGATTGCGGATTGCAGATTTGAGATTGCAGCGTGCGGTTTTACAGACGAAACTCAGGTCAATCCTTAATGCGCAATCTACAATTTGCAATCAGGGGAGGGAGCAGCTCATGGGATTCAAACTAGATCGAGTCCACGTCTGGGCGGGCGACGTGCCGGATCGGGCGGGCGGCGTGGCCAGCAAGCTGTCGCTGCTGGCACAGGCGGGCACCAATCTTGAGTTTATTTTCACGCAGCGCCGTCCGGAGAAGCCGGGCGCGGGCGTGCTCTACGTCGCGCCACTGACGGGGCCGGTGCAGACGAGAGCCGCGAAAGCCGCTGGACTGGCGGAAGTGGACAATCCCGTCGTGCTCCGCGTGGAGGGTGACAACCAGGCCGGGATGGGCCATCGCGTGACGCAGGAATGGGCCAAGGCGGAGATCAGTTTTCAAGGCCTGTCGATGGCGGTCATCGGCAACAAATTTGTCGGCTACGCGGCGTTTGACAGCGTCGGCGATGCCAACCGGGCGGCCGCCATCCTCGGCGATCTTGGCGCGTCCAGCTAGAACTCGGCGCTTATCGGCAATCGCGCAGCGCCATCTGCGCGGCATTGAAGCCGCACGCGCCGTGGACCCCGGCGCCCGGATGAGCGTAGGACGACGCGAGGTACAATCCGCGTACCGGCGTGCGATAGCGGAAATACGGGAAGACCGGCCGAAAGAACAGCTGCTGGCTGAACCGGGCGCTGCCGCCGCCCAAGTCGCCTCCCACCAGGTTTTCGTCCATCGCCTCCAGATCATGCGGGGCGTGAATCGCACGTCCTTGGATCAATCCGCAGAGGCCTGGAGCGAGCCCTTCCATCCGGCGCTCAATTCGGTCTGCAAACCCTTCGCGGCGGCTGTTCCAACCATCGGCAATCTGCGATGGCACGCGCGAATACGCCCAAAGCGTGTGGCATCCCGGCGGCGCACGACTCGGATCGACGAGCGATTGCTGGCCGATGACCAAGTAAGGGTTTTGCGGCAGCTCGCCCGCTCGAACCTGACGGGTAAACGCGATGAGGTCGTCGATACTGTCCCCGGCGTGAACGACCGCGGCTTCGCGTGCCTCGGCCGACGTCCACGGGACGGGGCCGGACAACGCCCAGTCCATCTTGAACGTGCCGAAGCCGTACCGGAACCGCTGCATCCGCCGCCGAAGCCAAGCAGGCACGGATTCGTTCTTGAGCATCTTCAGGAACAAGGCCGGTGCGCCCACATCGGCGAGGACGGCGCGGCGGACGGCAATTTCATCCCCGTCCGACGTCCGCACGGCGACGGCCCGACGTTCGCGTACGATCACTTCGTCAACGTGTGCGCCGAGTTGGATCGTGCCGCCGTGCTCGTGCAGGCGTCGCAGCAGTGCATCGGTAATCGCCTTCGCGCCGCCCACCGGCACGCGGAACCCGTCGCCCGCCGCGAGCAACGCCAGCACAAGACCTAAACCGGCGCCGGCGAAATCCTCCGGCCCCAAATCAACGTGCAGTGACAGACCGGGGATGACGCGACGGGCGGCTTCCGTTTGGAACTGACCGCGGGAAAAGCGCGCGGCGCTGGCCAGACCCGCGAGGCCTAGTTTGGCGACATTGATGGGACCGAGACGCCGTAGAGGCCCGATGCCGGGCAGCGGCGCCAGCAGCGCCGCGGCGAGACGATCGCCCATGTTCTGCTGCCACGCCGCCAGCTTCCGCCAGGCGGCGCCGTCAATACCAAAGGAGGCCGCGGCCATGTCGATGTCGCGGGCGATGCTGACGCTCGTGCCGTCCGGGGCGGGATGGCAGCTCTCGCGCCGAGCATTGCGCCATTCGAGACCGGCGCCGGCGAGATCGAGAAAGCGAAACGCGGGACTGACGCCGCCGAAGGGGAAGAACGCGGCGCCGACATCATGCACGTAGCCGGGAAGTGTGAGAGGTTCGCTGTAGACCGCTCCGCCTGGCCTGTGCTTCGCTTCGAGGACGAGAACGTGCCAGCCGTGTCGGGCCAGGGTCGCCGCCGCCGTCAAGCCGTTGGGCCCGCTGCCGACGACGACGGCATCCATGAGATGGGATCTCAGCCAACAAACGGAATTCGGTCGTGCGATTACCGGCCGGTCGTTTCGATCTCGCGTTGGCCGGGGCTTACCGTGGCGTCCGCGACGCCGGCGTAGAGACTGTTGTTCGGCGAAGCTTGCGACGTAAGCCAGGCGTCGAGCTCACCGGCGTTCGGATTGCCGCCGGCCAGCATCGCCCGCAAAATCGGGTCGCACCGCCCTACCAATTCATTGACGTAGGCGGCGGAAGTCTTGATGTCCTTCGTGTCGGCCTTCAGAACGTTGAGGCCGTCTTGCAACTCCGCCGCGAACATTTTGAACGGCACCCCGGCGACGGCGCGGGTCGCCGGCTTGGCGAGATAAACCACGAGGGTGCCGACGTACCGTGCCGCGTAATCCGGTTGATAACCTTTGAACAGGTCCGCTTTGAGCCGCGTCACGCCGAGAGCCGCCTCGACCCGTTCGTCCAACCGCGGTTCCGGCACGACAGCGCCGTCCGCCACGACGACGCGCAAGAGCACCTGCGCCGTGCGGCCTTCTAGTTTGCCCTTCACTTCAACGGCGGGGTAGCGCGTGTACCCGAGCGCCCGAATCGCCTCACGGCGGACAAAGCGGTAGCCGTCCAACTCTTCCTTCGTCGCATTCGGCGACACGGTCGGTTTCCGCTCGATGAACTTGATCAATGCCAGAATTGCTCGCGCTTCGCGATCCTTGTTCTGAAACGTCACCGGCGAGGTCTGAAATGCTTGCACGAACAGATTCTTGAGCCCGCGCAGCGCGTAGAACTTGACCGCGTCGTTCTGGTTCGCGTCGTCGAGGACTTCGACCATCGCGTCGGCTGCGTCCTCGTCGCCGACCTCGCCAAGGTATTCCAACATGCGGCCCGCGTTGACACGGGCGATCGCCAGCTGGTTCTTGAGGACTTCCTTCAGGTGGAGGACAAGTTGCCGTTCAAACTGCGTGAGAAACGCTTGCGTGTTCGGCCGGTTGCGGAGGGCGGAGCCGATTTCGTTCTTCAATTCCTTGAGCAGGGCGTCCATTTTGCCGGACGTATCCTTCTGGTACGGCTGCCAGGTGACGCGATAAGCGTAGAATTTCGCCCCCGTTTCGATGTTCGCATCGTTCGGTGCGGGCTGCTGTTCCCCGCGCACCATCGCGGTGAAGGCGCCGCGCACGTCGCGATTGTTCCACGCGTCTTCGAGCTGTTTGGTGCCCTCGGCCGGCAGCGTCTGCGCCGACGCCAGGTTGCCTGTTAGAAGCACAAGAAAAGAGGAGAGCAACAGCCGGAAGACGGGCCGTGACATGCGGTACACCTCGCAAGGAAGAACCGTCGGAAAGCGACGCCGTTGCAAAAAGGGGTCAGGGACCTTTGCATTCAGGGTTTCTGACCCCTTTTTGCAACGGCCTCTCGAGTCTTGAGGCTAACACCGCGCTCGGGAAGCTGTCAAGGAGCCAACGGTATAACGCCGGACGTGGACAGATGTTGGCGCCGGCGCGACCCGCAGGAACGGGTTTCGCTGCCGCTGCGGTGAGCGATTATTTGAGCCGCGCGGCCGTGTCGCGTTCCAAACAGGCGACCTGCAAGCCCCGCTTTTCCGCCGGAGTCAGATAAGTAAACGGCGCCGCCTGGTCCGCCGCGCGCAGCCAACGCCGTGCCGGCTGCTGTTGCGCGAGCTGGCGCCAGACCTGCGAGAGATACCAGCAGGGCCGGGCCTCGTCGGGTTTCTCCATACGCGCCGCCGTTAATTCCGCCGCCGCCTTGCAGAGCAAGCCCTCGACCGTCAGTTTTCCATCCGTCTCGGCGACGCGCGAGCGCTCGAACGCCAGCCAATAGAGGCCGATGCCGCGGTGCAGGTGCTCGCCGTAGTCGTCCTCTTGCTCCGCCGCGATCTCCATGAGCTGACTGTGGCAATGGACGAGATTTCGCGACAGTGCCTCGCTCTTTTCTTGGGCGTCGATCACGCATTCTTCAAAGTTCTGGCGGGCATCAGTGAGATGGTGCAGCCGGCGGAGGAGTTCGGCGTATTGCAGCCGAACGACCGGCCGATCGGGCTCGGCCTCCAAATACTGGGCAAGGTACGGGCAGGCTTGCTCGTCCTCGCCGGCGTCGAGATAAACCGCCGCGAGGCTAAGGTAGTTGCGCGTAAAGTCCGGATCGGCCACGAGGCTCTGCTCGTAGTAGCCGATCGCCTCCGCGGTACGGCCGTCGCGCAACGCGGCTTGTCCCTGCGACCAGAGCGCGGTGGCCCGCGGCCGGTCGGGCGGATCGCCGAGCGGGATAAGCGTATGACAGCCGGATAGCGCCGCGCCCAGGCAGGCAAAAACCAACAACCGACGCATGACGCCCTCGCGTTGCGGGACAACGAGCGGCGATGGATCGCTGCAACACTCGTTATCGCCCGCCCAGCGGCGCGGATTGAACGAAAGTGACGCCTGTGACGAAAGTGCGTGCCTGCGCGGTTTTGCGGGATCGGAGGGCGCGAAAACAAGCCGCCACGTTCAAGTTGAAGAAGACGACGGCCGGGTTCGCCGCGTTGCCTGTGCGGTCATCTTTGCGACGCTTGACGAGCAAAACGTGCGACGCAACGCGATTCGTTCAAGTATCGCTTGGCGCTCGACGCGTGGGGCAAGGGATGGCGACTTTCCCGAAAAACGTCGGAGCCCGACGCATGCGCGAGGGATGGCGTCTTCCCTGGCTCACGCGTCGGGCTCCGACGGCAGCCGTCGACTGCGATCTTTCGCGTTCCGTGGGTCCGCTTAGACTCCCGCCTGCATGCTTTCGCTCAGTTTACCGAGCGCTTCGCTTTCGATCTGGCGAACCCGTTCACGGGTGAGGCCAAGGCATTCGCCGATTTCTTTGAGCGTCTTTGGCTCTTCCTCGTCGAGGCCGAAACGCATGCGCAGCACGGTCGCCTCGCGCTTGTCCATCTTTTCGAGCAGGTGCAAGACGTGCTTCAAATCGTCCGATTCGACCATCTCGGCGTCCGGCGTCTTGGTGTGCCCGTCCATGAGCATCTCGTCCAGCGACCAGCCGGCCTCGGCCTGGTCGGTCTGCGGGGCGGAATTGTAGACGCGGATCGCCTTCTTGATGATGTTCAACTTTTTCTTGGGCAGTTGCAGGCTCTTGGCGACTTCCTCCTGCGTCGGCGTCCTGCCCAGTTCTTCCTGTAATTTGGCCGTCGCCCGCCGCCATTTCGCGAGCAATTCCACCATGTACGCGGGAATGCGGATCGTCTTCGCGGTGTTGACGAGGGCGCGTTTGATCGACTGCTTGATCCAGTAGCTGGCGTAGGTGCTGAAGCGGGTGTTCATGGAAGGGTCGAATCCTTCCACGGCGCGCAGCAGACCGAGGTTGCCTTCTTCGATCAGATCTTGCAGGCCGAGACCTTTGCCGGTGTAGCCACGGGCGATGTTGACGACCAGGCGCAAGTTGGCGCGCACCATCTGATCGCGGGCCTCGCTATCGCCGTCCTCAATACGGTAGGCGAGCTGCTTTTCCTGGTCGCCGTTGAGGAGCGGCGTTTCATTGATCTCGCGCAGGTAGGTTTCCAACGGCGACTGGACGGCTTCGCTGCGGAGACGACGGGGTCGTGTCATAGGGAGTGTTTCCAACGCGAGATCAGTCGTGCCTACGTACGCAGGGTATCGTGCAAGCCTAGTTTACGATTAACGCGGGTGCCAAACGTCGCCACACCATTGCCGGCGCGAGCAGGGGACGGACGTTCACACGACTCGCAATCCCCCGCGAACGCACGGCGTCGATGAGTGGCACGCTTCTGGTATCGTCCGCGGGGAAATAGACCTAGAGAGGAGAACGGCGAAACTTGGGGAACTTTGACTACCACAGGCCGGCGCGGTGCAAACTTCGCGCACGTTCGGACCAACCGGCAGCTGCGGGAAAAGAGGGATCAGGGATCAGGCGTCGGTCAGTAGGGCGAGCGGCCAGACTTTGCTTCCCTGTAGGACGGGTCTCCAGACCCGTCGGGACGGCTCAAGAGAGCCGTCCTACTGGTACAGTTCTTTCTGCCGCTCGCCTAGCCGACCTGATTCCTGATCCCTGTCCCCTGACTACTGCTCCGGCTCCGCCTCGGGCATTTGAATCAGATCGCCGGTCCCGGAGCCGGTGCCGCCGCGTAGCTCGCGCTTCGGCGCCGCCTGGGCGGCTTCCTCCGCCTCGGCTTGCTGCTCCTGCTCCGGCGTCCAATGGAGGCGCTTGCGGCTGAGGCCGATCTTTCGTTCGCCGACGTCAACACGCAGCACCTTCACTTCGACTTCGTCGCCGACCTTGACGAGTTCTTCCGGGCTTTCAACCTTCTCTTCCGACAGCTCGGAGATGTGCAGCAAGCCTTCCAGCCCCGGCTCCAATTCGATAAAGACGCCGAAATTGGTAAGCTTCGTAACCTTGCCCTTGGCCACCTGGCCCGCTTTGTAGCGTCCGGGGATATCGCCTTCCCACGGGTCGTTGGCCATTTGCTTCAGACCGAGGGCGACGCGCTTCCGCTCCTGATCGACGTTGAGGATCACGCACGTCACCTTGTCGCCTTTGTTGACGACCTCGCTTGGATGGCCGACCTTGCGCACCCAGCTCATGTCGCTGACGTGCAATAGGCCGTCGATCCCTTCCTCGATCTCGATGAACGCGCCGTAGTTCGTCAGGTTGCGGACCACGCCGCTGATGACCGTTCCCGGCGGATAGCGCTCGGCCACCTTGTCCCACGGGTTCGGCTGCACCTGCTTCATGCCGAGCGAAATTTCCTGCTTGTCTTTATTAATGTTCAGGACCTGCACTTCGATCTGGTCGCCGATGGAAACCAGCTCGCTCGGATGATTGATGCGTTTGGTCCAGCTCATCTCACTGATGTGAACCAAGCCTTCCACGCCCGGTTCGAGTTTGACGAAAGCGCCGTACGACATGACGTTGACGACTTCGCCGCTGTGTTTGCTGTTGACCGGGTACTTGGCCTCGACGTTTTGCCACGGGCTCGGCGACTTGTGCTTCAAGCTAAGGGCGATCTTTTCCTTTTCCTTGTCCACGTTAAGGATGTAGACCTCGAGCGGCTGGTCGATCTTGACCACGTCGTGCGGGTTGCCGATGCGACCCCAGCTCATGTCGGTGATGTGCAGCAGGCCGTCGATGCCGCCCAGATCGACGAACGCGCCGAACTCGGCGATGTTCTTGACCACGCCCTTGCGGATTTGGCCCGGCTCGATCTCGGAAAGGAGCTTTTTCTTCATCTCCTCGCGCTGATCCTCGAGCAACTTGCGGCGGCTGACGACGATGTTGCGGCGGGCCTCGTCGATTTTGAGGATTTTGCACTCGATGTTCTTGCCGATGTAGTCGGCGATGTCCGGCGGCCGGCGAATATCGACTTGGCTGGCCGGCAAAAACACGTTGACGCCGATGTTGACCAGCAGGCCGCCCTTAATCTTGCGCGTAACGGCGCCGCTGACCACGTCCCCTTCCTTGTGCTTGGCGATGACGTCTTCCCATTCCTTCTGCCGCTTCGCCTTGCGGTAGGAGAGGACAATCGCGCCCGATTCATCTTCGACGGCGTCGAGCAGGACCTGAATCTCGTCGCCCGGTTGCGGGGGGACGACCTTGTCGGCGCCCTCGTCGTACCACTCGTTGACGGGAATGACCCCCTCGCTCTTGTAACCGACGTCGACCCAAACGTCGTCCCCCACGACGTTGATCACGCGGCCGGAGACGATCTTGTTCACTTCAAAATTCTGCTGCTCCTCTTGCAGCCAGTTCTCGACGTCGCCGCCCGTGTCATCGCGGCTGAAGGCGGTGTGCAGCTCTTGCTGCAACTCGTCCTCGGAGAGATCGAACTGGCGGAGGAGATTGCGGTTGACCATACGAAACGACTTCCTTATGACGGGCCGTGCGGATCGCGGATTTTAGATTGCGGATTGTAGATTTCAGATGGACAAGGACGAGGCTTCTGCCCATCTGCAAACTGCAATCTCAAATCTGAAATCCCCCGCCGGCCCTCGACCATTAGAGACATTTTCCCCCGCCCGGCCCACCAACGCGATGAACAATCGCAAGAGGGGAAAACCGACATTATAGTGCGGCGGCGAAAAACTCACCAGGGCACGCGAAGGCAGGGATCGGGGGTTAGGGGTCAGGGGTCAGGGATCAGGAACGAAGGTAACTGAGTTCGAATTCCTGATTCCCAGCTCCTGAATCCCGATTGCCCGATCCCTATCCCTTAGCCCCTGACCCCTGACCCGTGACCCCTGACCCCTAACCCCCATGCTTTTCTGCTCGCTCCCATTCCTCGTTTTCTTCGTCATCGTCTTCCTTGCCTATTGGCTCACGCCGTGGCACGAGGTGCGCGTCTGGCTGCTGTTGATCGCGAGTTTCTATTTCTACGCAAGCTGGAACAAATGGCTGGCTTGCGTAATCTTCGTCTCCACGATTACCGACTACTTCGTCGCCCGCGGCATGGAAAGGACGCGATCGCTGACTTGGAAACGTGTGTTGCTCTTCATCAGCGTCGCCGGCAACCTCGGCCTGCTCGTCTATTTCAAGTACGCGAACTTCTTTCTCCGTTCGCTGGAAGAAGCGCTGCAAACGGCCGGGCTCGACAGTCAATTTCCGGTGTTGAAGGTCCTCCTGCCGATCGGCATATCGTTCTACACGTTCGAAGCGATCAATTACGTCGTGGACGTGTACCGCGGGAAAGGGAAAGCCGAGCGCAACCTGGCGCACTTCATTCTGTTCATCCTTTTCTTCCCGCACCTGATCGCCGGGCCGATCGTGCGGGCACGCGATTTTCTGCCGCAGGTTCGCCGACCGAAACGCTGGGATTGGGCCCGCATGCACCTGGGCGTGCAGCTATTCCTGCTCGGCATGTTCAAAAAGCTGGCGATTGCCGACCGCATGGCGCAGTTCGCCGATCCGATTTTCAAGCAGCCAACCGAGCATAGCACGTACGCTTTGTGGCTCGCCGGCTTCGCCTACGCGCTTCAGGTTTATTGCGACTTCTCCGGTTACACCGACATGGCGCTCGGCACGGCCCACATGCTCGGCTACAAGCTGACCCAGAACTTCAACATGCCGTACATCTCCGCGAACATTGCCGAGTTCTGGCGGCGCTGGCACATTTCGCTTTCGACGTGGCTGCGCGACTACCTCTTCATTCCGCTGGGCGGCAGCCGCGGCAGTCGCTGGAAGACGTATCGCAATTTACTGCTCGTCATGGCGCTCGGCGGCTTGTGGCACGGCGCGAGTTGGCCATACGTGGTGTTCGGCGTCATTCAAGGCATCTACCTCATCATCCATCGTGCCTTCCGCTTCTTCTGCGAAGACAGGCCGCGGCTCAACGCGCTCCTGCAAACGCCGCTCGGCTTGGTGGGCCGCGTGCTCTGCACATTCGTCACGTTCACGTGCAGCCTCGTGGTGTTCCGCAACGAGACGTTGGCGAACGGGTTCACGATGCTCGGAAGAATGTTCGTGCCGACGCACGGGCATGGCACCGAACTTTACGCCCGCGCGTTCTGGATTAGTCTCCTTGTCGTCGCGATCGGGCATGCACTGACGCTCAACGGTCTCGGCAAACGGTGGATTTTCACGTTGCCGTCGCCCGTGCGCGGCTTCGGTTACGCCGCGTTTCTGACGCTCGCCTTAATGCTGGCGCCGGATACAAGTAAGGCGTTTATCTACTTCCAATTCTGAGACGACCATGCGACGAGCCCGCCTGTTTCAGATGTGCCGCCGCGACCTGCTTTGGCTCGCCATCGGCTTCGTCGTCTTTCAATTGACGCTGTTCGGGACCGTCGACCGCTGGCTGCCGCAAGTCCGTGACCCGCTCTTCGCCGCCAAGGAATCACGCCTGCGTGCGCGGCTCGACGAGTACCCGGTCGCCCCTCTCGCCGTTCTGCTGGGTAGCTCACGCACGCAACTCGGGTTTCAGGCCGCGCGCTTGCGCGGCGACGGCAGCGTGTTGGCGTTCAACTTTGGCCTGCCGGCGAGCGGGCCGGTGATGGAATTGGTCACGCTCCGCCGGCTTCTTGCGAATGGGATTCGCCCATCGCAGCTTTTCCTTGAAATCACGCCGATGATGCTCGCCCTGCGCGACGGGCATCCCACGGAAGAGGACATGCTCAACGGCGCCTTGCTCGACACGGCGGAGTTAGCCAGCGTGCGGCGCTACTACACGCGGACCTGGCGACTGTTAAAACCGTGGGCCGAGGTTGCCGCCGTGCCGGCAGCGACGCGACGCGCCGAACTGCGCACCGAAATCGCTCTGGACACATGGAAACCGTGGACGCACGGCGGCGACCCGTTCCTCGCGATGGACGGCTACGGCTGGCAACCGCTTGTCGTCGATCCTACGCCCGAAGATCGCGAGCGCCTCACCGGGCTGGCGCTGCGCCAGTATCAGCCGACGCTTTGCCGCTTCGCGTTCGCCGAACCGGCGCTGCGCGCGCTGCACGATCTTCTCGACTTGTGCCGGCGCGAACGGATTCCGACGAATCTTTACGTCATGCCGGAAGGGTCCCTCTTCCGCAGCCTCTATCCGCCGGACGCGCTGGCAAAGGTACAGGCCCTTTTGCAGAATCTTGCGTGCGAATGGGGCGTGCCGGTGATCGATTGTCGCACCTGGGTGGCGGACGAGCACTTTTACGATTCGCACCATTTGCTGCCGGCGGGCGCCGCGGTATTCACCGAGCGCTTTGGCCGCGAGGTCCTCCATCCGTTGCCACACATGGCGTCGGCCAAGAACCCGATGGATTAGCGGGTCGGCCTCCCGGCGCGAACGGCTTTCGTTATAATCCGCCGTATGCACATATGCCTTTTCGACATCGACGGCACGCTCCTCAACAGCGGCGGGGCGGGCCGGGCGGCGATGGAAACCGCCCTCTGTCAGGTACTCGGCCTGAAAGAGCTGCGTGGCCGCGTCGCCTTCAGCGGCCGCACCGATCGCGCCATCATCCGCGACCTGTTCGCGCTCCATGAAATCACGGACGCCCCCGTGGTTTGGAATCACTTCGTCAGCGCGTACCTGCGGCTGCTCCCGGAATGTCTGCAACGCCACGACGGCCGCGTGCTCCCCGGAATCGCGGCGCTGCTCGAATGCCTGTGTCAGCGCGATGATGTGGCCCTCGGCTTGCTCACCGGCAATCTCCGCGAAGGCGCCCGCCTGAAGCTTGGGCACTACGGTCTCTACGACCATTTCCAATTCGGCGGCTTCGGCGACGAACATTTGACGCGCGACGACGTGGCCCGCGAAGCCCTTGCACGAGTCCATCAACATCTCAACGGCTCGGTGAACGCCGACCGCGTCTGGGTGATCGGCGACACGCCGCTTGACATCCAATGTGCGCGTAGCATCGGCGCCAAAGCCGTGGCCGTGGCGACCGGATTTCACTCGATGGAGGAACTCGCGGCGGAAAAACCCGATTTGCTGCTGAACGACCTCTCTGATCCGACGCCGCTGCTCGCCCGTTGCGGTTGCCTTTGAGAATCGTCTACGGCTTCTTGTCCGTGGTCGCGAGGAGCGCCAGAGTGGCCCAGGCGCTGGTTGAAATGCGTTGGGCGTAACTCTGCGCACCTGGCGGCCGCGTCGTTTCCGGCCAGCCTCCGTCTTGCTGCTGCGTCGCGATCAGAAACGCGCGTCCTCGCCGGACCAGCTTCCTTACACCGTCGTCGTTACCGCGTCGCAGCGCAAGAAGCACCAGTGCGGTGTCAAATGGCTCGGACGGCGAACTCGCGTCAGGTCCCCAACCGCCATCCTTGGCTTGCGCCTTGCGAATCAGCTCCAGTGCCCGTTGTCCGCGTTTTCCCGTGATGTCGCCGTCCAGGGCAAGCAGCGTCACGGCGGCGTCGAACACGTTGTTGATGGGCATCCGCCGCAGCCACTCATCGGCGCCCCCAATCGCTTTCGCGAACCGGTCGGCATCGGCGCGAGCGAGGCCGAGCCGAGCCAAATAGGTCGCCAGCCCGACACCGTAGTTGACCGGCGAGCCGACGCTGCTCGTCTTGGAAATCGGCCAGGAACCGTCCGCTTGTTGTTCGCCGGCGACCAAGTCCGCCGCGCGCTGGACCGCGGCGACGTTCTTCACGACCCCGGCATCGGCCGCATCAAGCAGAGCGAGCGTGAATTGTAAGCGAGACAGTCGCTTGTCGCTGTACGCGGGATCGCCTTTGTTCTTGTCCCAGACTTCCGGCCGGCTCAGCCACGCGGTGGTAGCGCGGAGCGCGTCCTTCGGAACTGCGTAACCGAGTCGCATGGCTGTGTAGAGCGCCCGCGCCGCGTCGCCGTTGTTGTGGCAGGAATAGCATTTGTTCTCCCGCGACCAGCGTGGCACTTCGCGGACGAGAAAGGCGACAGCACGCTGCTCGGGCGCCGCTTGACCAGGCGCCGGCACAAGCAACAGGCCCGCCCAAGGAATCCACGCAGGAAAGAACATGCTCTCACCGGTCCGGCGGCATGAGGGTCGGGATCACCTGCCTGCCGTTCTTGCGATACACTCTGAAATCACTGTCGAGAGTGAATACGGTTGCATCCGCGTGTTGCTCGGCCATGCGCACCAGACAAGCGTCGGCCAGCGCCATCGGCACGTTTTCGTAACGCGACATAAGGGCAGCGACGGCCATCGCTTCATCTTGCAGCCGGAATGGAATACGGAGCGCGCGCCTTTCCACCATGCCGAACAACTTCGCGACACTATGGCGGATATGCCGAACCAAGTAAAGCGTTTCCGCTAGTACCGGTTCACACGTGAGGAGCGGCTCGCGCATTTGGCGGAATTGATCCGTCGCCCATTCGTGATAATCGTCTCGCTCCTTAAGGTAGGCGACAAGAGGTCCAGCATCGGCAAGCACCGGCGCGCTCATTCGCCAAACCCTTCCATGTATTTCTTGTTGTAAGATAGGTCGCGCGGCCCGCCCTTGAGGGAACCGCAAAGATCGGCGGTCAGGTCGTATAAAGAAACAAACGTACCTTTCGCACCGTTCGCCAGGTACGATTCCAGCGCCTCGCGAACGAGCGCGGACTTTGTCGCGTTACGCCGCTTGGCGATGGCGGCCAGCTTTGCATGAAGTCCTTCAGGCAACTTGAGGGTGAGACTTTTCATCGGTGTCGTCCTTCGGTCTTACTCAAACGTCCGTATCGTATTGCCGGCCCGGGCGTCGGGTCAAGTGCGTCGGGGAAGCGTTGTGTCGCAAAACATCCTCAAAGTAAAGCTCGCCCAAGGCGCCGTTGCCTGCGGCCTCTGGGTCACGCTGGAAGCGGCGACGGTCAGCGAAATCGCTGCCGTGCTTGGCTACGACTGGATTTGCATCGACGCCGAGCACGGCGGCCTCGATTTTCACCACATTCAGGAACACCTGCGGGCGGTGCGCAACTCCAACACCGTGCCGCTCGTCCGCATTCCGCAGATCGAGCAGGGCTTCATCAAGCGCGTGCTCGACCTCGGCGCCGCCGGCATTCTCGTGCCGATGGTTCGCTCCGCGGCGGACGTGGAACAGGCCGTCCGTTTCGCCAAATATCCGCCTTGGGGCATCCGCGGCGTCGGCGGCGAGCGCGCAACGCAATGGGGCCTGTCCCTGAACGAGTACACGCGCAAGGCGAACGACGAAACGCTCGTCATTCCGTTGATCGAAACCGTGGAAGGCGGCGCGGCGCTCGACGCCATTCTCGACGCGCCAGGCGTGGACGCAATCTTCCTCGGACCGGCCGATTATTCCTCATCCTGCGGCCACGTCGGCGAATGGGAAGCGCCGGGCGTCGCCGAGCAATTGCTCGCCTTCAAAGATCAGGCGCGGGCACACGGCAAAGCGTGCGGCGTGCTCACGACGGACATTGCGAACGCCCGGTTGCGACGAGAACAAGGATTTCAAATGATCGCGCTTGGTTCGGACACCAGCTTGCTGATCCGCGCATCGGTCGAGGCGCTGCGCGCGCTGAAGGAGTAAGATCGACCGGCATATTTCACGCGCAGGCGCAAAGGCAGCCGCAAAGAGGAGCCCTTGCTCCGCATCCTCCGCGCCTCTGCGCGAGATGCTTCGAAACACCATCTGCAAAAACTTGACCCATATCGCCGCCCATCTCGCAGTAGTAAAGTAGCAACGACTCCCGCACCTCACGGGCCAGCCCGTCATGGCGAGCGAACATACCGCCGTCCTGCTGCGACATCTGCGTCACCTCGTCACCGCCGGCGACGACCCGGCGAGCGACGCCGTGCTGCTGGCCCGCTTCATCGACCGCCGCGACCGCGATGCCCTCGCCGCTCTCGTCACCCGCCACGGCCCGATGGTGCAGCGCGTCGCCCGCACCGTCCTTGGCAACACGCCGGAAGCCGACGACGTGTTCCAGGCGACCTTCCTTGTCCTCACGCGCAAGGCCGCCGCCCTCAAACGCCGCGCAGCCCTCGCCGGCTGGCTCTACGGCGTCGCCTACCGCTTGTCGCTCCAAGCCCGCACCGCCGCGGCTCGCCGCCAAGCCCACGAGAAACAAGTCGTTGTCCGCGCCCCGGCTGACCCGCTCGACGAGCTGACCCTGCGCGAAGCTCAAGCCATCCTCGCCGAAGAACTGCACCGGCTGCCGGAACGCTACCGCGCGCCGTTGCTGCTTTGTTATTGGGAAGGAACCACGCAGGACGACGCGGCCCGCCGGCTGGGCTGGTCGCTGAGCACGCTGAAACGGTGGTTGGAACGTGCGCGGGAGATGATGGGGCGGCGGTTGGAGCGACGGGGGTTGACGATGGGGGCGGTGTTGGCGGGTGGGCTCGTCGTCCAGGGAGCGACGTCCGCCGCGATCGCCGCGCGACTGTCCGAACGCACCGCCCAAACCGCGTTGTTGTGCTTGATGGGCGGCGCCGCCGCATCCGAATCGCAAACAGCCGTCGCTCTGGCGGAATCCATGCTTCGACCGTGGCTTGCGGGCAAACTCGCCTGGTCCACAACGCTGATATTGCTGCTGAGTGTTGCCGCCGTTTGTGTGGAGTTGGGGCTGCGAGTGAATTCGGAACATCATTTGGACGCCGAGGGTCAAAATGCTGAACCGTTCGCCCCACCCAAGCAAAATGCCGAAAAACAGATTTCGCGCGTAGATGCGTTCGGCGATCCGTTGCCGGACGAAGCGTTGGCCAGACTCGGAACCACGCGGTTACGGCACGGAGCCCTGGTTTACTCGGTTGTCTTCGCCCCTGATGGCAAAACTCTGGCAACCGCCGATGCCAGCGGCTTCGTTTACGTTTGGGAGTCGGACACGGGCAAACAACGTTGGCAATACGATCTTTCCTCGGCGCCTGGGCAAGTCGGCTGGGACGCAGCCGGGACTCTAGTCTACTCACCAGACGGCAAGATGCTTGCCGCGGCTCGCGCGAACCGCCCGCCCTGCATTTTCGACGTCGCCAACGGTGGAATACTTCACGAGCTTGGCGGAACTGGGAGGGCCAACTGGGTCGCGTTTTCCCCGGACGGAAAGCAATTAGCCTACAACGCTTTCTCGAATCCGTCTGATGATAGGCCGGCTATGTGCCTGGCGGATGCGACGACAGGTGCGGAATTGAGCCGGGTTGTGATTGAGCAGCCGGGGATACTACGTCTCTTCTTTTCATTCCAATGCAAAACCATCGTGTCGACTAGCACCGACGGGACAATCCGTCTGCGGGATGAAATCACGGGCATAGAACGACGACGGTTCAACGGAGATGTCCACGGCTTCTCGCCGGACGGGACGAGGCTCGCCTACGTTGGGAACGACAAGGCAATCCATCTGATCTATGGCGCGAGCGGCAATGAAGCACAAGTTCTCAAAAACGTCTCTACTTCTCTCAATTACCTGGAGCTCAGCCCCGATGGCTCAGCGGTAGCTGGCTTTAGCCATCCCGATGGAGTGCTTGCGCTCTGGGACCTGACCACGGGAAAAGCGATTCTCACCCAGAAATACGCCGGGGAACGCGAAACCGTGCGCACCCTCACGTTCTCCTACGACGGAGCTACGCTTGTGTCTGGTCACGAAGACGGAACGGTACGTACCTGGGACTCGAAGACGGGAAAGCCACGCTGCCAACTCAACGCACACGATGAGCGCGTCGGCCGCCTCGCCCTCTCGCGCGACGGGAACATCTTGGCCACCGCCGGGCACAGCAACACAACCGGGGATCAAACGGTTCGACTTTGGAATCCGAACACGGGGAAAACCATTCTCGATGACCGCAGCCCGCGACACGGTGTGAGCTTCCTCGCCATTTCTCCTAATGGCCGACTTGTTGCTACATCCAGCTACGAGCCGGCGCTTCACGTATGGGATGCGCGCAGCGGCAAGCTGCTCCATGAGACGATAGCGGGCGGGCCGATTGTTTTTGCCTCCGACAGCAACACGCTTATTTCGGGTGGCTGGTCGGATGGCAAACTCCGTTATTGGGACGCCGGCGCCGGGCGCGAACTCCGGCAAATGAAGGCCCACGAGCACGGAATACACTGCCTCGCACTCGCGCCTGATGGCAGGACGCTCGTCACAGCCGGGCATGATCGGTTGATCCGTCTTTGGGACTGTGCAACCGGCGTCCCGATTCGCTCGTTTGGCGCGGAAACTGGGATCGTCCTTCGGCTTGCGTTCTCTTCTGATGGAAAGACACTGGCGTGCGCACACGCTGGGAACGTCGTCCGTCTGTGGGACGTCGCCACTGGAACAGTCGTGCGACAAATTGACGCGACGAAAAGCCAAACAAAGCAACCCGGCGCTCTCTGCTTCTCTCCCAACGCCACGTTACTCGCTTGGAGTGACGGCGAAGACAGTATCCACCTTACCAATGCGACGACCGGCGAGGAGATCCGCCGCGTCCAGGCGGACAAACGGCGGACCGATCCTCTCGACGCCATCGCCTTTTCGCCCGACGGCAAGTCGCTGATCTGGAGCGGCCAGCATTGGAAGCAGGTATTTGTCTTCGAAGTGGCCACCGGCCAGCTACGCCATCAATTTCAAGGACATCATGGCCACATTATTGCGCTCGCCTATACATCCGCCGGCGACCGCATCGCATCCGGCAGCAGCGATGCAAGCGTGCTTCTCTGGGATGCCGTCGGCCGGTTGCAACGTGCGCAGGATCCGCGGCCCGTTCTCACAGCAAGCGAAAAAACCAGCTTTTGGACCGACCTCGCTAGCGACCGATCTGTCGTCGCGTACGTCGCCGTGCAATCGCTGGCGGAGAGACCAAGAGAAGCGATTTCCCTTATTGGACAACGCCTACGGCCGGTCCCCGCCCCCGATGGCAAACGGCTGTCCGCGCTGATTCGTGATTTGGACAACGATGAATTCAACACGCGAGAAAGGGCGCGGAACGAGCTCGAGAAGGCTGGGGACTGCGCAGCGAGCGCCATTCGAAAGAAACTAGATTCCCATCCGTCGGCCGAAGCGCGCCGTCATTTGACAGACTTGCTCGACATATGCGCCCCAAAGGATTGGGCTCGATCTCCGGAATTACTCCGAATTCTACGTGCGACCGAGGTCCTGGAACGCATTGGCACCGCCGACGCCAAGCAGCTCCTGCAAACCCTCGCCGCCGGCGCTCCCGATGCCCGCCTGACGCGCGAAGCTAAAGCGTCGCTCGAAAGACTCGCGCAACATCCTACACCCTGAACCGCGCCGGCGCACAAAGCCCGGTTCACCGGGCTTGCCCGCGCAGCGGTTTAGGCCCGCCGTTAACGGCGGGTACGCGACGCGACGATCTACCATCAATCCCCGTTCACGGGGATTCTCGCGGTTCCGGCGTTGACGCCCCGTCCGCGCTCAAGCATTCACCGCGCGAAGGCCCGTGAACGGGCCTCGCGTGAGGTTCACTCGCACCCGCTCACCCGCCGTCCAACGGCGGGCCTAAACCGCATTCGCGGACAAACCCCGTGAACGGGGTTGGAGGCTGGTGATGTTCGCCGTTGTCCGCGCTGCGTTCAGCCGCCGCGCCCCCATCTGTTTTCGCTCGCTCCGCATGATCCGTCCTGGTAGGGTGAACGCCGCTCTTCCTTTCGCAAGTCACGTCCTCACCGGAGAAGATCATGTCCCGCTCTTTTGTCGCGACATGGCTGCTGGTCGGTGTGCTACGCGCGGCGGCGGTGGGCGCAGCGGAACCGCCGAGTGCGGTGAGCGAGAAACCGGCGGCACGCACGGATTTGTACGGCGACCCATTGCCTGATGGAGCGATCGCTCGTCTAGGCACAACGCGCTTTCGGCACGGTGGCGCAGCGTGGGCGCTGGCATATTCGCCCGACGGCAAGACTCTGGCCGCCAGGACGTGGGATCGAATCATCCTCTACGATACGGCGACCGGCCGGGAGATAGGCCGGTATCCGAAAACGCTGCCCATTGTTATGGGACACACGCTAGCGTTCATGCCCGATGGCAAGAGCCTCCTATTTGTCGAAGATGTTGGCAAGTTGACGCAATGGAATCTGACCGACGCGCAATCGCAACGAACATTCACGGCGTCTTCGCGACAGCCCGGGGAGCAACAGGCGGAGATGCAGATAGCTCCGGACGGCAAGTCGATCGCGACCACGAGTAGCTTGTCGGCCGTGAGCCTATTCGACGTGCGCACAGGCAAAGAGCTGTGCTCCATTGGCCGGCACAATTCCCAGATCTGTAGCTTGGCGTTTTCACCAGATAGCAGACAGATCGCGCTGGGAGCGTTGCACGCCGTTCACCTGTGGGACGCCGAACGTGGCACGTTGTTACGAAGTGTCGAGCTACACAAAGATCGCTTCGTTTTCAGTTCCTCGTTTTCTCCAGACGGAACAACTCTCGCGCGCGGAACGTGGGACCGCATTACGCTTCTCGACCCAAACAAAGGTACGGTCCTGACCCAGTTCGAAGTCGCCGGCATGAGCGCCGTGAACGGGCTGGAATTTACGCCGGACGGCAAGACGCTACTGTCGATCAGCCAGACGCGACACGTCCGCTGTTGGGACCTCGCAACGAAAAAAGAGAAATACGCCGTGGATACGCGAATGGGATTTTGCCGATCGCTGGCGTTGAACCCAGCGGGCCAAATTGCTGCGGTCGGGACAACGGACAGCGCGATTCGTCTGTTTGACGTTTCATCCGGTCGCGAATTGTTCACGGATTTGGAGGGGCATGATGCTCGAGTCAATGTCGGGACATTCGCGACCGACGGGCGAAAACTACTCACCGGTGGCGGCGGCGACGGGATCAGTGCCTGGGACGTTTCGTCGTGGCAACGAACGGCAAGGATGAAAGAGCGCGCGAACACGGTGTCCATCTCGCCCAATGGAATGCGCATGGCCGCGCTCGCCCCCACGGGTGTTGCGATTTGGGACGCACAGTCCGGCAAAAAGCTTCTTACGGTTGAGATGCAGAAGCCGCCCTTGGCCGCCGAGCTGACTGCCGGCGGGGAGCGGCTCGTCACGCTCGACTGGACGGAGGCGGCGCAGCCGTCCGTTCCCGGCACAACTCGGTTCATCGTTTGGGAGGCAACAACCGGCAAACAGCTTCGGGCTTTTGCCGTCAGTGCGTATTGGCCGGTCGGCTTCGCCGTCGACGCGCCGGGAAAAATAGCTGCGGTCAGCGCCGACAAGGATCTGGCCCTATACGATTTGGAACGGGGTCGCGAATACGCAAGACTGCCGGGTCACACGTTGGCGCCCTATGGGCTCGCTTTTTCCGCGGACGGACGTTTGCTCCTTTCCGGCAGTCATGACAAAACGGCGCGTCTGTGGGAAACGGCTTCGGGCAAGGAGGTTTTGCGCTACGAGAGTCATCCCAGCCCCATCCAAGCCGTTGCCTTAACTCTGGATTCCCGACTGGCCGCAATCTCGCCGGCGCGGCTTCGGCTCTTCGCTGATGGCGCATTGCAGCAGCCAAAAGAGATTCACGTTTGGGACACCGTCTCCGGCCGTAGGCTTGCTATCTTCCGCGGCTTTTCGTGGGAGTTGACGTGTCTCGCCTTCTCACCCGACGGTACGCAACTCCTCTCCGGGTTTATCGACGGCACGGCGCTTGTATGGGATACCGCGTCTGCCATGCGCTCCGCGCGCGAAAGGACCAAGTCGCTGTCCGTTTCGGATATGACGAGCCTTTGGTCGGATCTCGCGGGCAGTGACGCCCCGAAGGCGTACCAGGCCATCGGGTTCTTTGCGCAAAGTCCGCGCGATGCGGTTCCGTTCATCCGCGAGAAGCTCAGGCCCGCCGCCGGCGTCGACGCGCAACGTGTCGCTCGGCTAATCGCGGCTCTTGACAGTACCTCGTTCGCCGAGCGCGCGAAGGCGTCGAAGGAGTTGGAGGCTCTCGAAGACCTTGCGGCCAGGCAGTTGACAACAACCTTGCAGGGAAAGCCGCCGGCGGAAACACGCAAACGCTGCGAATACCTTCTGGAGCAACTCGGCAAGCCGCTCCCGCAGGGCGAGGTGCTCCGTAGCGTCCGAGCGGTTCAGGCATTGGAACGCATCGCCACCGCCGACGCCAAGCAACTCCTGCAAACCCTCGCCGTCGGCGCTCCCGATGCCCGCCTGACGCGCGAAGCAAAAGAGTCGCTCGAAAGACTCGCGCGACATCCCTGAATCATGCGCCGCGCCGCCGCCCCCAGCCCGGTTCACCGGGCTTGCCCGCGCAGCGGTTTAGGCCCGCCGTTAACGGCGGGTACGCGAGCCCGACGATCTACCATCAATCCCCGTTCACGGGGATTCTCGCAATTCCGGCGTTGACGCCCCGTCCGCGCTCAAGCAACCACCGCGCGAAGGCCCGTGAACGGGCCTCGCGTGAGGTTCACTCGCACCTGCTCACCCGCCGTCCAACGGCGGGCCTAAACCGCATTCGCGGACAAACCCCGTGAACGGGGTTGGGAGATGGCGATGTTCGCCGTGGTCCGCGCTGCGTCCGGCCGCAGCGCCCCCATTTGTTTTCGCTCGCTCCGCATGATCCGTCCTGGTAGGGTGAGCACGGCTTTCCCTGTCGCAAGGTAGGTCCTCACCGGAGAAGATGATGTCCCGCACTTTTGTCGGCGCCCCGCTATTTCGTCGGAAGCAGCCGTCTCTTTTTGCTCGCTCGCCGATGCCCGGCTTGGTATCGTGAGCGTCGGTGGTTTCCCTTTATCGAACGCGCGCTCGCCGGAGACCCTCATGTCCCGCTCTACCGCCGCCGCGTGGTTAGTGCTCTGCCTGTTCCTATCCGCCGTTGAGTTCCCCGCCGAGCCCGCGCGGTCGGTAAATGATAAATCGCCCCCGCGCGTCGATGCCCTTGGCGACCCGTTGCCCGACGGCGCCGTCGCGCGCTTCGGCACCATGCGCTTCAAGCAGAGCTTTATGACCTATCGCGCCGTTTTTTCGCCCGACGGCAAAACAGTGGCGTGCGTCTCGGCGGGCGGCGGGGCGTGCATTTGGGAGGTGGCGACGGGCAAAAAGCTCCGCGCGTTCGAGCCCGGCTCGCACCTCTACGGCATTGCGTTTTCGCCGGACGGCAGCCTGTTGGCGGCGCCGAATCCGCGTGCGGCCATCTTCGCGGGCGGCGGAGCGAATTGGCAGATTCAGCTCTACGACGCGAAGACGGGGAACGTGCTGTCCAAGCTCGACGGGCACGAAGGCGGCAGCGTCATGGTCGTCGCTTTTTCGCCCGACGGCAAAACGCTGGCGAGCGGCGGGCATGACAAGCTCGTGCGCCTGTGGGATGTCGCGACAGGCCAGGAGCTGCGGCAATTCAAGGGCCACGAAAAAGTCGTCCGGTCGCTCTCGTTTTCGCCCGAAGGCAACTCGCTCGCGTCCGCGGGGACCGAGAACACGGCCCGCGTGTGGGACGTGGCAACCGGCAATGTCCGCCATGTCCTCACCGGCCACGAGAAGGCGGTCGGCTCTGTCTCGTTTTCGCGCGACGGCAAATTGCTGGCGACCGCCAGCGAAGATGAAACCGTTCGCCTTTGGGACGCGAAGACCGGCAAGGAAGTGCAGCGATTTAAGTCCGCGCACGGCGGCGTGTTGGAGGTCGCGTTTTCGCCGATTTCGGACACGCTGGCGTCCGGCGATGTTCAGGGATGGATCGTGTTATGGGACACCGCGAATCGCCGCGAAGTGCGAAGCTGGAAAGGCGTCCCGCTGCGCGTCAATTCCCTGGCGTGGTCGCCGGACGGCGGCCGCCTCGTGACGACCGGGGTCTGGACAACCGGTCCCGTCTGTTGGGATACGAACACGGGAAAGCCGCTGCACGAAACGGTTGGCCACTCCAGCCCGGTTGATGCCGTGCAACTCACCGACGACGGCCGGACGCTGCGTTCGATCGCGCGCGATCATACATTTTTGAGCTGGAGTTTCCCCGGTGGCCAGATTACCGATCGGCAGCAGCGGGACATCGCCGCCTATCACTCCGTCGGGCTGTCGCGCGACGGCCGGTTCATGGCGACCGCCAAGAGCGTTGGCGGTCCCGTGCAATTGTTGGACGCGGCTACCGGCACGGAAATCCGCTCGCTCCCGCAGCCGCCGCGAAGCGGGGGCCAGGAGTTGATGTTTGTGAGGCCGGCCTTTAGTGATGACGGCAAGTCGCTTGCCACGGCGGATTCCGAACGGCTCGTCAACGTCTGGGACGTGGCGACCGGAACCAAGCGCCGCCAGATCGACATTGGCGGCCGCGCCCTCTCGCTCGCGCTCACGCCCGACGGTTCACTCCTTCTCGCCTGTTTCAAGCGTTTCAACCGGGTTACGTCTGTTGGCGTTTGGGACGTGGCCGCCGGTAAAGAACGGCCGCGCTATTTCCAGATCGCGCACGACGTGGATACGATCGTGATTTCGCCCTGCGGAAAGTTCCTGGGTACCGGCGAATACATGGGGCCAGCCCGGCTCTGGGATATGGCGAGCGGCAAGGAACTCTGCACCTTTCACACGGAGGATAGGGGTAATTACACCGTAGCCTTTTCTCCCGACAGTCGTTTCCTCATCGGCAGCAGCGAATTCAACGGCCTGATTCACGTTTGGGATACCGCGACCGGCCAGGAGGTCGCCCGCTTCGATGGTCATGTTGCGCCGGCCTTTACTGCATGCTTCACAGCGGATTGCCGCCGGCTGATCACCGGCGGTTCCGATTCGACAATCCTTGTCTGGGATCTGGCGAATCCGAAAACACCGGGACAGCGTTATGCCGAACGGCTCACCCCGGCGGAGTTGGACAAGCTCTGGGACGAGTTGCCCACGGCCAAAGGTTGCGAAGCGATTTGGCGTCTTGCAGACGCGGCGGTGTCATCGGTTCCCTACCTCAAGGAGCGCGTTCCGCCCGTCGCGCGTCTCGATGCCGAACGCGAAAGGCAGATCGCCGCCTGGTTGACGGCACTCGACGACACGCAGTTTTCCGCACGCGAGAAGGCCAACAAAGAACTGGAAAAGCAGGGCGCCGCGATCAAGCCGCTCCTGACCCGCCGGTTGGGCGAAAAGCTGTCGCCCGAGACACGCCGCCGGGTGGAAGCTCTGCTGGATCGCCTGCAAGGCTGGCCGTTGTCCGGCGAGGAACTACGCCGCTCGCGGGCGGTGCAGGCGCTGGAATATGCCGACGCGAAGCGCTCGCGGCCCGTCCTCGAAGCGCTGGCGAACGGGGCGCCGGACGCCGCGTTGACGCGCGAGGCGAAGGAAGCGTTGCACCGTGTGCAACAACGACGCTAACCGAGCGCCCCATTGAAATACGAGCCTTTGCCCGTCCGGCGCCAAGATCGTTAAGGAGAGTTACGACGAAAAAGCGACAGGCGCGACGCGCCAGGACGCCAGCGCGCGGGTAGTAACTCGTGTAGGAATAAGTGGTTACAGCAAAAGATGTCGCAACGGTTCGATTCGGCCATAAGCACTTGTGGCTAATGGCTTTAGAACAACAGACGTTGGCAATAAGGGATAAATACGATATTCTGGAGTGTTTCAATGTTTTGAATTACGGCAACTCGAATTCTAATCTTAAACCGCGTCCGAGGAGAAATTTGCGAAAAATGCCTGGGAAATCCGTTGCCGCGCAATGAGGAAAAAAGCGGCCACGATATTTCGCGATTTTTTGCGCCTTCGCGCCGCGGACGGCTGATTTGACGTAACTTTTCTTTCGTTCGCCCCGTCCGGGTCAACTTTCTTGCAATTCATGATCGCGCAAATCGGTCACAAACATGTGCCCCGGTTTGTGCGTGATCAAGAGCGGCGGCCGCACTTCCATCGCGACGGCTTGCGGCGTCACGCCGCACGCCCAGAAGACGGGCACTTCGCCCGCGCGGATTTCCACCGGGTCGCCGAAATCCGGCTTGGAGATGTCGCGAATGCCGATCGCCGCCGGGTCGCCGAAATGGATCGGGACGCCGTGCGCTCGCGGGTAGCGCGCGCAGACCGCGGTCGCGGTGATCGCCTGCGCCGGCGACAGCGGCCGCATCGACACGACCATCGGCCCGTGAAACACGCCGGCGGGACGACAGGCGATGTTCGTGCGAAACATCGGCACGTTGCAGCCCATCTCGATGTGACGCAATGGGACGCCGGCCTGAAGCAATGCATTCTCAAACGTGAACGAGCAGCCGAGCAAAAAGCTCACCAGGTCGTCGCGCCACCAGGCGCCCAAATGCGTCGGCTCCTCCACCAGCTCGCCATTGCGATAGACGCGGTAAGCCGGCAGGTCCGAACGCAAGTCGGCGTCAGGCGCGACGAGCCGCGGTTCCGGGCTGCCGGGTTCCGTTACGTCCAGCAATGGACACGGCTTCGGATTGCGCTGGCAAAACAGCAGGAAATCAAAGGCCAAATCGCGCGGCACGATAACGAGATTCGCCTGCACGTAACCCATTGCGAGGCCCGGCGTCGGCCGCGCGAGCTCGCCGGAGCGTGCGCGCCGGCGGACCTCTTCGCCCGTTGCGTGCCGCAAATCGTGCATGTTTTCCCCCTAGACGGCCGCGATGCGCGTCAGTGCTTCGGCGTAGCGTTCAAATTCCAAGCCGTCCACGCTGACCGCCATTTGGCCCGACATGCCGTCCACCAGCGGGCCGCGTTCGACCATGATTTCCAGCAGTTCTCGTTCACGTTCGACATCGAACAATGCGGAATCCGCGGCGCCGCGCAGCAGCCGCACACCGGCGGCAAGCCCGTACGCGCCCCAGTTGCTGATGCCGCACACGATGAGGCTGTCGGTCGGCACGCGGCACGCGACCAGGCCGCCGCCGGCGATGTTGCGGCGAATCAGATCCCACGGCAGCTTGCCCATGCCGATTTCGTTGCCGCCGTCGCCGATGCCGATGGTCGCGATCCGGCCCGAAAAAGGTGTCTGGAACCTTTCCTCAGGGTTCCAGACACCTTTTTCGGACCGCGTCGCCGCTTCAAACAGCAAGTGGGCCGGGCTCATCATGCTCGTAATGTCGCGGCCGCGCATCGTGTGACAGCGGTCGTGCTGGTCCGCCGGCACTTCGTCGCGAAAGCGCTGCTGTGTTGCGGCATCGGCGCCGGACGCTTGCAGCGTTTCGGGCGAGTGACTCGGCCCCACTCGTTCCAAGGCAACCAGGTGCGAAAGCGGCCCCGCTTTCTCGGCGAATTGTTGCCAGAACTCCGCGCCGGAGAGCGTGCCGGTGACGTGCGTATTGGGCAAGGAAATGAGCGGCACGCTCTTCCGCAGGCCGCACGCCGCCAGGCCGCTCTGCAACGCCGACATACAGAACCCATCCGTCGCGACCACCACCTTGATGCCGAGCGGCTGCAGCGCGCGTGCAAGAAACAGCGCGCCGAGAGGCCCGTCTGTTTCGCCCGCCGGCGGCTGCGCGTGCGGGATGAAGAAGCCGGTGACAACGGCGATCGCGGCGTCCCGCGTGTCGGCGATGCCGCGGCACGCGGCCGCGAAATCGCCTTCCGTCGCCGAGATGAGATTATCGGCCGGATCGGTCCGCAGGCCACGTTGACCCACGTCCTCCTGGATGATTTCGCGCATCGCGTTCAGTCGTGCATCACTCATCGCAGCGCCTCCCGGTCTGAAAAAGGGGTCTGGAACTTTTCCTCAGAGTCCCAGACCCCTTTTTCAGACCCGCAGCAAATAGGCGAACCGTCCCCGCCACGAGCGCGGCAACTCGGCCGTGAGCGTAATCGGCTCGTTTCGAATCGGGTGCAGAAACGTGAGCGCACGGGCGTGCAGGGCGATCGCGCGGCCAAATGTATGAATGGAGCCGTACTTCGCATCGCCATAGATCGGATGGCCATGATGGGCGAGCTGCACCCGCAACTGATGCCGGCGGCCCGTTTGCGGCCGCAGCTCCAACCAGCTCAAGCCGCCCTGTACATTGCGCCGTTGATAGTGCAACAACGCTTGCCGGGCGTGCGGCGAATGCGGCTCGACGATTTCGACGCGGGTCGATGCCTTGTCCTTGTGCAACCAATCTTCCACGGTTCCGGCTAGGCTCTGCACTTCCCCCTCGACGACTGCCCAATACGTCTTTTCGATGCTTCCTTCGCGGAATTGCCGAGCCAAACGGTCCGCCGCTTTGCTCGTCCGCGCGAACAAGAGCACGCCGGAAACGGGCTTGTCAATGCGCTGAACAACGCCGAGAAAGACATTGCCGGGCTTCTGATACTTCTCCTTCAAGTAGCGCTTCACCATTCGATCGACCGTTTCTTCTTTGCCCTGAAAATGTGTGCTCGGCACGCCGCTCGGCTTGGCGACGGCGAGGCAGTGATTGTCCTCGTACAGGATGTCGAGCGGTGGGTCCACGCTTCGTCTTCCGACGGTCGACGTTCAGACGCTTCGGTCGTGTATCTTAATCCGAAGTGACGCCGCACGCGACAGGGATGGGAGTGGATGGAAGACACGCACTGGGACGTGATTGTGATTGGCGCCGGGGCCGCGGGCCTTATCGCGGCGACACGCGCGGCGGAGCGCGGCCGGCGGACGTTGCTGGTCGAAAAAAATCGCAAGCCGGGCGTCAAAATCCTCATGTCCGGCGGCACCCGCTGCAACATCACGCATGCCACTGACAATCGCGGCATCGTTGAAGCGTTTGGCCCTTCGGGTCGCTTCCTGCACTCCGCTTTGGCCGCCTTGAGCGTGGAACAAACCATCGACCTGTTCGAGTCCGAGGGCGTGGCGACAAAAGTCGAGGAAACGGGCAAGATCTTCCCGGTCAGCAATAAGGCAACCGACGTGCTCGACGCCCTGTTGCGGCGGCTGCGCCGCGGCGGCGTGGTTCTGTCGTTATCCGAGCCGGTGCGCGACCTTACGCGGACCGAATACGGTTTCTCCATCGCCACGCCGGCGCGCGTGCTGACCGCGTCGCGAGTGATCCTGACCTCCGGCGGCCGCTCTTATCCCGGCAGTGGCACGACAGGCGACGGCTACGGTTTCGTGGAGCGTTTCGGCCATCGAATCATGCCGACCACGCCGGCGCTCGTCCCGATCCGCGTCGGGGCCGATTGGGTCGCGGCCCTTCGTGGTGTCACGCTCCCCGACATCAGCGTGTGCATTTTAGAAGAAAAGCGCTCGCTCGCGGCCCGGCGCGGTTCACTCTTGTTCGCCCACTTCGGCTTGTCCGGGCCGGTGATTCTTGATGTGAGCCGAGCAGTAAGCGGACACGCGAACCCACAGCGGCTGCATCTCGAACTTGACTTGCTGCCCGCGTTGCGCGAGGTGGAATTCGACGACTTCTTGAAACAGCAAGCGGTCACTTCGGGCAAGAAGCAGCTCGCGACGATTCTCGCCGAGCATCTGCCGCGGCAGTTGTGCGAAGTGTTGCTGGCCAACGCGGGGCAACCAACGGAGCGCAAGGCGGCGGGGCTCATCAAAGAAGACCGTCAGCGCCTCGTGCAACAGGTCAAGCGACTCCGGTTGCCGATTCTCGGCACGCTGGGATTTGAGAAAGCGGAAGTGACGGCGGGCGGCGTCGCGCTCGACGAGGTGGATTCACGCACGATGGAGAGCCGTCTCGTGCCGGGACTGTTCATTGCCGGCGAAGTCCTCGACCTCGACGGCCCGATCGGCGGCTACAATTTTCAAGCCGCGTGGAGCACCGGGTGGCTTGCCGGCGAGTCTGCGTAAACGGAATCCGGAATCAGGGATCAGGAATCGGGCGGCCATGATTCCTGATTCCTGATTCCCGATTCCTGATTCCTGTATCTCAGAAAAACCGCCACGTGACAAACCACGCGACGACGCATGCCACGATGCCGAGCACGACCACGCCCACCGGGCCGATCTTCTCTTCCAGCGAGCGAGAGGAACGTTTCCGCGGCGTTGGCGCTAACTCGGCCGGCGCGGCGGGCGTTGAAATGGTCGGCGCGGCGGGCGTATTCTGAAACAAAGACTGCCGGCTCGGCAGGCCGTTGCCTTTCGGCGCCGACAGCGGGCCGCCACGCGACGACGGCCGCGGCGTATCGCGCGGTGACGGCGGCTTTGCTTTGGGTAGCCCGTCCAGGCGGAAGTCGGCGACGGCTTCGGGTCGAAGTACGGGCCGGCTGCCGCGGTTTTTCGCCCACGGCCGCAGATCGTTGATCACGTCGTTCATCGACGGATAGCGATCGGCCGGCGCTTTCTGCATGAGCCGTTCGACGACGGCCGCAAGCTCGGCCGGCACCTCGGGATTCACTTCTTGCACCGGCGTCGGCTGCTTGAATTGGTGGGCCATCATCTTCTCGACCGCCGTCCCGGTCGGGAACGGGTACTGCCCGGCGAGCAGGTAATACAATATGCAGCCAAGGCTATACTGATCGCCCGCCGGCGTCAGGTTGCTCGGGTCCATGATGCTCTCGGGGCTGGCACAGTCGAGGCCGCTCGCCACCGAGTTCGCGGTGGACATGGTATCGACCAGCGATTCGCCCTCGGTTTCCGCCAGCAGGCAGCCGATGCCGAAGTCGAGGATGTAAATCTGCCCTTCCTTGTTGACCATCAGGTTCGAAGCTTTCAGGAGGCCGTGGAACAGGCCTTCCTCGTGACAGACCGACAGTCCGTCCGCGGCGAGTGAGGCATACGTGGCCGCGTCGGTCAGCGACAGCTTGCCACGGCTTTTCACGAAGTTCTCAAGCGTCTCGCCTTCGACCAGCGGCCAGGCGAGGTAGTGCATGCCGCCCGCGGTGCCGACATCCACAAACGGCACGACCGCGGGGTGCTTGCACGTCTCGAAGACGCGAACTTTCCGGCGGGCGATGCGCACGTTCCACATGCTGCGTCGCGGCAGGACCTTCACGGCGTACCAGTTGCTGTCGTTCTTCGATTGGGCCTTGTAAACCGTCCCCATGCTGCCGGTGCCGAGGGCGTCTTTGAGCGTAAACGGGCCAAGCACGAAGCCCTGCGTCTTCCCCTTGAGCAGTCGCTCCGCCTGGAAGTCCGTGAGCACGCCCGTGCCGACGAGAAATTCCGCCAGGCCGGGCGGTTCCGCGTCGGGATGCTTGCCCAGGAATTCACCCACGATCTGGTCGAGGCGGCCGCGCTCAATCAGATTGCTCCGGCGCAGATCCCACACGAACCACTCGCAGGCCCCTAGCTCGGTAGTGACCATTTCGATTTTCCTTCCCGAAAAGAGTTCACACGCGCGGACCATCAGCCCGGCGCCCAGTCGTTACCAGGAGCACAAGCGAACAACCGGCGCGGAGGAGCAACCACCCGAAGAACGGGACTGGACCATTGAGGCAGGAGCCCAGTCCCCTTTTTCGGAAAAGGGGAGCACCGGACGGGGATAGCAGCCGGGATAGATTGTCTCCTGCGCTAACATGGAATAGAAAACCGTGACTGTCAAATCGGTTCGTCGGTTGTCAGTCGTCAGTTGTCCATCGTCCGTCGCGCAGTCGACGACGGACGGCTATTGATTCGTCGAAAAGAAGGACAAAATGGCTCTCGATCCCTATGCGCCGTGCCCTTGCGGCAGCGGCAAAAGATTCAAATGGTGCTGTCAACCGATTCACGTACAGATCGATAAAGCCTTGCAGATGGACGCGGACGGCCAACATGACGCCGCGCTTAAATTGATGGATGAAGTCGTCGCCGAGCATTCGGCGAACCCGGAAGCGTGGGGTCGAAAGGCACAGCTGCTCTATGCCAATGGCCGTGTTGAAGACGCGGAGTCGGCGCTGCAAAAGGCGTTCGAGATCAATCCAAACTATCCATTTGGCCATCTGCTGCGCGCGAGCTTTCGCTTTCACGAGGGTGAGCTGCCCGGCGCTCTGATCCTTTTCCGCAGGGCGGCGGAACTATACGATCCGGAGGCAAAAGACGTTCTCGGCGACGTTTATTCGAGGATCACCGACCTGGAACTGAAGTTGAACCGCCCCGTGGCGGCGCGCGCCGCTCTCGCGATCGCCGTGCATCTTTTGCCCCACGAGGAAGAGCTGCGCAAGGGTTTCGAGGCGCTGTTCGGCGACAAAGCGCCGCTCCCGCTCTCCGCCCGGCGCGACTACAAGTTCATGAGCCCCGCCGCTGACGCTCCCGCCAACCGCCGCGCGGCCTGGGACCAGGCGCTGGCCGGCGCCGCGTCCGGCAAGTTAACCGATGCCGCCCGTGCCTTTTATCACCTGACCCAGGACGACGGCAGCGACAAGGCGGCGTGGTTTAACCTCGGTCTGGCCCGCGCCTGGCTCGGCGACAATCGCGGCGCTCTGGAGGCGCTCGAGCGCTATGTCAACCTTGAAACCGACGATGCCGCCGCCGCTCAAAGTTGGGCGCTGAGCGAAGTGTTACGGTGCGGCTACGGCGTGGATGACGACACCGACTATCACGAGGAATCGATCTTCTTCCAGTTGCGTGACATGCAGCAGCTCTTGCCCGTGCTGCAGGAATGGGAACAGAGCCGTAAGCTCATCGCGGCGCAGATTTTGGAAGCAGAACAGGCGCTCACCGGCTTATTGCTCGATACGGCAACCGGATTGACCGTCGCCGGCGTCGCGTCGCACTCGGGTAAGATCGGAGCGTATTTAATCCTGGTCGGCGATTTGCTCCGATTACGCAGCCCGCGGAAGGAAGCGCTCGAACGGGTGTCGGAAGAGCTGAAACAGCGGACCGCTCTGGGTCTGCAAGAACTCCGGCGCGTCCGTGGACCGTTGATGGTTTTCGGCGATACCCTCGCGGAAGCGGTCACGTTCCCCGTCGGCGTCAGCGACCAGGCCGAAGCGCAGCGGATCGTGCGCGAGAACGCACAGAACTACTTCGAAGATCGCTGGATTCACCAGCCGCTGCGTTCGCTCGGCGGGGCGACGCCCGTCGACGCCACGGAAGGAACGTTGCGTAAGAAAGTGCGCGGTGTTGTCCAGTTCCTCGAAGAATGCGCGGTCGGTGGCGTCGTGCAGGGTTACGACTTCAACCGGCTGCGGCGCAAGCTTGGCTTGGCGGAAACGCCGACCGCGGCGAGCGCGACGACCGCCGTCGCGGCGCCGCCGCCCGCGTCCGTGGACATTGCCTCCATGGGCGCCTCTGACCTGGCCGGGTTGCAGCCCGATGCGCTCGCGCCTGCACAACTGGAACAGGCGTACCAAACAGCGGTCAAGCTCGCGGCCCATGACCTGGCGGCTCTCTTCGCCCGCGCCGCCGTCGCACGGCCGCCGCAACCGGGAAACACCGACCGTTTCGCGTTTTGGTCGTTCCTCACCCAGCAGGCCCTTGCCGAAGGAAAGACCGACGATGCGCTCAACTATGTGAATGAAGGCGAGAAGGACGACTGCGAACACAATGAAGGCCGCCGCCGCAACGATTTCGAATGGCGGCGCGGTCAGGTCCACGTGAAGCGTGGCGAAGCGGATCAGGCCAAAGATGTGTTCGACCGGTTGATTGAGCGGGCGCCCGGCGAACTGCGTTACCGTGGCGCGGCGACGGAAGGAATGTTGTCCCTGAAGCAGCCCGCGCAAGCGCTGCGTTTCGCCGATGGCGGTCTCGCGAAGGCGCGCGAGCAAAACGACCGCGATTCCGAACAGTATTTTCTCGAACTCGCCGCCGCGGCGCGAAAACAAGGGGCGTGAGCGTGGACGCCTCGCTCCCCGCGGCGGGGGCGGCGCCTCGCGGCGCGAGGCGCCTACTCTCGATCGCTCACGCCTTCCGAATCAAATCCAGTTTTGGCATTTTTGCACCAAGCACCGTCTCGCTCTTGCAACCGAGCCAATCGTCGAGCAATGTCGCGTATACGCTGCGGAAGTCGGTGTGATAGCGGAGGTCGCCGTCGTCGAGGTCTTTCAAGCTCGGATGCTTGCCGACCGGCCCGCCCTTGACGCCCGGTCCGGCAACGAAAAGACACGAGCCGGAGCCGTGGTCAGTCCCCTTGCTGCCGTTCTCGTGGACTCTCCGGCCGAATTCCGAGAAAGTCATGAACGCAACCCGCTTGTCGTGCCCGCCGTTCGCCGTCAGGTGAGTAAAGAATTCATTGACGGCGGTCGCGATTTCGCCAAGCAGGGCGGCATGTCCGTTGCCCTGGTTGGCGTGGGTATCGAAACCGTCGATCGAGACGTAGAAGACGCGCGTGCCCAATTCCTTCTCGATCAGCCGCGCGACAAGTTGAAGCTTCTGATTCAGTGAGTTAAGGCCGGAACCGGCGCCTTCGGCGCGCAGCGCCTCTTGCAAACGGTCGAGGGCGTAAAAGGTCTGCGTTTGGCGCCGCTGCACAAATTGGAGCAGATCGCCGCCGGAGTTTCGCTTGTCTTGCGTCACGTCATCAAGCAGCTTGCGCTGATCCTGCCGCTGTGAGGCGTTGCCGCCGCCTAGCTCCAGTCGGAACGGGTTCAAGCCGTCCACGCTGACGATGCCGCTCGCCGCCCCCTGAAGAGCCAACGGTAGGCGTTGCGGCCCAACCTGCATGACCGGCACGTTGCCCTTCTTATCGAACAGGTCCGGCACACTGCGGGCGATCCAACCGGTGCCTTGTTTGTTGAGCAAGTCGCCGCTCTGCCAGATGTCCATCGACTCGAAGTGCGAGCGGTTCGGATTCGGATAGCCGACGCCCTGCACGATGGCGAGCTGGCCGTTTTGCAGCAGCTTTTCAAAGCCGCGCATTCCCCCGTTGAGGCCGATGTGATCGTCGACGCGAACGACCTGCTCCTTGGTCTGCCGCAGCGTCGGCCGGGCCTTGTGATAGAGGTCGTCCGCGTAGGGGATGACCGTATTCAAGCCGTCGTTGCCGCCGGTCATTTCGAGGACGACAAGGACGCGGTCCTTGCCCGCCTCCGCCGCGCGCGCGGTGTTGACGAGGAATTGCGGCACAACCGAGCCGACTGCAAGAAGCGACGTGCCACGCAGCGACCGGATCAGAAAATCGCGTCGGTTCAGCATGATTTCCCCACAGGAAGAAGGCGTACAAGCGGGCCGCTTGCACTACGCCAGTTGGTATTCCGGCATGACCATGATCGCGTGCAACAATTCGCGGACCCGGGCGGCGCGAGATTCTCCGCTCGGCCGGCCTTCAGCGGCGGACGCAACCAGGCGCTCGCGGTCCGTCGCGTTGATGTCGCCTTGCAGCATGAGATCGACCAAGAAAGCGACCACTCGAGTCGGAGCGGTGCAGTCGTTTTGTTCCACAAGCATGACCGGGTCGTCATAGGCGGCGCGAGGTTGCAGCTTCATCGTCGAGTGTAGGCGGGCTTCCAGCAGCTCGATCCGCCGCCGTTCGCGTTCACTCGGAGCGCTCAGAAGGCGCTGGTCCGGATCGCTCGGGGCGATTTCGCCCGCGGCGATGGTGCGCGCGAAGTTGTTCCGCGTCAGCACGGTCGCCGTGTTCAGCCAGCTTGTCGCCCCCGGCCAGCCCTTCACGTTCGGCGGGACGAATAGTTGCTGCCCCATCGACTCCATCCAGCCCGCCAGCGATGCGGGCGACGGCTCTTGCGCCGCCACGGCTCGGACGGCGCCGAGCACGAATTCCACCGGGCTCTTGATCCGCTGGCGATAGGCGTGTTCGGAGAAGAAGAGCCGCGATGACAGGATGGTGCGCACGAGCCCGGCGATGTCATAGTCGCTTGTGCGGAAGCGGTGCGCCAGCGCTTCGACCAAGGGCGCGGGCGGTTCCGTCGCCTCGCTGATGAGGGCCGTGTAGAACTTACGCACGAGGAAGCGGGCCGCGGCGGGGCGTTCGAGAAGGATGCGGACAACATCTTCACCATTCCAAGGGCCGGTCTGACCCAGGAAGGTTTTAGCGCCGTCGTCGTGCAGGTCGGCGCCGAAGTGGAAGCGCTGATAATCGGTGTGCCAGCCGGTGAACGCGCGGGCCGCCTCCTGCACGTCCTTCTCGGTGTAGTTCCCGACGCCGAGGCTGAACAGCTCCATCACTTCGCGGGCATAGTTCTCGTTCGGATGCCCCTTGACGTTGCTGTTGGAATCGAGCCAGAGCAGCATCGCCGGATCTTTACTGGCGTCGAGGAGCATCGGTCGGAAGTTGCCGAGCGCGTGGCGGCGGAACAGCTCATTCTGTTGGAACATCAGCGCGGCGCGGCCGACTTTCGTGAAGCTGGTGGCGAAGTGATTGTGCCAGAAGAGGGTCAGCTTTTCACGGAACGGGTGGCCCCCGCGGAGGATAACGTCGATCCACCAGCCGCCGAGGTCGCGCGGTTCGTCGCGGAAAGATGCCGTCGCTTCGCCGAGCGTTTGCAGCAATGGATACCGCTGGTTCGCGCCGGGCAGTCCCTCCAAGAGCCGGCGGAGTGTAACTTCCGGCCCGAGCCGAACGGCGTCTTGCAAGTCGCTCCAGCTCGCGCCAAACGTCGCTCGGCGATAAAGATGGCCCGCCCACTTGAGCGTCCAAGGCTGCGCTTCGCTCGGTTGCCACGGCGCCCAGGCCTGTTCCGGGTCGAGAGCATCCAGTGAAGCGACCTTGAATGACGGCATACGCGTTCCTATCGCGGAAGCTCCGAACGATCAATTCAACGTAATGACACCGGCCGACGCGGATTGTCCCACGATTTCACCATCATCGCTCGCACCAAGAGTAGTGAGCCGCCGGCTTTGTCCCGGCGGTGCAGCCCTGCGGCGGGCGTAAAGCGCGCCGCTCATCGCGCTGCTTCATCTTCCGGCCGCGGCGGATTATTGAAATCGAACGTGGGATTGTACTCAGTCGGCGTCGGCTGTTGCTGTCTCATCTCGTGTTCGCGACGGCGCTCCGCTGCCGCCACGGCTCGGCGCGCGGCCGCGTAGCTGCGCCAGTTCCACCAGCGCGCGAGTTTGTAGAGTCCGAGCAACACGAAGAGCCAGCCCAAAGAGATATTGGCGCCGATAATCCAGCCCCGCGCGTTGGGATCACGCCATTGCCAAACGAAAAGCGCGAGCGCGCCCAGCAACCACAGAATCGCCATGATGAAGTTAGGATCAAGCATGTCGCCGGCCGCACGAAGGAAGGGGCGCTGGCGCTCATTCTACCGACCGGCGAATGCGGATTCACGCTCTTGCCATCCGAGCCATCGACCGCGATGCTGAGCGCTGCCGCCGCGCCGGGCGTCTAAGAACTGCGGACACGATGGTCGGGTCTTCCCTGGAGTCGCACATGAACCGGACCTGGATGCTAACATTCGCCGCCGTTGCCGTTCTCTCCGGCCAATGCGAGGCGGCCGAATCGAACGCCGGTGTAATGGCGGCAAAGGCGCAGGCCGTGCTGCAAACGCATTGCCACCGCTGCCACGGTGAGAATGGCGCCGTCGAAGGCGGTATGAACTACATCCTGAACCGCGACAAGCTGGTTGCGAAGAACAAGATCGTGGCCGGCGCGCCCGACCGTTCGCCGCTGTTTCGCCGGGTCAACAGCGGCAAGATGCCGCCGCCGGAGGAGTCCGTCCGCCCGACCGCCGCGGAAGTGTCATTGCTTCGTGACTGGATCGCCGCCGGCGCTCCGGCGACAACCGAATCGCCCGCGAAGCAACCGCTTCTGACCGATGGCGACGTGTTCCGCATGATGCTCGCGGACCTCGAAGGCGTGGAGAAGCGTAGTCGGCGCTTCATGCGCTACATCAACCTTGCAGCCGTGGCGAACGCCGGCGCACGCGAGGATGAATTACAGACATACCGCGCCGCATTGGCGAAGCTCGTGAACACCCTCTCCTGGCATCCGCACATTTGCGTCCCGAAGCCGGTCGGACCGGGCGGCGTGCTTCTCCGCATCGATCTGCGCGACTTTCTTTGGGACGCCAACGTGTGGAACCGCGTGCTGGCTGAATATCCGTACGGCATCGTTCCTGAAACAACCGCCGCGAAAGCGTGCATTGTATTGACCGCCTGCCGCTTGCCGGTGGTCCGTGGCGACTGGTTCCTCGCCACCGCGTCGCGGCCGCCGCTCTATCACGAGATCCTGCAATTGCCCGCGACGGTCGCCGAATTGGAACGCCAACTCCGGGTCGATGCCGTCGCGGACATTCAACAGGAACGGGTCGCCCGCGCCGGCTTCAACGGCTCCGGCGTCTCGAAAAACAATCGTCTCATTGAGCGTCATGACGCGGCGCATGGCGCCTATTGGCGTACTTACGACTTCGAGGCGATCCGCGAGAATCTCGTTGAGCGCGACAACCTCCTCCCGGATCGCCGCAACCTCTTCGCGTATCCGCTCGGCCCCGGTTTCACGGCGAATTCGTTTCAGCACGCCGGCGGCGAGATCGTCTTCAATCTGCCGAACGGCTTGCAGGGGTACCTGCTCGTCAACGCCCAGGGCACCCGCATCGACCGGGCGCCGACCGCCATTGTCAGCGACCCGAAGCGACCGGACCGGGCCGTGGAAACCGGCCTTTCCTGCATCGGCTGCCACGCGGCCGGCATCTTGCCGAAGTCCGATCAAATCCGGGAGCACGTTCGTAAAAATCCGAAGCTCGTTTCGGTCTCCGAACGCGAGTTGATCGAGGCGCTGTACGCATCGGAAAAGCGCATGACCAAACTGATGGACGAGGACGCCGAGCGCTTCCGCCGAGCGCTGGAGAAGTGCGGCGTCCCTGGCGGCACCGCCGAGCCGATCACCACACTCGTTCTGCGTTACGAGTCGGACGTTGATTTACCCGCCGCGGCCGCCGAGGTGGGCATGCCCACCGCCGACTTCGCGGCGGCCATACGAAAATCCGAGAGTCTGGCGCGTAATCTCGGCGCTTTGCTCGTTACCGGCGGCTCGGCCGCCCGGCCCGTCGTCGTGCAATCCTTCGCCGACTTGACGCACGCTTTGGCTCTGGGCCGCGTGGTTCAACCCGCGGCATCCGGTCTTACTCTGCCGGACAACACCGGCGACATCGATCCGCTCGAAGGCGATTCCAACATTGCCAACGCCGCCGCCTTTTCACCCGATGGCCGCCGCGTGCTTTTCGCGTGCGCCGACCGCGGTCTGAAACTGTGGGACGTCGAACACGAGCGCGAGTTGCACCGCTTCGTGGGGCATTCCGCGTCGGTGTGGTGTGTCGCCTTTTCACCGGACGGCCGGCAGGCGCTCTCGGGCGGCGCCGATCAGTCGGTGCGACTCTGGGATGTTGAAACCGGCCTCGAATTACGCCGCTTCGATGGGCACACCGGGCTCGTTTCGGCCGTCATTTTTGCTGCGGACGGCCGAACCGCGGCATCCGCCGCCTTTGACGCGACGGTGCGCCTTTGGAATCTGTCCAACGGCCGCGAACGGCTCGCCGTTGACGCGAAGAAGTACGTCAACGCTCTTGCCTTCGCACCGAACGGCAAGACGCTCGTCGTTGCGGCGGACAAGCGCCTGAGCGTTCTCGACGCGGGAAACGGTAATGAATTATGGCGTCTTGAGGAACAACCCGTCGCCGCAGTCTGCGTCGCCTTTTCGTCCGACGGGGCGCGAATCGTCTGTGGCGGCGAAAAAGGCAGCGTGAAGGTGCTGGACGCCGCAACGGGCAAGAAACTTGCCGCGTTTCAAGGTCCGGGGAAGTCGGTCTTGACCGCGCAATTTGCCTCCGGTGGGACAACGGTGATCACCGCGGGGGCCGACCGGATCCTGCGCTGGTGGGACTTGACGACGGGAAAGGAAGCGCGCGCCCTCACGACGGGAAACGATTCGATCCTGGCGTTTTCGATGACGGGAGGTGGAGAAATCAGCGCGGCGTTCGCCAACGCGACAGTGCGGACCTGGACGATTGCACCGTCGAAATGATGAAGGAGAGCGCCGCTGGCGGCTTAGCATACGCCGCCAGCGGCAAAACCTGATTATTCAAGCGTCAGGTTCGCGAGATAGTTTTCATACTCCTTGCGTTGTTGCACCTCCGCCTCTTGCAGCTTTTTGATCTGCGCCTGGAACCGTTCAATCTCCGATTCCTGCGTGTCAAACTTCTCCAGGTAGCGTTTGTACGCCGCGGCGGTCGGCGGCATCTCTTTCAAGTTGGCCCGCAGCCGCGTTTGATCGTCGGTGATGGTCTTCAATTGCCGTTCCTGCTGCTGCAAATCCATCTGCGTCGCGGACAGTTTCGTTTTGTACGCGAGCGCTTTCTCAAGGGCTTCGCGAACCTTCGGACTCGGCACGGGCAGCGTGAGCAGATAACGGACGCTCTGGTCGTCCGAATTGGTGAGCGCGATCTGCGTCACCTGATCGAACTCCTCGGTGATGATTTCCTTCGCGGTCTGGCCGGCCGGAAGTTTCACCTCAAAGCGGTAGACATCGCGCGCGGTCTCCACCGGCTTCTGCTTGCTGGTGATCTTGAATTGATGGCGAATCGGATGCTCCAGCAGCACAACGCGATCCTGCTCCGAGCGGTTCTTGAGATTGTAAACCTTGTGTTCGGTGATCTTGCGCGTGGTGTGCAGGACGCCTTTGTAGATCTTCACTGCCGTCACAGGCTCCGGGGCGCGATCGAGGTGCGTCTCCACTTCCGTGCCCAGGTCGATGGCGTAGCTGAGCAGCCGTTCTTCCTTGGGCTGCAAGTCGAGAATGCGCGAATCGCCCGCGTAGCTGTTCCCCTCGAACACGGTGATCGGTCCCTGCATGAGGTGCAGTCCCGTCGTGTTCTTGAGTCGCAGCCCAAGGAGGGGGAACTTCGGATGCGTGCCTTCATTGAAGATACTGACCTTCGTGCCTTCGATGTCCTTGTTCACGATCGGCAGCAAGGCCGACTTTTGCCGCGCCAAGTTCACGGGGTGGTCGATGCTGTACTGAAAGTAATCGCCGAGCTGCATCGCGGATGCCGCGGACGCGACGCCGCTGCGCAAGGAAATGCCTTCATCCTCGGCCTTGTGGAGCCCGAGGGCGAACATGTCGTCCTTCTTTGCGCCTCTTCCGCCCAAGGCCCCCGCCGCTTTTTGACGCATCTCGACGTTCGGCTTCTCGACGGTCGGCCTAGCGGGCGCAGCAAACGTCGCCGGGGCCGGTGGCATGGCGGGGCCCGGCATCCCCGGCATGCCAACCATCATGCCACCAGAGTACGTCGGCGGGCGCAACGATGCGAACAACTCCGGTTCCACGGTCGGACGACGAACATAGAGCGGCTGATACAGGTCCATCTGGAAGGAAATCGGCCGGCCGCTCACGAGCGCCATCCGCACATCTTTCCAGTCCTCGTCGGAAGGATTTTCCACGACAGCCCACCCTTGCAGGAACGGTTTGCCGTTTTTGTCCAAGACCAGCCGATAACTTGTTTTCCAAATGGGATTCTCGACCACGTAACCAACACGCACCGACCGCTTGCCATCGCCGGTGAACTGCAAGCTGACCGCTTTTTTCTGCGTGTCGTGCGACAGGGTGAGCACTTCCAACGCCCGGCGAAATTCGCTGTCGATGACCGGGTTAAGGAAGCGGATGCGCAACACGTCGCCAAGCTTCACGCTGCGCAGGCCCTCGGCGCACCAAAGATTCAGTACATCGACGGAAAGCGTTCCGTCCTTGCCGGCGGGTTGGTGTTGCTGCTCGATGCCGACGACAGCCCCAGTCAGCGTCCCCGGCTGCGTCGTCGCGGAAGCTTGCAGCGCGACTTCCACTTTCTCGCCGCGCGCCTGGTTGAGGATTTGGGCCAGCGTCGGGTTGCTCGTCAGATTGATGGCGAACGATTGCAGCGTCTTGTCGATCGGGTCGTGGCTGTCGTAGCTGACGGCGTCCACCTGGCCGCCGCCCAGGTCTTGCAGCACCATGCTTTTGAGCAGGTCGTTGATCTCCGAGGCGGGAAACGTCAAATCCACGCGGGCGCTGCCTTCGATCGTTCCTTCGCGTTGGAAGTAACCGACGCCGCTGCTGAACAAAACCACCTGCGACACCGGCAACTGTGGTCTTGCCTTCGCCAGGGCGGGGGCGGCATCCGCCTTGCCCGCGTCGGCTGGCGATGCGGACGACCACAATGCTAGTCCTGTAACGAGCCCGGCCGCGCCAAGGGCCGCCGCCGCAAAAAGTCTCCGCCGCATGGGTCGTAACCTCCAAAGGAGAGAGGAACATCGGTCGTTGTTCACGTTATTCTCTTTATTGACGCGGCAAATGACCGCTCTGTTTACTGCGAGAGCGTCGCGCACCGTATCTCTAGCTTCCGTAGCTCCTCCGCCTTTCCTTTGCTCTTGCACGCATTTGTGCCAAGACGTTACAGTAGCCTCGGATAGAGCCAGGATGGCTGATCGGGCTTTCTAAGGAATCGGAAGGGACATCCGTGCGCGAAGCATCCATCGCCACCGCTTCCCATTCGCGCGTCTCCACCCACCACGGCTACCGGCAGGACGCCGTCGCGCTCTCCCCGCTGCAATCGGCGCTCGAGCGTGCCCGGCGCTGCCTCCTCGCGCGCCAACAGCCCGACGGCCATTGGGTGGGAGAGTTGCAGGGCGACACGATCCTTGAATCCGAATACGTGCTCTTACTTGCCTTCCTCGGCCGCGAGCGCGACGAACGGGTGGTAAAGGCCGCGCGCTACATCGTCGCTCAGCAAACGCCCGAAGGCGGCTGGAGCAATTACCCCGACGGCCCGGTCGAGTTGAGCGTGTCGGTCAAAGCGTATTTCGCGCTGAAACTGGCCGGCCATGATCCCGACGCCTCGTACATGGCGCGGGCGCGGGAATTGATCCGCGAGCTGGGCGGCGCCGCCGGGTGCAACAGCTTTACGAAATTTTATCTGGCGCTGCTCGGCCAATTTCCCTACGCGAATTGTCCGGCCGTGCCGCCGGAGATGATGCTGCTGCCGAAATGGGCATACTTCAACATCTATGCGATGTCGAGCTGGACGCGGACCATTGTGATTCCGCTCAGCATCTTTTATGCGCACAAACCAGTCCGGCAGCTGCCGGAACAACTCGGCATCGCGGAGCTGTTCCTCGATCCGCCGGAAACGCCGCTCTGGCCGCATCCGCCGACGCGCCGCTTGTTGACGTGGACCAATTTCTTTCTCGCTGTCGATCAAGCCTACAAATGGTTCGATCGGAGGGCGGGAATCGGGAATCGGGAATCATGGCCCGATTCCCGATTCCCGATGCCTGATTCCTGGTTCCAGAGTCTGCGTCGTTGGTCGGTGCGCCAGGCGGCGGACTGGATGCACGCGCACTTTGCCGACAGCGACGGTCTCGGCGCCATCTATCCGCCCATGATCTACACGGTCATCAGCCTGCGTTGCCTCGGCTATGGCGACGATTCACCGGAGATGGCTTGGGCGCTCAAGCAGCTTGACGATCTGATGATTGAAGCGGACAACACGCTGCGTTTGCAGCCGTGCTTCTCGCCGGTGTGGGATACCGCTTTGACGCTCAACGCGCTCGCCGACACCGGGTTGACCGGCGCGCACTCCGCCGTGGCACGCGGGGCACGCTGGCTGCTGGAACGGGAAGTCCGCCGGCCGGGCGACTGGAGCACGCTCAACCCGCACCTGGAGCCGACGGGCTGGTTCTTCGAATACCGCAACGGCTTCTATCCGGACACCGACGACACGGCGATGGTCCTGGTGGCCCTCGCCAAGACGGGCCACGCCGACACGGAGGACGGTCGCCCGGCGGCCGACCGCGCCGTGAAATGGCTGCTCGGCATGCAAAATCGCAACGGCGGCTGGGCGGCGTTCGACCGCGACAATGACCGCGAGGTGCTGACCAAAGTTCCCTTCGCCGATCACAACGCCATGCTCGACCCGAGTTGCCCGGACATCACGGCCCGTGTGCTCGAAGCGCTCGGCAACCTCGGTTATCGCGTAGGCCATCCACAAGTCGATCACGCCATCGCGTTCTTGCGGCAAACGCAAGGAAAGCCGGGTTATTGGCTGGGTCGCTGGGGCGTGAATTACATTTACGGCACCTGGCAAGTGCTGACCGGCTTGCGCAGCATCGGCTTCGATATGCACGATCCGATGGTCCGCCGCGCGGTTGCGTGGCTCATGCAGGTGCAGCAGCCCGGCGGCGGCTGGGGCGAAACCTGCCGCAGCTACGACGAGCCCGAGCTGGCGGGGCAAGGTACGCCGACCGCCTCGCAAACGGCGTGGGCGCTGTTGGGCCTCCTCGCGGCGGGGGAAGCACAGTCCGACGCCGTTCGCGGCGGCATCGGCTACTTGCTGGCCACGCAATCTCCGAGCGGCGATTGGCAGGAAGAGCAGTTCACCGGCACCGGCTTCCCGAAGGTCTTCTATTTGAAATACCACATGTACAGCTTGTACTTCCCGCTGATGGCGATCGCTCGCTACGCGAAGGAAAAAACGAAGCGGAAGAAAGAACAGCTTGGCGTCAGCCTGCCCATCGAAGCGGCGTGAAGCGTTTGAGCGCCCGACGCCGCGAAGGAGAATTGAATGCGTTTCCCGTTGTCATTAACAACATCGATGGCCGGCTACATGGCCAAGAAGAAGCTGGCCGGCGAACAGCGCTTTCCGCTCGTCCTCATGTTGGAGCCGCTGCACGCTTGCAACCTCACCTGCACCGGTTGCGGCCGTATTCGCGAATACAAGCAGACGATCAAGGAACGCCTCAGCGTCGCCGAGTGCCTTGAAGCGGTCGAGGAATGCGGGGCGCCCATCGTCAGCATTTGCGGCGGCGAACCGATGATCTACCCGGAGATCGGCCAGCTCGTCCGCCGCATCTTGAAGCGACGCCGGAACATCTACCTCTGCACGAACGGGATGTTCATCAAGAAACGGCTGCACGAATTTCGGCCCACCAGCCGTTTCTTTTTCAACGTACACCTCGACGGCCTGGAAAAGACACACGACCTCGCCGTCGAACGTGAAGGCGTCTTTCAGGCCGCGGTTGAAGGCATTCGCCTCGCAAAGCAGGCCGGCTTCCTCGTCTGCACGAATACCACCATCTACAAGGAAACCGACCTCAACGAGATCGACGCCCTCTTCGCGTTCCTGAGCCGGCTCGGCGTGGACGGTTTCATGATTTCACCCGCCTACGGCTACACCGCGGTGAAGGAGACCAACCCGCAAGGCGCCGCGGAGATCTTCCTTACGCGCGACGACATCAAGGCGAAATTCCGCGAAGCCGAAAAACTGCTCGCCAAGTATCGCATGATGTCCTCGCCGGTCTATCTGGAATTCCTGAGCGGCAAACGCGAGCTGACCTGCACCGCGTGGGGCAACCCGACGCGCAACGTCCGCGGTTGGAAAGGCCCGTGCTACCTCATTACCGACGAGCATCACGCAACCTTCCAAAACCTGATGGACGACACCGACTGGAACCAGTACGGCTACGGCAAGGATCCGCGCTGCGAGCACTGCATGGTCCACTGCGGGTACGAACCGTCCGCGGCGCTCGGCGTCAACAAGCGCTTCGGCGACGCCTGGAAAATGCTCCTCTGGCAGCTGGCGTGACGCGTGGATACGATCGGCCCCGGCGTCCTATTGTTCGCACTTCGCCGCGAAGCCGCCCCCTTTCGCCGCCGGCTGCGCGTCGGCCGGCTTTTTGCAAGCGCTCCCTGCTGGGCGCGCCTGCACCGCCTCGGCGACCGTCCCCTGCTGCTTCTCATCACCGGCATGGGCCCGGCGCGCACCGCCGCTGCCCTGCAATGGCTGCTTTCGCGCCCGCAAATCGGCGAAGCGACTCTGACCCCCGCGTTCATTGTCTCCGCTGGGTTCGCGGCGGGACTTCACGGTGAATTGCTCGTCGGCGACAGCGTGGTCGGCGCCGAGGTCGCCGATCTCGCCGGGCGTCACTGGGCCACTACGTGGAACGGGGCGACGCAACGCGCTCCCTACGGCCGCATCCTCACGGTGCCCGGCATCGTCGCGACCGCTGCCGAGAAGCATGCACTTTTTCAGGAATTTCACGCACTCGCGGCGGATATGGAGTCGAGTACGGTGGCCGAGACGTGTTCCGCGGCCGGCATTCCGTTTGGTTGCGTACGCGTCATTTCCGATGATGTTCGTGACGATCTGCCGCCGTCCTTGGTCGCGGCCCTCGCCGGCGGACGCTTGGCGCCCGGTCAGCTGCTGAGCGGGATGCTCACCGCGCCGCGCCTGGTCATTGACCTGTGGCAGCTGGCACGACGCACGCGCCGGGCGGCACGCCGTCTTGCACAAGTTCTTGTTGAATTGCTTGGACCGCCGGTATGACGCGGTTCGCGTCGGCTTAGGTCGCCGGGCGTAGACTGCGCGCGATGCAGCGGTTGCGGCCGACGGCTTTCGCCTCCGCCAGGCACGCCGAGGCGAGGTGCTTGAGCTGATCGTACTCTGCCTGCATCTCCGTTTCCGCGACGGCGAAGCCGATGCTGACCGTCACGGGAATCACCTCACCCTTATACATAATCTGGGCGGATTCGACGGCGGTGCGGATACGCTCTCCGAGTGTGGTCGCGCCTTCGAGCATGGTTTCCGGAGCGACGACCAGAAACTCCTCGCCGCCGATTCGACCGATGGTATCGACGGTTCGCACCGAGCTGGCGATCGTTTTCGCCAGGCCGATGAGCACCTGGTCCCCGCCAGGCAAGAGATAGCGGCGGTTGATCTCGCGGAAGAAGTCGGCGTCGATCACGCCCAAGGCCAGCGCGTTGTGATAGCGATGGTGCCGGCGCACTTCAAGCCGGGCGACGTCGTCAATGGCCCGGCGGTTGAGCAGGCCGGTAAGCGGGTCGGTCAGGGCCAGCGTCTCCAGTTCGCGCGTTCGCTGCTGAAGCAGGTGGTTGGCTTCTTCCAACTCCTGGGTCCGCTCGTGGACGCGTTGTTCAAGGTCCTGCTTGGCGCGGGTCAGCTCTTGCAGCAAGGTTTCCCGGCTGCGTTCAAGGTCGATTTTCTCGCATGCGTTGCGGAGGATCTGCAACAGCTCCTCCGCCCGCCACGGCTTCATGATGTAGTGATAGACTTGGCTGCGGTTGATCGCTTCGACGGCGTCATCCAGCTCGGCGTAGCCGGTCATCAACAGGCGGACGGTCTTCGGGTGGTTTTCGCGAATCCATTCGAGGAGCTGCACCCCGGAGAGGCGCGGCATCTTTTGATCGGTGAGAACGATGTCGATGGGGCGTGCGGTGAGAAGACTCTTGGCCGCTTCCGGGGAATCAGCTGTGTGGACCTCGAAATCCGAGGCCAACAAAGCGGAGAGCGTCGGTAGGATATAAGGCTCGTCGTCAACAACGAGAACCGAGCATTTCCGTGTGGTCACGGAGGGGGCTCCAATAACCCGAGCGACGGGCGGGGTAAGTTTCCGCGATCCCTAGTGAACGGGCCGCGTCGCGCGGTCAGTGGCCACGACGCCGTTGTTCAAGTGTCCACAATAACTTATAGCTTACGCGCGAAAGAACTTCAAATGCCGATCAACGCGCCAGATTTCTGATCGAACCGCCGCAACCGCGCGCATATACGCATGCACACACCGCGCCAGCCCGCGTGTGAACGCATGGAACCGGGTTGCAGCGGTTCGCGAAGAACTGCAAATAATGACAGTAGTCCAGAGGGCACACGACGAAGACTCGGTAATAATTCGATAATAAATCTTGATATGCCTCGCGCGCGTCCATACAATACGGAAAATATAGTTGGAGGTTTGCGGCATCTCATCCGTCAATGCGGCTCGGGCAGAGTCGAAGGCGGATCTCGCTAGAACGGGGACGCGGCATCGGGAATGCGGCGAGACGCCTTCAGTCGGACAGCGAAGACCTGAACCGTAGACGCGCGATAGGTGTGATCACCGCCGAGGGAGTCGTTGATGCCTTCCCTCTCGCCTTGTCGCCGGTGCGGAACGGCTGTCACCGTAGGCGCGGCAGACAGCAAGACTCGCCGTTGCAACGTGGGCTTAGTTTCGTAGGGCGCGTCGCGACGCACCCTACCCTCTAAGGGAAGGACCAGTATGAAGCCTCGACGTAAAAAGCGCCAGGCGGCGCAGGGGACTGTTGTTGCCACTGCTGTACCGGCAATCTTCTCGTCGGACCTTTTGACGCCGGAAGAAGAACGCGAGTTGCTTGCCGGCTTCTGGGACTGCAAAACGGAACTCGTCCGCGTACTGATCCGGCACATTCCACGTCTGCGCCAGCACCGGCCGCCGGCGAACGAGCCGTGGCCGATGGCTCAGTTCATCCGCGATTATTGCGACAACACCGCCCGCGAGTTTGTCGCCGTCCGTCGGGTCCATGATCGCTACGTGCATTACAAGCATCGGCTGGCGTCGGCCAACATCCGTTTGGCCGCGCACGTCGCCAAGCGCTTCCGGCACCATGCGCTCAGCTATGCCGATCTGCTTCAGGAAGCCGTCTGCGGCTTGATGCAGGCGATCGACCGCTTCGACGTCAGCCACGGCACCCGGCTCGCCACCTACGCCACGTGGTGGATTCGGCAAACGCTGCAAATCGCGGTGGCCCGGCAGAGCCATCTCGTGAGCTTGTCGCCGCATCACTTGCAAGAGCTCGGTCTGCTTCAGCAAGAGTCCGAAGCGCTGGCCCACGGCGGCAAGCACCTGCCGAGCCCGCAAGAACTCGCTTCCCGCACCGGCAGCAGCCTGGAACACCTGACCCACCTGCAAACCGCCACGCGCACGCCTGTCTCGCTGAACGCCGTCCTCGATGACGACAGCGACTTCAAACTCACCGAGGCCATGCCCGACAACGAAAGCTCCACGTTGCGGCAGAACTCCGAACGGCAGGAAGCGCTCAACTTCCTCATGGAGAACCTGCGGCCGCGCGAGCGCAAAGTCCTCGATCTTCGCTTCGGTCTCACGGGCAGCGGCACGCACAGCCTGCGGCAGATCGGCCACCTGCTCCGCATCAGCAAGGAACGGGTCCGCCAGATTCAGAATCGGGCCCTTGAAAAACTGCGCGCTTCGGCCGAACGCGTTGGTTGGGAGCCGAGTTTGTTGCTTGGTTAAACGCACCGCAGAGCACGCAGAGAGTGAAAAAGTCGAAGAGGCAGAAGGGTTGGCCTTCTGCCTCTTCTGCTTTTGTGTGGTTTCTGTTTGAAGCGTGCCGTCGCAGCAGGGATGATAGAAGCGGGCGGGTGGTTTGCGGCTCCATCCGCGCGGGGGCTGACATGTTTGACTTCCCCGAAGGCACACGAAGGGACCTCCTCCGGCGCGGCGGCGTCGCGCTGGGAACCGGCGCCTTGACGCATTGGCTGCCGACCGACGCACCCGCCGCGGCGCCCAACGCGTCGGTCGAAAGTCGCATCCGCTCGTGCATCTTCATTTTTTATTACGGCGGGCCGAGCCACCTTGATACGTTCGATCCCAAGCCCGATGCGCCTGCCGAGATTCGCGGCGACTACCGCACGATCGCGACCGCCGTGCCGGGAGTCCGCGTTTGCGAACATTTGCCGCGCACCGCACGGCTCATGGATCGACTGGCCCTCGTGCGCAGTCTGCACCACCCCATGCGGAATCACAATTCCGCGGCGGCCGAAGCGTTGACCGGCCGTACTCCCGCCGGCGGCGACCTTGAGTTGCTCACCGATGATCCGCGCGGTTTGCCGACGCTCGGCTCGGCCGTCAGCTATGCCCTTGGTTCACGCGCGCACGTGCTGCCGTACGTCGCCTTGCCGTACACGTTGTACAACGTCGTGCAGCTGCCGGGGCAAGCGCCCGGCCTGCTCGGCGGCGCCTACGACCGTTTCCAAGTAGACGGCCACCCGAATACGCCAAACTTCCATATTTCCGCACTGGACGCAGTCGCCGATCTGAGCGGGCGCACCGCGTTGCTGCGCCGCCTTGATGATGTGCCGTTGCCGGGCGTTGCCGCGCGCGTCGCGGCGTATCGCGACCGCGCTCTGCGCTTGGTCGCGTTACCGGAAGTCCGCCGGCTCTTCGATCTGTCCGCCGAGCCGCCGCGCGTGCGTGACCGTTACGGCCGGCACCGGCTCGGGCAAAGCCTGCTGCTGGCACGGCGTCTGGTGGAAGGCGGCGTCAATTTCGTCGCCGCGTTCGACGGGCAGACCAACGGCCAGGACGCCAATTGGGATAGCCACGAGAAACTTTTCGCGCGGCACCGCCAACTCATCCCGCCGAGCGATGAGGCGTTTTCGGTGTTAATCGAAGATTTGGAAACACGCGGTTTGCTGGCCTCGACACTGGTCGTCGCGACGGCCGAGTTCGGCCGCACGCCGCACATCAACCGCTCGGCGGGGCGCGATCACTGGCCGGATTGCTACACCACCGTGCTGGCCGGCGGCGGCGTCCACGGCGGCGCCGTCCACGGCGCCAGCGACCGCAGCGCCGCCTATCCCGCACGCGACCCGGTCACGCCCGGCGACCTCGCTGCAACCATCTTTTGGCGCTTCGGCATCGACCCGGCGACGGAAGTGCGCGACCAGACCGACCGGCCGTTCCGGCTGGCGGAAGGACAGCCGTTGAGCGCGCTCTTTGCCTAACTTGGGCTTCGCCCGTCACACCACCCCCACCTGCCGGCTGCTCCACACGCACGTTGGCGGCTGGTCGAACCAGTGGCCGCCTTCTTGAACGAGCGTCACATTCAGCGTGTAGCGCCCCGCATGAGGCGGCGCCACGACGTTCGCCTGATAGAAGTCGTGTCCGCCCGGCGGCAGCGGCGGCCACAGGCGCGTGCGCTCGCCGTTCCATTCCACGACGCCCGTATTCGGCTCGTCGCCCCAATGGTACGAGAGGTAGATCGGGTGCGGCAGAAAACTGTTGAACGTGAACGCCGTGCGGTTGACGAGCCGCACGCGCACGCGGAAGGTGCCGCGCCGTACCGCGGAGCGCGGACAGGAGCGGACCGTCAATGCGACAGCCTGCGGCGGCGGCAGCGGGCTCAGCAAATCCATGCGAACGACGGGCCGATTCGGCTCCCCGCCGCGCTGGGCGGCTTCTGCCGCCTGGTCGCGCAGCATCTGTTCGTACCGAGCCGCGAACAGCTCGCGGGCGTGGGCGTACAGCGCGGCGTCCAGGCGCGTCAACTCGTGGATGGCGGCCGAGGTCGGCTGCGCGACGGTCCCCTGGTCGACGCGCCAGTTCGTCACGTTCAACCGCGGCGTCTCCGCCAACTCGTCCCAACCGAACGTATAGGCGAGCAACCGCAGCGTCTCGCGCAGCCGTTCCGTGATGCCGACAAACGCAAAGCCGTCCAGCCGGGCGACGGCGCGGTCGAGCAGCTCCGCCTGCGGCAGCGCAAGAAGATGACGGTGCAGCTCGTGCAGGAAGCGACGGCGGTCGGCGGCGTCGGCATCCGTCACATCGGCCAGCCAGTCCGGCGCGAACAAATCGTGGTCGAGCAGCAAGTTGGTCGTCTGGTGATTCCAGAGAAGTGGGACGAATTCTGGATCGTTCACAAACGCATCGAGGGAGAGCCCGTCGCGGCCAACGCGCTCGAAGGGGTGGCCGGTCGTTTCACGAATGAACTGGTAGAGCGAGACGACCTGGTCCATCGGGTTGCGCAGCAACGTGACGCACAGAGGCGCGCGGCCCAGCAGGCGCGGCAAGTAGTAGCTGTAGTGGCCGCGGAACAGACGAATTCGGTCCCGTTCCGGCGGAGCGAGGCGGAAAACCTCTTCGAGCGTGGGCAGTGCGCACACTTCTTCGGGACGAAAATGGCTCTCGACGGCGTAGGAAAAAGACAGGCCGGCTGTCTTGGCAACGTGGAGAAAGTAGAGCACGTCGCCCGAGCCGAGCCGGTACCGCCGCAGCCTGTACGCGTCTCCCTGGCCATCCCCCCTACTCGCCACGGACTCGCTCATTGACCCGTGCGGCGCGTTCCCCCCGTACGCCGCGGTATGCGCGGACGCCATCGGCTCCCCCTTCCGATGTATCAGTACCCCAGACGCGGTATAGCGTTCAAAACGACAAATTCAATCCGAAACCGTGATTGTGGCGTGTAATCCTCTACTGACGAAGAACGGATTACACGAAAAAAATCGAGCGCAACTTTCCCATTTTGCTGGGACAGATTCCGACCGCGGCCAGCGTCGGCGTGGCGGCGGCCCCGCAGCATGCGTACGCGCCGCCAACTGTCGTTGACCTGCCCCGCCGGTTCCCTTACTATCCCGCCCGCGAAACGGGGGCCGTTTCCTTGGATTTTGCGGAAATTGCCCCCGTTTCGCGGCGCAAGAGGTCGCACATGGCCTGGCGGAAATGGATGGTCCGAGGCCTGGTCTTCGGCGTCGTCGGGACAGTGGCCGCGGGCGTCTGGCTCTACCAGCGCTGGACCTGCCCCGAAGAAGTTCGGCGGCAGGTGATCGCCAAGTTGAGTGAACATTTCATCGGCGCGCATGTGTCGCTCGAAACGGCCCATTTGCAGCTCTTGGGCGGCGTCTCGGTCACCGAGCTTCGCCTCAGCCGCCGCGACGATCTCGACAAGGGCGACTTCGCCGTCATCCGCTCCGCCAGCATCTACCTCGACAAGGAACAGCTTCTCAACGGCCGGGTCGTCATCCGCAAGCTCGAATTGCCGCGGACGCGCATTCACGTCGTACGCACCACCGACGGACGCTGGAATCTCAGCGGTCTGCTCGCGCCGCCCGATCTGTCGGTGCCGCTGCCGACGCTTGTTATTCAGCACGGCACGGTGGTCTTCGAGGATCGTTGTGCCGCGCCAGGCACGCCGCCGCTGGAAATTCGCGACGTACACCTGTGCGCGATGAATGACGATCCCATCCAGAAAGTTACCTTCGAAGGCGGCGGCACGACCGACGCAACGGGACCCGTGCGTATCTCCGGCGCCTGGCGGCGCGACACCGGCGACCTGGTGTTGAAGGTCGAGGCGAAGTCGGCGCCGATCCCGATCCTCGTCAACCGTGCCGCTGCGTACTGTCCGGAAAAGGCCGCCCACGTCCGGCAGGTCGACGGACGCGTCGAACTGCGGCTCGACTTAACCTACGCTCCTGCGGCGGCGCAGCCCTGGACGCACGATTTTCAGGCGTCAATCACCGACGGCTCGTTCCACCATGCGTCGCTGCCGTGGCCGCTGGAGAAGCTGCACGCCTCGCTGCGTTGCCTCAACGGCGCCGTGGCGCGGGCCGACTTGAACGCGGAGGCGGGACAAGCGCACGTCAAAGCGGAAATCAAAGACTTCACGCTGAAGCCCGACGCGCCGCTTTGCGAAACGTTTCGCGACCTATGGATTCAGGTCGAGCACCTGCCGGTCGACGGCAACCTGTTCGCGGCGCTGCCCGAAGGACTTGGCCATCTCCGCAAGATCGAGGCGGAGTATCAGCCGTCCGGCTACGCGAACGTTACCTTTCAGTACTCTCGTACGCAGGAGGGCGGCTGGCGACGTTCTTGCCGCATTCAGCCGCAGGGCATGCATGGCTGCTTTCATGCCTTCGCCTATCCGGTCGAGCAGATCGCCGGCAAGATCGACTACGAGGCCACCAGCGCCCAGGACACGATCTTCCGCGTCGATCTTGTCGGCCGCGCGTCGGAGCGGCCGGTGTACGTGAAGGGGGAAATCACCGGCCAGGCGCCCAACGTCGGCGTCGCGCTTGACATTTGGGGCGACAACCTCCCCATCGACGCCAAACTGATCGACGCCCTGCCGCCCAAAGTGAAGAAACTATCGCAAGATTTCGAGCCGACCGGGCTCGTCAACGTCAAGGCTTTTATCCGCAAGAGCGCGCTCGCCGCCCGGCACGCCAACAGCTACCACATCGAGGTTCACGACGCCCGCGTCCGTTTCAAGGCGTTCCCGTATCCGCTGGAACAAGTCGCCGGCCACATCGATGTCGAGCCGGATCACTGGCGTTTCGGCCCGTTCCGCGGCATGCACAAAGGCGGCGTGATTGCCGCCGCGGGCCGCTCGTACCCGGGCAACGACGACCGTGCCCAAATCAAACTGCGCGGCAGCGACCTCACCCTCGACGGCGAGCTAAAATCGAGCCTTCTCCAGCCGGAGTTGCTACGCACGTGGGACACCTTCGCGCCGTCCGGGCAGATCGACTTCGACGGCAATGTAACGTTGCTCGCCGGCAAGCCCGATATCGACGTGGATGTCACGCTGCGTGCGTGTTCGATCGAGCCGAGCTTTTTCCGGTACCGCCTGGACGACCTGAACGGCAAAGTTCATTACGCCGCTCAAGAAATCCAACTTGAGAAGTTGCACGCCCGCCACGGGCCAACCGAACTCAGCCTTGAGAGCGGGCGCGTCTGTTTGAAGGCAACGGGCGGCATGTGGGCCAAAATCAATGGGATTGTGGGCCACCCGATTCTGCCCGACGAGGCCTTCGTGAACGCGCTGCCGCCGCTCGTCGGCAAGTGTTGCCGCAGTCTGGGCATTCGCGATCCGCTCGCCGTAAGAACGGTCGAGCTGGTAATCGACACCACCGCCGATCCAACGCAGCCGCCGACGATTTACTGGGACGGCGGTGTCGCGGTGCGCGACGCCGCGCTCGGGACCGGCATTCAGCTCGATCACGTCACCGGCGAAGTTTGGTCGCGCGGCAACTACAAGGACGGCAAGCTCGATACCGTCGTCGGCAACCTCCGCCTCACCGAGATGAACCTGTTCCGCCAGCCGTTCCGTGACGTGCGCACGCAATTCAAAGTCGCGCCCAAGGAACCGAATGTGTTGGTGCTTCCCAGCGTGTCCGCGAGCCTCTTTGGCGGCGCCGTCTATGGCCAGGTGCGGATCGAATTCGGCCGTGACATCGACTACACACTCGATCTCACCGGCTCGCAGATCGAGTTGGAACAGTTCGGCCGGCACAACCGCATCGACCACAAATCGGAATTGAGCGGGCCCGTTTTCGCCCGCCTGAATTTGACCGGCAAAGGATCCGATGCCGGCACGCTCGCGGGCAGCGGCAGCCTCGAGATGCCCAAAGGGAAGCTCTACAACCTGCCGCCCTTGATCGACCTGTTGAAAGTGCTCAGTCTCCGACTGCCGGATCGCACCTTTTTCGAGGAAGCGCACGCCAAGTTCGACATCGTCGGCCCGCGCGCTCATTTCCGCGAACTCAACCTGTTCGGCAACTGGGTCAGCCTGCGCGGCCGCGGCGATTTGAATCTTGACGGCAGTGATCTGAATCTCGATTTCCACGTGGACTGGGCCCGGCTCAACCAGGCGCTGCCGCCCATCATCGACAAGATTCCGCCGCTCGTGAGCGATCAACTTTTGATGATCAAGATGCGCGGCGCGTACGGCAACGTTCATTGCACGCCGGAGATCGTCCCCGGCGTCACGCAGCCGCTGAAGAAAATGATCGGCGTCGGACGCCTTTTCCCGGCGCCGACCGGGGGCGACGGAAAAAAAGACTAAAGAGAGTCGGCCGCCGCGCCGATGATACGATTACGGGCTCGTGGCTCGACACCCGTGGGAACGGAGGCTGGTGTGTTTCTGAGCATCCTGCAACGGATGATCCTCTGGGAGCTTATCAAGATCTTCACGATGGCCCTGGTCGCCATCACCGGCCTCTTCTTGCTCGCGGGCATCGTCCAAGAGGCGACGCAGCAGGGTCTCAGTCCCGGTCAGGTGCTGCTCATCATCCCGCTGCTTATCCCCAGCTCGCTGCCGTTCACGATCCCGGCGACGACGCTGTTCGCGACGTGCATCGTTTACGGCCGTCTGGCCCACGACAATGAAATTCTCGCCGTGCGCGCCGCCGGCATCCACTTGCTGAAGCTGCTCCGGCCCGCCCTGCTGCTCGGTTTGGTGATGAGCTGCGTCACGATGGCGCTCTACTATCACACGATCCCGTACACGCACCGGCTGCTGCGATCCCTCTTCCTGAACGACGCCGAAGAATTGCTCTATTCGGCGCTTAAGCGCGATCACCAAATCAGCCACCGGCAACTGAACTACGCGATCTTCGTCGAAGCCGTCCACGGCCGAAAACTGATTAACGCCCTCTTCAAAAAACGCAATCCGATCACCGGTCAAACGGAGTTGACCGCCCATGCCTATGAAGCAGAGCTGCGCGTGAACATGGCCACGCGCGAGATCGAGGTCTGGATGCGGAACGCACACGTGTCGAGCCCCGGCGACGCCAAGGACGCGAGCGGCAAGGAAAACGCCGCCGGCACGACTGGTTTCTTACAAGACAAGATTTGGCAGGTGCCGCTGCCGCCTAATTTTTCGCTCGAAAAGCAAACGCCCAAACCGCGCGACCGCACGTGGCCGGAGTTGTTCGATTGGCGGCGCGACCTTGTCGACAAACGCACCGAGACCATCGGTCGGACGGCGCTCGACACCGCCGAGGAAGCGACCCGGATTCCGCCGCAACAGCTGCCGCAGCATTTGGAGAATCTTAATCTGGCCCTGAAATACATCGACTTCGACATCCGCTCGGTGGACGCCGAGGTACAGATGCGGCCGGCGTTGGCGTTCGGCTGCCTCTGCTTCGTGCTCATCGGCTGCCCGGTCGGCATCTGGCTCAGCAAAAGCGACTATCTAAGCGCGTTCATCACCTGTTTCTTGCCGATCGTCTTCTTCTATTATCCGCTGCTCTTGTGCGGAACGAACCTCGCCAAGAACAACGCCTGGCTGCCGGCGCCCGTGAGCGTGTGGATGGCCGACGCGCTCGTGGCGCTGGTCGGGCTATTCTTGTGGCGGCGGCTGTTGCGGAATTGACGCTTGCCTTCGGTACTCACTTCCGGACAGGCGCTGGACGCGGCGGCGACGGGACCAACGGCCGACGCCGCCGCCGGAACCGCTTCGGCGCCGGCGTGTCATGCTCGTCCTCGATGTCGCCGACGATTTCCTCCAATATATCCTCCAGAGTGATCAAGCCGTGAATCACGCCCTCATCGTCGCGGACCAGAGCCATGGGCCGTTTCGCCTTGCGGAACAAACGCAAGGCGTTGGCGATCTCCTCGTCCGGCTTCAAGAAGAGCGCCGGATAGAGTGCGTCTTCCAGGACGACGATCCCCTTCAGACTGAAGAGATAAAACAAGTCCTTCGTATTGACGATGCCGACGATGTTGTCGAGCATGCCGTCGTACACCGGCATGCGCGTGTGGGCGCCGCTGCGGGCGGCTTCCAGCACGCGCTCGGCGGAGCTGTGCAGCTCCAACGTCGCCATCTTGTCGCGCGGCACCAGGCAGTCGCGTACGCGCTTGTCCGACAAACGGAAAACGTTTTGCACGAACTCGGCCTGGTCGGGATCGAGGATGCCGGCTTCCTCCGTATCCTCGATCAACAGGGCCAATTCCTCGACCGAGTGCAACATCGCCTCGCCACGCGACGGCTGGAAACCGAGCAGCCGCACGATGGCGTTCGCCGTTCCGCCCATGAGCACGATCAACGGGCGCGTCAGCCGTGCGAAAATGAGCAGCGGCGTCGCCATCCACAGGGCGGTCTGGTCCGGCCGCTGCAACGCGATGGTTTTCGGAATCAATTCGCCGAAGGCGACGTGCATGAAGGTGATGAGGAAGAAGGTGACGACCGTGGCGACCGTGTGGCCGGCAACGGCGCCCCAACCCGCGGACAGAAAACCGAACGCCGGCTCCAGGAGATGAGCGAGCGCCGGCTCGCCGACCCAGCCGAGACCGAGGCTCGCGAACGTCACGCCAAGCTGCGTCGCGGCGATCGTTCGATCCATGCGTTGCACCGCGGCGTCCACCGCACGGGCGCCTTTCCGTCCGTGCAAGATCATTTCCTCGATCTTGGTGCGGCGGATGGATACGAGCGCGAACTCCGCGGCGACGAAGAGGCCGTTCAGCGCGACCAGAGCGGGGATACAGAGGAGCTTAAGCAGGTCCCAGCCCCAACCGCCCGCTTCCGCAAAGATGCCGCCCGGCACGTCGCGATTCCCCCAACCGAGTTGAATCATCCGGGCGGTTTCTCCGACCCGCCCGGTCGTGAATTCCAGGCTAACACAATGCAGACAATGGGCCAATGGCCGGCGCGACCGCTACGGAACGGGCGTTCATGTGCCGCGGCGATTGCCGTACAAGTCGATGTGCAGCCGCGGGCAGAAGCGAAATCCATGCTTTTTGCACTCTTCCACCAGCCAACGACCGCGGACGGCGAGTTCCTCCGCGGAAATCCCCTGCGGCATCAGCAGAACGAGCGACCGATCCACGTGGCGGAGCTGTTCAAGCAAGACAACAACCTCGCCGACATCCGCCGGCTGATCGATCACGAATTTGAGTTGATAGGGATAACGATCCATGAACGTTTGGATGACGTCGATCTGCAAGCGAAGTTGCTCGTGATGTGCGGCGTGTCTGCCGCCGTCAACGCGCCACGGCGTGGAGTTCGACAGTTTGGGGCTCAGGCTCACGAGGTCGCAGGCGATGGGCCGAAAAATGGTTGCCGCGGTTTCGACGGTGACGTGCCGCCGAAGTTCGTGCAGACCGGCGCACAACTCCTCCACTTGCGGAGCGAGCAACGGCTCGCCGCCGGTTACGACGACGTGCTGCGTGGGAAATGTGCCCAGCCGTTCAAGAATTGCCGCGATCGAAAGCTCGTCCCCCTCCGGCTGCCACGACGTATACGGCGTATCGCAGAACCAGCAGCGCAAGTTGCAGCCGCTCGTGCGAATGAACGCCGACGGCACGCCCGCGAGAATGCCTTCTCCCTGCACGGAATAGAAGATTTCGGCGATTCTCATGGGGCCGACGTCCCCACGGCGTACAAGGTCGGATCGGTCAATCCGGCGGCTGCAAAACCAGCACGGCGAAGCTGACACGAATCGCAGCGGCCGCACGCACGCCCATCCGGCGTCGGATCGTAACAACTGTGCGTCAGCCCGTAATCAACGCCGAGTGAATGCCCGAGCCGAACGATCTCGGCTTTCGTCCGTTGCACGAGCGGCGCGTGAACGCGAAAGCGTCCCCGCCGCTCGACGCCGGCCTTGGTCGCCAGGTTGGCGAGGTTTTCGAAAGCGGCGATGAATTCAGGCCGGCAATCCGGATAGCCGGAATAATCGACGGCGTTGACGCCGATGAATAGATCGTATGCGTTCAGCGTCTCGGCCCACGCCAAGGCCAGCGACAAAAACACCGTGTTCCGCGCGGGCACATAAGTAGTAGGGATGCCGTCGGCCATGACCGCGGCGGATCGGTCCTTGGGCACCGGCACGTCGGCGGTCAACGCGGAGCCGCCGAAACCGCTCAGGTCAATTTCAAAAACACGATGCTCATCCGCGCCCAGCGCCGCCGCCACCCGTCGTGCCGCCTGCAACTCGACCGCGTGCCGTTGGCCGTAGGCAATCGTCAACGCGTGACAGCGGAAGCCCTCGTGACGTGCCACCGCGAGCACGGTCGCCGAATCGAGGCCGCCGCTCAGCAGCACCACCGCTGATTTCTCAAAAGAAGCCGACATGCCGATCCACCCGTGATCCGCCAAGCGTCACCTGCCTGCATCCTATTGAGGACCGCATCATCCATGCAACCGATCGTGCAATCCCCAAGCCCTGACCCGTGCCGCCGGCTGCGCAAAAGGCGTAACTCTTTGCCGTAGAACCGTTCTCCTGAACCGTTCCGGACGGCTCAGGAGAGCCGTCCTACGCAATTGAGGTTGCGCTTTTTGCGCGGGGATCAGTAATCCCTGCCCCCTGCCCCCTGTTCCGTATGTTCCGTTGCGCCCAATGGTACCGCGTCGTTGAGCGGCGATTTGCCGGGAAGCGATGGGCGTTCACAAGCAACCCTCGCCGATTATCCGATACAACCCGACGAGGGGTCGAGCATCGCGAGGAAGGAGCCAGCCATGCGCCGGCGCGGTCAATGTTTGCTGCCGATCGTGTTCTGTTTGATCGTGTCCGCGCGCGTCGCCGCGCAGCCGCCTTGCTCGACCGACGAGCGCGGCGGCGTCTGCCCGTCAAGTTCGTATTCGTGCTGGCATTTCCTCACGCCGACGCTCTTTCGCTTGCACAACGCGGCGCCCAATCGGGCCGCCTATCTGTACGCGACCGAGAGCTGCGCACCCGTCACGGGCAGCTACCGCGTGACGGTGTTTCCGTGTCGTGCGGTCGATCAGCCGACCTATTACGCGGACCGGTCACCCGGCAAGTGAAGGGTCGAAAAAGGGGTCGGGAGCTCTTACTGACAGCTGCGCAATTAGCGCGACTCTTTGCCGTAGAACGGTTCTCCTGAACCGTTCCGGACGGCTCAGGAGAGCCGTCCTACACAATTGAGGTTGTGCTATTTGCGCAGGGATCAGTAAAACCGACCCCCTATTTCGGACGTCAGCCGCGCCCCACAAACGGCATCTGCGTCGCCATCACCGTCAGGAACAGAACGTTCGCATCCAGCGGCAGGCTCGCCATGTAAACGACGGCGCGGGCGACGTGCTCCACGTCCATCGTCGGCTCGGCGGCGACCGCGCCCGAAGCTTGCGGCACGCCGTCTTTCATGCGCGCGGTCATCTCCGTCCCGGCATTGCCGATGTCAATCTGGCCGCACGCGATGTCGTACTTCCGGCCGTCGAGCGCCGTGGCCTTCGTCAACCCCGTGATGGCGTGCTTGCTCGCCGTGTACGGCGCGGAGTTCGGGCGCGGCACGTGGGCCGACAGCGAGCCGTTGTTGATGATCCTCCCGCCACGCGGCGTTTGCTCCTTCATCAGCCGGAACGCCGCCTGCGTGCAGAGAAAGGCGCCCGTCAGGTTGACGTCGATCACCCGGCGCCATTGTTCAAGCGTCAATTCTTCCAAGGCAACCGGCGGCGCGCCCGCCCCGGCGTTGTTGAACAGCAGGTCGAGCCGGCCCAGCGCGCTTTTCGTTCGCTCGAAAAGCGCGTTCACCGACGCCGCATCACTCACGTCCGTCGGCGCCGCCAGCGCTCGAGTTCGGTCGGCGCCCGCTGCGGCCAGCGTTCGTTCCAACGCATCGCGACGGCGTCCCGCGAGCACGACCGAATAACCTTCTCTCAGTAACGCAAGCGCCACCGCTCGACCGATCCCCGAACCCGCGCCCGTGACAATCGCTGTCTTGTCGTCATTGGTCATGGTAATGCGAACCTCGCCGCCGCGCCCCGTTCGGTCCGGACTCAGGTCACGGTTACTTTCGTTGCAGTTTCTCCGCCGCTCCCGCCAGTTTGTAAATCTCCGCCGTGCGATCGAACGCTTTGTCCTTGGCGTTGATAAGCGTCAACGGTCGCGGGGCGAGCAGGCCGAGCGCCTCCGGAATGTCGAGGACGCGGAGGACGTTGAGGACGATCGGCCCGTCGCGGTGCGAGGTGGGCGGGTCGATGATGATGACTTCGGAAATGGACGGCTCGAAGAGGGCGGCGTAGGCGGCGAGGATGCCGGCTTGACCGCGACCGATCACCTGCCAATTCGGCTTGCCAGCGTATTTGGAAGCCAAGTGGCGCACACTCGCAATCACGTCGAGGACCTTACCACCGTCCGCAGTGTGGCCCAGCACGGCGTGAGCGCGCGCAACGTAATTCGGCGGGGACTTATGAGTCCATTCGCCATTCGCCAACCCTCGAGGCTCCAGACGATGTGCGAAATCTGGGTCAGCAGCAACCGACCGAGCCCAGTCAGGGATGTCGCCCCCCTTGTCGTCTCTTGGCGTCAGCACCAACAGCGATCCGGTCTTGGACGCACCCTGATCAAGCCACTTCGGGGAAATAAGCGTCGGTCCAATGTTCTCCTCTGTTGACAGAATCCAGTGATTCCATCCGCGGACTAAGATTACCTCAGTTCTCGCGGGCTCGATTCGGGCCGGCAAGTGGCGAAAGGCTCGCTCGCGAAGTGTCTGAATCGTTTCAATCTTCCACTCCTCAAACCTCCCCGTCTCTGGCAACTTCACCTCCGCCCGCTTCACAAACAATTCATCCACGCGCCCATTGATCGCGTCTTTCGGCATATCCTTGTCCTCCGGAAACACGCGCAGCTCTTTGCCGGGCATGGGCTGGAAGGTCACGTCTCGCAGCGGCGTGTTGTCGCCTTTGATGTGCTTGTTGATCCATTGGAAGATCGCGACGCGCAGGTCTGGGCGGTAGGCGTGGCCGCCTTTGCTGACGTAATCGTCCACCAACTCCGGTTTGCCGTACCAGGCGTAGAGCTTGCGCAGGCGGTCGATGATGCGGCGGTTGCCGTCCATCGGGAAGATCGGGTCGGCGTCGGAGTTGGCGAACAGCAGCGGCCGCGGCGCGATGAGGGCGGCGATGGTGGTCCATTCCCACTGGTAGGTGTTGACCAGGAACATGCAGTCGCAGTGGCCGTTGATGATCTTGTTGGTGACATAGGATTCCAGGTCGCTCATGCCGCTGACGGGGACGGCACACTTGACACGTTCGTCGGCGGCGGCGATCCAGAACGTGGCCGCCCCGCCGCCGGAGATTCCAGTTACCACGATCTTGTCGGCGTCCACGTCGGGCCGGCTTATGAGGTAATCAATCGCGCGGATGCCGTTCCAGCATTCGACGCCGGCGGGGGTGTAGCCGAGGGCTTGCCACCACATCCGGGTTTCGGCGCCCAGAGTGGCTGCCTCGCTCCGCGCGGCAGGCACCGCGCCTCGCGGAGCGAGGCGGCCACTCTGGCCCGCGGCGCTGCGTTCGCGTTTCGATACTTCCTCTTCGCGCGTTCCGGGGCGGATGCCGTAGGTGCCGTGGTGGATGCCGGGGATTTCGCCGAGCTGCAGGGAGTCGATAACGAGGCAGACATAGCCGTGTGTGGCGAACCACATGCCGTGATCTTGATACGCCGTCTTGTTGCCGTCGCGGCCTTTTTCGGAGTGGCCGCAGACATAGAGGATGGCGGGGAGTTTGCCTTCAACTTTCTTCGGACGATAGAGATTGCCGGTGACGTAGAGGCCCGGTTTGCTCTGGAAATGCAGCTTGTCGATGACGACGGATTCTTTTTCCGGCTCGACGGTGCCGGTGATGGTGACGTGCAGCGGCGTCTTCTCCGGCAGCGGCCACAGGCCGAGCATGTCCATGTATTCTCGCCGTAGCCGCGGCAGTTTCGCCTTCCATTCGTCGAGATTTTTGGCGCCGTCGAAGACTTTTTGGCTGATGCGCTCGGTCTCTTTGGCGAGATACTTCTCAATCATCTCGTCGCCGGGCTTCTTCTCCTCCGGCTTCTGGGCGACGGCGGTCGATGCGATGACGAGAACGAGCAGAAGTGACATGAAACGCGGCAACATGGTTGGTCCTCCTGGCGGATTCCTCGCCAAGGCGCGAAGGAGGCAAAGCTCGCAAAGGAATAGCCCGGCTCTTGGCGAGCTTTGCCTCCTTCGCGTCTTGGCGAGAAACGATTTGGCCACATTGTGTAGGCATTCCGAGTCCAACGCAAGCATCGGCGGCCGCATGTTCGAGAATTGTCGGGCCATTGACCGGCCATGCGGGTTTAATACCGATGTGCGAAGCGGCCGCTCCGCCACTTTGAGGACTCATTCTATGGCAGCCATCGCCGAATTACTCGTGAATGGCTCCAAACGCCGCATCAGCGCGGCGGAGGAGCGCACCTTGCTCAGCGTCCTCCGCGACGATCTCGATCTCACCGGCAGCAAGTACGGCTGCGGCGAAGGCAAGTGCGGCGCCTGCACCGTCTTGATCGACGGCGTCGCGAAACGCTCGTGCCGCACGTCGGTCGGGGCTTGCACAGGCAAGCAGATTACGACGATCGAAGGCCTGGAACGCGACGGCAAACTGCACCCGTTGCAAGACGCGTTCTTGAACGTGTGCGCCATGCAGTGCGGCTACTGCACGCCGGGCATGATTATGTCGGGCGTCGCCCTTCTGAACAAAAACACGAATCCGACGCTGCCCGACATCGTGCAAGCGATGGAAGGGAACATGTGCCGTTGCGGGACCTATCCGCGGATCACCCTCGCCGTCCGTCAAGCCGCTGTGGCGTTGAAGGGAGGTGGGCGATGAAGAGGAATCATACAGCGGCCCAGAGTGGTCCGCTCGCTCCGCGAGCGGACTGCGACTCGCGGAGCGAGTCGCCCACCATCGAACCGGAGCGCTACGAGTTCTTCGAAGAGCCGAAGTACGTTTTCGAGCCGGATCGGCGCGACTTCTTCAAGATCGCCGGCGCCGGCATCGTGGTCTGTCTCGTCGCCGGCGACGCGCTCGCCCAGCAACCGGGCCAACGAGGCGGCCGCGGCGGCGGCGGTCCACAAGAGATCGGCGCCTGGCTGCACATCGGCGAAGACGGGCAGGTAACGGTCTATACCGGCAAGGTCGAAGTCGGTCAGAACATCCGCACGTCCCTCAGCCAGGTGGTCGCGGAGGAATTGCGCTCGCCCGTCGCTTCGATCCGCCTGGTCATGGCCGACACCGATCTCGTGCCGTTCGACAATGGCACGTTCGGCAGCCAAACGACGCCGCAGATGGCGTCGCAGCTACGCCGTGTCGGCGCGGCGGCGCGGCAGTGGCTCCTCGAATTGGCCGCGGCGGAAACGAAAGTCGATCCCGAAAAACTCGTGATCGCCGACGGCAAAGTCACGCATCGGGCGAGCAACCGTTCATTCAGCTTCGGCGCGTTGACCAAGGGGAAGAAGCAGACGAAAACCATCGCGGCCGATGTGCGCGGGACTCCGGCCGCCGACTGGGTCTACGCCGGCACGTCCATCCCCAAGGTTGACGGCCGCGCGATGGTTACGGGGAAGCACAGGTATAGCGCGGACATAAGTCTGCCCGGCATGCTGCACGGTAAAGTGCTCCGGCCCGAAACGCTCAAGGCCAAGCTCGTGTCGGTGAATCTCAAGGACGCGGAAGCACGGCCCGGCGTCGTCGCGATTCGCGACGACACGTTCGTTGGCGTCGCCGCGCCGACGCTGTTCGAGGCCGAGGAAGCCTTGGCGGCGATCAAAGCCGAATGGGAGCTCGAAGCGGACCAACCCTCCGACAAGAACCTCTTCGCCGACTTGAAGAAACCCCAGGGCGCCGGACAAGGCCGCGGCGGCTTTGGCGGTCGCGGCGGTCAGCCGCGCGGCTCCGTCGAGCAAGGCCTGGCCGCTGCCGATCACAAGCTGGCGGCGACCTACACCATCGCCTACATCGCCCATGCGCCGCTCGAGCCGCGCACCGCCGTCGCCGAGTGGAAAGACGGCAAGCTCACCGTTTGGGCCGGCACCCAAGCCCCGTTCCGCGTGAAAAGCGATCTCGTGCGCGCCTTCAACTTGCCGCAGGAGAAAGTCCGCGTCATCACCCCCGACACCGGGTCCGGCTACGGCGGCAAACACCAGAACGAAGCGGCCATCGAAGCCGCACGTCTCGCGAAAGCCGCGGGCAAACCGGTGAAGCTCATCTGGACGCGCGAGGAAGAATTCACCTGGGCCTACTTCCGCCCCGCAGGAGTGATTGAAGTCAACGCCGGCGTTAAGAAGGACGGCACGCTCACCGCGTGGGAGTTCCACAATTACAACTCCGGCGGCTCCGCGATCGACACCCGCTACGACGTGCCAAACGTGAAGGTCGAAGCCCACGGCTCGCCGTCGCCGCTGCGCCAAGGCTCGTACCGCGCCCTCGCCGCCACCGCCAACCACTTCGCGCGCGAAAGCCACATGGACGATCTCGCTCACGCGGTCGGCATGGACCCTTTGGAATTTCGTCTGAAGAATCTCAAAGAGCCGCGCATGCGCGCCGTTTTGGAAGCGGCGGCGAAGCAATTCGGCTGGGGACAATCGAAGCCGGCGACCGGCCACGGCTTCGGCCTCGCCGTCGGCACGGAAAAGAACAGCGTCGTCGCCACGTGTGCCGAGGTCGCCGTCAACCGCGACAGCGGCAACGTCCAGGTCCTCCGCGCCGTCACGGCGTTTGAGTGCGGCGCGATCTTAAATCCCGACCACTTGAAGAACCAGATTGAAGGCGCCGTCATCATGGGCCTCGGCGGCGCGCTGTTCGAGGCGATCCACTTCGACGGCGGCAAGATTCAAAACGCCAGCTTCGGCAAATACCGCGTGCCGCGCTTCAGCGATGCGCCGGTGCTGGAAACGGTGTTGCTGGATCGCAAAGACATGCCGTCAACGGGGGCAGGCGAGACGCCGATCGTCGCCATCGCACCGGCGGTGGGCAACGCCATCTTCCAGGCGACCGGCGTGCGGCTGCGGTCGATGCCGATGGCGCCAAAAGGTGTTAAAACCTGACCATCGTAACCCTGGTTCCGAGGTCGTGCGTTCATGAACGACGGATCGCCGTCCATTACATTCGTTGCATCAAAAAACGGCGCAACGCGCGAAAACTAAACCGATCAAGTTACTGTCACGCTCTCCCGCGCGCAGGAACCCGTTCGTCGCATCTTAATTATCTAAGAATGACTTGTGGCGATGCGCCGTCGAAAACACGTCTCTCCGGATTCGTTACACCCCCCTCAAAATGCGTGAAAAAGGGCCTTGCACTGAAACCTTCCCCTGCAAGGAAACCGCGCCCTCTGAAATGAAACGAACTTCGCTGCAATGAAACGATACCGCAAGTCGTTGAGTCAGTAGAACATT
>JBGQKZ010000024.1:0-76308 GCA_041499805.1 Gemmataceae bacterium
GCGCCTCGACCAACGGCGTTCGTTGCTCTACTGGAATGTCCGGAAGTGCGGGGAGTCCCTTCGCCATCCCTGATAAGATACAAGCAGACGGAGCGATCAGCTGCGCCTCTTTCCAGGGTTATTGGGAAGTTACGGCGGACACACTTAAGTCTCTGATTATGAAGCGCTTACGAGTCAAGATGTCCGGTCGTCCAGCGCTGGTTTCAGCGCAACCCTATGGAGGAAAACGACAAAAGGCAAATGTCCGGTTGAAAAACCGGACAAAACCGGACATGCTTTTTGACGCCGCGATCGCGATCGGTGCCTGGGCGCGGCGGGCCGGGTATGGTCCAAACCCCGACCCGCGCTTACAACTGCGGATTCGCCGTCCACTGATCGTCCGACTGCTCGCCAATAATCACATCCTCCGGATCGAGCCCGATTTTCGCCAATCGGCCGCGGGCGTCGTCCTCGCCGCTGACGTCGGGATGGAAAAAGACCAATTCGCCCAGGCCGCGAATGACGCCTTCGATCCAGCCGTCTTTCTTGAGCGCTGTCACGATGCTTTCGCGGTCCATGTACTCCATGTCGGGGACGGTGACGATGGTCGGCATGAGTATTCCTCCCGTTCGGCTTTTCTCGAAGAGCACACACGGCCCGCGGTTCGCCCGCGATGGCGTTGCCGCGCGCCGGCGGCGTGGGTAGACTCCAATCTTACCCGTCTCGACAGACTCTTGGCAAACCGGCAGACGGCCGGGGTGACGCCGATGAAGTTGAACGCGGGCCACGCCAGGGCCCTGGGAATCCCGTTCGCGCTCCTGCTCGCGGGCGGGCTCGTCGGCGTTGCGGCGTGGCGGCAGTTCCGCAATGACTCGCCTTCGAACGAGGCGAACGCCAAAGCCGCTGACGTGATCTATTTCCAAGACCTGACGCCCGGTTCCGGAGTGGACTTCACGCACGTCAACGGCGAGGAAGCCGACCACTGCACGATTCTCGAATCGCTGGGCGGCGGCGTGGCCCTGATTGATTTCGACGGCGACGGCTTGCTCGACATTTTCGTGACCGGCGGCGGCACCTTCAGCGGACCGGGGCGGAGAGAGATCAAAGGCGCTCCGTGCGCCTTGTACAAGAACCTCGGCAACTTCAAATTTCGGGACGTGACCGCCGAGGTGGGGCTCGACAAGGCGTGGTTTTACAACCACGGCTGTGCAGTCGGCGATTTCGATTGCGACGGTTGGCCCGACCTGCTCGTCACCGGCTACGGCGGCATGGCGCTGTTCCACAATGAAAGCGACGGCAAGGGCGGCCGCCGCTTCGTCGAGGTCACGAAGGAGGCGGGGCTGACGGACGGGCAATGGTGTACCAGCGCGGCCTGGGCCGATCTCAATGGCGACGGCTACCCCGACCTGTACGTCTGCCGCTATCTGGACTGGTCCTGGCAGCAGCATCGCACCTGCCGCGGCGACGCGCCAACCGTGGACCGCGATGTGTGCGCGCCCGAAAACTTTCGCGGCATCTCCTCGCGGCTCTATCGCAATAATCGCAACGGCACGTTTACCGATGTGACGGCGGACGCCGGCGTGTTGCAGACGGAACCGAACTGCGGCAAAGGGCTGGGCGTCGTGATCGTGGACGTGGACGGCGACCGCCGGCCGGATATTTACGTCGCCAACGACACCGTGCGTAATTTCCTCTACTGGAACCGCAGCGACCACGGCCGGCTCCGCTTTACCGATACGGGTCTTCCCGGCGGCGCCGCCCTTGGCGAACGCGGCGCGCCGGACGGCAGCATGGGCGTCGATGCCGCCGACTACAACGGCAGCGGCCGGCCCTCGCTGTTCGTGACCACCTTCGAAGGCGAGTTGCCGGCCCTCTATGTAAACGACTGTGGCCGCGACCGCGTTCTCTTCCGCCATGAATCGCGCCGCGCCGGGTTGGCGGCCGTCGGCACCGGTTTCGTCGGTTTCGGTACCGGGTTCCTTGACCTGGATCTCGATGGTTGGGAAGACCTGGTGACGGTCAACGGCCACGTCCGCCGCTTTCCGACGCGCTGCGGCCTGTGGCAAAAACCGCTTCTCCTTCGCAACCAAGGCGACGGCACTTTCGCGGAAGTCGCATCCCAACCGGTCGGCGCCTACTTTGGCAGCGAACATCGCGCTCGCGGCCTGGCTCTCGGCGACCTGGACAACGACGGCCGGGTCGATCTGGTTATCAGCCACGTCAACTCACCCGTCGTTTTGCTGAGAAACGTCGCGGCAGAAACGCAACTCGTCCCGCGTCACTGGCTCGGCATCGAGCTGATCGGCCGCAAGCAGCGCGACATCACCGGCGCCAAGGTCGTCGTGGACGTGGGCGAACGCCGTCTGACGCGCTTCGCCAGAAGCGGTGGCAGCTACTTGTCGTCGTCCGATCGTCGGCTGATTTTCGGTCTGGCTGACGCCAAGCGCGTGGACCGCGTCACCGTTTTCTGGCTGTGGGGCGAGGAACAGCAGTGGACCAGGTTGCCGATTGATCGTTACTGGCGGCTCGTTGAAGGCGAGGCGGCCGCCGGCAATCCAATACGGAAATAGCCGATGCAAAATGCGAGGAGCGGGCGTACACTGAGGGCTCGGCTGCCAAGAGGTAGAGCCATGAAGCGCATTGCTGTATTCGGTCTTTTTCTCGTCACGATGCTCATTCCTTCCACCCGCGCGCTCGGTTGGATGCGCTTGATTCGCGAAGACGCAAAACTTGTCGGAGACTCAGAGTTGATCGTGGTTGGGCGTCTGCAAGCCGGTTCCGTCTGTTACATTCTTAAGGCGGACGGCGGGAGGCCGGGTTGGGAAACGAGGGTCACGCTGCTCATTACGGAAGTCTTGAAGGGGACGTGCAAGAAAAAAGAAGTCCCGATCCTTATCCATTACGGGCTGACCCCGATTGTCGGCGGACACGTGAATATCGAAGGAAAACTGGAGATGGATGTCCGCAGCCGAAACAAGAGCTATCCGAAGAGCAAAATCGAGGTCTACGATACCGGCAGCAGTTTGCATGGCGGCCCTTCGCTCGTTGCGGATGCGCGCGACGACAATCTTTGGTTCCTGCGTAAATCCAGCGGACATGGCGTCGAGGGCGCCGTAGCCGAAGTTTTCGGCATCGCCGAGCCGGAAGAGCTTGCGCCCTCGGTGTTGAAGCCGTACTACCAAGCACTCCTTGCCGCCGACCCCGAGAAGGCGCTGAAAGAGCTTCTGGGTAGGACAGACCGGGTTGGCAAGTTGGCCGAGTGTTACCTCGACTTGCAGGAGGTCCGCCGTATCCAAAAACTCGCCGATCCGGCCGAGCGCGCCGCGAAATTGCGTCCGTTTCACAACAAGGCCGATGGCTGGTGGCGTCTGGAAGAGCCAGAGAGACGTCAACGGAAGCTTCTCTATTACGAATCAGAGGTAGAGCAGACGAAGAAATAACAGCGGGCCGTGCCAGATGTACGCGCTTCTGAGCGTCTTTGTGAAAATCTACATCGGCCCCGCTCCTCGTCGGGTTGATCGCGGCTGTCGTTGCAATTGTCATTGCCCAGTGGCGCTAATGACGGATTCACCGTGGTAGAATAAGCTTGCTCGCGCTGACGGATTAGGGCTGCCGCGAAGGCATTCGCTGAGGAAGCGCCATGTTAAAAGAGGCTGTTGCTGTCGCGCCCGATTTGTACGAGGCCGATGAGACCGCGTGGCTGGAGGCGATGGCCGACCTCATCCGCCAAGGCCGCTGGCACGACATTGATTACCCGCACCTGCAAGAGTTCCTCAGCGACATGGCACGCCGCGATCGCCACGAAGTCGAGAGCCGGTTGGTCGTTCTCATTATGCACCTGTTAAAGTGGCTACACCAACCCGACCAGCGCACCCGGGGATGGCGCGCCACCATTATCGAGCAGCGGCATGAGCTGGCGCGTCTCGCTCACGGCGGCGTGCTTCGCAATCATGCGGAAGCGGTGTTGGCGGACATGTACGCCGAAGCCGTCGAGCGAGCGGCCGGCGAAACGGGGCTGCCAGCGTCTACTTTTCCCAGCGCGTGCCCGTACACGTTCGAGCAGCTTTTGTCTTCCGATGTTCCGGGGAACGACGAGTAACCGTAGTTCCCAAAACGTACGCGGTTGCCGTCGCGGCACGATCCCGCTATCCATGAAGGGATTCAGTTCCAGCACTTTTTCCCGACAAAGGACGCTTCGACATGCGTAAGAAGGAACTCCGCACCGCCGCCAAACGGCGGCGCAAAGCGGCGAATCACCCGACACCCAAAGCTCTCAAACGCAAAGCGCGGATGGCGAAGCGCTAGTCGTGGCGTCGTCCCGTTACCGACTTGCTCTCCCACACCTGAACACACGACCATCCATCGCGGCCGACTTCGCGCGCCCCAAGTTCCCCGCATTGCGGACTAACTAAGCAGCACGCGCCGCTTGTGCGGCGGCACGGTCGCGGATAGGGTGTGTAAGCCCGCGTCGCGGCTGGCGCGGCCAATCTCAGGGAACCCATCACGAAAGGCAGTTCGCCATGTCATTGACCAGGGGGAAGAGCGCGTTGGTCGCCGTCCTGGCCCTCGTCGTTGTCGCTGGCGTCGGCCGGGCCGAAGCGCCCTTGCGCTACAAGTTCAAGGAAGGCGAGAAGCTCAAGTACGTCATGGAACAGAATATGGATATGTCCATGACGGTCGCCGGTCAGAACATCGACATGAAGATGCTCCAGGTCATGGACCAAACCTGGCACGTCAAGTCGGTGGACAAAGACGGCGCCGCAAAGGTCTTGCAGACGTTCGACCGCATTCGCATGAAAATGGACGGCGGGCCGATCAACCTCGATTACGACTCGAAGACCGGCAAAGACCCCGAAGGTCCGATCGGCGACGTGGTCGGCCCGATTTTCAAGGGCCTCGTCGGCGCCGAGTTCAAGTTCACGATGGACGCGCGCGGGCAAATCAGCGACGTCGTGGTGCCGGAAAAAATCGCCGAGTCGATTCGCGGCACGGCGCTGGCGGCCGCGGGGCTTGATGAATTCCTGTCGCAGGACGGCATGAAGCGCATGGTTGAGCAAACAGGTCTCGCCTTGCCGGAAGCCGCCCCGATCAAAGGGAAATCGTGGCAACACAAGGCCGACATGAAGATGCCGTTTGGCAAAATGAAAGTTGACAACACCTACACATATGAAGGCATCGAAACGCGCGACGGCAAGCAACTCGCGAAGATCTCCGTGAAGCCGAAGATGGAGTTCGAGCCCGGCGAGAACGCCGCCTTCACCCTCAAGCTCAACGGCCAGGACGGCGAAGGCACGATCTACTTCGACGCCGCCACAGGGAGGTTGGAGGAGACCACGTTGATTACAAATATGGACATGGTAATCAGCACCGGCGGGATGGACATCACCCAGAAGATCAAACAAACGGTGACACAGAAACTGGCGAAGTAAGCGGCCGCTAACCGCCAAGGCGGCGCCTGGCACATCAAATCCACCGCCCACCGGCCCCCCGGTGGGCGGTGTTCGTTTCGTCCGCCTAATACCTTTTCTAATAACATCTTACATCGATCCACCGGTTTTGCTGCATCGCGAAAAGCGGTGGAAAACGGTTGCCGAGCGGTGTGTCACCCTTCGCCCCAATCGGCCAAAACGGCGTCGGCGTCCGAAACCCGCGGCGCACCTTCGCGTTTAATCTCCTGTCGAACGCTGCCTGCCCAGAGGAGAATTGGACATGAAGCGGCTTGCGAAATCGGCTGCCGTCAGCCTCGTGTTTTTGGCCCTCGTCCGCCCGGTGTTCGCCGGTGCGACCGAGGCGCTTGACGCCGCGGCTTTGGCCCGCGACATCGATCGCCTCGTCCAGCAGCGGCTTGACGCCGAACAGGTCAAACCAAGCCCGCGTGCCGCCGACGCGGAGTTCATCCGCCGCGTCTATCTCGATATCGCCGGCGTGATCGCGCCCGCCGAAAAGGTCGCTGCGTTTCTCGACAGCAACGACGCAAACAAACGCTCAAAGCTGATCGACGAACTGCTCGCCGATCCGAAATACGGCCGGCGCCAAGCCGACATCTGGTCCGCCCTTCTCTTCCCGCGAACGTCCGACAACAAGCGCTTGTCGGCGGAACCGCTGCACCAGTGGTTGGAAAAGAACTTCAACGACAACAAGCCGTGGGACAAGCTCGCTACCGACCTGCTGACCGCCAGTGGCGAGCAGGAAGCGAACGGCGCCGTCACCTTCTTCATCGCCAACAACTCCGTGGATAAAGTGACCGACGAAGTCTGCCGGCTATTTCTCGGCGTGCAGCTCCAATGTGCCCAGTGCCACAACCATCCGTTCACCGGGTGGAAGCGCGAAGAATACTGGGGCATGGCGGCGTTCTTCATGAAGGTCAACAGCCCGAAGAAAGTCGGCAAGCAAGGTCCGCCCGCCATCGCTGAAACTCCCAACGTGCGGCCAAAAAACCTGCCCGAGTCCGCGAAGACCGTCCCGGCGAAGTTCCTCATGGGCGAAGCGCCGAAGCTGAATCCCCGCGACCCCTACCGGCCGACATTCGCCGCGTGGTTGACCTCGCCGGACAATCCGTTCTTCGCCCGCGCGGTGGTCAACCGCACGTGGGGCCAGCTCTTCGGCCGCGGGTTGGTAAATCCAATCGACAACATGCACGACGGCAATCCGCCCTCGCATCCCGAGCTGCTCGCCGAGCTGACCGAACAATTCAAGGCGAACGGCTTCGACGTCAAATATCTCGTGCGCGCGATCTGTAATAGCGAGGCCTATCAGCGGACCAGCAAGCCGGCTGATGGCAACGAAGCGGACGCGGTTCTTTTCAGCCACATGAACATCAAGGCGCTATCCGCGGAACAGCTCTTTGACTCGCTCGCCCAAGTCGCTGGCGGGGTGAACAAGGCGGAAGACAAGCGCGGCAAGGGGATAAAGGCCGCCGGCAACAACACCCCGCGGGCACAGTTCGTGAACTTCTTCGCGACCCAAGACGAGCCGGAACCGACCGAGTATTCCGCCGGCATTCCCCAAGCGCTGCGCCTGATGAACTCCGGTCAGTTCAACGTCAACGCCGCGGGACTGCAATTCGCGCGCTCGGGTCAGACCCCGGCACAGATCGTAGAGAAGATGTACTTGACGGCACTTGCACGCCGGCCGAGCGCGGCGGAAACGGCTCGCGTCGAAGAGTATGTTCGCAACAATGAACAGAAGACCGCCTATAGCGACGTGCTGTGGGCGCTGCTGAACTCAAGTGAATTCACGCTGAATCATTAACCCGAATGCCACCGCCCACGAGCCAAGGGGAATGCCATGTTCGGTTGGATCCCAAACCGCGATCATTCGCGTCGTGATTTTCTGAGACTATCCGCCGCCGGGGTGCTGGCGACGTCGTTCTCCGGCTGGCTCAACGTGCTGGCCGCACGGGCAGCGGAAAGCGGCGTGAAGCACAAATCGTGCATTCTCCTGTGGATGGACGGCGGACCAAGCCATAAAGACACGTTCGATTTGAAGCCCGGCACCGAGAATAGCGGGCCGTTCACGCCGATCGCGACCTCGGTCCCCGGCATCGAGATCAGCGAACACCTGCCGAAAACCGCGCAGATGATGGCGCATGGTGCGATCCTCCGGGGCATGAGCACGCCCGACGGCGCCCACGGCCGGGCCAAGTACAACCTCCACACCGGCTACCGCGAAGGTCAGGGAGGCCTCATTTATCCGAGCATCGGCGCCATTGTCTCGGCCGAGCTTGGCCGGCAGGACTTCCCCGTGCCGAACTATGTCTCCATCGGCAACCGCAGCTTCGGCGCCGGCTTTCTCGGACCCGCTCACCAGCCGCTCAATGTCGGCGATCCTGCCAAGGGCGTCGAAAACCTCCGCTCTCTCGTGGACGCGTCGCAGTTCGGCAAGCGCGTCGGCTTGCTCGAAGAGATGGAGAACGGCTTCTACAAGGACTACCAGGCCGGCGCCATCGAGGCCCATAAGACGACGTATCAAAAGGCTGTGGAGTTGATGCGTTCCAAAGAAGTCAAAGCGTTTGATATTTCCCAAGAACCGCCGGCGCTCCGCAAGGAGTACGGCGAATCCCGCTTCGGCGACGGCTGTATCCTCGCCCGCCGCCTCGTCGAAACCGGCGTGTCGTTCGTTGAAGTTACGCTCGGCGGTTGGGATACGCACCAGGACAATTTCGACCGCGTGAAGAACTTGTCCGCGCAGGTCGATCCCGCGCTGTCCGCCTTGCTGAAGGACTTGAAAAACCGCGGCATGCTTGACAGCACGCTCGTGATTTGGATGGGGGAGTTCGGCCGCACGCCGAAGATCAATCAACGCGGCCCGAAGCCCGGCCGCGACCACTACCCGCGTGCGTGGAGCAGCGTGCTGTTCGGCGGCGGCATCAAGGGCGGACAGGTCATTGGTAAGACCGACGCGGAAGGCGCCTCGGTCATCGAGCGCCCGACCTCCACCATCGACTTCATGGCCACCGTCTGCAAGGCGCTCGGCGTCGATTACAACAAAGTGAACGAAACGTCCATCGGCCGCCCCGTCCGCATCGTGGACAAGGGCGCCAATCCCGTCACGGAGTTGTTCGCGTAATCCATCGTTTAGCGGCGGTTCGCAGAACCGCCCTGAACGAACCCAACGGCCTGCGGAACGCTGCCCCGCAGGCCGTTTTCACGCGCCGTGCTCGCACGCCGGCGAAAGACGATCACGTCGCCTGACGCAAACGCCGGTTCGTGCTCCCACTTCGAGGAACGCTGCACCTGCGGCACCAGCGCTCGGTGATAGCCGCTTGTCCCATCCAAGATCAAGAAATCGACCTGACAGCGGTCGAGGATTTCCTCCCAATCCGCTCGACCGCGCGTTATTGCTTCGTATGCAGCCCACACTTCGGTCGGAAAGATTTCCAGTCTGCCGTCCATGAACACTTGATAATGCGGCCGCAGACGCCAGCCGAGGTATTCGTTCCAGGCGAACCGGCTGAAGACGCGGCCGTGTTCCGGCGGCAGCCATTCCGCCACCGCCTCGAGATCGCCTTCGGTCCGATGCGGGTCGCGAACATACCGAAAGACGGGATTGAAGCGTTCCAACATGGGCGCGCTGACAATCACGGCGACCAGAATAGCCAAGAACGCCACACCTGTTGCCAGTGACGGCGGTTCTGTTTCTTCCGCCACGAGTTTCCGCGGCAAATTGGCGGCAAGGAGCGTCGCGATCGTCGGCGCCGTCGCCAGCAGCCACCACGCCACCATTCGCACCGACCCGCACGCGAACGGCAGGAAACAGACGACGAGGCAGATCTGCTTGACGCTCGGCCGGCGCGCGGGCAACGCGAACAGCACGACCACCAGTACGATCGAGACCGCGAACACCTTGCCCGTCAGCAGGTCGAGCCCCGGCGGCAGCCATTCATCGATGCTGCGCCCCGCCGCCGCCGTCGAAGTAACGCCGACATATTGGTAGACGCGCCAACCATAAGGATTAACCAGTGTCGCCAGGACGGAAGACGCGAGACAGAGGAGCCACGCCCAATCGTGCCGGCACGTTTCGCTTATCCTGGCGAATACCGCTCGCCCGTCAAGCATGGATACGCACTGTGTTCTGAGCGTAACCGCGAACGTGACGCTGCCGATCAGCACGAGTCCAATTGGAAAGCCGCCGTGCAGATTTGTCCACAGCGCCATGATCAGCGGCGCGCAGATCAGCCACCACCGTTGTCTCTCGGCCATTTCCAGCGCGGCGTAAAGAAGCACGAAAAGAAGAAGCGAAAACGTTTGCGGCCGGATGATGAGCAATTGCCACAGGCCGAAAAACGTGAAGACCCCAACAAGCGCCGCGACGAGTAGTGAGCCCGAGCCGCGCCGGCAGAGCCAAACCACGAGCGACATCATCAGGGCCAGCGTCGCCGAGTTGGCCAGTTGCACCAACTCCAACCCGCCCCAGGCATAGAGTCGTGCGTAAAGGAGCTGTGTGAGCCAATTGGTGTCCTGAAAAGTCTTCCCAGGGACCGTGTAGGTGAAAAGGTCGTGATCGAGCAACGCCCCGCTATTCGCCATGATCTGGCCGCGGGCAAGGTGGTGCCAGAAGTCCGTCTGATAGTTGCGGTCGATGGACGTGGCGATGAATACGAGCGCGGGCGCGACGGCGAAACGCGTCCAGTTCGCAGAGGGGAGATAACTTTGCCAGCGCGCGGACATGCCGTCCTCTTGCGATTTCATGTGGGGCAGGAAACGGTGACCTGCCCAACTATAGGTCGCAATCGAGGCCGCTCGCCGAAAGAATTAGCTCGGCTACGGCATTTCAAACGCCTCGCCGCCGTTGCGAGTGCCGAACGGCGGCATCACGTTATCCGCCTGATACGGGTAAAAATGTACCGACCCGTCGCCGAGCAGGAAATTCGCCCCGCCGGGGTGATAGCTCCAGAAGTGGAACTGGTCGCAGAGCGGATTGACGTTGCCGTTGCTGTCGCGAATCTGGCTCGGCGGTGTGAAGTGGTACGGGCCGACCGGGCAATCATCCATCGCCGGGATGCCGTTTTGCTGCGAGTTCAGCTCGCGCGTGCCGAGGACGACGTCGGCAGCGCCGCGTTGGTTGTCGTTCGGGTCGAGACCGTAATCCGTTTGCCCACAGCCTGCAAAGAAGAAGCCGAACGGCTGTGCCTTCGTCGCGTGCCGTTCACCAACGGCCAGCGTGTTGCTCGTGCCGTCTTTGATGTCCGCAAAGCGCACCGGTTCGTTGCTGAAGAAGATGCCGTCTTTCTTTCGGTAGTCCGTGCCGTTCACTCCGAGGTAATCCGTGCGCGACATCGTCAGCGTGGCGCCGCCGGCGGACCAGCTCGAGGTCACCGGCATCGGGTCGGACGGGCAAAGATACATGCTGATCGGCTTATCGAGGGCTGGGTTCTGCCCCGGCGCCGGCAGACCGAATTCCCACGCTCCCCACGGGCTCCACCAGGCATAGCCTTGCACGCCGCCCCAGGTCACGGGGATTGTCGTGTTCGATGCCCATTCGTCGGCCGCCTTGTAGAGGGTGTCTTGCTCGATGAAAGGCAGAATCTTCGCCATCCAGCTCCAATGCCAATACTTGCTGAAGAAGTTGTCCAGCCCGGAGGGGAACGCCTTGTGAACGTCGTGGTAATTGTGCAGCGCGAGTCCTTGTTGTTTCATGTTGTTGGCGCACTTCGTGCGATTCGCGGCCTCGCGGGCACGCTGCGCGGCCGGCAGCAGCAGTCCGGTGAGCACGCCGATGATCGCGATGACGACCAGCAGCTCGATCAACGTGAAGCCGGGGCGATCCGTGCGACGGACCATGACGCGCTCCTTTTCTCGGGTACCGCTGCGCGTGGACCCGCAGCAGGGAAACGAGTCCGTGCCGCCCGACCACAGCGCAAGAACGGCTAGGATAATAGCCCCCGTCGCATGAGGATGCCAGCGAAATCCAGAGGCTGTTCTTGGCTGGAAGATCGCCCTTTCAAGCAGCCGTTCGCCCCCAGCGGCCGCCGCGTCATCCGCATGCTATGTTTGTACGGCCAAAATCCCCCGTCGGACCGCGAGGCTCTCCCCGTGTTGTCACGTCTCTTTCCGTGGCTGCTCATCGCTGTGCTTGGGCTGGTATTCTTTTGGCCGCTGGTCTTGCACCCGAACGAAATCCTTTACTCCGGCAACTCCGACTTCCTGGCGTTCCATTTGCCCGCGAAGCATCTCCTCGTCGACTCCTTTCAAGAGACGGGCGAAGTGCCGCTCTGGAACCCCTACACCTTCGGCGGGATGCCGTTTGTCGGCGACCATCAGTCCTCGGCGTTTTATCCCTTTCACTGGCCACTGTACGTCTTGCCGCGCGCTTGGATCGGGCCGGCGTTGAGCTGGATCATCGTGCTGCACGTGCTGATCGCCGGCTGGACGATGTATGTTTACGCCCGCAGTCAGAACCTGGGAATGACGGGCGCCCTCGTCGCCGCCATTGGCTTCATGTTTGCGGGCAAGTGGCACCTGAACTTGCTCAGCACCGGCGGCTACAACGTGATTCCGCTCGCCTGGATGCCGCTTGTGCTGTTGTTTCTCGAACAGGCGATTCGCCGCGGCAGTCTGCTGCGCGCAACGTGGGCCGGGGCGGTGTTCTCCCTGCTCATCGTCGCCTGCTTTCCGCAGATCATGTTTTACGCCGGGCTCGTCGTCGCCGCGTGGTCGTTGATTCCCGCCCTTGAAGAAGCGGGATTCCTTGGCGGCGACGGCGCGCGCTCGTGGAGGCGGACGCTGAGCGCGTTGAGTCGCTGGGCCGGATTCGGCGCGTGGGCCGCGTTGATCGCCATCGGCGTCTCGCTCATTCAACTGGGACCAAGCCTGGAACTGGCCCGCGAGACCACGCGCTTCACCGGCGTCGATTGGCGGGAAGTAATCAAGGGGGTGCCGCGCACGCTCGTCGGGCTGGCCGGGGCGCCGTTCGCGGAAGCGCCCGCGTTCGTCAGCCTGGACGACCGCGGCGGCGCCGGCATCCTGTGGCTAACCCTGGCCGCATGTGCCCCGGTCCTTTGCGGCAAGCGCGTGCGCGCCCAGGCGATCGTGTGCCTGCTGATTTTCGTTTATGTCTTCGGTGGCGCGGTGCTCTTTCAAGGGCTGCCCGGCTTCCGCTACTTCCGCACGCAATCGCGCATGCTGCTGCCGGCCTCGCTGCCGATCGCTTTACTCGCCGGGGCCGCGGTGCAGCAACTTCTGACCGCGTCGGCACTCACCGCGGAGCGACTCGCACTTTGCCGAAGAATCCTCTTGCGCATCACGGTCGCAGTGCTGATCCTCGCGGTGGGATACGGTATCCGACTTTGTTTGGTGGAAGGCTTGCGACCGGCGCTGCCGCCGTACTGGATCGTGCTGCTGGCCACCCTCCCCGCGGCGTATGAGCTGTTCGGCAAGCTCGGCACACGTGCGCGCCTTGCCGTCTGCTTGTGGCCCGCGATCTTACTGGCCGACCTGTGGTCGCAGACGTGGCGCTCCGTCGACGTGCGTCCCGAAAGCGCGATCTATCCGCCGTCCGCAACGGTGGCGTATTTGAAGGAGCATGCCGAACCACAAGGCCGCGTACTTGCCGTCGATAGCCCGGAAGAAGCCGCGGATCTGCCGAAGGCGATGAAGGACGCGGGTGAGGGCACGGCCAAGCCTACGATGAACACCGCCCGCAACCCGCTCGGCGCCGGCGAACCCCTCGCCCTGCGCGACAAGATTGAAACGCTTCGCGGCTTCAATCCTTACGACGTCCGGCGCTACAAAGAATACCTCCACCTGATCGAAGACGGCGACGACGCCTTGCGGCCGCTCGGCAGCGCTTTGACGTTTCCGATCGTCGGCGATTTTCCGGTGGTCAATCGGCCTTTGCTCGATCTGCTCAATGTTCGCTACCTCCTTCTCCCCGCCGACGCCACGCCGCCATCCGGATGCGAGAAACGCGTCGAAGACCCGGCGCCCTTGGCATACGGCATGATCTCCGGCGGCCTGATGACCATGCCGCCGTATGTCGTTTACGAGAACGCCAGCGCCTTGCCGCGCGCGTTCTTCGTCCACGACGCGGCGCCGCTGCCGGCGGAGCATGTGCTGGAAACGATGAAAGCGACCGACTTCCGCCGTCGTGTGCTGCTCGAAGATTTCACGCCGGACGGCGCCGTCTCGCCGCTCTCGTCCGTGCCGCGGACGGCGCGCATCACGAGCTATCGGCCAAATGAGATTCGCGTCCACGCCGATGAGGGGGCCGATGGTTATCTCGTGCTGGCCGACGTTTGGTTTCCCGGTTGGACCGCGACGGTGGACGGCCGGCCAGCGAGGGTCTATCGAGCGAACTACACGTTCCGCGCCGTGAGTACGCCCGCCGGCGAGCATGAAGTCGTCTTTCGATATCAGCCCGACTCCTATCGCTGGGGGAAGCTGGTGAGCCTCATCAGCCTTGCAATCGTCGCCGGCATAAGTGGTCTATCGATCCTGGTGCGTCGGCGCTCCGCTTGACGCACCCTGCGGGCATTCGTTACGCTTCCAGTCTTCATTGCCCGTCGGAAGCGCTCGCGAGGGAACGCCTGTGCCGGTGCGCCTCTTTCCTTTCGTACTCCTGTCCGCGCTGGCGCTGCTTTTTTTCGCCGATTTGTTGATGCACCCGGATCAGGTCCTTTACTCGGACCATTCCGATCTGCTGGCGATGCACTTGCCGATGAAGCGCTTCCTCGTGCGTTCCTGGCACGAGACGGGCGAGTTGCCGGTGTGGAATCCGTACAGTTTCGGCGGCATGCCGTTTCTAGCCGACGTGCAGGTCGCCGCGTTCTACCCGCCGCACGTCGTTCTCTACTTTCTCAACGAGGAACAGGTCGGCCCGGCGCTGAGTTGGCTCGTCGTCGCTCACGTCATTCTCGCCGGCTGGGCGATGTACCTGTACGCGCGCCGGCAGCAGCTCGATCGGTTGCCTGCGCTCATCGCGGCCATTGGCTTCATGTTCGCCGGCAAATGGCTGATGCACATCCTCGCGGCGGGACACTACATCATGGTCCCGCTCGCCTGGCTGCCGCTGGTGTTGTTGTTTCTCGAACGAGCCATTCGTCGCGGTAGCGTCCTCAGCGCCGTGCTGGCCGGCGTGTTCTATGCGTTCATAATCCTCGGCACGCATCCGCAGATGACGTTGTATGCGGGCGTTTTCATCGCGCTGTGGACGTTGGGAACGGCGCTATGGAGCAGACAAGGAGACAACGAAACGCCGCGCTCGGCGCGAAAAGCGCTTCTGACGTGGGCGTTCCTGGGCGCGCTTGCTGCCGTGACAGCTATCGCCCTTAGCGCGGTGCAATTGGTTCCCGCACTGAACGCCGCGCGCGAGGCGACACGCGGCGTCGGCGTAGCGCCGAGTGAGATATTGAAGGGAACCGTGCCGACGCTCTTGAGTCTCATCGGACCGCCCGTGCTGCCGACCGGTTGGTGGGAAGCGCAAGGCGGCCTCGGCATTCTCTGGCTCGCGACCGCGGTGCTCGCACCGGTGCTTCTCGGTGGGTTGGTGCGTTATCGTGCCTTCGTCGCTCTCCTACTATTGCTTTTCGCACTCGGCGGGGCAGCCGTGTTCCAATGGTTGCCGGGCTTCAAGCTCTTCATCTTGCCGGGCAGGATGCTCATGCTCGCGGCATTGCCCGTTGCACTTCTCGCGGGAACAGCGACTCACGAACTGATACAGAACTCAGCGCGGATGAGCGCGGTCCGCGGACTTTGGCTGGCGGTCGCGCTCGCCGCGACTGTCATCTATGGCGGCGTAGCGCTTTGGCTACACAACACGCACGGCGGCGGCGATTACTGGTTTCCCCTGTGTGTAACCCTGCCCGCGATGTTCGTGTTGCTTTGCCGTCCTTCCGGGGTGGGCCGCCGGCGCTGGCAGGCGCTTTGGCTGTGCGTGCTGCTCGTCGATGCGTGGACGCTGACGCACTGGCTGGTCGCAGTGCGCTCGCAAGCGGACGTTTACCCCATCTCGCCGTCGGTGCAATTCCTGATCGATCGTCAGAAGGAACTGCACGCGAAAGGAGAGCGCATGCGGGTTCTGGCCCGCGGCCTGCCTGGCGATCCGGCCGGCACGCCGCTCGGCAGCGGGCTGTCGATGATCGGCGGCGTGGAGTTAGAGTCGGTGCTTGGCTACAACAGCTTCGACGTGCGGCGGTACAAGGAATACCTGCAATTCATCGAAGATTCGGATGATCCGATTGAGCCGCGCGTCGGCATCTACGGCTACCCGATTGTCGATTTGACGCTGCGCGATCGGCCGTTCGTCATTCGCAACAAATCGCTGCTCGATTTGCTCAACGTCCGCTACCTCATTCAACCGAGCAACCTGGCGCCGCCGTTGCAACGCAAACTCGACGCAGGTCCTGGCGAGCCGACGCATGAAGGGAGCGGTTGGCGGAAGGTGATGGAGGATACGCGGGCGGAAGCGTATTCGTTCACGAATCACGGCATCGAGGCGCTGCCGGCGTTTACGGTGTATGAGAATCTCGATGTGCTGCCGCGGGCTTTTTGTGTGCCGTCAGTCAAGGTTAGGACGAATGGCGCCCCGCCATTGCCCGCGTTACGAAGCGTGGACTTTCGAAAGGCCGCACTGCTTGAGTCATCCGCCGGCCCCATAGACCCAACGAAAATCGGCGGTGAACCGCGTGCCGCACGCATCAAGGAATACGCGCCAAACCGAGTGGTCCTTGAGATAAGCCCGACGGCCGCCGACCAATTCCTAGTGCTTTGCGATCCTTGGTCGAAACAATGGTCGGTTACAGTCGACGGGCAGGTGTCCGAGGTGCAACGGTCCAGTTTCTTGTTTCGGGCCGTTCGAGTGCCCGCGGGGGCTCGCGAAGTGATCTTTCGTGCAACCGTCATGTCGAATGAAGTGACTGGACCATAGCGCACCGAGAGGAATTGCGAAACGTTTGGCGTGCCCTCTCCGCCCGCGCAGCTGGATTCATAACATCGAGTTTGGGAAATGGTCCATTTCTACTGTATGGAGCGTTTTGAATGTTATCCATTTATGTCATTGATCTGACGAGAATTACGCCCATCGTCACCAACATGCGACCCAAATCGTGTTAGCCATTTCCTCGCGGTCATCCAAATCTCAGCAACGGTTAGTTCGCCGGCACGCTTGGCGCGTTGGCCGCCGTCACCGCCGGGCCGTGCGGCACGGTCGGCGTCTTGAGAGCGCCGCGGCCTTGTTCACGTGTGTGACCGAGGATGTTCTGCTGCCGAAACGCCGTGAACTCCAGGATGGTCGGACTGATGATGAGCACCGCGGCGCCCATCGCCATCAAGTAGGCGGGGAAAAGCAGCTTGAAGGGGGCCTTGTTCGCCATCTCGTCCGCCCGCTGCTTCATGGCGGTGCGCATGCTGTCCGCGTATTCCCGCAGCGTATTCGACGCGTCGGCGCCAAGGTTCTCCGATTGGCCGAGGATCACGGCGAGATTGCGAACGTTGGGCAGACCGGTACGGTTCGCGAATTGATTCAACGCGAAATCGAGGGTCTTCAAGTCAGCCTGGCGGCGGACGATTTCCAGCTCGTACGCGAGCACCGGATAGGCGTTGTGCAACTCTTTGACGACGCGCTCCAGACTGGTGATGACGTTGAGGCCGCCGCTCAAGCACAGGTTCAGCATGTCGATGGCGGTCGGCAGCCCGCGCTCAATCTCGAACTGGCGGGCCTTGCCGCGGTAATAGACGTAGATGCGCGGCAAGCTGAAGCCGAGGATCGCGGCGGTGATGCCGCCGGCCCAAATATAGACGGAGCTTTCCGGAGTTTCCACGAGCAGGGCCAGCGTGCCGGCGGCAATAAGCGGCGCGATGACGAACACGGTTCGGAGGGCGGCGTATTCCAGCAAGGCCGTCGGTCGATAATAACCGGCCTGGCGCAATTCCTGTTGCAGTTCGCTCCGGTCGCCTTCACCCATCGGAATCTGGGCGGCCAGCGCCGGCGTCAGATCGCCGAGCACCATGTCGCCCGGCGCGCTTAACCCCGGGTCGTCGGCGTCGAGCTGCTGCCGCAGCTTATCGTCCAACAGCCGCCGGCGCCGGGCGAGAACGAAATAGCCGGCCAGCGTGACGAGCACGACCGCGGCGAACACGCCGGCAAGCATGAGCAATTCGTAGTTCTGCGCGTCGTTCAGGAAATCGCGGAGCTGATCCATCGCAAGGTCTCGCAATTCGCGGGTTTTCGCTCTCAATAATCGTGCCGCATCATCCAGTAGAGAAGGATGCCGCCGAGCGCCTCGAAGCCCATCGCCAGAGTGAACAAGGCGACACCGGTGTAGCCGTACGTTGTGTCGAAGAAGCGCACCGCCCATTCGTGGTGGGCGAAGAAGAGGTAAAGCAAGATCACGCCGACCAGCGTCGCGATGAATCCAGCGCTGTAGCGGCCGAGCACCGTCGCGGCCCGGAACTGACCCTCAAACTGGTTGCGTTCGCGCGTCGAAAGTGCGAGGCGGTCGAGCAACTGCGGTAAGTTGCCGCCGGTATTGCGGTGCAGCGTGATCACCGAGGCGAACACGTTGAAATCCACGAGGCCAAGCTTGTCTGCGAGCAAGCGCACGACCTGGTGCAGCGGCAGACCGAGCTCAAGCTGCCGCGACATGCGCGCAAATTCATTCGAGAGCGGCGGCGTCCCTTGCGCGCCGATCAGTTGAAACGCCTGCTCGATACTGCGGCCCGCGCGCAGCGACCGCGCGAGTAAGAAAAGCGTATCGGGTAGTTGCGTGCGCAGCGCCTTGCGCCACATACGCTGCCGCCAGTAGAAGAAAAGGGCCGGCAGCGCCACGCCAATGGCGAAGGCGGGGGCCATCATCCAGGCATCTTCCTCGCCGCGCCACAGCAGCACACCGGCCGCCGACGCGACACCGCCAAGGATCAAAAGTGCGAGAGCCGCGGGCGAGTCGATTCCGAGCCCGGTGCGGACGATCATCTTGTCGAACTTCTGATCGAACTTGCCCACGGCGGTCGTCGGTTGATTGTGCGGCAGCAAATCCTCACGAATCAGCGGCCGTTCTTCGTCCTCGAGCTTTTGACGCAACAGCTCACGTCGCCGGGCCAGGATCGGAGCAATGAACATGTACACGGCCAGGATGACGGCGCCGCCGCCGGCGAAGACGACCAGCATGGTCAGGGTTTCTTCAGACATCGGATCAGCCCCGTTTGCAGAAGTCGAAGGATTTCGTGGCTTGTAGCCGCAGGCTTTCGCCTGCGGCTACAAGCAGGAGTTACGCCATGACCGCTTCGTTGAACATCGACGGTGTTAGCTCAATGCCGTGCGAGCGCAAGTGTCCGAGGAACGCAGGCACGTGCCCGGTCGCGTGAAACTCGCCGACGGCCCGGCCGTTCTCGACGCCCGTCTGACGGAAGCAAAAGATGTCGCGAACGACATACGAGCGCTTCTTCAGCCCGAGCACCTCCGACACGCGCATAACCTTGCGCGGCCCGCCCTTGAGGCGCGACAAATGCACGACCAGGGTGATCGCCGACGCCACGTACTGGCGAATGACCGGCACCGACAGCTCGAACCCGCCCATCGATACCATCATTTCCAAGCGTGACAATGCGTCGCGCACGTCGTTGGCGTGAACCGTGGTCAACGAGCCTTCGTGGCCGGTCGTCATCGCTTGCAGCATGTCGAGCGCTTCCGGCCCGCGCACTTCGCCGACGATAATCCGGTCGGGCCGCATGCGGAGGCTGTTGCGGACCAACTCGCGCTGGCGGACTTCGCCGGTCCCTTCCAGGTTCGGCGGCCGTGTTTCGAGGCGAATGACGTGTGGTTGCTGAAGGTGCAGCTCGGCGGCATCCTCGATGGTCACGAGTCGTTCATCGTGCGGAATGTACGCCGACAGCGTGTTGAGCAGCGTTGTCTTCCCGCTGCCGGTACCGCCGGAGATCAGGACATTAATCCGGCCTTGTACCGCGGCCGCGAGCAAATCGAGAATCTCGCGCGGCATCGATTCGTTGGCCAGCAAGTCTTCCGCCTTGAGCCGCACGCCGAAGCGCCGGATGGACAACACCGGGCCGTTCAGTGCGAGCGGCGGAATGATGGCGTTGACACGGCTGCCGTCCGACAGGCGGGCATCGACCATCGGCGACATTTCATCGACGCGCCGGCCGACGCGGGCGGCGATTCGCTGAATCACCTGCATGACGTGGGCGTCATCCGCGAAAACGATGTCGCTCGCTTCGAGCCGGCCGTGCCGTTCCAGATAAACTTCACGCGGACCGTTGACGAGAATATCGCTGATCGTCGGATCGTGCATCACCGCTTCGAGCGGGCCGAGGCCGAACGCCTCGTCCATGATCTCGTCCACGAGATGTTCGCGTTCCGCATCATTGAGCGCTTCGGGCGAGTGCCGGGTCAGTTCCTGCGCGAGTTGCCGGACTTCGCGCCGCAGCCGGTCTTGCTTAACGAGGTGCAGCCGCGAAATGTCGAGGCCTTCGACGAGCTGCTTGTGAATCTCCGATTTCAGTTTTTGAAAGCGGATGGCGACCTCGCTGGTCTTCCGCTCGGCGACGGTAGCTGCACGAACCATGCGTGTGTCCCTTCTTGGCCGCTCGCGGCTTCGCGTTTGCGCCGCCAGGAGCGGTGAATCTCAGCGCAAAACGCGCGTCCGGGCGATGTAGGGGTTGTAAATGGAGTTCACGCCAAAGACCGTCCGCGGTCCCAGGTTCCGCCGCGTGTAATCGGTAACGGCGGTGCTCGTCAGCATCATCGTCGGCTGCAAGACGACGACGACGGCAGGAATGGGCACGCCGCCGCTGATTACGGTGCTCACGTTCGCGTCCATCACGCGCGCCGCCACGAAACCGACTACGTGGACCGTCCCGAGCGGGAGCGTGTTGTCGTTGAGCATCCAGACCCGTCTTTGGCCTTTGATCGCGACGAGAGCGTTGCGAAGATCGGTAAAGTCGGTACCCAACGGATTCGGGGCCAACCGCGTGACGCTGACCTCGTTGGCCGGTCCGTTCGCCAGCGTCAACTGGTGGTTGATCGGATCGTAGGCCGCAAGTTGCGACGCCGTTATCCCGGTCGTGATCTGGCTGATGGCTTGCGACACGGTGTTCGTATTCGGGATCGCCGTAAGGTGGCCGTTGTCGGTAGACAGCCCGGTGATCGTCACAATCATTTCCGGAATCCCATCCGCGGGCGGCAACACCGGGCCGATGGGATTGCCGGCGGCGTCGAACTTGTACACGTCCAATCCATTGCGGCCGATGATGTTGAATTCCCACGAAAGCGGGTTCGCGACGCCCGGCAGCAGCGTGGAGTAATCGGTGAGCAGGGCCAGCGGAACGACCGGAATCGCCGGTTCGGGGCCGGCCAGCGTCTGCGACGAGCCTTCCACCTTGAAGCCGACCACGTCGCGATCGAGAAACGCTCGGCTGCGCACAAACACATCCTGCGGCGCGAGTGCGCCGAACGCCTGGCGCTGCATCGCGACGTCAACGGTGTTGAACGCGGCGCCGCCGGCAACGAACGGGCTGTAGAGACTCCAGTTCAACGTCAAATCCGTGACGAAGCCGGGCGGTGTGGTTTCGACTGGATCGTTGATCGTGCCGATCACCAGCTCGCCGCTCGGATCGTTTGTCGGATTCGTATCGAGATTCGGGTCTGCCCCCCCGAAAACGTTGCGGCCTGCATAGTCATGCGCCACCGCCCGCGCATCGGCGAAGATGGCGTCGCGTGTTGTCGAGGGGACGGCAGGTGCGCCGAACAGCTCGGTGTCATCCACCGGGACGAGGGCGTTGAGCCCGGCCAGTGCGGCGGCATCGGCTGAGTTTTGCAACTCCACGCGCCGATGGTAAAAGCTGGCTGCCTGAACCGCCAGCGAGAGCGCGGCAAGCAAAACCGGAAACAGGACGATCACCCAGCCCGCGATCGCGCCGCGGCGCCGGCTTGTCCACCGGCATTGCGGTTCGGTTGTCAGCGAGCGGACGAACATAGAACGGCCTCTTCGTTGAGGAACAAAACAGAGAATGTGTCGGCCGGCGAGCCCGGCCACGTGAGCGGCGGGAGTTCTCCGGGAGCTTACGCCCGCGGGCTCGCCCAGAAAGGATTACTTGCGGCCGCAGCACTTCTTGGCCGGGCCCATCGGCGCTTTGAAACCGAGATTATCCGAGGCCGCCGCATACGTCTCCGACGCGTCGAACGACGCCGCCGGCACGCTCCGCGAACGCGAGGAGGACGTGGACGGCCCCGTCGGTGCGCCGCTAATCGGCCTGCCGCTCGCCGGCCGCTGCGTTTTCAACGACGGCGCCGGAATCGCCGGCATCGCTCGTTCCGCGGTCTTGCCGGTCGCCTTTCCCGCGGGTTGATAGTCTTCGTAGTAAATCGAGTCGCGCTGCGTGATGCCGCTCCAGCGTTCGATTTCCCAAGCCCGTTCCGGACGAGCCATGACGATGCCGAACAACTTCGCGAGGTCCGTGGCGGTCACGCGATCGGTCTGCGGATCGTTCTGTTCGAGGTCCATGTCGCGGGCGATCTGGCTGCTGCTCTCCTCGGAAGGGCGCGCGACAACGCTGAGGGCGAACGTAGCGCCGAGACTTTTCGACAGCTCGACGAGGGCATAACGGTAGGGCGTCATCTCCAGCGTGTAGGTGCGATTGTCGCCGGTGTTCGGGCTGGCGGCGGTTCGCGTTGAATTGAAACGGGCCACAACGCGGGAGTTCTTAGCGAGCACCGCGGTCGCCGTCGCGCCGGGTCCGAACACCGCCGCGCTGTTCGACAGCGTGCAGAGCACGTCCACGTGGTCGCCGACTTGCAGCATCGCATTCTTCGCCGGCACCTCGATGATCGACGCCCGCTTGCCGGGACGGAGAGTGGTGCTCACGGGCTTCGGATACTCGAGCGGTTCGAGCTGTTCCTCAAAGATCGGCTCCTCGGCCTTGATCGGCTTCACGGTCGTTCGATTCACCGGCTGGCTACCGCGAAGCACGGTCATGTTTTTCGACTTGGCGCTGTCCATCACCGTCTTGTATTCCTCCTCGCCGACCGCGATCGTCTTGACGTTGCTCGGCAGGATGAGGGTCTTGTCGGGCAAGTTCACCGCCGCGACCGTCAGCCGGTACGTGGGCGGCGGCGGCGCCTGAACGACCTTCGGCTTGTTGTTCAAGAAGTACATCTTGAACACGCCGGCGAAGAGTAAACCGGCGACAATGGCCAACGTCACGGCAAAGACCGTGCTCGCGTGGATCTGCGCCGAACGGACGAGGTGAACGGTGGGCCGTGACAAGGTGCATTCTCCTGTGGCAAGGGACTCGCGCGCGTTGCGCCCGGCGACGATTATCGCCCTCCGGACGAGCGCGGCTGAGTTCAGGTTGTCGTTATCTTCCGCGGTCCAACCCGCGGCGGGGGCGGTGGACCGTCTGCTGGCATTCTTTTGGGTCCGGGGCTCGCCCGACGCGGCGCCGGATTGTCCCCACTCCTGGTGTAAGCCGCGAATCTGCTTCGCCGCGGAAAGCCGCCCGTGTTTCCCGACTTTGTGCTCGCTTCCCATCCTGCCTTCGAATGCTTGGGTCCGTCAACGGGCAGCGGCGGCCTTGGAGCAACTTCAAGCATTTTCCAGGTGTTAGAAATCTCCCTCGTGGAACAATCGCACCCGGCTTACTCTAGGTTCATGGTGGTGCAGGCCATCATGCTCTCGTTCGTAAGGTCGATGAGCCACGGCAGCATGTTCGGCACGACCTGCGCGTCGACGATGCTTACGCACACGGTGACGCCGTCACGAATGTTCGGGGGGCTCGCGCTGAACGGCGTGATGTCCACCGTGGCGTTGTCGGCCAGCGGTCCCGTGCCGCCCAGGGCTTGCTTCACGGTGGCAATGACTTCGGCATTTGTGCCGCCTCGGGCCGCGACGCGCGCCCCTTCGCGGCTGGCGTCGAGCAGTTGCTGCCGCGTGTGCAGCAGCAGGCTGAATTCGATTGTGCCGAAAAGGAACCCGACCAGAATCGGGAAAACCAAAATCAACTCGACCGCCACGCTGCCGCGGCGAGCGGCGCATCGGCGGCACATTTGTCGAAGGCGCATGGCCGTACCTTTCCGCGGAACGCCGCGAATTAGTCGCACGGACTCTGACTGATCGTCACGACCGTCGTCGCCGGCAAATAGGTGACGGCGCCGCTGCACGCGCAACTGCTCGAATTCAACTGGCAGGCGCTCTTGAGCAGTGCCGCGTTAAAGGACGTCCGTACCGCGATCATGCCGGGGATGATGCCGATGATCATGATGGTGGCCATGAAGACCCACTCGGTCGCCAAGAGCGAGCCGCGGTTGTCGTGCCACAGTTTGCGAAGCAAGCGAAGCATGGATGCAAACTCCCAGGGGATAAAACTTCCTTCGTTCCGTCGTTCAAGGATGAACGAGCGCCTGCGCGTGCGCCGACGTAAGCGCGGGCGCGAGGCGGAGCTCATTGCGAAATTCCCAGAGCAGAATCGCTGCCGTCGCCAGAAGCACGGGCAGCGAGTACGCCATCAACCGTTGCCGCGTGCGCCGCGCTTCCGCGAAGCCCTGAACGCCGGCGCTCGGTCCCGCCACGGCGGCTTCCGTCGCCGCAAAAGCGCGCAGCGTCGGGTTCAAGCCGCGTGTCAGGAACCGGCTGCCGAGCCGGCTCACCGACAACAGCACGACGAGAATGATCGTGCCGAGAAGCAGGTACACCGTCAGCAGGGGGCCCACCCAGGCGCCGAGGGCCGCGAACAGCTTCACGTCCCCGCCGCCGCATGTGCCGAGCACCCACATGACGAAAAACAACATGAAGCCGACACCGAAACCCGCGAGTGTAAAAACGAGCGCGTCGACCAATCCGGCGTTCACGCTGCCGCCCATCAACCAACCCGGATCGCCAACCGCGCCCAGCCACGCCCCCCGCACAAGATTGAACAGCAGGCCGAGGCCCAGGCTGACGAGCGTAAGCTGCTTGGGGATAATCCGCCGGCGCAGGTCGGTGTACGCCGCGGCGATCAAGAGCGCGACGAGGACGGCGTAGAACGCCCACCCAAACAAGGGGTCCGGGAAAAAAGGCCGAGGCATGGGATGGTTTTCCGTCGCATCCCCGAACTGGGGACGGGAACCTTTTCCGAGCGGGAAAAGCCCAACGCGTTTCGCTGCTGCTCCGGGTCATGGTTCCGAAGCAGACAGGGCCTCGGAAGCCTGCGTAGAAATGTCGGAGAAGCTCTTATACCTGCACGGGCAAGGCTGGGCAAGCTGCGTTAACGCGCCGGCCTCGCCCGTCTTTCGCTTCCGTGGTGTAGAATGCCGGCTGTGCCGCTTGAGCCGCCGGCGCTGCGCCCGCGAGTCGTGTCGATTCTCGGAATAAAGACCGAGTTCCGGGCATGTCGCCCGAAACTCGGTCCCCCAGAAGTCTGGCCGGCGAGGCGGCGAATGCCGCTGGGCAAACCGTTCCAGAATTCAAACTAGTCGCACGGAACCTGCGTGATCACCGACAGCGTGGTCGAAGCGACGCTGCTCTCGTTGATCAAACTCGGACCCGGGTCGGTCGCGGCCGAGCCTGCCGTTGAAGACAAGCAATTGCTCTGACCGGCGAAGCTGAACGACTGATCCAGCGCCATGACGGCGTTGGCAAACTCGGTCAACTCGCTGATGACAGCTTGACGAACGGCGATCAGACCCGTGATGATGCCGAGTACGAGGATCGTTGCCACAAACACCCATTCCGTCGCAATCAGGGCGCCGCAATCATCCTTCCAGAGCCGTTGAAACAGCGTTTTCATGAAACACTCCTGCTTACGTTTGCGCGCCGGGAAGAACCTTGCCTCTTCCGTTCCGAACCGTCACTGCCACCGTGGCCTCTGTTGCACCGGTGTGGGGCTCTGTTCCGTGGAACACCGGCGAGCCTACTCGCTTAGCCAACCCTTGAGAAATCCGAGTTCCGGGCGGGGATGCCCGAAACCCGGTCCCAAGACGTTGTTTGTTTCCGCACCTAGCCCCTGCAATGGACTGCTCGTTCGAAACGTTAGTCGCAAGGCACTTGCGTGATGACCGAGGCGGCGCTGCTATTGACGCTGCTCTCGTTGATCACGCTCGGACCCGGATCGGTCGCGGCCGAGCCTGCCGTCGAAGACAAGCAGTTGCTCTGGCCGGCGAAGCTGAACGACTGATCCAGCGCCATGACGGCGTTGGCAAACTCGGTCAGCTCGCTGATAACCGCCTGGCGAACCGCCACCAGACCCGTGATGATGCCCAGCACCAGGATCGTCGCCACGAAGACCCACTCCGTCGCGATCAGGGCGCCGCAGTCATCGTTCCACAACCTCCACACCAATTGACGCATGAACCGAACCCTCCAATGAGAATGGACCACAACCCAGGGAATCGCCCCCCGCCGGGTCGGTTGTTTGCAGGGACTCCCCACGGTGCCAAGTAGGATGGCCGGGTTGCGTGCATTCTTTGTGCCAAGCTATTCTGTCGGTCGCTGTTCCGGGCGTGGCGCGATTCTCCAACGTGACACATCGTAAGTACTTCCGCTGTCCAAGGTATTTCTCCGCGGACGCGGCAACGATCGAGAAGCCACAAAGTCGTCCGCGCGCATTGTGTCCCGCCGTTAACCCTGCTGGCACAGATTGTTAACTTCTTGAAACGCAGCAATAGACGTGACTTATGGCAAAACAATTTCCGTTCCAGCAATAATGATGCATTCGTAAAGAGGCGCCACGGCTTGTAGGTCCGAATCACGGATTTTCGGCGAGCGGATGGATAATGGAGAAGGCTTTCACGGTGGGCGGCCCGCAATGGATAGCGTTTGCTACAACGTCCCTCAAAGCCATCGCGCCGGTGCAATCGTCAGGAAGACACTCTTTTTGACGCAGCGCTTGGAAGTGCTTTTCGCCCTGTGCTAAGATACGCGGCAGCGCACGAGCATCCGCGTTCGAAGCGCGGACCGGGTTCGATGCGACGTCGTGCAGGGCTGCCATGAAGTGTCCCTTTTGCCATGCGGGCGATTTCGCCGTCGTCGATTCGCGGTCGCCAAGCGGCGCGTTTCCGATTCGGCGCCGCCGTGTGTGCAATCGATGCAAGCGCCGGATTTCGACGGTGGAGCAGATTGAAGAAAGCCCGCTCAAAGTCGTGAAGAAGGACCACACGCGCGAGCCGTATGACACCGCCAAACTGCGCCGCGGTCTGGAAAAAGCGTGTTATAAGCGACCGATTAGCGACGAGCAGCTTGACCGCGTCGTGCAGGAAGTCGAGAGTTACGTCTACGCCCGCTACTTCGGTGAAGAGGTCGCCGCCTCGGTGCTCGGCGATCTGGTCATGGAGCATCTGCGCGAGCTGGACCAGGTCGCCTATGTGCGTTTCGCGTCGGTCTACCGGGAGTTCAAGGACGTCAGCGATTTCGTCCAAGAGTTGCAGCCGATGCTCCCAAAACGCCGCAACGGCGCTGCACGGAAGAATTCCAAGTAATCCAGCAATAGGCGTTTCTTGTGGCTGACCCCCTGGCGCCAGCGCCGATTCCCGAATGGATTCACAAGCGCGACGGCCGGCTCGTACCATTCGACACGGACAGAATTAGCCGGTCATTGTTCGCGGCGACGGAGGCTCTCGGACGGCCGGACGCATTCTTGGCCCGTGAGCTCACGGACAGCATCCTTCATTTCCTTCACGCCGAATTTGACGTCGCCGTTCCCACGACCGCACAACTTGCCGAATTGATCGCCAAGGTCGTGCGCGAGCTGGGGCAACCGGCTCTCGCTCACGCATTCGCCGAGGGAGCGGCGCGGAAAGAAGCCGAGGGAAAGCCGACGACAATTTCGGCCGCGGCATCCGGTGAACCTACGTGTGGCGTCGCGCACGACGCGCCGCGCTGGGTGCAGGCCGGAGAGCGCGGCCAACATCTCGTGCAGCGGGCGGGTGAAGCCGCGTTGCGGGACTACAGCCTTCGCGCCGTCTTTACGCGCGACCTTGTCGCCGCACACCGCGGCGGTCTTCTCACGCTGTTCGGCCTGGAAACGCCGTTTGAGCTAGACAGCATGGTCCTCGGCCCCGCGGCGCACGGCCTGAGACTCTCGGAAGCGCTCGAAAACGCGCGCCGCCTCGCCGGACGCGCGGTCGTGCTGGACGGCCCTGAACTTGCGGTGACAGAAGCGGCTTCTGCCGGCATTGATCCGCTCGCTGAGTTCGCGCGCGGCCTGGAACTGGGGCTTCGGCTTACGGGCCTGCGCGCGGTCGTTCCTTTGAATCGTGCAACGACGCCTGCATGGGCCAACGAGCTCGCCGCGGGTCCCTTGTTCCCCGACTCTTCAAGGGGCGGAGCGGATCACGATCGCACGCGCTGGGCTGAACGCTTGCTCGAGGCACTCAATCGCATCGACCGCGCGTGCATTCAGTGGAGTTTAGACGAGCGCGATTTCCATCCGGACCAGCGGGCTCGATTGCACCGCGTCGCGGAAGTGGCTCTCCACGCGAGCGATTTTACCTTCGTGTTCGACCGGCCGCGCAAGCCCGGTGCGCTCGGCGATGGCTTGGAACGTGGCCACTCTGCCGTGCTGGCCCGGGTCGCTTTGCACTTGCCCGCGCTCGTCGAAGAGTTGGGCCGGCGCCCGATGCAGCCGCCACTAGACCCGCCGGCCTATCTGGAGAAGCTTGTCAGCCTGGCACGCTTGGCCCTGAGCGCCGGCATGCAAAAGCGCGACTTCCTGCGTCGTCATGGACAGAACCTGCCGGCCCTGACGCGCAGTTTCTTTCTTGACCGTGCCCGGCTTGTCGTCGTCCCTGCGGGGTTGGAACGGGTCGTCCAGCGATTCACGGGCGAATCGCTTTATGTGAGCCGCACGGCTCTTGGATTGGCCCGACAGATCGTTCAGCGGCTCCAGGAGATTCTCCGCGTTGACGGCCGCAGCGTATTGTTGGACGCCGTCGTGGACCCGTGCCTGTCGCTACAGGACGACGAGGCTGCCAACGCAGTATTCCCTGCGGTTCAGGCGACAGTGGAAGCGCTTCGGGCCGGGTTGCGCGCCGCCGGCGCGCTGCACGCGGTTTCCGAACGGGGCATCGTGCTTCTCCCGCGGACCGCCGCGGCGACCGTGGAACAGCTCGCGACGTGGCTCCGTTTCACCTGGGAGCGGACCGAAGTCGATCGCTTAAGAATTTCGGCGGAAAAGACCGATGAACTTCCGGCGCCACAGCCTCGGCTTTTTCACGAGTACGAGACGCCCTGAGGCGCGCTGCCTGCGGACGCCGTCACGAGCCGGTTTTTTGTTGCGGCGATCCGAACGAAATCGTAAGATCGCCAAGTGTCGGATCACCCCGCCGTCTGTGCCAAAGCGCCGTCTCTGCCGGCCTGCCATGTGAGGACGTGGGATATGACAACGCGCTTTGTCCCGCCATGCTTCGGTTCCTTTCTTTTCGCGATGCTTCTTGCCTCGTCATCGTTCGGCGCCGGTCCAGTGCCGAAGGAGGCCGACGTGGCCCGGAAGGTCGATGCCGCGTTGGCGCGTTTGATCGACAAGGAGACGCCGCCGCCCACCGACGACGAGACATTTTTTCGCCGGGTATCGTTGGATCTCACGGGCAAGCTTCCGAGTCCCGAGGAGGTTCAGGCTTTTGTTGCGGCCCAAGCAGCCGACAAGCGCACCAAGCTCATCGACAAACTGCTGCAAACGGATGCATACGCGGTGAACTGGGGCCGCTACTGGCGCGACGTGCTGACCTATCACACGCCCGCGAGCGGCAACTATCTCCGTTGGGAACTTTTCGACCGCTGGATCGTGGAGCAAGTCCGCCGCAATCGCTCGTGGGGCGACATTGTCACGGCGCTCGTAACGGCGACGGGGATCAACGACGAATGTGCGCCGGTGAACTATCTCACCGCGCAGTTCGGCAACCCCGTCGAGATCGCCGCCACGACCAGTCGCGTTTTCCTCGGCGTCCAGCTGCAGTGCGCCCAGTGCCACGACGCCAAGTCGGAGTCGTGGCGGCGCGAGCAGTTCCACGAGTTGGTCGCGTTCTTCGGCCGCGCCAAAATCATCCAGCACAAAGACGTGGACGGCCGCGGCACGCCCTACGCCATCGAGGGGCGTGAAAGCGGCCAATATGAGATGGTAGACAAGAAGGATCCAAACCACCTCATCGCCATGTCGCCGCGTTTTTTGACGGGTGAAGCCGTCTCCGCGGAAACCGCCGATGTGGAGCGCCGGGCGGCGCTCGCCCGGTTCCTTACCAGCCCCAAGAATCCTTATTTCGCGCGGGCGTACGTGAACCGCATGTGGACGGCGTTCATGGGCTGGGGCTTTTACCCCACGCTTGCCGACCTCGGCTCGCACGTGACGCCGCAGTACCCGGAAGTTCTCGACCTCCTGGCCGCGGAGTGGACCAAGACCGGCTACGACATGAAATGGCTGGCCCGCACGCTTGCGAACACGGAAACCTATCAACGGCAGCTTCAGCCGCGGCCGCTCGCCAACACCGCGGCCCCGCCCGCGATTTGCCCGAATCGCCTCCGGCCCGAACAGATCTTTGAATCGTTGGTCAAAGCCCTCGGTTTTGACGAAAATGACAAGACCATCCCCGCCCCCGCCCCCAGCGCCGCGCCGGCGGTGTCGCGCCACAGCGGCCTTCGCAACATGATCTATCAGGCGTTCAAGGTCGATCCGTCGCTGCCCGCCGACGAAGTTCAAGGGACGATTCCGCAGGCGCTTTTGATGATGAACAGCGCTCTCGTGAACACCTACATCGCGGCGAGCGGCAAAACGTTCCTCGCCGAGGCGCTGGCAAGACAGACAAGCGACGATCAATTGTTGGCGGCGCTTTATGAGCGCACGCTGGCGCGCAAGCCCCGCGCCGACGAAATGACAACGTGCCGCCGCTATTTGAAGTCGGTGGCGGACCGGCGCGAAGCGTTTGAAGATATTTACTGGAGCCTCGTGAACTCGACCGAGTTCTTGACGCGCAGATGACCTCCCTAAACTTCTTGGATCCAGCCGTGAGTGAGCGACATACCTGCGTCAACGTGCGTGTGGACGGGCACGGCGCCGTTTCGCGCCGCGGCTTTCTGCGCGGCATCGCGGCCGGATCGGCCGGCCTCGGTTGGTTCAACTACCTCGCCGCACACGCCGAGGAACTGCGCAAGGCGAACAAGTCCTGCATCGTTCTCTGGATGGCGGGCGGGCCGAGCCAGTTCGAGACCTTCGATCCGAAGCCGGGCGCCGAAACGCAGGGACCGACCCACGCGATCCCAACCGCGACGCCCGGCATCGCCATCGCCGAGCATTGGACCCAGGTCGCCAAGGTGACGCGCGACCTGGCCATCATCCGCTCGATGACGAGCAAGGAAGGCAACCACGGCCGGGCGACCTATCTGCTGCACACCGGCTATGCGCCGTCGGGCGGCATCGTGCATCCAGGCTTCGGCGCGCTCGTCGCCGCCGAGTTGGGGCCGGACGCATTCGATCTGCCGCATTTCGTCAGCATCAACGGGCCAAGCCAGGGACCGAGCTTTCTCGGCGTGCGGCTCGCGCCCTTTCTCATCACCGACCCAAATCGGCCGCCCGACAACCTGGCGACGTCCGTATCCTCCGCGCGCTTACAGCGCCGGCTCGGCTTGTTGAAAGAGCTGGAAATGCCGTTCGCCAAAAGCGGGGCCGCGGAACAAGTGAAGGATCATCAAACACTCTACGGGCAGACGGCGGAATTGGTGCTCAGCCCGCGGGCCAAGGCGTTTGACCTCGAAACCGAACCGGCGAAGGTGCGCGACGCCTACGGCCGGTCGGCCTTCGGCCAAGGCTGTTTGATGGCACGGCGCTTGATCGAGGCCGGCGTCACCTTCGTTGAAGTGCAATCGTCGGGTTGGGACACACACGGCAACGAACTGGCCTCCTTGAAAAAGCTCATCCCGCCGGTCGACCAGGGCATGGCGGCGCTGCTCGAGGATTTGAAGCTGCGCGGGCGGCTCGAGAACACGCTCGTCGTGTGGATGGGTGAATTCGGCCGCATGCCGCGCATCAATCTGACCGCCGGCCGCGATCATTTCCCGGCGGCGTTCAACGTCGCGCTCGCCGGCTGCGGCGTCCGCGGCGGACTGTCAATCGGCGCCACGGATCGGCTCGGCAACCAAGTCGCCGAGCGGCCCATAACGGTGCCCGATTTGTTCTGCACCTTTTGCCAAGCGCTCGGCATCGACCCGCGCAAAGAGAACGAAAGCAACGTCGGGCGGCCGCTGAAGATCGTCGAGGAAGGAACGGGCGTCCGCGAGGTCTTCGGTTAACGCTACTTTCACCGCCGTAGGGCCCGCGTCACCTTTGTATCGGCTTTGAACTCCCACACGTTCTTGCCGTCACGGTCCACTTCCACGGCTCGGTACGGCAGCGTCGCCAGCGCGGTGACGTTTCTCGGCATCGATGTGGCCAGGGTATTGCCATTGCGCAGGCGCACCGCGGCCACGGGCGCATCGATTTTCAGCTGCCCAACGATGTTGCCGCTTCGCCCGTATTCGACCACGACGTTCGCGTTATGGTTCGGCATCAACGCACCGCCGCCGGGCAGCATTTGCAGGCGGCCGCCGTAGGTGTGTACGCTCACGGGAAATGTGCTCAGTTCCTTTCCGCTTGGGTCAAGATGCACGAACCGTTGCTCGAGCCCGGCATAGACGCCGACCATTTCTCCGGACGGAAGCCGTTGCGCCCGCATGATCGATTCCGCCGCCGGCTGGAAGGAAAAGACGATATTGCCGTCGCGATCCACCTCCGTCATCCGTTCGCGAGATGCGATGAACGTGTTGCCGTTGGGCAGCCGTTGGGCGACCTGCGGTCCTTGCAGCCCGAAGAAGTTGGCGGAATCGAAGAACCAGAGCACGTCGCCGCGCCGGTTGCGTTCGGTCACGCGGTTGCCGTTGTGCTCGGCGACCAGCACGCGTTCGCCCGGCAGCATCTGGAAGTCGAGCGGCAATTGCAGGCCGTCAATCTTCCAGCGCGGCTTGCCGGCCGCATCGACTTCCTGCACGCGGCCGGCTTCTAAGAGGACGAGCGTGGTGAATCCCAGCAGCCGAGGTGCGTTGCGGAGCCGGTGCATCTCCACCGCGGCTGCGTGATCCTTCCACCACGCCGCCCAGGCGTCGCGGCTCTTGGCGCGAACGGCTGCATCTTGGCCCAGGGTTGTGCCCTCGGGCGCACCGCCGGCCAAACGGACGAGCGCGTCTTCCGCCTGCCATGCCTGATCGAGCGGTAAATCGGGAAGGAGCGCAATAAGCACGGGAACCGCGTCTTTGTCGCCGGCGCCCGCGGCGCCGAGAGCGACGTGTAGGCGAACCAACGGTTCTTTGTCTTGGAGCAAGGCGTGCGCGGCCATCGTCTGTTCCTGTCGCCCCGCACGAAAGACGGCGTCGCCCGCCGCGGCGCGACGCGCAGGTTGCGCGTCGGTGAGCGCGGCAAGCACGTCGGCATCCGGCTTATTGCCGGCGGCGACGAGTTCCGCCAGGGCCGCATGGATCGCTTCCACAACTTCCGCGTCCTCCGCGGAAGGAACATAATCCAGCAACGCCTTCGCCGCCCGGTCCGGCTTGCGGAATCCGAGCAGCCGCACGAGCGCGAGGGTTACAGCGACGCCGTCGGACTCTTGCTGCGCTGTCCGCTGCACGGCACGGTCGCTCAGCCGCTTCAACAGCGACGTCCCATCGGCGGCTTGCCACCACGCGGCCCAGGCGTCGCGACAGCGCACGCGTTCGGCGCCCGTCGTGCCGCGCTTGACTTTCGGCGCCAGAGCGCCGGCGATGGCATGGAGCGCCTCTTCGGCACGGCCACTCCGAGCGGGCGTTGGATCGACCAGCGCGTCAAGCAGCACCGGGACGGCGTCCGGCTCGGACCGGGCCGCCAGGGCAAGCGCGGCCTCCAGATGTACGCGCGGATCCGCATCGCGCGCCAGCGTCCGCAGTACCGCCCGCGACTGGGGCGAACGTGTATGCGCGAGCGCCAAGGCCGCCGTCAACCGGCGCGACGGCTCCGCATCGCCCGCGGCGGCGACCAGCGCCGGCGCCGGCTTGCCGTCTCCCAGTGCCAACACTCCGAGAATGTCACACAATTCCTCGCTGCCGAAATCGTCCACATGCGAAGCGACGTAGGCCAACAGCGTTTCCACGGTTCCCGCGGGTCGGTTGCGCGCCAGTAAGCGCACCGCCGCCAGGGCCAGCCGTGCGGTGACATGCTGCCCCGTGTCGATTTGCCGCAAACAGCGACGGGCCCGATCCACGACTTCTGGGTCGCGGCTCTTGGTCGCTTCCCGCAATGCAGCCAGCGCCGCCGGACCGGCCGCGGCCAGGTTCGCGGTCGCCTTTTCGCGAATCTCGAACGAATCGTCGCCAAGCTGCTTGACCAGGGCTTGCAGTTTGTCCGCGGCAGCCGTCGCCCGCGTGTGCCTGCGAAGAAATTCGAGCAGTGCCGGCCCGTCCGTGCCGACATTCGCATTCTTCAAGAGGGTTTCATCTTCGTCCGAAGCAGGGGTGTCCGCGGCCAGGGCCCCAAGCGACGAAAGGAGCAAACCGGAGAGGAAAAGCAAAAGACAACGACGCATGGCGAGCCTCGCAATTCGCTGAGTCCCTTCGAGCCGATGGCCGCTTTATACCATGCTACTTAGCGAGCCGGCGCAGTGGAACGCGGATGGGGGGACGTGCTTCCAATGGAACGGGGCACGGCGTGCCGTGCCCCGCGCGTCCATTGTCGCCACACAATCCATTATTGAATCTGAATGTCAATCTTCGCCGACTTCCGCAGCTCATTGAGCAGATTCTGCACCATCTCGGTGCCGTAACATTCCTTGACGGCGTCCTTGATCTTGGCGTACTCCGACGACTCGCCCGGCTTGCGGTCGGTGGCCTTGATTACGTGCAGACCGTAACCGGTCTGGACGATGTCGCTGACCTCGCCGACTTTGAGCGCGAACGCCGCCCTGGCGAACGGCTCCTCAACCTGGAATTTGCGCGAGATCGGTCCGATGTCACCGCCTTCCGGGGCGCTGGGGCATTGTGAGTTCTTTTTTGCTGCCTCGGCGAAGTCGAGTTTGCCGGTCACGATTTCCTGCCGCAAGCCCAGCAGCTTATTCTTCGCCGCCTGCCGTTCCGCGTCCGTCGCGTTCGGCGCCAAACGAAGGACGATGTGGCTGCACCGCACCTTCACCTGGTCGAAGAAATCCTTGTTTTCGTCGTAATAGCGCTTCAAGTCGGGCTCGGTGATGCGCGTGTTAATGAACGATTCGAGCTGGATTTCTTTGGCGATGTCGGCCCGCACCTGGGCCTCGTTGCGATTGATGTCCCGGAAGTATTCTTGCAACGTCTTGTTCTTTTTCTTGAGGGCGGTTTCCAACTCGCCGAGCTGCTTATTGATCTCGGCCGGGTCTACCTTCGGGCCGTTCTTGCGCATGAACTGTTCGAGCAAGAGCTGATCGATGAGGAAAGAAATCGCGTCGCGCTGCATCTCGCGTTCCTGCGCTTGCGTGAGCTTCACGGCGGTTGGGCCGCGCGATTTGACGATCGTGTCCACCTCCAGCGTGCTGATCGGTTCGCCGTTGACGATCGCGGCGGGCTTGGACAGCGACGTGGTCTGCCCCGGCGTTTGTGCGAATGCCCGCTCCCCGCAGATGGCCGCGATCATCAGGCTTACCAGGACTCCCCACCGTGCGAAATGCCCTATCATCCCACTCTCCTTCGTTGACCGGTTGAACGAGCGCCGTCCACACAGACGGCGGCCGGTTATAGCCGCTGCGCTTGGCCGCGGGGAGAGCAGTTTGCCGCGCGCAAAGCCCTTGTTAAGATGAGAACCATCGCCCTCGGCCGTTGCAAAAGGTGCCTGGAACCTCGAGACAAAAGTTCCAGGCACCTTTTGCAACATCGGCATGGCGGCGGATGCCAGATGTCGCAAACACGTGCCGCCTGGGCAAACCTGACCGACGCGCAGTTGCTCGCGCAGTGCGCGGTGGACACCTACCGGGCCAGCGGGCCCGGCGGTCAAAAACGGAACAAGACAAGCTCCGCCGTACGAATTCGACACGCGCCCAGCGGCTTGCTTGTGATTGCCGAGGAGAGCCGCTCGCAGCATGAAAATCGCGCCCGAGCGTTGCGCCGCTTGCGGCAGGCGCTTTATTTGAAGATCCGCGAGGCGCCAACGCCAGGCGACGGCTTGGCAAATGCTCTCGACGCCGACGGGCGCTTACACCTGGGGCGGAAAGACTCGCGCTTCTGGCCCGCGGTCGGCGTTGTGCTCGACGTGCTGGCGTTCACAAGCGCCCGCGTCAGCGAGGCGGCCGCGGCGCTCCAGATCAGCACCGGCAATCTTGTTGATTTCCTCAGCAGCGACCCGAAAGTGTGGGAGCAGGCAAATCATCTACGAACGCGCTTCGGCCTGAAACCGCTGCGCAACGATTGACGCGCGAGCCCGAAGCCCGCGGCGCGGGAAGATAGATTCCCGCGCTGGCGCATCGGGCTCCCCGAAACGCTTATGTCGCAACCCGACGGCTTCTCCTGGATCGAAAAGCCGCTCCTCGCGGGGATGCCGCGGCCGGAGTCGCTGGAGGAGCTTGCCTGGTTGCGCCAGCAAGGCATCCAATTGCTCGTTTCCTTGACCGTGGACCCACCGCGGCGTGATTGGATCAATGATTCAGGACTCTTTCTCTATCACGTGCCCGTCGAAGACATGGAGCCGCCGACACAGGAACAGCTCGAACGCGCCGTCTCCGCCATCGAGCGCGCGAACGAACGCGAGATGGGCGTGGCCGTCCATTGCGGCGCCGGTCTCGGCCGCACCGGCGTCGTGCTTGCCGCGTACCTGGTCAACAAGGGATTGGACCCGCAAAACGCGATGGCTCGTGTGCGCCGCTTGCGACCGGGATCCATTGAAACGGACGAGCAGGCGGAGGCGGTGGTGGAGTTTGCAAGAAGACGTGAGCGGGAATGAGAGCGAGTCGAAACGGTCCGGACTCATTCGTGCCGCGCAAGGAGAAACTCGAATTCCTGGGGCGTTACAAATTGTACACTGCGAATTTTGCCGACCTCTAGTATCGCCTTATCAAAAGTTACCAGGTAATCCGCCTTCGCGGTAATCGCCGTCTGTACCACAGGGTCGTCGGCAGGGTCGTCTGGGACATAACGCGGAATGATCGCCGGCAACTTTACCACCCGGGCAATCCGGCGCACGGCGTCTATCGATCGTTGTGCGAATCGAGTAGACAAACCCAAGCCGTTGATCAAAGTTGCCGATAGCTCGTCCAGAATGTACTCGGATGTGAAAAGGCGCACGCGTTGCCGCAGCGCCCGCTCAATGAGGCGATGCTGGTAGCCGTTGGGCAGCGTGGAATACGACACCCACAGCATCGTATCAGCGGCACTTTTCACGGCGGCGTCTCACAACGAGTTCGTTGACATAATCGTCGTTGATATTCGCTTTGCGCAATTGGGCGGCGACCTGGGCTCGCTCCTCCTCCCATACTTTCTGCTCTCGGCGCTCAATGCGCTTCCGGAGACGGACGAGCTGAGAAGGACGAAGCTCGTCAACCGCCGCCATGATCTCGTTCAGCGTTAGCATTTTTGGACTCCTACATACACGCTTTATTGTACTTTGACACGCGAGAACTACCGATAGCTATGTTATGCGTCCGTTTCAGCACCCGCTCCGTGCAACAATCCTAATTCCGCCGCGATCGGCTTCATCGCGTCGATAACAAACTGAATGTGCTCCGTCAACTCCACGCCAAAGTCCGCCGCGCCGCGATCGATGTCTTCCCGGCGAACCGTGCGGGCGAAGCCTTTCGATTTCATCTTCTTCTTTACGCTCGACGCGGTCAGGTCCGTAATGCCGTTGGGCCGGACGAGGGCCGCCGCGGTGATAAGCCCGGCCAGCTCGTCGCATGCGTACAAGGCCTTGTCCATCGGATGGACACGCGGGCAATCGGGCAAGTAATCGGCGTGCGATTTGATCGCATAGATCACGTCGTCCGGGTAGCCGCGCTCGCGGAGAATCGCGGCGCCTTGCAATGGATGGTTCGGCGGGTCGGGCCAGCGCTCGTAGTCGAAATCGTGCAGCAGCCCGACGATGCGCCATTTCTCTTCGTCCTCGCCCAATTTGCGCGCATACGCCCGCATGGCCGCCTCGACGGCGAGCATGTGTTTGACGAGGCTGGAATTCTTGGTGTATTCCTGCACGAGAGCAAGCGCGTCTGCTCGGTTCATTACCGTCTCCCATTCAGCGTTGGGTAACTTGGGCTTGCAACATGATAGGGCAGCGCCGTTCTGCGTCAAACCGCGGCAGCGTCGCGGTGCGCCGCAGTTCGATGTGCCAGTCGCTCTGCGAACATCGTATCAATCACAAGCTGGCCGACGTGGAAACAGACGATGGGGATCATGGCCAGCGGATAGGTTTGCTTGAAATAGGTTTCAAAGAGAAAAAGCCCGACCGGCAGCGTCTTCTGGCTGCCGGCAATGGCCACGGCGATGCAGCTTCCGCGGTCAAAACCGAGCATGCGGCTGCCGCCGAAGCCGGCGAGGAGGGCCGCCACGTGCAGTCCTACGCACAAACCGGCCACGAGGAGGAATGACCCGAGCGCCAAGTGTTCCGCACGCTCCGCAAGCTGATCGGAAACACCGACCGCTGCCTTGAGGATGATGCTGAAGATAAGGAGCCGGGCAACGAGGCCGACGACTGTTTTCCAACGGTCGGCCGCGCGAGCGAGCGGCGCGACACCGCGGGCGCATTGTCCGAGCGTGACCGGAAGCACGAGGACGAGGAGCAAGCCGCGCATCATGTCGGCGACATCAAGCGCCACGTCCGCTCCCGCGCCCGCGGCGAGCCACGACGTGGTAACGAGCCAGCTCGTCGCCGTGGTGAGTACGATCACGAGCAAAGCGATGGCTTCATTGCCGCCGGCCATGCGCGTCCAGAGCACGGCGGAGGCGAGCGTACAGGGCACGCTGGCGATCAGCAACAGGCCAACGCGGTAGTCGCCGTGATCGAACAAGCGACCTGCGGCAAGCGCGAGACACGGCAGCAGAACATAACTGATGATCACCGCCAACAGCGCGGGCCAGGGGCGGAACAACGCCGATACGAGTTTGCGGCTTTCCAGCCCCCACGCCATCAGGAAAAGCGCGGCGCCGACCACAATTCTCGGGTCGAACACGTCCGTCAATGCGTGCAGGCCGGGCGTTCGGAGAAAAGCAAGCAACAAGCCGACAAGCAGAAGGAGCAGAAACCAGCGTTTGCGGACGAAGTGCGTCATCCTGGCGGATCGCCGGCGGGGATGGGAATGTCCGTCAACCTAGCGTGCCTTCTTGTTTATTTGTTCCACGAGATATGCACAAGCCGTTTTTTCCAGATTGCTCAAGTCCGAGCGATTCTCGAGCAGCGCGCGCGCGGCCGCCGCTTCGCCGAGCGCCAACTTGGCCTCGGCCAGCCGCAGCCGCACGGCGGCGGCAAGCGGTCCCGACGAGAACTCGCTGAGGTACGCCTCCCACCACGTGGCCGCGTCGCGCCAGGCCTCCAGTGCCGAGGCGCTGCCCGCTCCGGAGCGCGCCTCCTCCCGCACCGCTTCCTCGTGCTTGCACTGGCCGAGGAGGTACGTGACATTCGCATTGCGCGCTCGGGCGGACACGCCGTCCACCAAAGTCGCCAGCCACGGTTGGCCGTCGCGCCACAGGTTGTCCACGTTCGCCTTGGCCCGCTCCAAGTCCTCGGCGCCGCCGCGTCCCCCCGGCAAGGAGGCGGCGCGCTCGGCGCGGACCATGTTGGCGTAGGCCTCCAGAAAGCGTGGAATCCAGTCGGTGAGGTCTTTTTCCAGGTGGGTCGCTTGGCGCAGCGTCGCTTCGTTGTCGCGCAGCTCGTCACGGATGCGGATTAACTCCCCGACGGCGTCGGCATAACGACCGTGCAGCAGTTGATCGCGCGGCTGCTGCGGATAGAGCCAAAATCCGACAAAGGCGCTGGCAAAGTAGCCCGTGATCCACTCGCCCGGTTTGCCGGGCAGGCTTCTTTGCAGACCCGGAGGCAGGAGTTTCATGGGCACGAGGCTGGCTTCCGCCCGGTTCTTTAGCTGCGTCTTGTCCACGCCCCCCTCGTCGGGTGGCATAAAACTGTGGAGCGCACGGACGCCCGCAACGTCCCCCTGTACCGCCGCCGGCGGTCCGGGCAATTGCTTGGCTGCCGCCAGCACGCGCGCGTGCAACCTTCCAAAGTCCACCGCCGGCCGTAGATGCACCGAGCTGCCCAAAAGATGGTCGGCGAGAAAGCGCAGTCGTGGCGCCAACGCGGAGAGCGGCGGTGTCAACTGAAGCTTGGCCGCGCGGGCTTGCTCGATATCAACGTCATAAGCCGGCGCCGACGCGGCGTCGCGCTTCACCGTCAACGGCGCCAACAGGTCGGGTTCCCCCTTGCGGACGGCCGCGAGCGTTGCCACTCCTTTGCCATCCGGTCCGGGCAACGGCAAGCCGAGACGCGGGTCAAAGAGATAGAGGTGCGTTGTCTCGCCCTCGTCAATTAAGGCGGCACACGCCCACAGCCGCGTCGAGCCCTGAATGCCGTCCGGCAGCACGACGAGGCAACCATCCATCCCGATCTGCTGCAAAAGGTCCAGGAAGATCAGGGCGCGTTCATGCGCCGTGCCGAAGCCGCGGCGGAGGATGAACTCCGACGCCAGCGGCGGATCGTCCGGCCTTTCCTGGAGCGCGACTTGGCGCACGACCCAGCGAAATGCGGCGGTCGCCCGCTCCACCGGCGGCAAAGGCTCCACCTCCAGCGCGCGGATCGCGTCGCGGAGCAAAAAGCAGTACGCCAGATATTGCCCATCAAGCAGCGTGAAGCTCGGGCTTGTCACTTCGGCCAGCTCGTCGTCGTGGAGCCCGAAAAGGTCGCGCAAAGCGGCCTGCTGCTCGGCCGGCAGAGGGTTTGGCTTGCGGTCCGCGTGCGTCGTCAAATAGAGCCCGACGTGTTGAAGGCTGCCGCGGACAATCGGCAAATCCGCCTGATCCCGGAGCGCAGCGCGGGCCGTCTCCAGCGGGTCGTCCTGTTGCGTTTGCGGCCCGCTCTTGCCGCCGCTTTCCGGCGTGCGGTTGCATCCCGCCGTGAGAGCCACGGCAATCAAACAAAATAACGGAAAACGGGCACGTCCGAGAGAATTCATGGTGTTTTCACGCACGGGAAGAGCGCTACGTCTCTTCAATGGCACGGCGAATGCGCAAGCAGCACTCCACCAATCGCTGCAAATCGTCGAGCGCGACCATATTGGGTCCGTCGCTGAGCGCTTCGTCGGGGCGGGGGTGCGTTTCGAGAAAAACGCCGTCGCAGCCGCACGCCACGGCCGCCTTCGCCAGATAAGCGATCATGCGCCGATCGCCGCCGCTCTTGTCCCCTTTGCCGCCTGGCATCTGTACGCTGTGAGTCGCGTCAAAGATCACGGGGCAGCCGAGATCCTGCATCCACGGGATCGACCGCATGTCGCTGACGAGCTGCCCGTAGCCGAAGGTCGCGCCGCGTTCGGTCAACAAGAGCCGGCGGTTCCCAACCTCTTCCATTTTGTGGACGACGTTTTTCATGTCCCAGGGCGCCATGAACTGACCTTTTTTGACGTTGACGGTTCGCCCGGTTTTGCCGACCGCCACGAGAAGATCGGTCTGCCGCGCGAGAAACGCCGGCACTTGAAGCAGGTCGCACACCTCCGCGACGGCTTCCGCCTGATGGCACTCGTGGACGTCCGTCGTAACGGGCAACCCTGTGCGGCGCTTCACGGTTTCGAGCGTCTTCAGCCCTTCATCCAGTCCGGGTCCGCGGAACGACTTGATCGACGTGCGGTTCGCCTTATCGAAAGACGCCTTAAAGACGAGCGGCAGCTTCAGTTGATCCGCCATTTGCCGCAGCCGATCTGCGATGGACAGCGTAAGATCGTGCGACTCGATAACGCACGGCCCCGCGATCCACAACAAGGGCCGACCGGGACCACAGAGCAAATCGCCAATCGCGACCGGTTGTGCCGCAGCCACGTTTTACCCTCCCTGGCATCAGACAAGGTGACAAGGTGAGCCAGACGATTCACCGTGTCACCTTGTCACCGTGTCACCGTGTCTACTTCTTCAACTCCACCGGCAGTCTATCAATCTTCGCCGCCAGGATGAAGTCGTTCTCCGACAGCCCGTCGATGGCGTGCGTGGACAACTCAATGGCCACATTGCGGTAGCCAGTCAGGTGCAGATCGGGGTGATGATCCTGCTCTTCGGCGATTTGCCCAACGCGGTTGAAGAAGTCGAGAGCCGTCGCGAACTCCTTCACGCGCCACGCACGGCGAATGTTTTTGCCGTTCGGCGCCAGTTGCCAATCGGGCACGGCGGCGAGCAGGTCGTGGATATCATCCGATTTGAGCGCGGCCACGCCTCCCTCGCACGGCTTGCAGCGTCGATGGGTCAGTTCGTTGGCAGTCGCGTTCACGGGCGTCCTCCCTTCTCGGGCGGGCCGTAGCGAACACAAATCCCCTCTTATCCTATGCGCCGCACTGATCGTCATTCTCCGCAGATTGTCCATTCTTCGCGGCACGCTTGTTTGCGTGGACCGTCTCTTCCTTCACGCCTTGCCCGATTTGCGACGAAAAAAGATCGTGCCGCCGCGCACTTGCTCCGTACACCACGACACCCCATCGACGCGAGGGACCGCCGTGACGATCGCCCGTTGGCTCGCCGTGCCGTTGCTGCTCTGCTTCTTGCTGCCGCGCCCCGCCGCGGCGAGTTGGTGGGGCGCGCACAAGTTGCACCGCGTGACCAGCCAACTCCAAGGCACGATCGTCGATTACACCCACAACCACGACGGCGACCATCGACTCTGGTCGAACGCACTGTGCCAAAAGCGCGACCTGTACGTCTACTTGCCGCCCTGTTTTGATCCCAATCAGCAGTATCCGTTCATGCTTTGGCTGCACGGCTTCGCCCAGGACGAACAATCTTTCCTTTACGACGTGGCCCCGCAGCTCGAAAAAGCGATCCTGTGCGGCGCGCTGCCGCCGATGATTGTCGCCGCCCCTGACGGCAGTCTGTCCGGCGAGGGGCATTATACATCGGCGGGCAGTTTCTTCGTCAATTCGGACGCCGGCCGCTTCGAGGACTATACGATGGGCGAAGTCTGGAACTTCGTCGTGCAGAATTTCCCGGTCCGGACCGAGCGCGAAGCGCACGTTCTCGCGGGCGTTTCGATGGGCGGCGGCGCCGCGTACAACCTGGCGATCAAATACCGCGACCGTATCGGCACTGTCTTCGGCATCTTCCCGCCGCTCAACACACGTTGGCTCGATTGCCACGGCCGTTACATGTCGAATTTCGACCCGGAATGCTGGGGCTGGCGCACCGATTTCAGCCGCCGCTTCGAGGTGGTCGGCCGGTTTTATGGCGTCATCACCATCCGCGTCCATCGCGTCATCGGTGCGGTCTACGACCGCAAAGACCCGGACATTTTGGCGAAGGTGATCCGTGAAAATCCCGCCGAGATGATTACAAATCTCGATCTCAAGGATGGCGAGCTGGCGATGTACGTCGGCTACGGCGGCCGCGATCAGTTCAATCTCGACGCGCAGATTCAGAGCTTCCTTTATCTCGCGCGTTGTCGCGGCCTCACGATCACCGAGGACTTCGATCCGCGCGGGAAACATGACAAGGCAACCGCGATGAAGTTGATGCCGAATATCATCGCGTGGCTCGGACCGCGCCTGGCGCCGTATGCGCCCGGTCGCTGAGAGTATCGTGGCAACGCAGGATTTGCGGACGGGTACACGGGAGAAGGGATGAACCGGAGAAGCGCTGATTCTTCCGTTCACCCCCTCTCCCGTTCTCCCGTTCTTCTCTATTCTGCCCGTCCGCAGGCCCGAAACTTGCTATCCATTTCTCTACACCGTTCTGGTAAAGTCCCCGCCGAATCAGCATGATCGCTGACGTTGCGCTACGAGCGGCACCGTTTGCCGCGAGCGGCGCAAGGGCCGCGGACAAGGAGGTCGGGGCGTGGCCGGTCGCTGGCGGATCCGCCACAAGTTGGTGCTCGGACTCTGCCTCTTTGTCGGCATTCTGGCCCTCGTGTTGGCCGGCACCGGCTACGGATTGAACTCCTATGTCGCCACGATGAAGACCGTATCGAGCAAACTTGCGGAGTTGCAGGCGGCCGAACGCTTTAGCGCCGCGGTAAGTGATATAGCGGCGGTCAATGAAACAAGATCGACGCGCGAGCGCGAGCAATTGGAAACGCGCATCGACATCGCCACAACCGCGCTGAGTGTGTACGAGGCTCAACTGAACGACACGCTGCGACGAGGCCGCGACCCCGACGGCGGCCGCCGCGAGCAATGCCAGGTCGAGGCTCTTAAACAGGGACTCGCCAAGGTCACGCGCGAGATCAAGAAACTCAACGACGACCCCGTGCCGGAAACGAGCGGCAGTATTTCGATTCGTAACCAGCCGAAAGTGAGCGAGCCGATTCAAATGCTCGTCGCGACTTCCGTGGACTTGCAGAGGATCATCTACGAGGACCTCGAACACGGCAATCGGTCGGCGAAGGGCGCCTACACCCTCAGCCTCTGGATCGTCGGCACAACCAGCGTCGGCGGCGTGCTCGTCATGGCCGGCTTTCTCCGGTTCTTCTACGGCTTGGTCTTTCACCCGATCCGCGACCTCGTGCAGGGCGCGGACCGGCTCGCCCAGGGCGATTTCGAGCATCGCATCGACTTCCACAGCGGCGACGAGATGGAGGAATTGGCCGGCGCCTTTAACCACATGACCGACCGCCTCCGCGACATGTATCGCGACCTGGAACGCCAGGTCAACGAACGCAGCCGGCAACTGGTGCGCTCGGAACGTCTGGCGAGCGTCGGCTTTCTCGCCGCCGGCGTGGCCCACGAAATCAACAACCCGCTCGCCTCGATCGCATTTTGCAGCGAGGCCCTGGAACGGCGCATCGGCGACATCCCGATCGCCAAAGCCGCCGACAAGGAAACGGTCGGCAAGTATTTGAAGATGATTCAGGACGAAGCGTTTCGCTGCAAGAACATCACGGAACGGTTGCTCGCCTTCAGCCGCGGCGGCGAGAAGCACCGGGAGCAGACCGATTTGCAGGAGCTGATCCAATCGGTCCTGAATCTCGTCGAGCACCTGCAAAACTACAAGGGCCGCCGCATCGTCTTCGAGCCGGCCGGCAGGATCGCCGCCTGGATTAATGCTCAGGAGATCAAGTCGGTCGTGCTGAATCTCGTCGTCAACGCGCTCGAAAGCATGGACGAAGGCGGCACGCTGACGATTCGTCTGACGCAGCAAGACGGCATGGCCGAGATGACGTTCGCCGACACCGGTTGCGGCATGGCGGGCGAAGTGCTGGAAAACATCTTCGAGCCGTTCTTCACCCGCAGCCGCACCGGCAAAGGCACCGGCCTTGGCCTGACGATCAGCCACCGCACGATTAGCCAGCACGGCGGCGACATCGAAGCCGCCAGCGCCGGCCTGGGACAGGGCAGTACTTTTACCGTCCGCCTGCCGCTCAAGGACGAGCAAGCAGCGGACCGAGATCAGAAGTCAGAAGTCAGAAGTCAGAAGCCAGAAGCCAGAAGTCAGAAACCGCCGCTCGTGTCGGAAAACGAGACGCGCCGGAGCGGCGCGATGCCGCCTCAACGCCGTGCCGCCTAAGCGGAGAGCATTCTGTCTTCTGACTTCTGTCTTCTGCACGCAAGGAGGCACCCGCTTGGCCACGTCGCCGCACCGCTCATTGCGGATTTTGTTTGCCGACGACGAGAAGTCGCTGCAGGAATTCATGCGCTCCGAGCTGCCGCGGTTGGGGCACGAGGTCACCGTGTGCCCCGACGGCAAATCGGCAATCAAGGCGCTCAAGGAAGCGAATTTCGACGCCGCCATTCTCGACCTGCGCATGCCCGGCATGACCGGCATCGAAGTGCTCGATGTCCTCAAGCAGGTCTCGCCCGACACCGAAGCCGTCGTCATGACCGGCCACGCCAGCATGGAGACCGCCATCGAGGCGGTCCGGTTGGGCGCGTTCGATTACATCACGAAACCGTGCAAGCTGACCGAGATCGAGGGCCTGCTCCACCGCATCGGCGAGAAGCGCGATTTGAAGCTGAAGAATCTCGCTCTGCAGAGCCGTGTGCAGGCCGCCGAAGGCCCGACCATCCTCGTCGGCGTCTCGCCGCCGATGCAAGGCGTCCACCGCCTCATCTCGACCGTGGCGCCGACGGAATCCACGGTCCTGATCCTCGGCGAAACCGGCACCGGCAAGGAGTTGGCCGCGCGCACGCTCTGGCAAGAGAGCAAACGAGCCGAGATGTCCTTCGTGCCGGTCAACTGCGGCGCCTTGTCGGAGAATCTCGTTGAAAGCGAGCTGTTCGGCCACCGCCGCGGCGCGTTCACCGGCGCCGACCGCGATCACAAGGGCCTCTTCGAAGTCGCCGACGGCGGCACGCTCTTCCTCGATGAAGTCGGCGAATTGAACAAAAACATCCAGGTGAAGCTGCTGCGCTTTCTCGAATCGGGCGAAATCCGCCGCGTCGGCGAAACCGAGCCGTTCCGCACCAACGTCCGCGTTCTGTGCGCGACCAACCGCGATCTGCGCACGATGATTAAGGAAGAGGAATTCCGCGAAGACCTGTATTTCCGCATCAACACGTTCGAGATTCGTCTCCCTGCCCTGCGCGAGCGCCGGCAAGATATCCCCGACCTCGCCCGCCACTTGTTGGCTCGTGCCGCGCGCCGCCCCATCGAGCAAGTCGCCGACTTGCTCTCTCCGGAAGCGATTGACGTGCTGCTGGAGCACGACTGGCCCGGCAACGTCCGCGAGTTGGCGAACGTGATGGAACATTCCTACATCTTGTCCGGCGCCGCGAAAATCGGCCCAGAACACCTGCCGAGCCACATTCACGCTCCGACCGGCGCCCCGACGCTCAGCCTCGCCGCCGCGACCGTCGGCGTACTGCCCTCCGTCGGTCCGCGGACCCTCCGCGACATTGAAATGCAACACATCGTCCGCGTGCTGGAAAAGCACGCCGGCAACAAACCAGGCGCGGCCCAGGAATTGGGAATCAGCTTGAAGACGCTGTACAATAAGCTGAATCAGTTGCAGGAAGAGCGGAAGTCGGCAGGGTGAGAGGCACTCAAACAAAGACCGCCCCGAATGCCTGCTTGGGGCATGCAGCAAATCGTGGCATGGCAAGAGAAGCGGCCTGACGAATCGAAATCGACGCAGCTTATCCGATTCTCCTCCCTTCCGGCAGCGCAATTTCCAGCGACGGAACGCAGGTCGGTCCGTGTGTCGCGCTCGGCCGCGACCACTGGAAGAGCCGGTGGGCCGCCTTGCGAATGTGCTCTTTATCCGACGTGTTGTGGCGCTTGCAGTCCTCCTCTTCCGTTACAGGCATTTCAAGCAGCGCGCAGATCTACGTTTCGATATGACGTCTCGGTATCAATAGAACGGAAGGGTCGTCCGGACGGAGGGGTTCATACGCCGCGTTCGCGACGCGATCCGAAAGCTGCCGGCGGCGTTGCTCGACCGTGAAGGCGTCAGCGTCGATGACCAGAATCAGAAGCGTTTTCGCCTTTTTGTGGCGCCGCCTCGAGGCGTGAAGCTGCTTGGGAAACTCATTCAGAACCCAGCCAATGTTTCCGCCCTCTTGCAGTCGGCTTGCCACCAACGCTTTGACGTAAGGTGGTTCGGTCCTGAGGCCGCACAGTTTCATGTAGGCCTTTGTAAGACGCTCCTGTAGGGCGTCTTCGCAAAGGAGAATCGTCTGCGAGACGCGGTTACTCATGGTCCCACCCCCGCGCGACGAGTTCCGCCGGCGACAGCCCCGTCTCGGCGGGATCGCCGAAGCGCCGAACACGTGCCTGACGCCCGTTGGGGCGGTCGAGCACGATTCCATTCGTCAATGCCAGCCGGTTCAGCAGTTCAGGGTGATGGGAAATGATGACGACCTGGCAACTGCCATCGTCGCCCTCCACTCGATCAAGCGCCTGTTCCAGCCAGGGTTGAATCTCGCTCAGCGCAATGAAGTTGTCCGGCTCATCAAAGAAAACGGAGGCGCCCGATTTGAGGGCAGAGTGAAGAACCGTGTACAGGCCGATCAGCACCCGTTGCCCGTCCGAAAGTTCGTTGAAGTTCATGGAATACGCGCGCTGTGGTTGACCGTTGCTCGCCGCCGAAGAGAAGGTCAGCATCAAGATGCGGTTCCCCAAACCCGCCTCTTTGAGGTCCATGCTCTCGAAGCCGGGCATCGCCTCGCGCAGATCATGAAGCAAGCTCTGATCGTCGCTTTCCAGGCGCAGATGACGATACCATGCCGCGAAGTTGCTCAGGTTGAATTCTGGGACCGGGTCCTCCTTTGTCGCCAACGGAGACATGAGATGGGGGTCGGGCATGATGAAGAGAATTCGACCAAGCCAATGTTTGAACCAAGCGAGCAAGGAGTATTCGGGTCGCTCGGTCGTCGTGGCAAGTGCAGAGCGGTGCCAATCGAACGGGTATTTCACTTTCTCTTCATGCCGATCATTGAAGAGATGCACTTCACCCTGGGAAAATCGAAAGACCGGTTTGCCGGAAAAGAGAACTTCCTCCTTGACGACCCGCGGACGAGCGATGGGTTGTCCCCAGGAATCGACGATCAGTCGAAACGTGTAGAGCCCGTTGTTACCCGCCACGTCGAGTTCAAACGTTTGTTCGGCCTGATCTTGCCAACGTGTTCGCGTTGTTCCAGCAAAACAGGCCTCGCCTGGCACACCGTGGACGCAGAAATCCCTGAGCGTCGCCAGCACGTTGAACAACGTGCTCTTCCCGCCGCCATTGGGACCGAGAAGAAGCTGCTTTGTGCCAAAGCGGCATTCAAAATTCACCAGGCAGCGATAGTTATCGACGTAAATGCGTTCAAGCATCTGCGAAGTTCCTTAGGCCGTTCGCCGGCGAACGCGACACGGCAACGTCCGCCTTTCGTTGCATTCTTCCAAAATGACTGACGAAGTCAAACCCCCTTCGTCGAGCGAAATACGCCATAGCGGCCGTTGACCCATCCGGTAGTTGCGTTTACGCTGGTCAAGCATTCAACAGGTGAACAGACTGTGAAGATCGAACTCCTTCCATCGGCGGTCTGCTCGAGCGCCGCGGCGCTGCAATACCTCACCACCTTCGTCGTCAACAACACCCTCGCCCTCGACGCCGGCAGTCTCGGCTACTTCGGCACGCCCCAGCAACAAGCGCGCGTCAAGCACGTCCTGCTCACGCACGCGCACAGCGATCACGTCGCGTCGTTGCCGGTCTTCCTCGAAAACGTCTACGAAGGCCAAACGATAGAAGTCCATGCCGGCGACGCGGTGCTCGACTCGCTGCGCCGCGACATGTTCAACGGGCGGGCGTGGCCGGACTTCACGGTATTGCCGGCCGGCGAACCGCCTTTCGTGCGCTTCTGTCTGCTGACGCCCGGCGTCTGGCTTCCGGTCGAAGGAATGCGCGTGCTGCCGCTGCCCGTCGCTCACACCGTGCCGACTTTTGGTTATGTGTTGGCGGACGACAACGCGACGCTCATTGTCGCCACCGACACCGGGCCGACCGAGGACATTTGGCGGCACGCCCATGCGGCGCCAAACCTCCGGGCCGTGTTTCTCGAAGCGACATTTCCGAACAACATGCAGAAGCTTGCCGACGAGTCGAAGCACCTGACACCGGCGACCTTCGCCGCCGAGGTGGAGAAATTGCCGCGCGGCGTGCCGGTGTACGTGATCCACATCAAAGCTCGGTATCGCGAACAGGTCGTTGCGGAGATCGCCGCGCTGGGTCTGCCGAATGTCCACATTCTCCGACCAGGCACGACGTATCAATTCTGACGCCAAGCGCGTCCGCGCCGTCGCCAAGGTCGGGTGAAATCCGGTCCGATGCGATACAATTCTTGTGTGAACATGAAGAACCAGGGATAGAGTTGAGGGCCGCTCCCTCGACTCCGCATGGCCGGGATCGCAGCATGCGCCGCCTACCTTTGATGTTGCTCGCCGCGGCGGGCTTGTCGGCTCTGTGGGCCGCTGGGCCGCGCGCGCCGGCTCAAGACCCATCTGCGCCGCCGACGGCTGCGCCCCCATCAAGCCGTTTCGCGACGGTCGGCGTCGCGTCATGCGCTTCGACCGCCTGCCACCACGCCAACGGCCCCGCCGGCAGTTGGCGCAGCGAATACACGACGTGGGCGACGCTCGATCCGCACGCCCACGCATACGACGTGCTGTTCGAGCCGCGCTCGAAACAGATCGTGGAGCGTCTCGGCCAGCCGGCCGCGCACAAAAACGCGCTTTGTCTGAATTGCCACGTTGGACCCGACGCGCTGACCGCGCCGCATCGGCCGCAATTCAGTTTGCAAGACGGCGTCGGCTGCGAAGCGTGTCATGGAGCGGCCGAGAAATGGGTGTCGCTCCATTATCTGGAGGAATGGAAGGCCAAGACGCCGGAGGAGAAGGAAGCGCTCGGGCTCCGGGACACGAAGAATCTTGTAGTTCGGAGCGGGCTGTGTTCGACGTGTCATGTCGGCAACGGCGACAACGACGTCAATCACGACCTGATCGCGGCGGGACATCCGCGGTTGGCCTTTGAGTTCAGCGCGTATCAGGCGAATTTGCCGAAGCATTGGAAGGAGAAGGGCGAGAACGCGCGGCCTGATTTCCAGATGCGATCCTGGAACGTCGGGCGCACTACGTCGGCGCAAACAGCGATGAACCTGCTGGCTCATCGCGCCGAGAAAGCAAAGCCATGGCCCGAATTTGCCGAATATGATTGCTTCGCGTGCCATCACGATCTACAGGGAAAGAGCTGGCGACAGGCGCGGGGCTACGATGGCCGGCAGCCCGGATCATTGTCGTGGGGCAATTGGTATTTGGGATTGGATGTTGAGTTTCTTGCGCCCGACGTCGACTTGGTGTTTTGGCAACTCCGCCAAATGATGAATCGCCCGGGGACGTCGGCCGCCGAGGTGGCAAAGCAGGCGCATGCCGCCGCGGGAACGCTCGGTCTGTCCAGAAAGCGACAGCGGTACACCGAGAAGGACGCCTGCGGCAATCTCGCGCTGTGGTGGAAACTGGAGCAGCAGGAACCGCCAGACAGTTGGGACCGCGCCGTCATACGATATCTAGCGTTGGCCGACGCTTATCACACGCTCAGCGACATGGGAATCAATCCCAAGCGCTGCGATCCGGCGCTGCCCGATCTCTGCGTCTGGCTCAAAAAGCGGAAAAAAGTGCTCGAATTCCCGAAGGGTTTCGATAGTCCGAGCACGTATGTCCCGAAGCGCGGCGCTCCGTAAGTTTCAGGCATTCGATCCGAGGCCAGGTAACAAGCTATGTTGCCGACGCAGTGCCGCACTGTTTTCTTGTTTGTCTCGCTGAGCATCGTATTCACGCTCGGCGGCTTCGCGCCCAGAGGGCTTCCGCAGCAAAGACAACAGCCCGATCAGCTCGAAGGCATCCCCGTTCCGAAGCCTAGTCCTAAACGAGCTTTTTTTAGCATCGAGGATTGCCGTCAATGCCACCTGACGCCTCCTCCGGGCGCCGCCCCCGTAATTTGCCGCTGCACCGAGATGGCGATCTGGAAAAAGGAAGACAAACACGGCTTGGCCTTCAACGTGCTCGACGGCGACCGCGGCCGCGCGATCGGCCGGTTGATGAGTATCAAGGGAAAAGTGACCGACGAGCGTCGCTGCATCGTCTGCCACAGTGCGTACATTGAGAACGCGGAGGAAAAACACTCCTTCAAACCAGAAGAAGGAGTTAGCTGCGTCGTCTGCCACGGCGCCGCTCTGGAGTGGGTCGAGATCCACGGCGGTCTCCGCAAGAACCAATGGCGCAAGTTGACGCGCCAAGACAAGCAGACTTACTTCGGCATGACGGACCTTTGGGACTTGAATACGCGCAGTCAGGTTTGTGCGTCGTGCCACGTCGGCAATGCGGAGCAAGGAAAATTCGTCACCCACGAAATGTATGCCGCCGGACACCCACCGCTGCCTGGCATAGAGGTCGCAACCTTCTGTCAGGCGATGCCGCCACATTGGGAGTCGCTGCGCGCGAAGGAAGAACGGCTACGGCGACTCCAAGTCGCGAACCTGGCGCAGCTGCTTCCCTACAAGCCGGCGGAGGCAGCGTTCGAACAGACCAGAGCCGTCTTGGTGGGTGGCGTCGCTACATTCCAGACCGCTATGCAACTGCTGGCGCGCGAAGCCCAGACCAGTGCTGACGCAAAGGACCCAAATGGCGGCGCGCTCGACCTGGCAAACTTCGATTGCTACGCCTGCCACCACGAGCTCAAATCTCCATCGAACCGTCCGCGACTCAGCGGGTTGCCCGGCCGCCCCGGAATGCGGCAATGGCCGACGGCGCTAGTCACGGTCGCGCTCAAACACGCCGCTCGCGAGGAATCTGAGTTTCGTGCCAAGTTGGCCGACCTCCAGCGTGCCTTCGACGTGCAGCCCTTTGGCGACTGCGTCCGCATCGCCGCCGCGGCCAAGGCGCTGGTCGAGTGGTCGAGTAGTCTCGCCGCAGAGGTTGACAAGCGACCTGTCGATGAGGCGGCCGCGCTTCGTATGTTGCGACAGCTTGCCGAACTCGGCACGCAGCCGGTCGATTATGACACCGCTCGCCAAATCGCGTGGGCTTTCCGCGTGATAAGAGCGGACTGGGACCCCGCCGGTGCGAAAACGCCACGCATAAACCAGTTTCTGGAGTCGCTCGATCGCGATTTGAAACTGCAACTGCCGTCACGGCAGAGCGGCGACATTTCGCACGACCCGTCTGCAATGCTTACGACGCGTTCCGCGTTCGATCCGGCGTCATTCAGTCAGGGATGCCGCCAAATCGCGCAGGAACTGCCCGTACCGTGAGCGCCAGAGTGTGCGCTTGTGCCAGCCATTTGCAAGATTCGTTGCAGCCCATCGACCCGGCCTCGAAAGGGTGTGTGTGGGGTGTAATGCAAGTAATCCATTTTTGGCGACGCGCGGAAGTTGACGGCGTAAACGCAACGCTCAATGGAGCAATAAGTTCTGCACGAGGAGATTCATGGAACCGCGCCGGCGGGAGAAAAATGCGTTACATCGTTACATCAAACGTCTGCCGCGGAGCGCAGCCACTGCTCAATGTGCAGGCATGAAGCGGTATTGATGAGCCCGCGGATCGTCGCTCACCTTCCACACCTCTCCGTTGCGCAAATACATCTTCCGTTGTTCCGCAAAGCTGAGCGGCCGCGCGCCAACACGGCCGAACACCGCGATCTGATTGCCGCTCTCATCCACCGCCCGGTCGCGATCCAGGCCTTTGGAAATGCAGAGCGCCAAGCCTCCGTGCGGAATCGGATAGTCGGCGATCAAGCACGGCGTCGGCCGCGGGCTAAAGCCTTGATTGCCTGGAGTCTCCGGCGACGTTAGCTGCACCACGCGCAGTCCGTTTTTGCCGTCCGCGAGATAGGCGAATTCGCTGACGTAGGTGATGCCGAGCTTCACGTCGCGTAAATCATTGATGCAGCCGCCCGCGTTGTAGACCTGGTCAACTTTCGGCTCCGCCGGCTTCTCGATGTCGAGAATGACGAGCCCCTGCGAACCCGCCGCGACGTAGGCGTAGGTGCGAGCAAGGTAAATGTTGTGGCATTCGGGCAAGTCGAGTCTGCTAACCGCGTGCGGCGTCGCGAGGTCGGTCACGTCCAGCACCTTGATTCCCTCGTCATCGCAGACATACGCATAACGAAACTGTACTTGCACGGCGTGCGGCCGGTGCAGTACGTCCGGGCCTACCACGGTTTTGACTTGCGGGCACTTCGGGTCATCCAAGTCGATTACGACGACTCCCGCGTCGCAACAAACATAGGCATACGTTCCGACGATCGTCACCGCGTTCGCACCGGCGAGCAGGTTGTCGGGATTGAACGTCACTTCGCGCTTCAGGAAGTTGTTGAGCGGATTGCCGTCGAGCAACGTGCCGGCGCCGACGAGGATCAAGCCCTCGTATTTGTCGGCGACGAAGAGATAGCCGTAGATCGGATGGATGGTCCCCTCATGGTTCTCCGCGAAGTGCGTCCGCGTCGGATCGGGAGCGATCGTCGTCGGCGCCGCGACGGCCGTGGCATACTTGGTTTTCACATAGAACCGCTGCCCGAGCGGCGACACCGGCGCGGTGAAGACGCGTTCGGAAAAGCCTTTGTGGTCGATCATCGAAATGTCAAACACGCGCAGCCCACCTGCGCCGCACGCCGCGTAGAGATACTCGCCACGCGCTTGCACGCTCAGGATTTCGTTCTTGCGCAGCGGGAACAGCGCCTGCTCGCTGATGTCCTTGCCGGGATGCTCGTGCGCGTGCTCCAAGCGCCGGTCGTGTTCGACGTGCTTTTTGAAGTAATCCGGGAAGGCGAGCTGGTGCAGCGTGCTGCCGATCACCGCTTGCGGCTCTTCGCGTTCGGTGACGACGACGGAATACAACCCATGCTCGCCCGCGCCGACCCAGCAGTAGCGGCCGATGAAGTTGACGTAGTTCGTCCCTTGCATCAGGAGCTGGGCCATGATCGCATTGTTGTCGTCGTTCTTGGAGACGTGGCAATCGCTGCACATCTTGGTTTCGCTGCGGCCCGGCAGCAAAGAATGCCCGCGCGGCGCGGCGCCGCGCACGGTGTGCGGCACGTTCGACGAGAAGGCGATGCCGCTGAAGCCTTCGGCGGAAATCGTTTGCTGCTGCACGTAGATCGACTCGCGGTTCTGGTTGTACGAGCCGACGTGGATGGCGCACGACGACCGCGCCGGCCCGATGCGGTTGCCCGTCACGAGTCCGTCGCGCGCCAGCATGAACACGTCGTCACGCAGCGTCTGGAAGTTGTAGCTGACATAGTTCCGCGTGGCGTCCCCTTCGTTGTGAAGCTGCGGCAGCTTCTTGTTCGCCTTTTGCGGCAGGTGGCAGCCGAAGCAACTCGGATTCCACGCCGAATGGCAGGCGATGCAGCTCATGTTCTTGTTCTGGTGCGCGCAGACCCGATCATCATTGTTCAGCAGCGGCCCCCAAACCATTTGCTTACTGGCGCCATCGAATCGGACTGTCTTCGCAAGCGCCGCTTTGGGGTTGAAATACTCCTTGTTGGTCGGGTCGATGACGTCCTGCACCTGTTTCAGCACCCACTCCTTCTTCTCCTCCACCATGGAATGCTGAATGAGTTTGCCGTCACGGCGCTCGAAGCGACGCGCGCCGAACGGCGTGCGCAGGATTTCCAGATCGCGGCCACCCGGCGGGGCAGCGGGTCCGGAGGTGTGCAGCGTGGCGCGTTGCGTGACGCTGCCGTGACAGTCGGTGCATTGAATCTCAATCGCCGCCCGCACTTCGCCGTAGAGCTTTCCGTTGCCGTGTACGTCTTGCACGAAATGGCAATCGACGCAGTGCATGCCGCGCTCCAAATGGATGTCCATCTGGTGTACCGGATTGCCGGGCTGGTTCTTGGTCGCCGGATTGATCGCCGCCTGGAGCTGCTTGTTCTTGACCTCCGGCAACGTGGTGCCGTAGGCGTCGAGGAGATTGCCGTGGCGGTCTTTCTTGAATACGGCCCGGAACGCCCAGCCGTGGCCGTGGAAGTCGGCGAATTGCGTGTGCTTCGTCTGCCCATTGAGATCGGTCAGATTGGCGACGAACTCGGGATCGGCCAGGTGGTTGCGCACGGACGACTCATTCGGATTCCGCATCTGCGTGAGCGCGGCTTGTTCGGCGGTCGGATAGCGCTGCTTCTGGGGATACATCAATTCCCCGTCGGTTTCCTCGTCCCACCACATCGTGCCAAGGTAGCTGTTCATCACGTTGGTGCCGGGGTGAACGTGACACACGATGCACTGGCTCGTCGGAATCGCGCGCGTGAAGCGGTGTTCGATCGGATGGCCGGACTCGTTCTTTGGAATCGTCGGGTCGGCCGAAGTGCTCGTGCCGCGGTTGCCGGCCCAGGCGTACGGGCCGGAATGGATCGTCGAGCGGTCGTTGGCGTAAACCACATGGCACGCCGTGCAGCCGCTGGAGCGGTAGTCGCCCGGATGATCGTTGGTGCCGAGGAAGTTCAGCGTCGGGTCGAAGAGCCGTGTCTTTTGCAAACTGATGAAGACGGGATCGGTGCGATTCTGTGTGCCGAGACCGCGGTTGGAAAGCCGATTCAAGAATGGACGACCAGGATCTTCGAGACGATCCGGTATGCCGATTTCCGGCCGCGCCTTGCCGCCGCGTTCGAACTCGCGCAGGATGTTGCCCGGCTGCGTAATCTCGAACCGGGGCAGCGGGTCGAGATAGGGCAGCACGCCCCTCCTTTGCCTCTCGCCGTCGGTGGGTGGCGGCACGGTTTGCAGTCGCTGCGGCGTGCCGTTCATGCTGTAGCTTTCGCCATAACGCGCCCCTTTGAATGGCACGGAGCCGTTGTTGTACAGGGCCGCGCCCCAGAGCATGCAGCCGTGCGTCATCATGCTCATCCTGTTTTGCAGTACCTCGTTGCCGTGGCAATTCACGGTGCCGCAGCTCAAATGCGCGACACGCAGGTCGCCGGGGTTGACGAAGCGCACGAACTCCGGCGACTCGTGGTTGAGCAGCGTGTAGGACCGAACGGGATTGGCGGAACTCGGCCAGGCGTCGGGAAACCGCGGATGGAGATGGGCGCGATCCTTGTCGGCAGCGCAGGGATCGCCGCCATGACAATCGACGCAGCCGAGTCGGACCGTTTCCTTGAAGTGCGGATCGCCGACGCCTTGATGGCAAACGATGCAGCCGGCGCTTTTGGCGTTCGCCTCGCCGGCGGTCTGCTTCATGAGATCGACTTGCCGCGATTCTGCCGGCCCCGCGTGCGGTTCATGACCATGAAGACGAACCCACCATGAACACCAGACGAACGCGAAGCCAATCGCGCTCGACGCGATCAGGCTATACTTGAGTCGTCGCATGGGAATCCGTCTCAGGTGTTTCACGCAGAGGCGCAAACCAACCAAAGCTCGCCACGCACCGACCGGCTCTCTGCGTGCTTTGCCTTCTTTGCGCCTCTGCGTGAAACACCGTTAGTAATTCACGTTCAATTCCAAAAACCCCGCCACGAGCGGATCGACGTTGTCGTGAAGCTGGTTGTAAAGCTGCTTGAACCCCGTCCCCGGCACGAGCGTGGACACGCCAAATTTCACGATGATGTTGTCGGAGAGCAGCGGCCGGTATTCGACGCCCGTGCTCACGTCGAGGCCGATGTACTGGTCGATGTTGCTCTGAAACACGAACTGTTTGAGCACGTTCGTGTTTTCAAACCACAGCAGGTTCGCGTTGTTGATCAGCTTCCATTTCGGCGTCAGGTCGAAATCGACGCCGACGTTGAACAGGAACAAACCCGGGTTGACGAAGTTCGCCTGACCGTCCGCCTTGTCCGACCGCAAGTCAGGCACCAGGCTTTCGCGTTGCACGAGGTTCACGCCGAACAGCTTGATCGCTTGCCGCTGCCAGTAGCTGAACTCCCCGCCGGCGAAGTTCGGGTTGTCGAGGATCGTGTCGAACCCGGTCGCGTGGCTGTTGTTGATGTTGTGATCGCCGGAGGCGTAGAGAAAAGACGTGCGGAAGCGGGCCCAGTCGCGGTCGTACGACAGTTCGACCGCCGCGAACTGCGCATTGATGTCCACCGGCTGGTTGGCGAGATTGTTAAAGCTATCCCGGCCCAGTGCCCAGTAAAACTGGTGCGTGATGTTGAAGCGATTGATGTGCCCGTCGCCCGCCCAACCGAGGTAGACGACGTTCAGCTCATGTTCCTGAAACGTGCCGACCGGATCGGGGCGAACGAGGAAATCGTTCTTGTCAAAATGCCGGCTCTTCGGATCGTGATCGTAGTGAACGCTCAATTCCAGCGTGTATCCCGGCCAGATCGTGTCCTGCCGGAAGTAGTTGGCGATCACGATGTCCTGGCCGCGGTCGTCGAACGTGTTGAGCTGACTGTTGGTGTCTTTTTCCTGCTGACGGAAGTAAAGCAAGTTGAACTGTTCGCGATTCGACAAGCGCGTTCCGAAGAGGCGCACCGCACGGTTCGTATCGCTGAAAAGAAACCCGCGAAAGTCGCTTGTAAAGGGCTGCGCGCCGAGGCGCAGGCTGAGGAAATCGTAATCGGGACTGAGATCGGCGAGCTTCGTTTCGACGAACCATTCTTCCAACGACGCAAAAGTCCGCGAGCGCGTCGTGCCTTTGCGCACATCGGGGTTGATGACGCCTAATTCCTGCACTTCCAACTCATTCACGTTGAAGACCGGCGTGAACTGGACACGCCAATCGACCGGCTTGAAACCTGAGTCGCCGTGGAACAGGTCGAACGACAAACTGACGTCGTGCGTGTAGAAGAACTGGTTGGGTCGACCGAAGAACTCGTTCTCAAACGGCCGTTGGGTGCTCTCGAATGGGGTGGTCGCCGTCGGCACCTGACGGCCTTCAATGGTCGCAAAGCTCGTCGCCGTCAGGTCGAGAAACGTGTGCTGGCCGATAATCGGGTAGTCGCCCTTCAGCACGTTTTGGTTGAACGGGTCCCACCAGTGACCGAATGTGTAGGGCGAATCTTCCGTCGGCTTCTTGCCCTGCTCGCTGCGGTCCCACGTCGGGAAGCCGAGGCGCCAGCGGTCTTCGACGGGGACGAAGTGAGGGTCGTCTTGAGTCTCGCGCGGCAGAATCCCGCTGGCGCCGGTGAAGCCCAGCGGCGGATCGGCCGGCGTCTGCAACAGCGGCGTCGATGGAGACGGAGCAGGCGCGGGGGCGGGCGCCGGCGACTCCAGCGGACGGTCGAGCACCTGCGGCCGAACCGGCGGCTCCGCGTCGGCGCCGCGCGCGAAGCCCGGCGCCGCGAGCACGACGCACAGCAGCCAGGCCCACCGCCGCCGTCGCGGGCGCAGCATCTCCTTCTCTCCGCTTGGAACGGACGATCTCCCCTCTGCTTATCGGCCGCCGACTTGCGCGGTCTTGAGGAATGCAGCGAACTTGCCGACTGTGCGGCGTCGGCAAGCGGCGGAAACGGAGCGGCCGGAATAGTTTTCCCCCGCGGTGGCAAAGGATCAACGTGCCGGCAAGAATGGATGGAAGGGGCGAAGCTGGGAAACCGATGGTAACGACGGAGACGAAACCGGAGTCTGCCTCATGCGACATTCATCGCGCAGCCGCCCAATCGTTGAAGCGCTGGAAGACCGGCGGCTTCTCGACGGCTCGCTCAGTATACAGTTTTTGACGAAACTCTATCCCGATTTGCTTTCGCGCCCGGTGGACGCAACTGCTCTCGCCGTTATCGCCCCGGTACTCGACCACGCGATCATCAACCGCACGCAACTTGTCGCCGCCCTCGAACAGTCTGGCGAGTACCGGCTGGTCCAAGTGCAAAACGCCTACAGCACGTTCCTCCATCGCACCGCGGATCCCGCAACGGCCGCGCTTACAGCCAGGCTTCTGAACACGGGGCTCACGGCAGAGGCGCTCGACGCGCTGCTCCTCGGCTCCGACGAGTATTTCACGGCACACGGCGCCACCGACGCCGGCTTCACGACCGCTCTCTACGCAGACGCTTACCACCGCGCCGTCGATGTCGCGGGACAGATGGGAGTCGACGGACTGCTCGCGGCGGGACTGTCGCGCACGCAAGTCGCCATGGCTGTCGTCGGCAGTGACGAAGCACGGGCAGACCGTATCCAGGCCCTCTATCAACAATATCTACATCGTCCCGCCGACGCGACCTCGCTCGCGACGCTTACCGGGCTATTCCAACAGAACTTGCGCGACGACCAGGTCGCGGCGGCGTTGCTTGCCTCCGCGGAATACAGCCCCTTGCCCGACCCGCCCGATCCCCAGCTCTCTGCGTTCGAGGTTTTGACACTGCTTGAGCGCGCCAATGCCGCGACGGCGAGCAACGACGCCATCATCGCGATCGTCGATCGCAACGGCCGCGTGCTCGGCGTCCGTGTGGAGACGGGCATCAACCCCGCGATCGTTGCCAACGTGCCGACGCTGGTTTTCGCGGCGGACGGAGCATTAGCCGAGGCCCGCACGGCGGCGTTCTTCGCCAACGATCAGGCGCCGATCACGTCGCGGACCGTCCAGTTCATAAGCCAATCGACGATTACACAGCGGGAGGTGGAATCGAATCCGAGCATACCGGATCCAAACTCGACGTTTCGCGGTCCCGGCTTCGTCGCCCCCGTCGGACTCGGCGGCCACTTCCCGCCCGGCGTGCAGTTTACGCCGCAAGTGGACCTCTTTGAGATCGAGCACACCAACCGCGACAGCCTCATCCATCCGGACGCCAGTGGAGTGAAAGGCACAGCGCCGAACCTGCCGTCGCGCTTCAACGTCCCGCTCACCGACATCCCGATCCCGCTGGGCCAGAATATTCCCGCCCCGGAATCGTACGGCTTCGTTTCCGGCATCATGCCGAATGCCCAGGCGCGCGGCATCGGCACCCTGCCCGGCGGCATTCCGATTTATCGCCGCGAGGCCGACGGCAGCTTCGTGCTGATCGGCGGCATCGGCGTGTTCTTCCCGGGCGCCACCGGCTTCGCGAGCGAAGAGAATTCGGCTCTCGACATTCGTTACAATCCGGCGAAGCCGGACCGCTCGCTCGAAGCGGAGTACATCGCCCTCGCGGCAATCGGCGGCAGCGCGCAGGCAGGGTTCCGCGTGGGCGCGCTGGATGGGGTGCCCCCGATTCCTGACATTGATTTGCCGTTCCCGCGCCTCGATTTGGTCGGCATCACGCTCAACACCGTCGGTCCGTTTGGCACTTCGGGGCCGCAGTTCCTCGTCAGCTACGGTCATCAACTGGGCATGGGGAGTCGCACCGCGGGTACTGATTTGCGGGTGGGCAACGGCGGCGACAGTCTTCCTATGGGCATGGACTTCAGTAATCAGCATCTGGCCGGCCGTGCTGTCCCTGCCGGATGGCTCGTGACGCCGCACGACGGGCTGAATATCTCCGCGGCCGACGTTGTGCAAATGGTCAACCAGGGCATCGCGCAAGCGGAGCAGACGCGTGCCGCCATCCGCCAGCTTGGCAACACCGCCAAGATGGTGTTCACGGTAACTGATCAGACTGGCGCGGTCCTCGGCATCTACCGCATGCCCGATGCGACCTTCTTCTCCATCGACGTGGCGACGGCGAAGGCGCGCAACGTCGCCTATTACGCCGATCCTTCGCAGTTGCAGCCGCTCGATCAGGTCGCGGGACTGCCGGCCGGTGTCGCCATGACGAGCCGCACTTTCCGGTACCTCGGCCAACCGCGCTTTCCCGAAGCGATCGACGGCCAGCCGCCCGGCCCATTCTCCCAACTTAACGACGGCGGCGTCAATCCGCAGACCGGCACGCAGCTCGGCCCGCCATTGCCCGCCGCGGCGTATCAAAGCGTCATCGGCCACGACGCCTTCTTCCCCGGTACGAACTTTCACCAGACGGCGGACGTGCTGAATCAGAACGGCATCGTCTTCTTCCCCGGCAGCATGCCCGTCTACAAGACTATTCACGGCCTGCCCGTGCTTGTCGGCGGTTTTGGGGTCAGCGGCGACGGCGTCGATCAGGACGACGTGGTGACCTTCAGCGGCAGCCAAGGATTCCAGCCGCCCGCCGTCGTTCGCGCCGACATGTACTCGGTCCGCGGCGTTCGGCTGCCGTTCCAGAAGTTCAACCGGAATCCGACGGGCTAAGCGGAAGCGCGGAAGCAGGGTCACGGAGGGTGTCATGTTTCGGCGGATCGCGACGATTCTTCTCGGCATCGGATTGGCGGTGGGCATGTTCGCGCCGCGCGCCAGTGCGGAGGAGCCGACGCTTTCGACGATTGGCACTTCTTTTTCCAAAGACTGCCGCGGGCAGGCTGCGCCGCGTGTGGCCACGTACGCGCGGCCGTCTTACAGCGCGAAAGAAATTGGTTACGAGGTCGGCGGGGGTTGCGCTTTGTTGGGTCATACGCCGACGCCCGCGCAGGGCACGTGGGGCTGGGACTACGGCGGCTGCATCGGCTGGAAGATCGTTGCGCTGAACCGAAGCAATCACGGCCGTTACCAGGGCGGGGCAGGCGCCTATCGCACCGACGGACTCAATCTCCTGCATTGAGCTGGATCGCCCCGTGCGCCGGCGCAACTTCCGGCCTGTCCGAGTTATTTACTGCTCAATTCCATGACGGGATCGAACATCGCCGGCGGGTCTTTCACACATGCCAGCGCCCGTTGGGCGAGATCGACAGAAGGGATGTCCACGCGTTCCCCTGATACGGCCAACAACGGAAATAGCTCCAAGTGCGCTTCGCTCCATTTGCCCGCTTCGTAAAGAGCCAGCGCCTGCTCGTAGCGGTCCCGGCGTTCCGTCCACTCCGGCGCGCAGGCAGCGCCGCACAGCTCATAAAGGTCCACCGGTTCCTGGATGCCGACGACGCGGACCGTACATAGCCGCCGCATGGCGAAGCCGTCGCCCAACTGGCTGCGCGTTGAACCGGTGATGAGAATCGGTACCTTGAGCTGCTTCGTCGCCCCCTCGACCCGGCTGGCGAGGTTGACCGCGTGGCCGAGCGGGCCGTACTTGAACTTGTAACTGCTGCCGGTGTTGCCGACCAGGGCCTTGCCGGTGTTGATGCCGATGCCGATGCCGATGGAGACGCCGGCGTGCTCCTTCCAGTCGGCGTTGAGTTTGGGCAACTCGTCGAGCATGCCGAGAGCGGCACGGCACGCCTGGGCGGCGTGGTTCGGCTGCTTCGTTGGCGCGTTCCACATCGCCAACAGGCCGTCGCCGAGGTAATCCACCAACACGCCGTCGTGTTCGCGGATACGGGCGGTCAACCGCTCCATCACGTCGCCGATCAGCCGGCACGAATCGTGCGGCCCGAGATTCTCCGCGATGCGCGACGAACCACGGAGGTCGCTGAACATCACGGTGATCTCGTGTTCGCGGCCCTGGAGCAGGTCAGGACTCGACTCCAATTCGCGCGCGAGGTCGGCGGAGAAAAACTGCTCGAACTGCACGCGCCGCCGCGTCGCTTCGGCTTCCTGTTCCAGCCGGGCCAAGCCCGCGCCGACCGCACACGCGAGGAGTTGCACGACCTGCGCTTCCAACGGACCAATCGTGACGCCGCGCGCAGCGGCGTGGCGGTTACGTGTCCCATAAAGCATGCCCACGACGTTGTCGCGCGAATCGAAGATGGGCGAGGCGACCACGGCTTCGACGCCTTGCAGGCTTTCGGCGGTCGTCAGCGCTTGTCCGGCCGGCTGGAAAAGAGTCCGTTTCTCCTGCGCGACGTGTGCGAGAACGGTCTCGCTGAATTCACGTCCGGAGGCATACTCCGTCAGGCAGCGCGCGACGACTTCCCATTTGTCGCCCCCGCGCAGCAGCACCAACCCGCGATCCAGGCCGACAAGATCGACGAGTGCCCGCGCCGTCTGATCGTAGAACGCTGGCGATCCCGCGGCGGCGCGCTGCACCGAGATGACCGTCTCGAACCAGTGGGTCAGCAGGTCGGGCGCCGGCGTGGCGCCCAGATCCAGCAAGCTCGACGGCTGCTCGGTGCGGCCGGGTCGGCGCAAGCTCCGCGGTGGTTGGGCCACGGTCAACAGCGACTCGCGCGGCACCGCGTCGTCGGCGCTTACCGGCTCGATTTCGATGAGCGTCTCACCGACGGTCAACCGTGCCGGCAGTGCCAGAATTCGCGTGGCGCCGGGCGCGATGATGCTATTGTCCGCCAGGCGGATCGGGTTCTTGGTGCTAAGATTCTCGATCCGCAACTGCCCGACGGACGCTTCCTCCATGCGGATATGGTCGCGCGACACCGATAAATCCTGGACGACGCAGCGCGCGGTCTCGTTGCGCTTTGGTCCGCGGCCGAACTCGATGGGACCGAGCGGATGTTCGAATTGCTGACGTTCGCGCTTATTACTGACATGGAAGCGCAGCATGAAGCATTCTTCTCCGCGGTGGGGAACGCCTCTCATTATGAGGAAGGCCGCGTAGAGCCGCTACACGGGTTGCCGACGCACCGGTTGACGGCGGCGCCTCGGCCCTAGTTTTCGCTCCCCCGCACCGGTTTGACGATGTTCGTAACCGCGCCGGCCCGCACCTCGAAGGGAGCGGCGCAGGGATCGCCCGGTACGCTCACGCGGTACTTGCCGGGCGGCAGGAACAACGCCGCGAAGAAGCCATTGCCGTCGGTCTTGCTGGTCGCGACGAGCTTTCCGGTCGCGTCATCCTCAATGCGCACCGCGCGCGAATCGACGGGCTTGCCCCCGCCGCCGAGGACGTAACCGGCGAGCGTTCCGAGCTTCGGCCGGACCACGCGGGGCGCCTCCGGCAACGCGGCCGGTTGCGCGAACGGCCCGCGCTGGTTCCCGTCGCCGTCGAGCAGAACGTGACGCAAGTCCTCAAGGGTCGGCTTGCCGCTTCCGGGCGCCGCGTTGCGAAAGGCCGCGTAGCTGAAGATACAGACGCCGTCCGCAGGACCCGCGTGGGCGCTCGGCGCTAGCGCCAACCGCAATTGTTTCAGCGTGTCGGCGGTGCTATTCAGATAGGCGCCAAGGCCCACGACGAGCTGACTATGGTAGCGGTGCTCTTTTTCAATCGTCACCCAGTGCTCGAAAAACGCCTTCTGGTCCGGCCTGGCTTCGCGGTCGTAGTTCATGGGGATGGCGAGGTCGAGCAGCCCTTCCTGCCGCCAGGCGTGCCAGTCCTGGAAGACGCGATTGTACGGGGCGGATTTCACCCAACCGATTTCCTCACTCGGGCCGTCGCCCCAAGGAATGAGCGCCGCCGAGAAGAGCACTTTGGGATTCGCCGCGAGTAACTCGACCCGCAGGCAGCGCACGAGTTGCGTCACTTGCTGGCGCCGCCAATCTTTCCACGCGGGATCGTCCCGTCCCGGTTTGCCGCTGCGGCCATGCACTTGATTGAACCGCTCGACGCTCACGGCGTTGTAGCCGATGCCGCCTTGCTCTTCCCCGGTCGATTCCGGGTAACGGATGTAGTCGAGATGGACGCCGTCCACCGGGTAGTTTTTGACGAGATCGACGACGACTTTGGCAAGATGCGTAGAGACGTTGGGGTGGCCGGCGTCGAGGAAGAAGCCGACGGGATAGCGGTTGTCTCCCTTGTCGTCGCACGTCAGCCAGTTGGCGCGGCCGGTCCTTTCCGGACCGTGAAAGTGGTAAAGATGTTCCTTGCTCCGCGGCGGTGTTTGCGAGCCCTTCCACATCGGCATGGCGTTGAGCCAGGCATGGACTTGCATCCCTTCCTTATGGGCTTTTTCCAGCAGGTCGGCGAGCGGATCGAAGCCGGCGGGGATCACCGGATCGTCGGCGAACGGATCGACGGTCTTGCGGAAATAGGCGTCGCCGCTCTTGCGCACCTGCGCGATGATCGTGTTGCAGTGGAGCGCTTTCATGTCGGCGATCAGCCGATCGACCTGCTCCGGCGTTTTAATGCCGCTGTTCCAGGCATCGACCCAGAAGGCGCGCCATTGCCTCTCATCCGCGGGCGCCTGGCCGACGCCGATGGAGAGCGCGAACGCGATCGCAAAAAGGCGAACAGCGGCGCGAGCGACGCGTTTCATCGTCACTTCCCTCCAAAAACGTTGTTTCCTTCGAAGCAACGAACACGAACCGAGTCGGCGCGGCGTAAAGAATTGCCGCTTTCTGCCGGTTTTTCAACCGGACATTTTTCGTTGTCTTTTTCTGCCATCGAGTTGCGCCGACACAAGCGCCTTCGGACTGGACATTCTTAAGCTTAAGCGCTTCATTTTCAATGACTTCGACTTTCCGCACCAAGAAGAAGCTCACAGCGTGATCCCTGCGTATAGTGTACTAACATATCGTATCGGCGGGCTTTGCCTAAAAACTCCACGTAGCAGATACGTTATTGGGCGGCGGCAGCGGTTTTTGGGCGGACTTCGCTTCGCCATTCGGTTCGACCGGCGCGACCGCCGCGCTCGGGACGGGGACATCGACCGCAACCGCCTCTTCCTTCGCCGCCTCATTGTTCCAAAACGTCGCGTCGATTCCTAACTCATACGTCGCATGAATGATGCAGGTGATGGTTGTTCGCGATGAACTTCTGTTTTGCCTGAGTCGAATCTGGATGAACGCGCCGTTCGGGTTAGCATAACCCAAACGGAGGTTCACCATGACCAAGCAGGGGCGTCACTTTGCCGCCACCGAGAAGGTCGCCATCCTCAAGCGCCATCTCCTCGACAAGGTCCCCGTCTCGGACCTGTGCGATGAACTCGTCCTGTACCCCAACCAGATCTACAACTGGCTCAAAGAGTTCTTCGACAACGGCGACGCCGCCTTCGGCACCGGCCGCAAGAGCAAGTCCGTCGAGGACGCCAATCACCTCAAGATCGAGCGGCTCGAAGCCAAGCTCCAACGCAAGGACTCCGTCCTCGCCGAGCTCATGGAAGAGCACGTCCTGCTAAAAAAAAGTCTTGGGGAGAGCTGACCGGCCGCTGGGTCCCCCACGACACCCGCGACACCCATCGTCGATTTCACCTACACCTGGAGCGAGACAAGACCGACATCCCCATCGCGCGCTTCCTGCCCTGGATCGGCATCGGTTCCAGCAAGTTCCACGACTGGAAGCAACGCTTCGGCAAGGTCAACGAGCACAACGCCTGGGTGCCACGCGACCACTGGCTCACCGACGACGAAAAGCACAAAATCCGCCTCTTCGCCCGCGCCCATCCGCTCGAAGGGTATCGCCGCATGACCTTCACGATGTTCGATGCCGTCGCGGAGTCGCTGCACCGTCTCTTCGAGCTCGCCAATCCGGTCTTGCTGCGCACGGATTATGGCGAGCAACGCCTCGACCAACGGCGTTCGTTGCTCTACTGGAATGTCCGGAAGTGCCGGGAGTCCCTTCGCCATCCCTGATAAGATACAAATTAGAAGAGGCGATCAGCTGCGCCTCTTCCCAGGGTTATTGGGAAGTTACAAACGTAGCGTGGCGGATGTAGAGGAAATCCGCCGTGTGGCCGCGGACGCCTCTTAGTCGGCCGCTTTCAGGTCCGCATACGACCCGGCGATAAGTTGGCTGGGGCCGATGGCAAACTCAGCCAGCAGCTGCCGCATGCGACGGCCGCATTGGGCGAGCGTCTTTTTTGGCGTCACGATCAGTTCGAACTCGACGAACGAACCGAGGCGGGCGACGCGATCGAGGTGAATGCGCAGGTTCTCCAGCAGATAGACGTCACGGGTTTTGCGCACCACCGACTGAACGCCGAGGAAGGCGCCCAGGAGCCGTTTCATTTTTCTTGGATGAGAGACGAGAACGATCTCGTAGCGGCTCGTTCGTGCGGCTGCCTTGTTCGGGCGGTGGTAGCCGATCAACTCCGCCGACGTTTCGACGAGCTTGCCGCCGGCGTCGCGATGAATGATCTCGCGCAGTTTCAACCGACCTGTAGGGACGTGGAAATAGGTATCTGTTTGCCGCAGCCGGCCCAAAAAGCCGGCACCGAGTTCTTTTGATAGGCGAGCGGCACGCCGGAGGTTTGGATAGCGCGCTTTGAATTCGAGATTGCGCATGTCGTCGAAGGAACGAAGCGTCTGCCGCTAATTGTCATCCGGTGTTTCCGGGGCCATTCGCGCCCGCAGCCGCTTGATCTGCACGAGAACCCACTGCCGAAGCTCCGGGTTGGTAAGGCGCTCCTCGGCTTTCTCGTACCAGTACAGGGCGCTCCGGTAGTTCTTTTCTTGGGAATACCGAATGGCCCGGTGTACGGCGTAGTCACCGTTCCAGGGCATGTGCAGCGTGGCCCCGGCCAGTGCGACGGCGAGAGCGGAAACGCCGGCGACGGCCAGTATTCGTTGACGCGACAGGATCGCCCGACCCGTTAGCCAACCCAACACCGCCCCGGCGCCGTGCGCCCAGTTGCCGATGCGCATGATATCCATGTACGTCAGCACGATGCACAAAAAGAACCAGACGACGAAAGTTTGAACGACCTGCGGGTGCATGTGCATCGCCGCGAAGTCCTTGTCGCGGCGGAGGGCATAGAGCAGGCCGAAGAAGCCGTACACCACGCCGGACAGCCCAACCCCGGAACTGCCGGCGAGTACCTCGGCGGCGGATGAGCCGAGCGCCAGGAACACGAACAACCCGGCAAATCGCAGCGGCCCAACCCACGCTTCCAGATCGCGGCCGAAGCGCCAGGTCCAATACAGGTTGAATGCGAGATGAATGAACCCGCCGTGCGGAAAAACTGTGGTGACGAGCCGCCAGAGTTCGCCGTCCCATATCATCGGGAGAGCGGCGACGAGATACCGACCGAACTGCGGCGACGAACGGAAGATCAATGTGGCGACAATGGCGGCCGCGATGATGCCGTACGTTAGAAAGGGAGGGACTTCCCGCGGCCGATGATGGCGCGGTCCGAGGAAAACGCTGTAGCGCTTCCGCGCGCACGGTTCGCAGCGCAGTTCATCCGGCGCCCCGCGCATCTGATCGCGGGGCGTCTCGGCGCCGCACTCCAGACATTTCGGCATTGGCTAACCATACTGGTCGGTTGTAACCCACGCTTTCGCTTGTGCGGGGGGTGCCGCTCAAGCGAAAGTGGGTGCTGCGTGCGCGGGCCGAAGGACCGAGCAAGCTCCGGGCCTTACGCCGGATTCGCGAGTCTTTCGGGACGCTTCTGTGTTAGTATAAGTGTTGCCTTCGCCCTGTCATCGCAGGCGGTAAAGTCGTTGTCAACGGAATACTCTCACACGGTTTTCCGTGGCGGCGGCAGGGCGATCTGCCGATGACGAAAAGGGGTACGCGCGAGAACGCCAAAACTCGAAATGGACGGTGAATCATGAAAATGCGGACCCTGGTGCTTTGGAGCTTCACGGGAGCGGCTTTCCTGGCTTGGGCGCCGAGCCTTGTTGCCCAGGGGCGCACCAATTCGGGGACCACGGGCAACTTTGGCGGGACCAGCGGCAGCAGCGGGGGCAACAGCAACTTCGGCAACCAGTTCGGCAGCGGCAGCCTCGGTAATAGCAGCGGCGGCTTCGGCAACACGAGCAGCGGCGGCTTCAGCGGCGGTGGCAGCAGCGGCGGCAACTTCTCCGGCAGCAGCAGCACTAACACATACGGCAGCAGCGGCGGCACGTTCGGCGGCAGCACCGCCGGCGGCAACTTCTCCGGCGGCGCGATGGGCGGCGGCATGCGCGGCGGCACGGCGGGCAGCGTTTTTGTCGCGCCTACCACGTCCAACGCGTTTCGCAATTTCTATTCTAACCCGTACTCGTCCGGCCTTTCCGGCAGTACGCGCAGCGCCAGCTTTGGCTCGCCGCTCTATGGCACCACCACGACCGGACTCGCCGGCGGCGCGGGCTCGTTCTCCGGCGGTTCGATGGGCAGCTTCACGGGCGGCACGACGGGCGGCATGGGCATGCAGCAGGGGTTTGGCGCCAACAGCATCGGCGTTCCGCGCAATCTGCCGTATTCGACCGAAATGGGGTTTACGGTCGGTTTCGGCCCCGCCGTCGGTCCGGCCGGTCCGCAGATCGGGCCGCTCCAGGTCGCGCCGCAGTTCCAGGGCGTGATCGCGGCTTCGTCCGCCCTGCCGTCGAAGGCGAACATTCGCGTTCTTACGGATGGCAATGTGGTCGTGCTACGCGGCAGCGTCCGCGACGCGCACGAGGCTCTACTCGCGGAGGGCCTCCTGCGATTAGAGCCGGGCGTTTACAACATTCAGAACGAACTACAAACGCGCGAGGCGTTGGCGCCGCCGCCGAGGAAGATTCCGTAAACGACCTCCAAGATGGCCGGTGCGTGTAGAAACAACCCGACCATCTTTCTTGACACTGGGCGACGTGGGCAGCGCCCTGTGCCCGCCGTGGTCACGGAGCCTCCTAACCATGCGAGGCGAAGACATCTCGGAGGCGGGGATCTCCGATCAGCGCCATGCAGTTCCGAGCGGAGCAGTACTATCAGGTCAGCTTGGAGCGAATGGAGCAAGCGCGTAGAATCTATCGGGACGAGCGAAGTTTTGCTTTGACAATGTACTGTGCAGGGCTGGCCGTCGAGTCACTCTTGCGTGCGTTTCGCTGGACGGCGGACAAAAGCTTTGAGGGGCGTCACGACTTGTCCGACCTGCTGAAGGCGAGCGGCCTGCTGAAAATCGACGACGAGTACATGCGCCGCAAACGAGCAACCGAAGACGCCATCCACAATTCTGGGCTCGAGCTGCGTGCGGCAATGCAGGAGATTGTCATGCTTTGGCACAACAACCTGCGCTTTGCGTCCGAGGCGAGCCTCAGGGGGTTCTTGAGTAGTATCGGCAGGCTGCAGGGCGTGAAAGGGGATGCGCGAAGGAAAAACGCGTTGGACTTACTCAATGCGGCACAGACGGTCATCGACCGCGGGGTGACGTTATGGACATCGAAGAAAAGATCATAACCGCCTTTTCCCAAGACCTAACGCCGGAGTATGTCCGTTTGGAGGATGACGACGGAATCTCTGGATTTGTCGTTTCGCGTCAGTTCAAAGGCGTGTCCGCGCTGGACCGGCAAGGGTTGATCGAATCGGCCCTGAACAACGCTCCGGAACCGCTAACCCGCGCGGAACGGCGGCGAGTGCTCATGATCGCAGCACTCACCCCGGAGGAGTACGCGTCGGTCGGCGTGCGCATTCGGGTCCGTAAGGTAAAGGAAACGACAGGCGGCGCGGTAGAGGTGCTACTTGACGGCGGACCGTCTGACGCGGAATACGTACGCGGCGCGTTCAAGAGCCAGAAAGGCGTCCAGACGACGGAACCGAAGTCGGTTCCCGGCGCGCTCGGGGTCCTAATGTCTTTCCGCGCCAAGGCGACGGATGCTTCTCCGCTCACGAAGGAAAAAGCGGTTCGCGCATTAAAGAAGGACCGGTACATCGAGGTGATGGCGAACGCCTAACGTTGTCGCTCAATGCCAACGCCCGTAATGGGTATACCCCACCCCGAAGCCTACCCCCACGGGCGGCGGCGCCTCTTCGACCACGACGACGTTGGCCGGCGGATAGCACGGCGCCGAGGAATAGACGCGGCGCATCGGGCGCTGGGCTGTCACTTGCATTTCGTAGATGACCGCGTCGCTGACGCCGTTTTGTTTCAGCCACACGATGTCCTGCGCGGACAAGTGGAATACCGAGCCGGTCACGCGAATTTGCTCGATAATCAAATTGTCGCTGATATGCTGTCGAGCGAGCTGGACAACGTCGGTGACGCCGAGTGGTCCGCGTGCTTGCTGGGCGGCGGCGATGGCGGCCTGCTTGTTCTTTTCGGATTCGTCCACCGCGTTGCCGACCAGGCCGCCGGACACCGCGCCGATGCCCGCGCCAATGAGCGCGCCCGCCCCCGTGTGGCCCGTCGCCTTGCCGATGAGCGCTCCCGTGCCGGCGCCGATGAGCCCGCCCGCGCCGACGCCCTTTTCGGTGTTATTCAGGTTCTGGCAGCCGACCGCGAAAATGCCGGGCACGACGGCGAAGCCAAGCAGGCGGCGTTTCCAAATGGGACACCGAATCGTCGATGCGTTCATGGCCTTCCCCCTTTGGGCTTTTCAGGAGACATGGCGAAATACAAACAAGAGCCTGTTGCAGAATTAAATAGTTCCGTCGAGCCGAACCGGACCGGTGCCGCTCGGCTCGCGGCACCTACTTATTTTGCAACGGCGTCTAAATCTCAGCCGGCGGCGGGCGTTTCGGCTCGCGGGCCGGTTCCTGTAGCAAACCGTGTGCGGCCGGTCAAGCTTGGCCGTAGCCGCGGGCTTTCGATGTTTGCAGACCACTCGTCTTTATCGGTCACAAGGAGTTGCAACGATGAATGAAAGGTTCCGTGTCGGGCGGCTTGCCCTAGCGGCCGCGTTGTTTCTCGCGTTGGCGAGCCCGCGGGCGTTAGCCCCGCGAGCACCTGCGCAGAGCACGCCGGCCCCGCAAAAGGTCGTCACGATCGAGGGTATCACAGAATACCGGCTCGATAACGGTTTGCGCATCCTTCTGGTCCCTGATCCGACCACGCGGTCCGTTATGGTCAATCTCACCGTTCTCGTCGGCTCGCGCCACGAAGGCTACGGCGAGACCGGCATGGCCCACCTCCTGGAACACATGGTGTTCAAGGGGACACCGACCTTCCGCGACGTGCCGAAGGCGCTCCGCGATCACGGCGCCAACTTTAACGGCACCACCAACTTTGACCGCACCAACTACTTCGAGACGATGCCCGCGACGAATGAGAATCTGGAGTTTGGCATTCATCTGGAAGCCGACCGCCTCGTCAACAGCTTCGTAAAGCGCGAAGACCTGATGACCGAATTCACCGTGGTTCGCAACGAATTCGAGCGCGGCGAGAACAGCCCCGAGAACATCCTCAACCAGCGGATGATGGCGGCCGCCTACGAGTGGCACAATTACGGCAAAACCACCATCGGCAACCGCACCGACATCGAGCGCGTGCCGATTCACAATTTGCAGGCGTTTTATCGCAAATTCTATCAGCCCGACAACGCCGTCGTCATCGTTGCCGGCAAATTCGACGAGCAGAAAGCGCTCGGTTCCATCGCGAAGCACTTCGGCGCGCTCAAGAAGCCGGACCGGAAGCTCGACGACACGTACACCGAAGAGCCGCCGCAGGACGGCGAGCGCACGGTCATTCTGCGCCGCGTCGGCGCGGGCGGCGTGGTTGGTCTCGTCTATCACATTCCCGCCGGCTCGCACGAAGACTTCCCGGCGGTGCAGATTCTGGAAAGCGTGCTGACGCAGCAACCGAATGGCCGGCTGTATCAAGCGCTGATCGCCAGCAAGAAGGCGACGAGCATCGGCGGCGGCGCGCAAGGCTTGCACGACCCCGGCGTGATGGAGTTCACCGCCCACACGGAAACCGCAGCGGGTCTCGATACCGCCCGCGAGGTTCTCCTCCAAACCGTCGAAAACGCGGCCAAGACGCCGTTCACCGCCGAAGACGTCGAGCGTGCCAAGCGCATCGTCCTCAACCGGCTGGAACGGACGGGGCAGAACGGCACGCAGCTCGGCAGCTCGCTGAGCCAATGGATGGCCCAGGGCGATTGGCGGCTATTGTTCGTCTACCGCGATCGCGTCGCCAAGGTACAGCCGAGCGATTTGACGCGCGTCGCCCAACAGTATTTGCAGCAGAGCAACCGAACCGTCGGCCTCTTTATCCCGACCGACAAGCCGGGGCGGGCCCATGTGCCGGCGCGGCCCGACGTGGTGGCGATGGTGAAGGACTACAAGGGCAAGGGCGACGTCGCCCGCGGTGAAGCGTTCGATCCGTCGCCGGAGAACATCGCCAAGCGCGTGCAGGAAGGCGATCTGCCCGGCGGCATCAAGATGGCCCTGCTGCCGAAGAAGACGACCGGCGAAACGGTGACGGCGGAGTTGATTCTCCGCTACGGCAATCCCGAATCATTGAAAGGCAACCTCGCCGCGGCCCGGATGCTGGGGCAGGTGATGTTGACCGGCACGACGAAGCACACGCAGTTGCAAATCCTGGATGAGCTGGCAAAGCTGAACGCCTCGATCGGCATGGGCGGCGGCTTCGGCGGCCGTGGCGGTGGACGGCGTGGCGGCGGCGCTCCGCCGGCCACGGCCGGCGAGCTGCGCTTCACCATCACCGCGAAACGCGAGACGTTGCCGCAAGTGATGCAGCTCTTCGGTGAAATCCTGCGCGAGCCGGCGTTCCCCGCCGACGAATTCGACGCCATGAAACGGCGCAGCAAGGACGGCATGGCGCGCTTCGCGAGTGAACCGCAATTCCTCGCGACGCAAGCGCTCGGCCGCAAGCTGAGCCCGTATGCCAAGGGCGACGTCCGCTACCAGCCGACGTTGCCGGAGTCGCTGGCCGAACTCGACGCCTTGACGCTCGATCAGGTCCGCAACCTTTACAAGACCCAGGTCGGCGTCGGCAACGGCGAGTTCGTCGCCGTCGGCGAATTCGACCCCGCCACGCTGACGAAGCAAATCCAGGACATCTTGAAGGACTGGACGAGCAGCGTGAAGTACGAACGGATTGCGCAGCAAGTGTTCCCCGACGTGCAGGGTGAACGCATCGTGATCGAAACGCCCGACAAGGCCAACGCCAACTACCTGGCCGGGCTGACCATGGCCCTCGGCGAGGACGACCCGGATGTGCCCGCGCTACAAGTCGCCAACTTCCTGTTCGGCGGCGGCACGCTGTCGTCGCGCATCGGCAACCGCGTCCGCCAGAAGGAAGGCCTGTCCTACGGCGCCAGCTCGCAGTTCACGGTGTCGTCGCAGGACAAGTCGGCCCGTTTCCAAATGCAGGCGATCTGCAACCCTATCAACATGGACAAGGTAGACAAGGCCATCGCCGAGGAGCTGGCCCTCATCCTGAAGGAAGGCGTCAACGACAAGGAGCTGGAAGACGCCAAGAAGGCGTTCGTCGAAGCCCGCAAAGTCGGCCGCGGCGGCGACGGCGCCCTCATGGGCCAGCTCGCCAGCCATCTGCACTTGGGCCGGCCGTACGATTACAACGAGCAGGTTGAAAAAAAGGTGCTGGCGCTGACGCCGGAAGCGGTCAACGCGGCGCTGCGGAAGTACATCAACCCGGAAAAGCTCGTGATCGTAAGGGCGGGGGATTTTCGGGTGAAGACGAGCGGGGGCGGGCAGTAAGCAACGGCGATAAGCCGAGCGGCTGGCGTGAGGTGGCTGGTGCAGCGTCCTGCACCGGCCGGCTCATGCCGGCCGTGTTCGTGTGCGGCAAGGCGCCGAGTGAGGCATAAGTCACTTGGAAGCCTTGCCTGCCTCACTCGCGACGTTAGATTTGTAAGTGACCCCGGATTCAGTTTGCGTGAGGGACAGGTCATGCCGCGCACGACGAAGGTCAAATTTGATCGCGACCGCTTGGCGAAATGGTACGCAAAACGCCACTTCGATACCGACAGTGGAGTTGTAAAGATCTTCCATCTGCCGAAAAACGCGGGGCCTCGGGAAATCCGCTTCCTAGAGGTCAACAAGTTGATCTCGGAGACGACACTGCCGGAGCCCATCGACTTCGGCGTGGACGTTGACGGCGCCGATGCGCACACGTTATATGTTCTCGACGTCACTCCTTCCCAATGGAATGAAGTGCAGGCCGGCCGAATGTCCCTTCCAGGCGGGTGGACCCTTGACGGCAAGCAAGAATTGGGGCGGCGATCGGCCCGGAGGAACCCTTTATGAGCCCGCCACGGGCGCTCGCGGTGATCGCTTGCCTGATGCCTATTACCGTAAGCACTGGCTGCCGCAGCAACGTCGAGGGCGACGCCGGCCTGTTGCGAGGTTCGTGGCGCACGCAGTATGTCGAGCAACATGGCAAGGAGCTTGGCGAAAACGGCTACTGCCGATTCGACGGGCGAATGCTGTATCTCTACCACGGCAAAGAGAGCTTCTCCGGCGCGTTCGTTTTGCATGAGGGGACAACTCCCAAAGTTATTGACGTGACGCTGACGCCAGGAGACGGCTCCATCAAATCAAGGGACGGTGAGCCGCTGCACGGATCTACGCGATCGAGGACGGATCGTTGAAGTTGTGCATTGGGCCGGACCGGCCTTCAGAATTCAAGACCGCGGCAGATTCTGGCGCAGTGCTGCTCGTTTTCCATCGGAGTCGGGATTGAGCCCGGAATGCGAAGTGTAACCTATTCAAGAGCGGGCGACCGGATTCGAACCGGCAACGCCGAGGACGCGATCGCGGAGCGGCTGACGGACAAGAAAACGCCCGGACCGGGATGCTGCGACGACGGTAGGGTAATAGGAATAGCCCACAGCCGATTAGTCCCACAACGCGCCGGGAGTTCTTGGGTTCCGACCGTGGCCTATCACGTTGAATTCCACACGACAACCGTCGCGCCTTACTTGGCGGCCCTTGCGCTTTCGGATCGCGCCAGGGAAACGCTGGACAACCTGTTACGAAGCATCGGGGAGCACGGCGAGTCGTACCGCGCGGAGGCCGGGCGACGACTTTTCCAAGGATCGGAGTGGTTTCACGTCGATTTGGTATTCCGCGATCCGGAATCGGAAATTATACACAATATCCATCTGGTTAATTAGCGACGCGGCGGCGGAATATGGGGTTTTGCGGGTCGTGTACGCCGAAGACTTTGTGAGGCATCCGCCGGGATAGTCGCTCAGGCGCTTCGGCGCGGACGTTGCGCGTTGACGAATTGATCGAATGTGATGTAGGCCTCCCGGTCGCCCGCTCCTGTCGGCAGCGCCTCGGGATTGATCCGCGGACGTTCTGCCTCAAGCCAACTCAGCAGGGCCATGGTCCATTCACGCATTTCGTGGGCGCGGACACGGGTTCCTTCCAGATAGGCTTCGCTGTCGCGCTCTTCTTGCGCGGACAACCCGGAGTTGCGCACTATTTTGCTCGCCGCGTTTGCGGTGGCAATGCCCAACTCAAGAGTGTCGCGAAATGCGCAGAGGAGGCTGACGAGCGTTCTTCGCTCCGAACCGGTGTCGAGAAACGCTTGCAGGCGTTTCCGCGATTCGTCCAGCGCGTAGGCAGCCACCTTGTACGCGGAAAGTAGGTCTGCTGTCGTATCCGGGGAGTAGACGCTAAGCCCTGCCGCTTGTTGCTGCACAGCGGCAAAACTGTGCCGTGCCAAGTCGCCAACGATGGTCTGGGTCATGTAGGGTAAACCCGTCGAGACTGCCAACTCGCAAGAGCGGGCGACCGGATTCGAACCGGCGACGTCCAGCTTGGGAAGCTGGCATTCTACCGCTGAATTACGCCCGCTTGTTGATTCGTAGCATAGCCGCCCGTGGGGCGGATTGCAAGACGCCCTCGCTTCGCTGTCACACCAAGATAGAAATGTCCGCATTTTGCCCCAGATAGAAATGTCCGGTCCCGCTACCGGTCATTTCTTCGGCAAACCTCGCCGCCAGGGGTGGTCGGGACTCGGGCGATACGA
>JBGQKZ010000025.1:0-65594 GCA_041499805.1 Gemmataceae bacterium
AAGCCGAGGCCGTGCCGGCCTGAGCAACTGGGACGGCACGGCGCATCTCAAAGAACGACCTCTGCTTCGCCGCGCCCGGTGACGGTACGCGCCGCACCACGGGGCCACATCGCCCACGCTTGGGTTATTGAGATGTTACGCAAATCCCAGGACTCGTAACACGTTAACGGCTCGCGGAGCCAACCGTCAATGCAAGGCGGAGACATCTGTACCGTGCAACGGTACATCACAAGTCGCTGTGAGCTGCGGACTTGAAACGCACTGAGAACGCGCGCACGGCTACGGCAGCGTTGCTAAGGCTACGATGAAGGGGAACTGGCCCTGAAGCCTTCGGATGAGCCGGTCGTCTGCGATGATGAGTTCGCAGCACTCCTGTTCTTCCAACGCCACATAGGAGCAATCGTACGCACTCGCTCCGGTTTGAGCGGCGATCGCAATCGCTCTCGGCAAGATATCTGGAAGGGCCGGATGGAGAGACGGAAGCGTCGTAAGAATATAGACGAAGAATACAATTGCCTGCCCGACCGCGATCCGTCCCCGCCGCTCGGCGACCAGCAAAGAATTGGCCATCTCTGTCGGGAAGAGATCGGGCGCAAGAAGTTCCACAATGCGTTTGCGAAAGTCCTCGCGCAGCCGATTCGCCTTGTCCGTGTCCTGTTCAACCACGGACCTCTTGAAAGCAACAGAGCAGTCGATGACGCGCTTCATTGAGCGTCGCGCATCTCGCGGATGATCTGCACTCCGATATCCTGAACGCCGAACTTTTCAAGGACTTCCTGTCGCGCCTTTGCAGCCCGCTCCCCCACCCTGCGCCGCAGTTCCGGATCGAGCACGCCACCTTTCGCCGCCTGACGCGCGACCTCTCGCAGGTCTGCGAGGACGTCCGACCGAATCACTTCGTCACGGTCTGTGGTAGCCATGCTGCCATTTTTCACAGGACGTCAGCTTCTGTCAACGACGACGCAGTCGTCCGATTGGCGTTTCAGAAGCCCCTCCCGCAATCGTGCGAGCCTTACTTCATGCCCCTCATCCGGGAAACGCAGCTGCTGCAATCGGATTTGCTCGTCTCGGTAGGCCCGAATGCGGCGATCCTGCTCGTCCAGCTCCGCTTGATGCTCGCGGTAATACCGCTCCACGACCGCGATCTCCTCGTGCGTCAGCGTCGGAATCCAGCGGATGATCTCTTCGTAAGAACATCCGTCCTGAAAGTACGGCACCAAGTCCTGCACCGTGATCCGCGTGGTCGAGAGTTGCAGGCCGCGGCCGCGATCGACGATTTGGATTTCTTGGCTCATGGCGTCTCTCGAATTCGGGAAAAGCACATCAGTAGATTGTAGCGATTCGCCGGCGCTCTCGCGGCGCGGCATTTGCTCCTCTTGCACCGCATGCGTCACGTTGGCCTGCGCGCCGGAGCCGGCTTTCAACGAGTGTCATCGGGCCCATGAAACACGCCAAAACCGTCGCTGAACTCACACGCCGCAACTGCGAAACCATCGCCCGGATGGAGCAGGCGTCTGAAGGCCACCGTACCTTCGGCGAGCGCGTGGCCGACGGCTTCGCGGCGGTCGTGGGGAGCTGGACGTTCATCATCATCCAGAGCGTCCTGCTCGCCGTCTGGGTCGTGGTCAACGTTGTCGCCTGGTTCGAGCACTGGGACCCGTACCCGTTCATCCTTCTCAACCTCGCGCTTTCCTTTCAAGCGGCCTACGCCAGCCCCATCATCATGATGAGCCAAAACCGGCAAGCGCGCTTGAGCGAACGCCGCAACCACCTCGATCTGCAAATCAATTTGCTCGCGGAACAAGAGAATACGGAGATGCTGCGGCTGCTGCGGAAACTGTGTGAAAAGCTCGACGTCGACATGGAGCAGCCGCTCTCGGCGCAAGCCCTGGAGCAAGCGACGCAGCCGGAGAATGTCGTCAATCAGATTGAGCAGATCGTTGAAAAGCGGTGCAACGGGAACGGCAAGCGGCGGAGCGGGGAGGCCCCGAGACGACGCGCTTAGCGTCGCCGGAGCCGTCATTCCGCCTCCAGCCCCGCGACGAACGCCTCGTACTCCTTGTTTTGGAGCCGTTCGTTCTGCTGCTGCTCCTTGATGCGTGCTTGCAGCTTCTCGATGTCGTTTTCCTGGGTATCGAACTTGTCGAGATAACGCTTGTACGCCGCGGACGTCTGTGGCACCCGTTCGAGGTTCGCGCGCAGACGAGCCTGGTCGTCGGTAATCTCCTTGAGCTGGCCTTGCAACTCGATCAGCGCCTGGTGCGTGGCCGCCGACCGCGTCCGCAGCTCGGCGACCTTGCGGAGCGCTTCCTTGACTCGCGGACTCCCCACGCCACTTTCGACCAGGGTGCGCAGCGTCTGGTCGGGCATGGTTGTCACCGGCGTGTCGCCGGGCTGGATTCGCTCTTCCACAAACTCCTGCACGGCGCTCTTGAACGGAGCAATGGCCAGGCTGCGCCGCGCGGTGCGGTCCGTGCCGTCTTTACCCACAGGCGGGCTGACGAGCTTCCAGCCCGGCTGGGCCAAGTGATCGACGGTCACGGTCCGCTCTTGGCTCGTGAGGTTCTTCACGACATACGTGCGGGTTTCGCGGTTCCTGTACGTCGCATGCGCGACTCCCTTCGACAAGCGGAGGCTCTGAATCTCGGTCGGCCGCGTGTCCGTGTACGTTTCAATCTCCGCGCCCAAGGCGGTAAGGGCGAAGTGCGGGGCGCCGTCCGTCGGCGTCGTCAGGCTCACGTCTTCCGCCCAGCCCCGTTCGGAAACCACTTCCAAAGTCCCCGCCTTACCCGCGGCGACCGCGACCTGGAAGCGGTACAGGTCGCGGCTGCGCTCGGCCGGCTTCTCGGGGGTGACCAGCTTCCAGTCCACGGCGCTTGGATGTTCGACCACGACGAGCCGATCGTGCTCCGAGCGGTTTTGGATCGTGTACGTCACGTGCTGCCGCATCGTATAGCGGACGTGCAACACGCCCCGCGCGAGCTTGACGCTCACGACTTTCGGGTCCGGCCGGCTGTGCTGGGTCGCCTTTACCTCCGTGCCGACGTCCAGGGCGTAAGCGAGCAGACGTTCCTCATTCGGCTGCAAGTCGAGCACACGGCTGTCGCCGGCGTAGCTGCCGCCGTCGTAAACGGTGATCGGCCCTTGCGGCAACTGATGCCCGGTCGTGTTTTTGAAGCGCAGGCCGAGCAGCGGGTGCTTGTTGTGGACGCTGAGGTTAAAGACGCTCACGCGACTTGCCTCGGCGGGTTGGTTGACAATCGGCAGCAGCGCCGACTTTTGCCGCGGCAGACACACCTTTTGATCGACGACGTATTGGAAATGATCGCCGACCGACGTCGCCGAGGTAGCCGCGTCGAGGCTTTCTTGCAAATCGAGGGCGGTCAGCGCGCTGCCGACTTCCTTGGCTTCTTCCTTGGCCTTCTGTTTTTCCTGACGACGTTTCTTGAGTTCTTCGTAGCTGAGCCGAGCATCGGCATTCGCGGCGTCGGCGTTGGGATCGTCCGGTTGCCGCTGGCCGAGAATGTTCACGCCGCGCGACATGGCGCCGAATGGGCCGCCAAGATTGCCGTAACCCTGATAGCGATTGCCGAACTGACCGAACGCGCCGCCGCCCGCGCCGAGATTGCCGGTTTGACCGAATTGGCCGCCGAGGTTGCCGAATGCGCCCAGGCCGGCAAAGCCGGCGCCGCCGCCCGCGAAGCCTTGCTGACCGCCAAAAGCGATCGCGCCGTTGTAAGCGGGCGGCCGTAGCCACGCGAACAACTCCGGCTCTACGACGGGACGTGGGACGTACAGCGGCGCATAGAGATTCATCTGAAAGGACAAAGGTCGGCCCGAGACGAGCGCCAGGCGGACATCGTTCCAGTCTTCGTCGCTGGTGTTTTCGACCATCGCCCAACCTTGAAGCAGCGGCTTGCCCTCTTTATCGAGCACCAGGCGATAACTGGTCTTCCAAATCGGATTCTCGACGACGTAGCCGACACGCACGCGCCGTTTGCCGTCGCCCGCGAAATCGAGCCGGACGTTTTTCTTCTGCGCGTCGTGCGCCCCAGCCAGTATGGCGAGGGCGCGCCGGAACTCCGTGTCCAGCGCCGGATCGAGAAATCGAACCCTCTGGATATTGGGCAGCGGGATGCCGCGCAAGCCGTCGGCACAAAGAAGATTGAGCACGTCCTTTTCGCCGTCGTGTACGTTTGCCGGCACGACCTCCATGCCGACAACATCGCCGGCAATGACCGCCGGCTGGCCCGCGGCGGTCGTTACTTCGACCTTCTGGCCGCGTGCCTGATTGAGGATTTGGCCGAGCGTCGGATTGTACGAAAGGTCGAACGTGAAGCTGCGCAGCGTCTTTTCGATGGTTTCCTGGCTGTCGTAGGTGATGGTGCGGATCTTGCCGCCGCCGAGGTCCTGCAAGACCAGGCTCTTGAGCAAGTCATTCACGTTGCCGGCGGGAAAGGCGAGATCCACCTGGCTTTTGCCGTCAATTTGTCCTTCGCGCTGGAAGTAGCCCACGCCGCTGCTAAAGAGCACGATTTGCGACACCGGCAACGGATTAGACGGCGTCTTTGTCGCCGGCTCGGCAACCGCTGCCGGCTCGGCCTTGGTGCGGCACGTTTGCCAAAGCAATGCAACGCCGGCAACGAGTAGACACAACGGCGCAGCGGCACGGAGGCGGTCGCGCATGAGAGGCGCTCCTGGAAGGAGAAGAACGAATGGGACAGCGCACAAACGATGAGGCCGGGACGGGCTTGCGCGCGATTCGCTCAAGAGGGCGCGGCACGGTGGTTGCACCAAATGATTGGATAATGTCTGTAGCACACGCTTTTGCTTGTGCCGTCGCTGCACAAGCAAAAGCGTGTGCTACGGCTCAGCCGCGTCTATCCGGGAGAATAGTCATGGAAAGCAAAGCCAAACTCTTCGGCCATCCGGTCCATCAAATGCTGATCGTCTTTCCGCTGGGCTTGCTCGCCACATCAGCGGTCTTCGACATCCTCTACCTGGCGACGGGAAGCGGCGCTTGGTCCGAGGTTTCGTTCTGGATAATGCTCGCCGGTGTGGTCGGCGGCTTGATCGCGGCCGTCTTCGGGCTTATCGACTGGCTGGCGATTCCGCCGGGGACGCGCGCGTTCGCCGTCGGCGCGTTGCACGGCATTGGCAACGTGATCGTGCTGGCGCTCTTCTTCACAAGCTGGTTCTTCCGGACCGACCATCCGCAACAGCCTCGCCTCGCGGAGATCATCCTCTCGTTCGCCGGCGTCGGCCTCGCGCTGGTCACCGGCTGGCTCGGCGGCGAGTTGGTGGATCGGTTCGGCGTCGGCGTCCATGCGGGTGCGAATCTCAACGCGCCGAATTCACTTGCCAGCGCGCCGGCTCGACGGGCGGGACCAACCTTTCGCTAGCAAACAGGGCCAACCGCAGCATACGGTTGGAGAATTCGACAGCACGCCGGCGACGCAGTTATACTTCGCAAGTTTCGGTTTGAGGCAAGTGTCCGAGCGCCGCACACGAAGTCAGCGCTTGGTAAAACGCAGGCCACGCGGGCAACCCAACGCGGTTTGCGCTTGTTTTTCTGCTGAATGAGTGTACACTTGAATATGTTTAGTAGCGCCGTGTGAGCCCCTCAACCTTTACCGCAACGCACCATGGCGACCCTTTGCCGATTCGTGTTCCCCGACTCCTTGGAGAGGCTGCCCCATCCTCGCAACCTATCTAGCAGCTGGCGTCATTTTTCCGCTTCTGAGCCACAAAGCACTGGCGCCACTGCACTTAAATGTCTTAAGTTGGGATTCTTCCGGAGCGGGTTGGCCGACTTTGTCGTAAGGCGCTTGCGCACTTACCTTTACGAGAACGAGGCCGAAATACGGAAATCGATTTTCCGGTCGTTAACGGTGTTTATCGGTATTTATCTTGTGGCCTGGGTCGGTCGTCCGGCGGAATGATCCTGCCTCATCGGCGCCACCAAGCACGGGCAATTCACGTACTCCGTCCCCACCAAGGCGCTCCAGAACAGAAAACTCACGGAGTTGGAGGCCCCCACCCATTGAAGCCGCTTGCGAGTCCCGGGCTCGTAAAGCAAGGCCGAATCGGTCGCGCCCCTTGACAACCGTTTCATCGCTCCCTCACAATCAGGTGTTCATAATCTATGACGTAGGAAGCGCGGCCTAGTCCCGCGCCACTGACAAGGCGTTTGCATGGCTCTCACTCCCACGCACCGGCGCACGCGCGAATGGCCGCTGCTCATTTTGGCCCTCGCCATCGTCTGCGTCATTTGCGTGCCGCTATGGCAATGGTCGTCGGGCGGCGCCGGCGGCGAGCAGTGGTCACGCTGGACGCCGGAACGCGTTGGCCGGCTTCTCCTCGGGCCGGAGCAGATCGCTTGCTACGCCGCGTTCACGTGGGCGGCGTTCATTCTCCTCGGCCGCTACCTCGAAGTACGCCGACAACGGCGTGCTTTCCATCTCGGCTTGCTGCCCACCGATGAAGGGCTGCGCATCCTTCCCGAGGACGCCCGACCGTTGCAGCGGAAACTCGAACAGCTCACCGCCCGCCGCGGGCCGTTCATCCTGGCGAACATGATCCGCCTTGCCTTGAGCAAATACGCGATCACCCGTTCCAGTCAGGACGTCAGCGACACGGTGCGGACGCAGGCCGACGTGGACTCGGGCCGGCTGGTGACGAGCATGGCGACCGTCCACTACCTGGCGTGGGCGATTCCGGCCCTCGGTTTCCTCGGCACGGTGCGCGGCCTGTCCGGCGGACTCGGCATGGCCGGCCGCGTCGATGAAGACCTGCACTCGTTCATCGGCGAAGCGACCCGGCACCTGACGGTAGCGTTTGACTGCACGTTGGTCGCCCTGGTGCTAAGTCTCGCGCTCATGTTCCTCGTCCACTCCGTGCAGCGCGACGAAGAAGCGCTCGTGATCGACTGCCAGCAGTACTGCCTGGAACATTTGGCGAATCGGCTCTATGATCTGGAGCCGGAGCACGCGACACTGTGAGAAATGCCGAATGCCGAATCAATGACGAGTTTTCAAATGCCGAATGCCGAATGCCGAATGTCGAATCAATGACCAAGGTCGAAGTGCGAATGACAAAAGAACGGTCGTAGTCAATTGCAGCTGAATGCTGAAGATTCGGCATTCGGCATTCGACATTACGACTTTGCCCGGCGAGACTTAGCCATGCACGAGGCCGTGCATCCCCTGGTGGGCCTGGAAATCAACGCCACGCGAGCGCGGGCCGTCGCCGGCTCAGGCCGTGCGCTGCCGCAATCTCTTCGGTTAGACGGCGAATCGGAGGAATTGCCGCTGGCGCTCAGCCTCGCCGGCCGGCATACAGAGGTCGGCCGTGCCGGCGCCGAGTTGTGCCGGCAGTCGCCGCACGCCGCGTGCTTGAACTTCCTGCCGCATTTGGGCGACGGCCGCCTCTGGTCGTCGGGCAAACATCACCTCGACGCGGCGACGGCCCTCACGCTGGTCTTTCAACATTTGAGGACCCGCTGCTCCGCCTCGCAGGCACAGGTCGTCGCGTTGCCCGCGTATTTCAATCGGCGCCAGATCGAAACCGTCAGCGGCCTGGCGACGAAGGTCGGCTTGAAGGGGCGCTCCTCCGTCCCGCTCGCCACGGTGAGCACGCCGCTGGCCGCCGCGCTCGCCGCCTACGCCGATCAACCGTGGAACGGCATCGCACTGTTCGCGGATATCGACGATCACGCCCTCACGTGGACGGCGGTGTGCGCCGACGAAGACGAAGTGCGCGTTCTGGATACCGAGACGCTGCCGCATCTGAGCTTGCGCGTTTGGAAAGACCGGTTGCTCAACCGCATCGCCGAGCGCTGCATCCGCCAAAGCCGCCGGGACCCGCGCGAGTCCGCCGCCGCGGAACAAATGCTCTACGATCAACTCGACGGCGTATTGGAAGCGTGCCGGCAAGGCCAGCTCGTGGAAGTCGTGATTCAATCGGCGACGTGGTGCCAGAACCTAATGTTGCGGCCGGAAGATGTCGCGTCGTGCTGTGAACCGTTCGTGCAGCAAACGATGTCCGGCATGCAAGCGCTGCTCGCGGCGACCGAAACCGACGGCGCGCCGCAGCGGCAGATTTTGACCGCCGCCGCGACACGGCTTCCCGGTCTGCTCGCGGGCCTCGCGCCGGACTTCGACGCTCCGCCGGCGGAAATCGTGCCGGCGACCGACTTCGGAGAGGCGCTCGTGGACGAACCGGTCGTCCCTGTCGGCCCCATGGCGTTCACGGAGCTCACCGCCGACGCTCCCGCCCGCGCCGCGCACGGTCTCGCTGCCCGCCTGCACCGCGGCGAATGGCAGCCGGGCCATTATGACGTCGCCACGCTTCTTCCGACTCCTGAACTCAACGCCGGCCCGCCGCGGCTGCACTTCCGCGGCCAGGACTTCCCGCTGAAATCGCTGTCGTTTTCCCTCGGCCGTCATGCGAGCTGCGATCTCGTCTTCGATAGTGCCCTCTACCCAACCGTCTCGACCTGGCACTGCGAAATTATCTACGATCGCAAGACCTACTTCCTGCGCGATTGCAGCCGCAACGGCACCCTCGTCAACGACCGCCCCGTGAACCAACAAACGCCGCTCCACCCCGGCGACTGGATTCGCCTCGGCCCCAGCGGCCCGCTGCTCCGCTTCCTCGGCCAGACGACCGGGTTGAAGAAACGAATCACCACGGCATAGTTCGTGGTGAGTGGTGAGTGGTAACTGAGACCACTCACCACTCATCACTCACCACTCACCAACATGCAAACTCGCCACCGCGTACCGACGATCTTCAACCTCTCGATGGTGGACGTGCTTTGCTGCGCGCTGGGTTGCGTCATCCTGTTGTGGCTGTTGAATCTCAAAGAGGCGAAGGAGAAGTCTGCGCAGGCGGGGACAACGAGCGCGCAGTTGACGGCGGCGGAGACGGAATTGCAGAGCGCTCGCGCCCGGCTCGCGGAGTTGCAGAATCAAGCTGCTGCACTGGGTTCCCAGCTCGATGAAGCGATGCGGCATGCAGCCGACACCACCCGCCGGCTCGGCGCCGCGGAGGAAGATCGCAACCAGAGCCGCAAGGACCTCGCCAATCTTCGTGCCGCCAAGGCCGACGCTGACGAGCGTCTCGCCAAGAAGTCCCAAGAGGCGACCGACGTCGAGAAGAGACTTGTCGCCGCGAGTCAACGCGTGGCCACGCTGGAACTGCTCGTCCGCGAGAAAGAGACCTCGGCGACCGCGATGGTAAAACGAGCCGCGGACCTGACCGAGCAGCTCACGGACGCCGACGCCCGCGTCAAGAAGCTCCAAGGGCAGGCAGACCGCGTTCCCGATCTGGAGAAGGATCTAAAGAGTTACCGCGACAAACTGACAACCGAGGAAGCCTCCGCGAAGAATCGCATGGATGATCTCGCGGACGCACGCAAGGCCGCCGCACGTTTGGAGCGCGATCTGGACGTTACGAGTAAGGAATTGACCGACTCGCGCCGAATCGTCGAGACGTTGCAGGGCGAGAATAAGTCGCTGGAGAAGGAAGCGACCCGCTACCGCTTCGCCGTCGAGAACCGCTTCGCAGGCATCGAGTTGACCGGCCGGCGCGTCGTCTTCCTCGTCGATATGTCAGGCAGCATGGAACTGGTGGATGAAAACACGCCGGCCCCAAGTAAATGGCAGGGCGTCCGCGACACCGTCGCCAAGCTGATGCGCAGTCTGCCGGGACTGGAGAAGTATCAGATCATCATCTTCTCGGAAAAAGCGTCGTTCTTGCTCGGCAGCGACCAGCAATGGCTCAATTACGATCCGAAGACGAGCGCCGACCGGGCCGTGCAAGCCTTAGCCGCGATCAGGCCGCACGGCGGCACCAATATGTACACCGCGCTGGATGCCGCGTTCCGTTTCCGACCGGTCGGCCTTGACGCCGTCTATCTCCTGTCCGACGGCTTGCCCAATCTCGGCGAAGGCATCACCGCCGAGCAAGCCCGCACGCTCAAGGAAACCGAACAGGGTGAAATCCTCGGCAAACACATTCGGCAAATGCTGAAGAACACCTGGAACCGCCCGCTCGCCGATTGGCCGCGCGTGCGCATCAACGCGGTGGGGTTCTTTTACGAGAGTCCGGACGTGGGAGCGTTCCTTTGGGCGTTGGCGCGGGAGAATGAGGGGAGTTTTGTGGGGATGAGTAAGCCGTGAGCGCCTTTATTTGCGCGTCTCTGGCGTTCGTGTTGAATGAGTCTCAATCGTCACGTAGAATTCACGCTGCCGATCACAAACGAAGCAGGGTCGGGTCACATGGCCGGAACAGCATCTACGCGACGACTGCGAGGTCTCTTGCACGGGATCACTTCCCTTCTCGAGATCTTTCCGCAGAACGACGCACGGACACCCTGGAAGTCGGTGGGATTTCTCGAGCGCTCGGACTGGCTTACATTGTGCGCAGACGGTTGGCGACTGGCACACGATTTGCGCGCCGTGCTCGGCCGGCGCCAAGCGGAGTCGAGGAATGGCGGATGAAATAACTGGAGTGCCAAGTATGGGCTCCGCGCACGCCGCGCAGACTCCTCTTCAACCAGTTCAAGACGGGAACGCGGTCAACGATAAGATTCAATTCACGGCGTCCGTTCATCTTGAACAGCAGGCGCAATTCGCGAGCCCGTTTCCACCGCCCGCTGTGCTTCGGGAATACGGCGACCTCGTTCCCAGCTTGCCGCAAACTTTGCTCGATGAATGGATGAAGGAAACGACCTTTCGTAGAGAACAAGAGTCGCGCCGACTCGATGCGGAAATCAAAGACCGCCGCGCATGGCGGGACGAAGTCCGGCGCGGTCAGCAGTACGGCCTCGGCGCCGTTCTCTCCGCCCTCGTAATCGCTGGCATTGCCTCAATCTGGTCCCCGACAACGGGCTCTGTGATCGGTGGAACTACGATTGTCGCGCTTGCGACCGCGTTTATAACAACGCGTGCTGCGACAGCTGGTCACCCGCGGAAAGCAGTCGACGCGGACACAGAACCGATAACAAAAACCATACTGGAAAAATACCGCCCGTGCCGCTTGGGATTACGCCGATTGCCTTGTAACCGCGTGCGTAACCTGTTCCCCAACGTGCCGCACGAGCCGCTCCCATGCCGCCGCATTCGGCGGCACATCGGTCCCGGCCTGATCCAGTTCATCCAGCAATTCCGCCGCGCTCGCATAACGCCCGGCGAGCAGCCGCTGCAAAACGTCCTGTAGCGTCCCGGGCAGCGGTTTCGCCTTCGCCCCCTTCCGCGCGGAGACGAACTCGGCCCAGCCGGCGGCGATGTGGCCGAGAGCGAGGAGGTCGGTTTTCACATCGGATTGTTCCGGTTCCGGGATGCCAACGAGCCAGAGCGGTTCCCCGAAGCCGCATACCTTGAGCGTGCCTTCGCCGGTCAGCAGCAACGAGCTGGGCTCCAAATGACCGTGGACTAGCCCCGCCTGGTGAGCCGTCTGGAGACCGAGTGCGGCCTGCGCAACGAGGCGGTACCAGACGCCCGGCACGGCCGTCAATGGCGGCCAATCGGGACTCGCGAGACCGGCAAGCGCCTCCTGCAACACGGCGGGGCGACCGGCGAGGTCAAGGACTTCGTACGTCGCCGCCAGATGCGGATGCTGAACGCCGGCCGCGGCCTGGAAACGTCGGCGGAAATCGTCGGTGCGGTTTGCATCCGCGGCCTCGGATTCGGCCAAATGCCGCAACACGGCTTCACCGCCGCGCCGGGGATCGAAGACGCGGTAGACCACTTCCCGCGGCGTGGAACGCAAACGATCGATCACACGCACGGCGCCGAGCACCAAGCCGTCCAAGTTGCCGGCCTCGATCAGCGCCAGTTGATAGAGCGTCAGGCAGCCGCTCGTCAACAGCGCCTGACGCAACGAGCGCCGTTGCTTCCGCGCTTCTACGAGGAGTGCGGTGAGGGTGTCGTTGTCCACCAGCCGCATCGAGTGCAGCAGCTCGCCGAGCTGACGGTCGCCGGGCTCGACCTCCGCGGTCATGGCGAGGATCGAGGAGTGAGGATCGTCTGTATTGCTATCTCCGAGCTTCAATCCTCCCTCCTCAATCGTCGCTTCCTTAAGCCCGGATAGTTCGCGCAGCTTGCGTCGGTACCAATCGCGCATGTCATCCAGGTGGCGCTGCACCTCGTCGCGCCGTTCGGCGACCACGCGTTCTTGCAAGTCGAGTTGCTCCGCCTGTTTCGCGAGACGGGCCGACGTAGCGTCGATTTGTTTGGCTTGCTCCGCGACTTCGGCTTGCCGGCGGCCGAGCCGGGTTTCGCCCAGGGCCAGCAGCCGTTTCATGTCGGCCATCTGCCCTTGCCAATCAATGAGCTGCTGGCGGAAAGAGGTGACCGCGAGGCGATGCTCGTCGCGCGCTTGGTCCAGAGCGCGTTCGCGCTCGCGCACGCGCTCGGCTTCCGCCCGCACGTGATCGCGGAGCGCCTCCAAATCGTCGCGGCTTTGGCGGGCGTAGGCGTAGACCTCGGCGAGATGTTCGCGAAGCTGGCCGCGCGCCTGGCTGAGCCGTTCGACGGCGGTCTGGGCGCGCAATTCGATGTCCGGCAACTGCCCCACGAGATCGGACGCCTCCTGGCGAGCGGCGTTCATCTCTGCCTGCGCCTGCGCGGCGGCCTCCGCGGCGTTGCGATGAGCCGTCGCCCATTGATCCCGTTCCTCGGCGAGCGTCTTTCTTTCGTGACCGACGGCACGGCCCGCCTCCTTCAACCGCTCGACGTGGCGGCGCAACGTCTCTTCGCGCTGGGTCAACTCCGCGTGCATTTTCTCGACTTCCCGCGACTGTCCGGCCAGCTTTGCGCGCTCGGCGGCGAGGAGCGCTTCGGCCTGCGTCATTTCTGAATCCAGCGCTGACCGGCGTGCGTCAATTTGAGCTCGTCCTTCCTCGTTCCGGCGCAGCTCCTCGTCCAGGTCGCGCTGGCGTGCGGCTAATTCGTCGGAACGCCGGCGCAATTGTTCTTGCAGGGCGCCGCGGGCTTGCTCGACTTGTTCCAGGGCTTTTTCACGCTCCTGAAGCGCGGCGCGATCGGCGGCGAGCCGTTCGCGCTCCTCCGCCAATTGCGTGCCGCGCGCCTCGACCAGCGCATCCTGCTCCTGGTGCGTGGCGAGCGCGGCTTCCAGGTTCGCCTCGCGGCGTCGGAGACTCGCCTCCTCCAGCCCCAACGCATCCTGCGCTTGCCGCAGTTGGGCGACCGCGGCTTCCAAGAGAGCGCTGCGCTCCTCGAAGCGACTTCGCTCCCGCTCGCGGGCGTGCTTTTCGTTCACCAGCTCCGTCTGCAACCGTTGGACCTCGACGAGCCGCTGCTGCAAATCGGCTTCGGCCGACGTGTGCTTCGCGCGCTGGTCGGCAAGCTGTTGTTCATCGCGCCGGACGGCTTCCCGCAGCCGTTCGAGCCGGGTGCGCAGTGTGCTCAGCATCGCCTGCTGGCCTTCGAGAGCCGCGGTGCGCTCAGCGACGCGGGCCTCCGCGCTGGCTTGTTCCGCCTTGCGGCTTTCCAATTCCTCGGCGCTATTCTTGAGTTGCTGTTCCCAGTCGGACAACGCCGACGCCTGCACTTCGAGTTCGCGCGTGGTGCGTTGCAACTCCTCAAAACGAACATCGACGTCGTGGGCGCGCCCTTGAAGCTGCTCCTGCCGCTGCTCGAGCGTCGCTTGCAGCCGGTCCAGGCGAACAAGATCGGCCTGGTGCTGTTTCTGGCCTTTCTCGAGCGCCTCGCGTTCGGCGGCGAGTTTTCGTTCCTGCGACTCGGCCGCGGCGAGCTTGGCGGCGAGCTTCGTCTGCGCTTCTTGGCAGCGTTCGTCGAGCAGTCGCTTTTGTTCGGCCAGCCGTTGCCGCTCGGCTTCCCCTTCGGGCCTTGTTCCCGCCTGCTGGAGCAGCGCCTCCGCCTCGCGTTTGCGCTGCTGGACCTTGCGCGCGGCCTTGCCGATGGCGAGTTGGCGCATCGCCAGTCGATCGCGCCGCTCGCGATAGCGCTGGTAAAGCTGCCGGCGCAGATCGGCCAATTCCTGGCGAACGGCGGCGAGCTTGTCACGCTCGCGGGTTACCTCGGCGGCCTTCTTTTCCAAATCGCGCTCGCGCTCGTCCATTCGCCGCGCCGCGCCCGAACGATCCTCCGTCTCAGTCGGAACGCACGCACGTTCGTTAGCCGTCGAAACGTCTTCGGATGCCGCCGGAACATGCAAAAGTACCTCAATCGAACCGAATGTGATGCGGTCCTGGTCGGCGACCGACGCGGCGGCCACGGGTTGCCCATTGACGAGCAACGGCTGCACCGGCGCCAGCTTCCGCAGGCTCACGCCGCCGGCATGGCGCGTCAGCAAACAAATCACCGAAGGAAGACCGCCGCCCGGCAGACGCAGATCGCAACCGGGGACCGTGCCGATGAGAAAGGTATTGTCGGAAAGCTCGTAAAACGTGGGGCGTCCGGTCCCTTGGCGCACTTCGAGGCGCACAGGGGGAGCGGGGTCGGCCGCCGTCGGGGGCCGCGGCGAAGAAGGTGATGCTGGAGCCATGCCGGCAATCCGCGCAGATTAGGTGGTTCCGTCCACCACCGCCGGGAGCGACCCGGCGACTGGCCGGCGAATAGACCCGATTCGCGGTTTTTTTGGAAGACCGGAATCACAGATCAAATCCGGCGAAACTGCCGGTCCAAATCGTGCCGGCTGAAGAGCAATGACGTCGGCCGTCCATGTGGGCAGTGATGCGTATCTTGCGCGAGCGCGCGCAGCGCGATCAATTCCGCAATGGCCTCTGGCGTGAGATGGTCCCCGGCTTTCACGGCCGCATGACAAGCCATGAGGCTCAACAAATCGTTGAGCAACGCCTCGCGGCTCGGCGGGCGCTCTTTCGACGTGAGGTAATCGACCACCGCGCGCAGGATTTCTTGCGGCGACCGATTGCCGAGGATCGCCGGATAGCTGGTCACCAAGAGGGCGCCGCCGCCAAAATCTTCGACGTCCAAGCCCAGCTCCGCGAGCGCCGTGCGTTGCTCCAGCGTGCGCGCCGCCTGGTCCGCCGTTAATTCGACCGATTCCGGGATCAAAAGCTGTTGCTTCTCCAACGTGGCGGAGCCGACGCGTGCTTTGAGCTGCTCGAAAAGGATGCGTTCGTGCAACGCGTGCTGGTCGATCACGAGCATGCCTTCGGGCGTCTCCAAAACAAGGTAGGCGTCATAAAGCTGGATCGCCTTGGCGCCGTTCAAATGCATCGGCGGACGGGGGAAATCAGCTGCGCTGTCCGCCGTTGGGGCTGACGAGGCAGCCTCCGGCGGGGCGGCCTGCACGTGGCCGGGCGCCACCCGAGGCGCGGTCGGAAAAGGAAGATAAGACGCCAACGGCGGCGGCGGCTCGAACGACCACGGCGGCTCCGACGGCTCTTGCGCCTGTGGCGGGGCCAGCGTGGACGACACCCGCAACCGGCCGGTCAGGTCTTCCCGTTGCAACTTGTTCCGCACCGCCGCGAAGATCAGATGGTGCATCGCCTGCGCGTCACGGAAACGCACCTCCGTCTTCGTGGGATGGACATTCACATCCACCAGCTCCGGCGACATCTCCATGAAGAGGAAAGCAACGGCATAGCGGCCGGTCATCAGCAATCCGCGATACGCCTCTTGAAGCGCATGCGCCAAGCTGCGATCACGAATCCAACGGCCATTGAGGAAGAGGTATTGCAGCTTCGCGGTGCCGCGTTCACAGGCGGGATCCGCGATGAATCCGCGCAACGTGACCGGCCCCTGCTCGGCTTCGACCGGATAAATCTGCTCGGAGACCTCCGCGCCGAAGAACAGGCCAATGCGGTCGCGCAATCCCGCGCTGGTCGGCACGTCGTAAACCGGCTTCCCGTTGTGCCGCAGCGTCAGATGCAGGTTCGGATTCCCCAGCGCGATGCGCGTAACCGCCTCGCCGATATGTCCCATCTCGGTGGCCGGCGTGCGCAGGAATTTGCGGCGCACCGGCGTGTTGTAGAAGAGGTGGCGCACTTCAATCCGCGTCCCCGGCGTACCGTTCCAGGGCCGCACCGGCGACAAATCGCCGCCATGACACGTGATTTCCGCGCCGCAGGATTCGTCGGCCGGACGCGATTGGAGCGTTACCTGGGCGACGCCGCCGATGGACGCCAGCGCTTCACCGCGAAAGCCGAGCGTCTGCACGTTGAAGAGGTCGTCGGCGTTGGTCAGTTTGCTGGTGGCATGACTGGCAAAAGCCAAGGGTAAATCATCGGCGTGAATGCCGCAGCCGTTGTCCACGACGCGGATCAGCTCGGCGCCGCCTTGTTCCACCTCGACGTCGATGCGGGTGGCGCCGGCATCGACGGAGTTTTCGAGCAGTTCCTTCACAACGCTCGATGGCCGTTCGATCACCTCGCCGGCGGCAATCTTCGTGACCACGTTGTGCGGAAGCTGATGGATTCGCGGCATAAAAAAAGCACGAATACCGAATGCCGAATGCCGCATGCCGAATCAATGACGAAACTCCAATGTCCAATGACGAAATGCGGGCTGGGTCGCGTTTCGACATTCGTCATTCGTCATTGATTCGGCATGCGGCATTCGGCATTCGGCGTTAGATCGCCATTCCCCACTTCTTGATCTTGCGTTCGAGTACCTGCGGCTTGACGCCCAGGCTCTTCGCCGCCGCCTCGACGCTCCCGTTCGCTTCTTTCAGGGCGTCCCGAATCCTGTCCTGCAACTTCCAATCCTGGATACTGCGGTACAGCGTCCGTTCGCCGATGCCAAGCATGCGGGCCGCATCCTCACGGTTGCCCTCGTTCAGTTCCAGCGTCCGTTCGATGTAGTAACGTTCCACGTCATTGAGAGGCCGACCGACGAGATTGTCGGGGCCCGCGGGACGGTGATCCCCCAGGCTCAACCGTCGCAAGCTGTCGCCTTCCTGCACGTCGTCCATGCCGAGCACGCCGTCCTGGTCTTGCACGATCATGCTTTCGACAAGGTTACGCAGCTCGCGGACGTTGCCGGGCCAATCGTGCGCGGCCATTGCCTTCCGCACCGGCTCGGCGATGCTGGTGACGTTTTTGTTGTGGCGCGCGTTGAAGTCCTTGATGAAGTGAGCGCAGAGCAACGGGATGTCTTCGCGCCGTTCCCGCAACGCTGGCAGCCGGACGGTAACCACCTTCAAGCGGAAGTAGAGATCCTGACGGAACGAGCCGTTCGCGACCGCCTCTTCAAGGTTGCAATTCGTCGCCGACAGCAGCCGCACGTTCACTTTGATCGGCTCATTGCTGCCGATGCGGAACACCTCTTGATTCTCCAGCACGCGCAGCAGTTTGGCCTGAAGCGTCAACGGCATGTCGCCGACTTCATCCAGGAAGAGCGTACCGGCGTTCGCGTGCTCGAAACGGCCTTTGCGCAGGCGCTCAGCGCCGGTGTAAGAACCCGGTTCGTGTCCGAAAAGCTCGTCCTCCAAGAGGTTTTCGTTCAGCGCCGTGCAATTCATCGCCACAAACGGCTTATTCTTGCGCGGGCTGTTTGTATGCACGGCCTTGGCGATGAGTTCCTTACCCGTCCCGGTCTCGCCCTGAATGAGCACCGTGGCGCTGGTCGGTGCGATGGCTCGGAGCTTCTTCAGAACGTCGTGCATTTTCGGGCTGTTGCCGACCAAGCCCTCGAAGCCGAAGCGTTCGTCAAGCTGGCGTTTCAGCTCGCGGTTGGCCTTCGCAAGCCGCAGGCGCTCGGACGCTTTATCGACGATCGCCCGGAGCTCGGCGATATCGACGGGCTTGGCTAGGTAGTTGGAGGCGCCTTGCTTGATCGCTTCCACCGCCGTCTTTACGTCGCCGTGACCCGTAATCAGAACGACTTCGGAATCCGGCGAGTCCTGCTTCGCCTTGCGGAGGATGGCCAGCCCGTCCATGTCGGCCATGCGCAAGTCGGTGAGGATCACGTCAAAGTCTTCCCGCTCCAGTTGGCTGGCGCCCGCCTTTCCGCTCGTGGCGACGACGCAGTCGTACCCAACCCGTTGCAGGCTCTCGGCCACGGCATCGGCGTGAAAGGGCTCGTCGTCGATAATCAGAACGCGGATCGGCTCATCCATCAGAAGTCAGTGGTAATTGGTTAGTGGTCAGTGGTCAGCGACAGATTGACTTATTCTAAATGCCGTTGCGCAATTTGACAGTCTCCCACGGAACCACTCACCGCTCATCACTCACGACTCACCAGCCGTTAAAGTCGCTACGACCGTTACACCGATGCTATTTGAAGCCCCATCGTGCCGGGCGGAAGATGGGGCGCTGCGCGGGGCGGGGCGCGGTGGGGAACGCAGGATGACCGATTCACAGGGGTTGTTGAGCAAGATCACAGCGCTGCGGCAGCGTTTGGAGCAGACTCGCGGACTGGAGGAGCAGGCGAAAGAAGTGGCTGCCGCTGTGGACGTGAGTTCGGGAGATGACAGCCGTGTGCAAAAGCTGGAACGGTCCTTGGTCTTCGGCGCCCGCCACAGCCGGCTGCTGGATGATGCTCTCCGCCGGCTCTCCGATGCCGATCCCAGCGAGGCGACGATGCCTACGCAATTGACGGCGCGTGCCCGCCGGGCGCTGGAGTTGGGGCGATCTCTTCTCGCCCGTCTGCGCGCTCTGGCCGGCGCCATTGCCAATACTGACGAGCAACCAGCCGAAAAAGAGGACCCCGCCCTGGTCCTCTACCGCGAGACCGCCGCGATGGCGGACACGGCGTTACGCACGATTCAAGCATTCCCCGATTCGCCGAGCACGCAATTGCACCTGGCCGAAGGGTTGGAAGCGATTCTGAACGTGGTCGCCGAGCGCCTCGCCACACTGGATGAAATCATCGTGCAACGTCGCGCGGAAGCGCTGCAGCTCAACACGCTGGCGGAGTTGCTCAGCGAATTGAATGAAGGCCGCCAACACGGCATGCAGCCGTTCACGACGCTCGGCGAAGAGATTCTCGCGGAAGCCCAGGCGGCCGGTCCGCTCCGATTTACCCGCGCCGATCCGCAACATCCCGCGCGCTTCATCGCCGGGCACAGTCTCACGGTCGCGCGCGTCGCGGCTCGGTTGGTGCGACACGATCCGGAGCTGCGTTCGCGCCCCTTAGAGCCGGTCCTTGCGGCCCTGGTTCACGACGCGGGCATGCTGCGCGTGCCGGCTTCCATCCTCGCGCATCCCGGCCGGCTCGATGACGAAGAACGCCGTCAGATCGAGAATCATCCGCGCCGCGGAGCGGAAATGCTTCGCCGTCTGCTCTTTAACGACGGCGGCCTCATCGAAGCGGTGGCCGAGCACCACGAGCGGCTCGACGGCGCCGGCTACCCGAACGGCCTGCGGGCGACGCAGATCACGTCGCTGGCCCGGCTGCTCGCGGTGTGCGACACCTATGTCGCCCTCTGTTCGCCACGGCCCTATCGTCCCGCCCGCGAAACACGCACCGCCTTGACCGACACGCTGCTGTTGGCGGAACAGGGGATGTTAGATCGGCAACACGCCGAACGGCTGCTGCAACTTTCCTTCTACCCGGTCGGCTCGGCGGTGGAGCTGGCGGACGGCTCGGTCGGCGTCGTCGTGGCCACGCATCTCGGCCGCCGCGACTTGAACCTGCCGGCTCGGCCCGTGGTGGCCGTGCTGACGAACGCCGACGGGCAACCGCTGCCGGCGCCGCAGCATCTCGATTTGGCCCAATGCGAAGGGCACAACATCGTACGCTCTCTACACCCGGCGGAGAGACGCGAGTTGCTTGGCAAGCGTTACCCAATGTGGGCGTGAACGACCTCATGGTGCCTTAGCCATGAACCGCCAACCCGGCTACTTCACCGCGACGCGGCATCCGTTGCCGTGCTTCCTGTTTCTGCTGCCGCTGCTCGTCGCCTACGAAGGCGGCGTGCTCTGGCTGGGCGGCACGAACCCGGACACGCTGCGCAACGGCGCCGACACCTGGCTGCGCTGGGCCCTGGAATCGTTCGGGCTCATCCAGCTCTACTGGGCGCCGATCTTGCTCGCGGTCGTGTTCTTCTTCTGGGCGTTTGCCCGGCGCAAAGACCAGCCGGGCGACCTGCCGGGCGTGGTTCTCGGCATGGCGATCGAGAGCATCTCGTTCGCACTCGGCCTCTGGGCGATGAGCCGCGCGCTGGAGCCGGTGCTCCAACGCTTCGGCGTCGCGCTCGCCTGCGGACCGCCGACCGAGCGCGTGCTGGCGCAGATCATCACGTTCGTCGGGGCCGGCATCTATGAGGAAGTGCTGTTCCGCCTCTTGCTCTTCACGCTGCTCAAGTACGCGCTGCGGCTGATCTACGTGCCGACGCTGATCGCCGTGCTCGTGGCCGCGTTGATCTCGTCGGCGTTGTTCTCGTGGGCCCATCACATTGGGCCGTTCGGCGAGACGTTCCGGCCCTATGTCTTTCTCTTCCGCACGCTTGCGGGACTGTATTTCGCGGTGCTGCTGCAACTACGCGGCTTCGGCGTCGCCGTGGCGACCCATGCGTGCTACGACGTGCTCGTCGGCGTGCCGATCGGGTGATTTCGGTCGAAATGTCTCGTCCAGCGCGATGCGTCGCGTGTTATCCATGTTTGGCATCAATTCCGTAAGTCCTTGTCCGCGCGAGAGAAAAATGGATAACAAACAAAACACGCCAATAGGGTAAAAACGGCGATTTTTCCATCTCGATGTTAGGAATCGACTTAACTCATTCGCTATGAACTGGTTGGACGAATCTCTACACCACACCCAATATCTTGAAGACGGCGCCGCGAAAGCGTGAACCGGCGCGGACACGGAGCGGCGGTCTTCACCAACGGAATTGTCGCAGCGGCGATCCGCCCCGTCCGTACAGAACGTGGCCGCGAACGATTCTACCCTTTCCGCTTCACGAACTCCTTGAAATACTCCGCCACCTTCCCTTGCTTCGCATCGCCCGAATGAAGCAGAATCCCGTAGCGCAGCTTCAAATGCTCCCCCTTCGCGAGCTTGACGAGGTCGGTGCGTCCCTTCATCGCCGGGAAGCCGGATTTGCCGCGGCCGAACGGGTTGGCGGCCATCAGGCCGTAGCCGCGGGCGTGCCAGCAAGCGGGATACGGATTGGACGGGTCGTCGAAGATCGCGAGGCCGACCACCTTGCCGTCGATGGTGCCCGAGTAGTCGCACCACGCCGACTTCTGGCCCCATACTTCATTTTCGCCGACCTTACCGTTGGCGTTTTCGAGCTTGCCGTTCCCTTTTTGCTCGCGGATCAGGTCGTTGATGCGGACGCCGAAGGAGCCTTCCTTGGTGTCGCCGAAAGTGACGGGATGGTCGCGGGCTTCGAGGTCGATGTCGAAGGTGAAGAGGCGGGCGTTGGCGCCCAGGTAGCGCAGTTGGATAGTAGTTTTTTCAACGAGAACCAGCGTACCGTCCGCAGTCAGCCAACGGTTGTCCATCCGAAGTGGGGCGTCATCGCCGGTGCCGCTCAGACCTTCCGTCCCAACAATTCGGCCGTGCCCAGGGGCTTCGGACCAAAAGTCAACTCCCTCGACGCCCCTGATTTTGGATTTCTGTTCCAAGCCTTCGCAGATCACGTCGCCGTGGCAAAACCACACCGACTTTTGGTGCGGATGGTCCGTGCTGCCGCCCGGTGGGGCTTTCTCCATCGGCCAGGCACGCGTCAGGTTAAAGCCGCCGGGGCCTTTGAGCGGCCAAAGGTACGGTTTGGCAATGTCTGATTTGAAATGGTATCTCGCAACGAACTCGTCGCCGAGGAAGAAATCAATGCCCTCTTTCGTAGATCGAAATCCGGAGTTGGGATCGGGAGTCTGTGCTGCCACGATCGCCACACCGACGAGCAGCCCGACAGCGCAACCAATCGTCGTTCGCATCGTTGTTCCTTCCTGGTAGCGGGCACAGGGACCGAGAGCGTTCCGTCAAGTTGACGCCAACCGCTTCTCCAACTGAGCACGGCTCAGGCTTGGCTGTCGGCGGCAGCGCTCGATCAGCTCCCAAAATCTTCGGGAGTTGCCCAACTCCAACGGTTCCAGGTCCATGCCTTCGACACCGACAATGAGCGCGACCGGTTTGCCATTCCGCGTGATGACGACGCGGTCCGCTTGGGCGGCCCGCACGCATTCGCGGAGTTTGGCTTCTTTGATTCCAAGCACTTTCATAGGATTTCCTCGGTCTGCCGATGCGGCACTTGTCATTTGGGTCACGAAGGAGGTCGCAAGGCGGCATCAGGAGCCCTCGCAGGCGGCGGGATCGGCGGAGGTGGGGCCGGCTTGTGATCTCCCGGCAATGGCGCGAACCATCCCTCATCAGGCCATGAGAGGTAAGTCCAGTAGACACATCCCAGAATCAAGCAGACGAGCAGTACAATCAGCAAGGACCTGCCGAGCGTCCGGATCGTGAAGCGTGCCATCCTAGAATCCCGCCGAGGACGAAGAACGTCTCTGTTACATTTTCAGAAGTCAGCCGAGCTTATGCCGTCGCTCCGGCAAGCACAAGTATCGCTGCTCGTATTTGGAAAGGGAAGCAGGAAGTCCGTCGTCGTGCAACGCCCCTCTCCCTATACTGACCGCCCGCGAAATTCCGTGCGTCGGCCTGACACTTGCCGCGAATTCGCGGGGTATATCCACCGGTAGCGCATTGTGCCCCCGGCCGCCCCGAGATCAATGAAACGTCTTGCCTGCAAGGAGTTGTGCATGAAGAAACATCTGTTCCCCTGTGGAATCCTGCTCGGCCTGATGCTCGCCGCCGCCCCGCTGCGGGCCGCGGACGCCGATCCGCCGACGATTCAAATTCGCGTGCAGTCGATCGACGGCATTCTCGGCAAGATTCAGTACCTTGCGGAGCTGGCCGGCAAGGGCGAGGAGGCGAAGCAGTTCCAGGGCATGATCATGGCCCAGGCCGGCGGGCAGGGGCTCAAAGGCATCGACACCAAACGGCCCATTGGCGCCTATGCGACCATCGGCCCCAACGGCGTGGACAGTGTCGTCGTGGTGCTTGTCCCGGTCGCGGACGAGAAGGCGTTCGTCGGCCTGCTCGAAAACCTGAACGCCAAGGCGACCAAGGGCGCCGATGACGTGTACTCGATCCAGGTCCCGAATGTGCAGGTGCCTGTCTTTTTCCGCTTTGCCAACAAGTACGCGTACGCGACGGTGATGGACAAGGGGAACATCGCTAAGGAGAAGCTGCCGGCGCCGGAAAAAGTGCTGCCGCCCGACGACGCCGGTATCGCGTCGTTTGTGCTGCGCATCGATCAGATCCCGGAAAACCTGAAGCAAATGGCCCTGACGTACATGGAGATGGCCTTCGCCAATCTCAAGGACCAGAAGAACCCCAGCGAGACCGAGGCGCAGCACAAGGTCAAAGCCGAGGCGATGGAGCGCAATTTCGAGAACGTCAAAGCGTTCGTCACCGACGGCAAGGAGTTGGCTTTCAAGCTGAACGTCGATACCAAGGCGAACGACCTGAGCTTCGAGTTCAGCGTGAGCGCCAAGCCCGGCACCAAGCTGGCGGCCACGATCGCTCAGACCGGCGGCTCAAAGAGCCTGTTCGGCAGCTGGTACGGCGGCGACGCCGCCGCCCTCGCGCTGCTGCACCAGACCGTCTCCAAGGAAGACCGTGAATTCCTGGTTCAGACCATCGAGAACCTCGCGAAGGACGCGCTCGGCAAGGAACAGGACGCCGGCAAGAAGAAGCTGGCCGAAGAGGCGCTCAAGGCGCTGATGCCAACGGTGCGTGCCGGCGATTTCGACTTCGGCGGCGTACTGCGCGGGCCCGGCAAGAACGGGCACTACACCTTCCTCGGCGGCATCAAGCTGGCCGAAACCGCGGGCGTCGAAAAACTCGTCCGCGACGTGTACGCCATCATCCCGCCGAACGAACGCAAGGACATCGCGCTCGATGCCGAGACGGCGGGCGATTTGAAGGTCCACCGCATCACCGTGTCGAAGGCCGATGAGCAGTTCAAGCAAATCTTCGGCGACAGCCCGGTCTACTTCACGTTCAGCAAGGACGCGCTGCTCGTCTCGCTGGGCGACGACGCGCTCGGAGCGCTGAAAGGCGCCGCGTCGCTGCAACCGAAAAACGCGCCGGCCGCGTATGTCGAGGTGTTGGTGAGTAAATTCGTCCCGCTCATCGCCTTCAAGCACAAAAACGCCGAGAAGGCGGCCCACGAAGCGTTCAGCCAGCCCGGCAGCGACAAGGTTCGCCTGATCGTCGAAGGCGGCAGCGGCGTGAAGTTCCGCATCGAGGCGAAAGCACAGATCGTCAAATTCATCGGCCTCTTGGACAAAGGCTCCGGCGAGTAGCTCCAGCGGGCAACTTGACACGCGCCGCTATTATGATGGCGTGGGGCAGTTAGAGAAGAGGCAACTTGGACGTAACGCACCGCGGCCGCGAACTTCGGTTCGCGGCCGCGTTTTTTGGCTTTGCTTGACGGAAATCCGGGCAGCGTGCTACGCTCACAGCGCAACTCAATTGGCCCGCGAAGTTTGTGCGTGGATGCCAGGACCTAAGATCATGAAGCCACTCCCGGCGAATTCGCGACTAGCGGACGACATTATTGGCGACGCACGCGATTCCCTGTTGGAGTTCGACCGGCAGACCGAACGTTGGAACGCAGATTCCAAGGCCGCAGAACGTTGTATCCGACTGGAGCTGCGGCTCGCTATCGGCATCCTCCAGTACAATATGCTAAATCGAATCGACGAAGTGTGGCGGACGTACGTCTTGCGAGGCGCCGTCGAATACAGCGTCAAGATGGACGAGCAAATTGGCGATCTATACCGTCTCTGGTACAAGAGCTGTGCACGTCTGCTGCCGCATCTGGCCGCCTGTGAAAAAGAAGGTTTCGTAGTAGAGGGCGCGATGGAGTTTCGCTCGGCTTGCCGCGAAGCGGAAGGCATCTTGACGCCAGATGACGTATTTTTCTCGGCCGACGCGCTCGTCGAACTCCGCGACGAAGCCATCGAGGCAAACCGGCGTGGCGAAACGGCAGAAATCAAGAGCATCGGCGATTAAGAACGTCCGAACGAAGGACTTCAACACGCTGTTCGACAAGCTGCCGGCGACGATTCAGAGCGCGGCCAAGTCGGCCTATCGTTAGTTCCTAACTGACCCCTCCAATCCCTCTCTCGCACACCATTCACTCGCGGACACAAGAAAGGGAAGGCATCGCAACGGGAGTTTCGCGGTCTCGGTGACGCGGCGGTATCGAGCTGTTTACGTACGCGATGGCGGGACGAATGTTTGGTACTGGATCGGATCGCACGAGGATTACAACAATTTGGCGGGTTTGAAGTAGCGCGCTACAGCCGACGAAGATGCCTGATGCATTGAGCTACGGCGGGCACGGAGGCAGTTAAGCCGTTTTCTTCCGTAACGCCATTACAAGCGTTTCGCCACGCCATCCCCGCCAGATTCACCCCGAATTCACCATTTCCTTCGCGCCGCATCTCAGTATAATACTAAGCTCTCTAATCCACCTGAACCTCGGGTGGGGCGGAGGCGACAATCTGCCAGGAATCGAACCCCCTCTCCGCCGGAATTTCCGGCTCGGCCCTGAACCTTTGGGGAAGCCCTGGTCGTCTAAGTAATTGAGTGGTAACGTTTAGCGGCAAGGGAGCCGCGCGGTTCTGCGAGCCGCCGCTAAACGTGGGTGGTGTTTCATTCTCTTTGAGGAGTGGGTCAGGCGGTGCCCCGCCGACGCGCTGTAAACGGACATGCTCGACAAACTGCGAAACATCGGCATTATCGCCCACGTGGATGCGGGCAAAACGACGACGACCGAGCGCATCCTCTACTTCGGCGGCACCAAGCACAAGTCCGGCGACGTCGATGACGGCAACACCACCACCGACTTCGATCCGTTGGAAAAGGCCAAAGGCATCACGATCAACAGTGCGGCGGTCACCGTCGAGTGGCGCGATACGCGCATTACGCTGATCGACACCCCCGGCCACGTCGATTTCACGGCCGAGGTGGAGCGCTCGCTGCGCGTGCTCGACGGCGCAGTCGGCGTTTTCTGCGCCGTGGGCGGCGTCGAAGTGCAGAGCGAAACGGTCTGGCACCAGGCGAACAAACACCGCGTGCCGCGCATCGCGTTCATCAACAAACTCGACCGCATGGGCGCCGACTTTGAAGCCTGTATCGAGCAGATGAAGGAAAAGCTCGACATCATCCCGGCTATCTGCACCGTGCCCGCCGGTCAGTCGAGCAACTTCACCGGCATCATCGATCTGGTCCGCGTGAAGTTCTGGAACCAGGACGCCAGCGACCCGACGCACATGAAGTACACGTGGGAAGAAATCCCCGCGGCGTACCAGGCCTACGCACACGAGTGGCGCGAAAAGCTGCTCGACGCGGCGTCGCACGCCTGCGACGAGCTGTTGACCGCAATCCTCGAAGGCCACGAGATCAGCGAGGAAATGCTGCGCAACGCACTCCGCGTTGGCACGCTGTCCGGCAAATTGACGCCGGTGCTGACGGGGTCCGCGAAGGAATATCACGGCGTGCGGCTGCTGCTCGACGCGGTAGTCGATTACCTGCCGTCGCCGAGCGATCGGCCGCCGGTGCAAGGCTTCGTCCCGAAGTCGAAGGAGAAGGTCGAAAGGAAGCCGGAAGCAAGCGAACCGTTCTCGGCGTTGGCGTTCAAGACGGTGAGCGAGAAGCACGGCGACTTGATCTACACGCGCATTTACTCCGGTGAGTTGCACCCGGGCGACACCATCGTGAACGCCGTGGTCAAGCGCGCCGAGCGCATCAGCCACATCTACCGCATGATGGGCGACCGCCGGGAGCGTCTCGAAGTCGCGGGTCCAGGCGAAATCGTTGCGGTTGTCGGCCTCAAGCAGACGGCGACGGGCAACACGCTCTGCGCCCAGGACAAACCGATCGCGCTCGAAGAGATCAAGTTCCCCGAGCCGGTCATCAGCCAGGCGATCATCCCCGGAAAGAACGTGGATGAAACGAAGCTGGCCGACGCCCTCGGCAAAATGGTCCGTGACGATCCGACGCTCCGCTGCCGCACCGATCCGGAGACGAGCCAGATCATCCTCAGCGGCATGGGCGAATTGCACCTGGAAGTGGCGGTCCACAAGCTGGAGCGCGATCACGGCGTCGGCGTCACCAGCGGCAAGCCGATGGTGGCGTATCGTCAACGGCTGGCGCGGGCGGTGGACATCGAGACCCGTTACATCAAGCAGTCGGGCGGCCGCGGCAAATTCGCCGTCATCAAGGTCAAGTTCGAACCGCTCAGCAAGGAACAATGCGCCGAGCTGGCTGCCGAGGCGGAGGAAGAGGGCGACAAGCCGGACCCGAACAACCTCTATTTCAAGGAAGAAATCTATGGCGGGGTTGTCCCCGGTGAATACATTCCCGCCGTCGAGCAGGGTTTCCGCCTCGCGACCGTGAAGGGCGCCAAGTACGGCTTCCAGTGCGTGGACATGCTGGCGACGCTCTACGACGGCAAGTCGCACGACGTGGACAGCTCGCAGGACGCGTTCAAGCTGGCCGCGATGGAATGCACACGCGACGCGCAAACGCGCGCGGGCATCATTCTGCTTGAGCCGATCATGAACGTGGTCGTCCACGCCCCGGGCCAGTACCTCGGCGACCTGACGCGCGACGTCAGCCGGCGCCGCGGCGAGATTCTCAACACGAGCCTCGACAAGGGCCGCTGCATGCTGCACGCCTACGTCCCGCTCGCGGAGCTGTTTGGTTACACGAGCGAGCTGCGCAACTTCACCAGCGGCACCGCGGCGTTCACGATGGAGCCGAGCCATTACGCGCCGGTGAAAGAAGAGCTGGCGGATCTGCGGCAGGCGAGTTAACGGAATGACGAATGTCGAATGACGAATGTCGAATCAATGACCAATGTCAAATGACGATCGACCGCCCAGGTTTTCGTCATTCGACATTGGTCATTCGTCATTGATTCGTCATTCGGCGTTCGGCATTTTGCCCGCTTTTCTTTTGTGTTTCCCGGCTCCTTCGGTTACAACAACTCTCCGCAGCCTCTCGAACGTTCGCTCCTCTCGAATTCTCTCACAGCGAGGTGACGCATGCGCACTTTGTGGAATGGTCTGCTTATCGGCGGCATCCTTCTGTTGTGCGGCCCCGCGGCACGGGCCGACAACAATGCAGACGCCAAGGCGCTTCTCGACAAAGCCCTCAAGGCAATGGGCGGCGAGGAGAAGGTCGCGAAGTTGAAAATGGGAAGCACCCGCGGCAAGGTCACCGGCTCGGCGGGCGGTCAGAATCTTGAATTGGTCCTGGCGGCCACGTGGAAAGATACCGACAAGCTGCACTTGGACGCCGACGTAAACGAAGGCGGCCAGATGCACAAGGCCGTGTTCGTCATAAACGCGGACAAGGGCTGGATGAAACGCGACGGGGGCGAGGCGATGGACGCTCCGCCTGGCGTAACGGAAGCGGTCCTGAGCGTGGTTCACGCCGTCCGCATGCCGCAACTCCTGTCGGCCTTGCGCGGTGACGCCTACAAGCTGGCGCCCGTCGGCGAGGCGCAAGTGAACGGCAAGCCCGCCGTCGGCATTTCGGTCAGTCGCGACGGCTACAAACAGATCAATCTCTACTTCGACAAGGAGACCGGACTGCCCGCGAAGTGCGAAACCACGATTATGGAGCCGGGCGGCGGCGAACGGAAGTTCGAGTTCACCTTTACCGACTACAAGGAGCTGGCCGGCGTCAAACATCCGGCCAAGATCGAGATCAAGACGAACGACGACACCTTCACCGGCGAGATGAGCGAGCTGAAGGCGGAAGAGAAGGTGGAGGATACGCTGTTCAATAAGCCGTAACCGAATGTGTTTACGTTTCGCGCCCGCGCCATCGCATGAACGGCACATTGCGACGGGCGCGAAACGTAAATGTTCCGTCACTTCGCCGAAAACTTGTAAATTGTCGTCTGCTTATACGTCCTCCCCGGCTCCAGCACCGTGGAGGGAAACTCCGGATGGTGAATTGAATCCGGGAAGTGCTGCGTTTCCAGGCAGAACCCTTGATGCTTGTGGTAGGTCACGCCCCCTTTTCCTTTTAGCGATCCATCCAAGAAGTTCCCCGTGTAGAGCTGTACGCCCGGTTCGGTCGTAAACACTTCCATCATCCGGCCGCTCTTCGGCTCGACGACGCGCGCGGTCATCGTGTATTCCTCGCCGCCTTTGTTGATCGCGAAATTGTGATCGTAGCCGCCGCCGGGGAAGTTTTTCAGCTCGCCGATGCGCGCCCCGATGGGCGTCGGCTTCTTGAAGTCGAGCGGCGTGCCTTTGACGGATTCGAGTTTTCCGGTCGGAATCAACGTGTCATCCGCCGGCGTGTACTTGTCGGCGTTCAACCACAACTCGTGACCCAGGATGTCGCCTGACTTGGGTCCGGCGAGGTTGAAGTAGCTGTGGTTCGTCAAATTCAGGATCGTCGGTTTGTCGGTCGTCGCCGTGTAATCGATCCGCAGCTCGTTGGCGTTGGTGAGCGTGTACGTCACCGTCGTGCAAAGCGTGCCAGGGTAGCCTTCCTCGCCGTCGGGGCTCGTGTAGGTCATTTTCAACGCGACGCCGTCCGCCTTCTCCGTGGGCTCGGCTTTCCACACCTTTTTGTCGAACCCCACCTTGCCGCCGTGCAGCGAATTCGGACCGTTGTTGATGAAGAGCGAATACTCCTTGCCGTCGAGCGTAAACTTCCCCTTGGCGATGCGGTTGGCGACCCGGCCGGCGATCGCGCCGAAGAACGGATGGCCGGCGAGATACTGCTTCAGGTTGTCGAAGCCGAGCACAACATCCTCAAACTTGCCGTCGCGATCCGGCACGTGCAGCTCGGTGATGATGCCGCCGTAGGTCATGATCTTCGCCGTCACGCCGTTGGCGTTGGTGAGCGTGTAAAGGTCCACGGCCTGGCCGTCGGCAGTTTTGCCGAACTCCTTTTTGTCGATGCTCGGTCGCATTTTTTCACCTTTCTGCGGGTCGGCGGCGGGGGCTCCGATGCAAGCCCCAAGGATAATGGCCAGCCCGCCAATGGACGCGGCAACCCTTTGCATGTCGATGCTCCTTGATGCGTAGGTCTCACGGAGACGTGATTTTCAGGGAATGTATTCGATCCGGTCGCGAAATGCTACGGGGTCGCCGATTTGAGCGGCCAATTCAAGAAACGCGACGATTTGCGGAATCGTGCTGCGCGATCGGATCATGAAGATAGGAGCTGCCGAATTTGCTGAATGCCGGGCCCCGGTGGAACGGCCTCTTGTCTTTCGATTTCATCACGAATCTTGCGCACGTACTCGGCGACCTCGCTCGCGTTCTCCTCGCGGAACGCAAGCGTTCTCCGTACGATGTCCAGCGAAAGCGTGGGAAACTCCTCCGCGATCTCCTCTGCGGATCGGCTCTCTTCTGCTGCACGCGCGATCGTGTAAAGGCCGACGCGATGGCCTTTGAAGCGGATTTCGCCGTCGGGATGATCAACGAGAAAGTCGGGGAATTTCCTGTCAGCGTACCTCCAACAACTATTCTATCATTACCCACTCGCCCCCACCGTCTTCAAATCCGCCCGCGCCTCCTCGCCGCTCACGGATGCCATGTCACACGCTGCAACACATCCCGCTCGTAAGCTTTCATGGCGTCGGTGATCTGAGTACGCGTCGGCTCCTGGCGAGCGCTGTCGAGCGTCTGCATCACGAACTCGGCGGCGCGCACTCGAATGGCTGCCACTCCTGCACGGAACGTTTTCCGCAAATCGTAATCAGCGTCGTTCCGCTCGGCTCGCAGGCTGTTCAGGTCGGAACTCGCGGCCTAGATTTGCGGATGACCACAGTTGTTCACGCGTAGATAGATGTATTTATGCGCATCATCCGTTCGCGGAATATTGAAATGAAGATCGAACATGAGCTGCCGAGCCACGTGAAACGCCGCGTAGTAGGCACGGCTTATCGCCGAGCGCCATTCGGTTTCCGTCGGACGCACGGCGAGTCGATTCGTAAGCTTCCGCAGATCCTGCGGAGCAATCATCCGTCACACCATCAGAAGACGGAAGCACTGTGCCTGGGATGCGGGGCAAACACCGAATAACCCGCGAGACCATCGGCGTTGGGCGGCAACCGCTTCTTCTACCGTTAAGCTGGCTGTGTCGACTTCCAGTACGACATAGCGATCGTCTTCGATTTCGGGGTCATCTGCCAGCCTGAGCTCTGGCGCCTTGTCCACGAAGATACCGCGCGTCATTTCGACGATTGGCCGTAGGTGTGCGATCAGCGCCTTTGCCTCCAGGAAGCGCAGAACGTCGTCGGAGACACCGGGTATTGGCGGCGCGATCGCTGATGAAGTGCTCATGTTTCTGCTCCACAGAGGGCAAGGTTACCTTCGCACGGGCGGCTGTACAACCTCACCCACTCGCCCCACCGCCTTCAAATCCGCCCGCTGCCCTTCATACGTCTCCGCGTAGCCCAGTACCTTCGCATCCGGCTCGCGGCCCCATTTGCGGCAGGCTTGCAGGTAAATCCGCGGCCACCAGTTTTCGTGTTGCGTCAGGCCCCGATCGCGGACGGACTGCCAGTTGCTCAAGATACGCGACCAGCACTGGTCGCCGTAGTCGAGGGCTTCTTTCAGGTCCTTGAAGAGCGGGATGTACCACTTGCGGCCCAGCCCGGCGTGCAGCACTTCGTCGGCCCAGTCGAAGTCCTGAATGGTGGCGATAAGCGGAATGCCGGACTCGACGCCGACTTCCCATTCGTAGCGTTTGCCGGTCTTCGTCATCAACCCCTGCTCGATGAAGTAGAGCACGGCGTGGCGTTCGCTGGGCGAACATTCAGTGTTAAGGCGATAGGACCAGTTGTGCGTGATGCGGGCTTCGGTCCAATCGACGCCGAGGGCGACGAAGCCGACTTCGCCCATCATCGCGTGCCGGGCTTCGTCCCAAAGCTGCCGGCTCATGTCGCGGTAGTATTCCCAGGGCTTGCCCTTCGTCTCGGTGATGATGCTGGCCATCATCTCCGGCACGTCGATCTCGCGGAGGCGCTTGAAGAGCATCATCAGCGCCTTGGGCTGCGGCGGGTAGGCGGGGTTGTAGAGGAACGATTCCGGGTTGACGCCCTGATTCCAGGGGTCTTGCCAGCGCTCGTCGCGTTGCGGAATGCGGTTGTAGACGTAGGGTTTCGCGGAGTTCATCCGTTTGTGGCACAAGCTTGAAGCTTGTGCTACAGGCGTGCTGCCGTCGAGTCCGCCGGCGGCGGCGAGACAGTCGTCGAGGAGGCGCAGCCACGGTTCCATCGCCGCCGGCACGGTGTCGCCTATAAGACTCGTGAGGCTGGCGATGCCGAAGCGTTTCATGTCGGAGAGTTCAAGGCCCGCGAAGCGGCAGACGCGAACGGAAGGCGCATCGGTCAGTGGGTTGGTGTCCCGTTTGTACCTTTCCAGGGCGTTGGCCAACGCCGGCACGGCTTTGTGGTAGATGCCGACAAGCAATTCTTCCGTCGATGGCGTCGCGAGGATCTCGTCAAAGAAGACTTCCAATGCCGGATGCGGTACGTCTTCCAGGCCAAGTGGCGGCTCGCGCATTTCGCCGACGCGCTGCCGCAAGGCTTGCACGTGCTCGGCACACAGATAGGCGTGATAGGAGAAGGCGGTCTTCAATTCATAGATCGGCTCGGCCGTGATGCGGGCTGTCAGGATTTCATGCAGCCGTTTGAACGCGTAATGGAAGCGTTTCAGGCGCGCGACGCACCCTTCGATGCCGAGCCCAGGTTTGGCGGCCTGTTCCATCGTCGCGAGGCCCGCGAGCGTCGGCAGGCCGTGATAGGATTGATAGGTCTTCGGGTCGGTCATGACGCCGGCTCCGTGAATGCGAGGCTAGGATCGTGCGTCAATTATACCGACGGCGAGGATGCGATTGATACAATCGCAACAACAACCCCCCGCGAAACCGTTTCCCCTATCGAAAGAGCGAGCCCTTGCGCCGAACCGTATTCGTCCTATCCGCCTTATGGGTCCTATCGCCTTGTCTCTTCGCCGAGAACTGGCCGGAGTTCCGCGGTCCCACCGGCGAAGGGCACGCCAACGGCGCGCTGCCGACCGAATGGGGACCGGATAAGAACATCGCGTGGAAGCAGGCGATCCCCGGCAAAGGCTGGTCGTCGCCCATCGTTTACGACGGTCGCGTGTATCTCACGACGGCCGTGCCGGTCGCCGGCGAGCAATCGTTGCAGGCGCTTTGTTTGGACGCCGCGTCGGGAAAGAAGCTCTGGGAGCGCGAAGTCTTCGTTCAACCGAAAACGGCGCCGCGCATTCAAAACAAGAACAGCCACGCCAGCCCGACGCCAATCACCGACGGCCAACGGCTCTACGTCCATTTCGGCCACATGGGCGCCGCCGCGCTCGATCTTTCCGGCAACATCTTGTGGCACAACACGGAGCTGAAATACGCTCCCGTTCACGGCAACGGCGGCAGCCCGATTCTCGTGGATGACAAACTGATCTTCAGTTGCGACGGCGGCGATACGCGGTTCGTCGCGGCGTTGAACAAGGCGACGGGGAAATTGCTTTGGAAAACAGAACGCGATGTTCCGGTCGTTAAGGGCTTCTCGTTCCACACACCGCTGCTCATTACGGTCAACGGTCGTCGGCAAGTCATCAGCGCCGGCAGCGGCATCATCAGTGCATTCGATCCGGCCAACGGCAAAGAAATCTGGCGGGTGCGGCACAATGGCTACTCCGTCATTCCGCGACCCGTTTTCGGGCACGGGCTGGTCTTCATCTCCACGGGCTACGATGCAGCCAGCCTGCTCGCGATTCGACCCGATGGGCGTGGCGACGTCACGTCGACGCACGTCGTCTGGCAGCTGCGCAAGGCCGCGCCGCACACGCCGTCGCCGTTGCTTGTCGGCGCTGAATTGTTCACGGTTGCCGACAATGGCACGGCGACTTGCCTCGACGCGCGCACGGGTAAAGTTCACTGGCAGGAACGGCTCGGCGGCAATTTCTCCGCGTCACCCATCGATGCCGACGGCAAGATTTATTTCCAGAACGAAGAAGGCGTCGGCGCCGTCGTGAAAGTCGGCACGCAATTCGAACTCCTTGCGAAGAACGACCTGCAAGAACGAACGCTCGCCTCCTACGCCGCCGCCGAGGGTGCAATCCTTCTTCGCAGCGAAAAGCACCTCTTCTGCATTCGCTAGGGCGCGGCGCGGACGGCTTCGGCGTCCCTAATAAATTTCCATACCGTTTTTGACAACTCTCATCACATAACCTAGGTTCGTGGTGGAGGAGCACTTCTCGCAGAGCGGGTCTGGGGAAGTTTCTGTGCCACATCCTCGAAAAGGCAAACCCGTCGAAAGGCGGGGGCGCAAAGCCTTGGGTCCGCCGGCAGACTTCCCGCGGACGGCCTGGCTACCGAAAGGAGATTGCGATGCGGAAGTTTGGTCAGTTCGTGAAGAACTTCGTCAAGGCGGAAGACGGCCCGACCGCGGTCGAGTATGCCGTTATGCTGGCGCTCATTATCGTGGTGTGCATCACCGCGATCACGACGCTCGGCTCGAACGCCAACAGCACCTTCCTGCGGGTCGGTAATGCGATCGGCAGCACGGCGTCCTAAGCTTGGTGGTGGAGGATGGCCGACATTTGCTCATAGAGCGAGCCGCCCCTGGCAGGGACACCCTGTCAGGGGCGCTGTCGTTTCGCCCCGTGCCTACGCGCCCATGTCTGTCCCGGCGCCGAGTGCGCGGCGTTCCGTTCGCGGAACCAGATCTGAACGCGTCTCAACTCGATCTCGCGTCTCTTCGTAGAAGGGTGGCGACCATGGCGGAACAACCGGTTTCGTTTGCCGACGAAGCTGCGCAATGGGCCTCGAACGAGGAGCGGCGCGCGTCGGAGCGCCAGACCTCGGCACGTGCGGCGCGTTGTCAATCGGTTCGCGGCGCCGCCGACAGCTCGCGGACGCGTATTCGCGACGTGTCGGCGTTCGGCATCGGCCTCGTTCTACCGCACGACGTGGAACCGGGCGCCGTCCTCACGGTTGAAGTGGACCCGCCCGACACGCAAGCCGGCCGGCCGATTCTCGCCCGCGTGGTTCACACGACGGCTTTGAACTCGAACGAATGGCTCGTCGGCTGCGCGTTCATCAGCGAGCTGGACGACGTCACCTTGAACGTTTACCAGGCCGCGCGCGTTCGCTCAACGACCAGCGACTGCCGGACATGGGTGCGGTTCCCCTGCAATGTCGAGACGATCTGCTACTCGTGCTACTCCACGCCGGGCGAGCGGGTGCCGGCGCGCATCCTGAACATATCCGCCGGCGGCGTCGGGCTGCTCACGCCCTGCGAGTTTGAAAAGGGCACGCTGCTGAGCCTGGCGCTGCCCGGTCCCGCGAACCGGCCCGCGCGCAAGTCGCTCGTGCGCGTGCTCCACGTTCGCGACCTGCACAACGGCGATTGGTTTCTCGGCTGCGAATTCGCCGAGCAGCTGAACGCCGACGAAATTCATCGCTGGGTGTGAGGGATGGGCTGCAACGGACGAGAAGGGCAACGCTACCGTGCTCGACGACTGAAGATTCAAGGGCCAGAACGCCTTTGCGATTGCCCTCGGCCTCTCGGGTTTGGGCTGAAGAACTCTACCCACTCACCCCACTGTTGAAGCGTGAACGCCCCGAAGATTTCCTGCAGTTGGCGTGTGACCGGCATGTCATAAAGGCGTAAAGCCTCGCTTCTTCCCGATTTGGCTTGTGTTCATTCCACGGCCACTCTGAACGCAGAGCGCGCAGCCTACCGACGCGGTTTTTTGTATCCCTGTCGGCGCGCTTGCGTTATCCTCTGCTTGCACAATAGCTTAGACACGTGCGTCGTTGCGTGGGGCAGCTGTCCTTTGGCGTGGCACCGCGATTGCGTTGGTAACGTGTGTCCCGTCGCGGGCGACGGCTGCAACCACGGCATTGGTGCGCGTTCTCCCGGGTCGCGTCAGGGGGGACAACATCGTGGGTGAAGCAAGCTCCATGGCCGTTCTCAGCCAGCGTTGTTGCTTCGAGGGGCACAAGCATTGGGTCGAAAGCGTGGCCGTTTCACCCGACGGCAAGCTCGCGGCTTCGGCCAGCGGGCAGCCGACGGAAGCCGGCGCGGACGTCGATTTCACCATCCGTCTCTGGGAAGTGCTCACCGGTTGGGAGCTGCGCCGTTTTGCCGGACACACGCACTGGGTCACGAGCGTGGCGTTCGCGCCGGACGGCCGCTTCATCCTGTCGGCCGGCTTTGATCTGTCGATGCGCCTGTGGGATGTCACCGATGGGAAAGAGGTACGGCGGTTCGGCGGCCATACAGATCGCATTCGCACGGTGGCGTTCGCGCCGGACGGCAAACGGATTTTGTCGGGCGGCTACGACAAAACCGTGCGGTTGTGGGATGTCGCCAGCGGTCGCGAAATCCGCTGTTTTCACGGGCACACGCACTGGATCATGAGCGTCGCGTTCTCGCCGGACGGCAAACGAGCCTTGTCGGGCAGTTACGACCGTTCGTTGCTGCTTTGGGACGTGGGACACGACGGCGGTTGGCTGCGGCTGCCGTTCCTCAAGGGAACGGGGGAGCTTCGCCGCCTGACCGGGCATGCGCAGAGCGTGATGAGCGTGGCGTTCTCGCCGGACGGGCGGCAGGCGCTTTCGGGCAGCATGGACAAATCGTTGCGGCTGTGGGACCTGCAAACTGGCCGTGAACTGCAATGCCTGAAGGGCCATAGCGGCGGCGTCACGAGCGTTGCCTTCACGCCCGACGGCAAGCGGGCCGTCTCGGGGAGCATGGATACCACGCTGGCTCTATGGGACCTGCAAGCCGGACGCGAACTTCACCGCTTCTACGGGCACGGCAATGCGGTGATGAGCGTGGCGATCACACCGGACGGCACGAATGCGATCTCCGGCAGCGCCGACAAGACGGTCCGCCTGTGGGAGCTGCCGGCCGCGTGAATCTGCTGGGAACCAGACGGTTAATCACTTGAAGTCAAAGCAGTTGCAGTTTAGAATTGTTTGATCTCGTTATCCTTTCACGGGACGGAAGAGCCTAAGCGAACCCATCGATTCCCCCGTAGGAGACCCGCATGTTGCACCTGTTTCAGCGTCGCCGGGCCCATACACGGCGTGGGCCCCGATCGTACCGTTTTCGTTTCGAGCAACTGGAAGATCGCACCTTGCTGTCGGTGTTCACGCCGGTACAAGTGCGGCACGCGTACGGGTTTGACCAGGTGACCTTTCCCACGTCGGGCGGCGGGAGCGTCGTCGGCGACGGCAGCGGTCAGACCATCGCGATCATCGATGCGTATTACGATTCGAGCATTCGCAGCGACCTGACCACGTTCGACAGGCAATTCGGCCTCGCAGATCCGTCGTTTGCCCAATACGTGCAAAGTGGGGCCCGCGGTAATTCTGGCTGGGCGTTGGAAACGGCTCTCGACGTGGAATGGGCTCACGTAGCGGCGCCGGGGGCGGCGATCGTGCTGGTCGAGTCGGCGAATTCGTCAATTACCAATTTGATGGCGGCCGTCGATTTTGCCCGTAACTTGCCGGGCGTGTCAACGATCTCGATGAGCTGGGGCGCCAACGAGAACGCCATCAATCCCGCGACGATTTTGGGATACGACAGCACCTTCACGACGCCGGCCGGACACAACGGCATCACCTTCGTGGCGTCGTCGGGCGACAGCGGGGCATCGGGCGGCGTCGAGTGGCCGGCCTCCTCGGCCAACGTGATGTCCGTCGGCGGCACCCGGTTGAACCTCACCGTGACGAACGATTGGTCGTCCGAAACGGGCTGGAGCGGCAGCGGCGGCGGCACGAGCAAGGTCGAATCCGAACCGAGCTACCAGTCCGGCGTACAGAGCAGCGGCTTCCGCCAGGTGCCGGACGTCGCCTACAACGCCGACCCGAACAGCGCCGTGTATGTCTATAACCGCGGCTGGTACGCGGTGGGCGGCACCAGCGCCGGGGCGCCGCAGTGGGCGGGCCTGCTCGCCGTCGCCAACCAAGGCCGCGTTCTCGCCGGGCTGGACACGTTGAACAACGGGCAGGCTGCAGTCTACACGCTGCCCAGCAGCGATTTCCACGACATCACCAGCGGCAGCAACGGCTTCTCGGCGGGGCCGGGTTACGACCTCGTCACCGGCCTTGGCAGCCCAAAGGCGAACCTTGTCATTACCGACCTGGCCAAGCCGCCCGCAGGCGGCGGTGGCGGTGGTGGCGGCACCGGCACAGGCACCGGCGGCACGGGATCCACCGGCGGCACCCTGCCCCCTCCGCCTAAACCCTCGGCGGTGACGCAAGGGCCGGTCCTTCTCATTGGCGACGGCACGGTTTCTCTGCTCTTCTTCCAGCACACGCCAAGCGCCTCGTTCATTACCTCGAACAACACCCAATCGCCCGCGCCGCAGGTGCCGCCGCAACTGCTGAACGCGGCGAATCCGCCGCGCATCACGACAACCGCGACGTCATCGCTCATCGCGGATGTCGGCAGCGCCGGCAATATCACCTGGACGTCGGACGACGTGATCGACCCCGCCACGCCGGCGCTCAAGGGCACTCCCGCCGGCGATGAGCAGCTGGGCAAACCTTCCAAGCCCGCTAAGCCACAACCGAAGCCGATGGTTCCGAACGACGGCGCCTCGGAGACGCCGGTTGAACAAGCGATCGACGCCGTGTTCGCGGGCGAAGAGGCCGCTATCGGCATCGCGCAACGGGTCGAGCCGGGGCGGAGCACGAGCAGAGACCTGCTCGATCAACCGCTCGACAACTCCGCGGCCGTGGCGCTCGCCTGCGTGCTCGGCGGCTACTGGGCGCTGCCCAAGAAAGAAGATGAGCGCAGCCGCCGCTGGCTGCTGCGGTAGAGCACTGGTTTGTAAACAGAACGGGCCTCGGCAATGAACTGCCGAGGCCCGTTCTGCTTGTTCGTCCGCTTCTTTGTCATTGTCCCGCCACGTATTCTTCCTTGTACGTGCTTTGGAAGCGGTAGCTGCTCCCTTCCCCTTGATGCCCCTTCAGCTCCTTGTCGATCTGCCAACGCACGCTGCGGACCACGCCGGCGCGCGTGTCGAAGACGATCTCGCCTTGCGGCTGAAGTTGCAGGAGGGGAATTTGATCGGCGACGGCTGCCGGCGGATTCGTCACCGTCGTCGCGAGCGTGACGGTCGCCGTAGCGCCGGAGACGCTCTTGAACACATATTGCTGCACCGCATCGTACTTCTCGCCGGTGCCCTGGGGCGGCTCCAACGTAATGCGATACGGCCGTTGCCAGCCCTGTCCCGGCGACGGCACGACGGCGGGGAGCACAAGGATGAACGGCAGCTCGCTTTCAAACTTGCTCGCCGGACCGAACTTCGATTCCTTCACTTCCAACACGCGACCCTGAGCGTCCATCCGCAGCACGGCCAACGGCACGCCGACGTACTTGCTCAATTGCTCACGCATCTGCGCATCGCTCTTGTCGGGATTGGCGGAATCGAACACAAGCGCGTCCCCGCTCGGCGGCTTCGTCTCGATGCGGAGCGAAACCAGCGACAGTTGCAGCGTGGCGACGCCCGCCGCATCGACGCCGAGCACCTGCCAGCGCTTGACGTTGTTGAGCGTGGTGGTGGTTTCCGCCTTGGATTCGCCCATCGTGTCGGCGGCGGCGGTGATTTGCTCGACGCGGTAGGTCAGCACTTGCCCGGCCTGCCAGCGAAATCGCCAGGCGTCCGTTTGGGCCGACCCCAACGAGACGACGAGCAGACTGGTGAGCGTTGCAAAGAAACCGTTGCGCAGCATGTCCCATCCTCCTTCATGGAGAATAAACGGGCGCGGATATAGCAAAGGCGGCGGCGCGATGATAGGTCAATTCGAGATTTACGCAAGCGCTTCCGGGAGGACGGCGCCTTCCGTCAACAGCGGAATCGGCCGGCCACCGCGGTCGGTGAGCATGGTGTGCGCGTCGATGCCGAGGAGATGGTAAAGCGTGGCAAGCAAATCCTTCGGCGACACCGGCCGCTCGGCGACGGTGCCGGCGATCTTGTCCGATTTGCCGACGACCTTGCCGCGCGCAATGCCGCCGCCGGCGAGGACGGCGCTGTAAACCTGCGACCAGTGATCGCGACCGCCGCCGCGGACGCTTTGAATCTTCGGCGTGCGGCCGTGTTCGCTGAGCACCAAGACCAACGTGTCGTCGAGCATGCCGCGCGCGTCCAAGTCTTGAATGAGTCCGGAGAAGGCGCGGTCGAAACCGGGCATCAATTCATTCTTCATGCGCGGGTAGTGTTCCCAGTGCGTATCCCAGCCGGAGCCCGCGAGGCCGAACTCATCCCAGAAAACCGTGACGAAACGCGAGCCCGCTTCGACTAAGCGGCGGGCGGCGAGCGCTCCCTGGCCGAAGACCGTCATGCCGTACGATTCACGCAGGCGCGGCGGCTCGCGGCTCAAATCAAGGGCAGTGCGCACTTTCTCCGACCCAATGAGCCCATACGCCATCTCGCGATAGCGATCGGCGCTGCGGCCGGCGGCGGAATGATCCAGTTCGTGGCGGGCGTGGTCGAACTGATCGACCAGCGACTTCCGTCGATTGAGGCGGTCGAGCGTCATCTCACGCGGCAGGTCGGTCGCGCTGGACAACTCGAACCGGCTTGCGGGCGTGATGCCGACGTAGGGTTCGAGGATTTCGAGTTTCTGCTCATTCAGCGTCTTGGTGATCTTGCCCGTCGCCTGGCCGTGGAAGCTGGTCCACACGGGATTATGGGCGCCGCCGAGATAGGCGGCGTATGGGCCGGCGCGGGCCACTTCGCCGCTGCGCTGGCTGCTGAACGGCCAGGGCAAGGCGATGTTCGGCGGTATCGCCGGCGGCTTCCGGCTCGCTTTCCGCGTAACGTAATCGACGACGGAGCCGACGAATGGCTGATGCCTCGGGTCGTGCGGATTCAGCTCCATCGGCACGTCGATTTGCGTTGCGCCGGTGGTCGCGAAGGCGACGCCGTGGATCGGATATTGGTGCGTCACCGAGCGAATCACCGTGACGCGATCCATAACGCGTGCGGTGTACGGCAGCAGCTCGCAAACGTCGGCCCCGGGGAGCGACGAACGAATCGACTTCAACTCGCCGCGAATTTCAAGCGGCGCGTCCGGTTTCGGATCAAACGTTTCGAGCTGGCTGGGAGAGCCGTAGAGATAAAGAAGAATGCACGCTTTGGCCCGGCCGAAATGTTTGTCCGCGGGCCGGGAAGTGTCGGCTTGGAGACGCAGCACATCGGCGAGACCGAGTCCAAACAAACCGAGCCCGCCCGCCCAAAGCATATCCCGGCGGGTAAGGCCATCGCAGAAGGTTTTCGGCGAACCGAGAATACGCAGCATGAACGCCCCCTTGGACAACATCGTATCCTGGGGAAGCCGCGGCGGGCAAGAAGAATGCAGGAATCTGTGCCACCGCTATCCCCCCCGGGTTAACTCTGGATCTCGCCGTGCGCTCTCACTTCTCTAACATGCGCCCATCTCAGCGGGAGTAGGTTCAATGCCGTCCGTTTCTTTGCAACATTGGCAGAACGATCGGAGGCTGCGCTTGACGGAAATGGACGCCCACTGCGCTGCTTCGGCGGCGCTGGCGCCGCCCAACGCACTTCTCGCCGAAGAGAGCCTTTGTGGTTTCGTCATGCTCCTCAGCGGTCACTTCCAAGGTTTCTGCCGTGACCTTTATGCCGAGTGTTCGCAAATTGTCGCCGCCCAAGTTCCGGTCGGAATGCGGGGAACCATCCAGGCGCAGTTTGTCGCTGCGTTGAAGCTCAACTACAAGAACCCGACGGTTGATACCATCAAGAAAGACTTCGAGCGCTTTGCCTTCACTCTCGACTTTAGCGCAGATCCAGCGAACGGGCCCCGTGTGACCCACCTAGGGCACCTGAACAGGTGGCGGAATTGCGTGGCGCATCAAAGCCCCGGCGTCCCCCAAGGTGTACCGTTGCTGACGCTTCAGGCGGTCCGGGATTGGCGAGTTTCCTGCGATGGATTAGCGGGCTGGTTGGATGCTATCATGCATGTTGAATTGAGCCACATTCTCGGCGCTCCCCCTTGATGATGGTCGAACGGGAGGATTCTGGGATGGCAATAGGCGATACGAAACAGCATTTCGCGGTGGGCGATCTCGTGAAAATCCGAGACACGGGTTACCGTCGTCCCGGAATGATTGTGGAGTTCCGCGGACCTCTGGGGCCTGGCGGAGTGCTGATTTACCGAGTTCGGGTTCGGCGCAAGCCGAGCCCGGCCTATATCGAAGTCCGCGAGGACCAGTTAGAACTTTTTCCGAAAGCGGAATGAGGCGCCGGAATTCACCCGGGCCGTCGTCCCCTTGGACAGGACGTTGCGCAGTTCTTACGGTCCAGCCATCTCATCCCAGCCTCGTTGTCCTTTCTGCTTGACTTACCCCCTGCCTCTACGAAATGAATCGCAGACTGCGTAAGTGCGGCGCACCGATCTCTCGCACTGCCATTGAATCGCATCGCAAACCGCGGTACAGTCGGTTGATCTCAGACAGCTTGTCTAAGCGTCGGCTCTACGCCGGGGGGACGCCGGTCACGGAAGCGGAGAGCGTATGCGCATCGGCGCGCTTTTCTTACTTGCGCTTTTGCTGGGCGGCTGTACGCGCGCGCATTATCGGCGGCAGGCCGATCGCGAATCGTACGGTGAGATCGCCGAACGCGACCGGAACCCGGCGTGGGTGATCCCCGAATACACCATCCAACCCGATCCGCACTCGCGTCTGGCCGACAACACCGACCCCGATCATCCGCCGATGCCGCCCGACGATCCGGCCGCGGATTGCTACATGAAGTCCGTTTACTACATGCACGGCTCGCGCCACTGGCACGATCACGGCGACCTGCCGTGGATCGAAGACCCTGGCTGGAAGCAGTACCTTGCGCTCGATAGCGACGGCAAGCTGGAACTGACGCCGACGCGCGCCGTCGAATTGGGCTTGGAAAACAGTCGAGAGTATCAGACGGCGAAAGAACTCCTGTATGAGAATGCCCTGGCGTTGACGTTGAATCGCTTTGAGTTTGATTGTCATTGGTCGCTGACGAACCTCTCGACCTACGACCATTTCGGCGCGGACGGAACGGAGAGCAGCCTGTTCACTTCCGACTCGGCGTTTGGCTTCACGCGCAACTTCGCAGCGGGCGGACAATTGATGGCGGATCTGGCCAACGCGCTCGTCTTCCAATTCGCGGGCGGTCAAGGGTTCACAACGACGTCGAACATCACGGTGGGATTCATCCAACCGTTGCTCCGAGGGGCAGGCCGGAAATTCCGCCTGGAGCCGTTGACCGAAGCGGAGCGCAATCTGCTCTACGCCGTCCGCGACTTCGCCCACTTCCGCAAGCAGTTCACGGTTAGCGTGACCGCCGGTGCGCAGGGGTATTTGCAATTACTGCTACAGGTGCAAAACGTCCGCAATATCCAGAACAATTTCGAGCAGCAAGCATACAGCAGGCGCTTGCACCAGGCGCTTTTCCAAGAAAACAAGCGGACGCAAGTTGAAGTCGATCAGGCCCTCCAAGCGTATCTGACGGCCCGCGCCAGCTTGCTGCAAGCGCAGGCCGGACTTGAAACCAGTCTGGACCAGTACAAAATCCTGCTCGGTCTACCGCCCAGCTTGCCCGTGCAATTGGATGAGGGCGTTCTGAAGATGTTCGAGCTGAATAGCCCGGCAGTGAAAGACGTCAATGCGGGCTTGGAAGCGCTGGCGGCGGAATTCCGGCAGTTCGATAAGGCCCCGCCGCTCGTCCAATTGCGGGAAGGATTCAAGAATGTCAGGACTTTGAACACGACAACGATTAAACTGGTAAGCGAGGTGGAAAAGGAAGTCCAGCATTGGAAAGAGCAGCTTGACAGCCACAAAAACGAGGATGCGCTGGCGCAAAAAAGTGAAGAGGACGCTCAAGAAACCCTGGCCAAGAATTTGAAGAGCCTGGCCGCGGACCTGCGCACGCACGATAAGGACATTGCGGACGGCGCCGACGCGCTGACCGAAGCTAGTCGGGCAATGTCATGGGAAGCGCTGCAAAACCGCATCCAGGAGTCGATCGCCCTGGTCACCGACCTGCTGTTCTTCCAGACGCAGGCGCGGGTTTACCTCATTCGCCTGCGGCCGGTCGAATGGAAGCTCGATGACGCGGTTCGCTATGCTCTCGACAATCGGCTGGACTTGATGAACGAGCGCGGCCGCGTGGTGGACGCCTGGCGGCAGGTGGACGTTACCGCGAACCTGTTGCGGGCCGGGTTGACGGTCAGTGTGAACGCCAACATCGCCACGCCGCCTTTCGGCAACAACCCAGTCGATTTCCGAGCGTCCGCCAGCGATTACAACGCCAGCGTTAACTTCGACGGCCCGCTCAATCGGATGGTCGAACGCAACGCCTACCGCCTGGCCCAAATCGGCTATCAACAGACCCGGCGGAACTTCATGGCGCTGGACGATCAGATTACGCGGCAGATCCGCAATGATCTGCGGCAACTGGACTTGGAGAAGGTAAACTTTGACATCGCCCGGCAAGCGTTGATTTCCGCGTCGCGACAAGTGGTACAGGCCGGACTAGCCCTGCGCAGCGCCATGCCGAAGGACACCGCGACGATCGATTATCTTCAGGCGTTACAATCGCAACTGCAACAGCAGCAGAATTTGATCAGCAACTGGGTCAGCTACGAAACAACGCGCCTTCAATTGTTGCTCGATCTGGAAGCCCTGCAACTTGACGAACGAGGCTTGATTACCGATGAGCGCAACCCTCCCACCGCCAGCGACGCCTTTCTTTCCGAGCCCGGAACCGTCGCGCCCGTTGAAGCCCGACCCTGACCGCAGACTGCCGAAACCACGGCGGCGGGGCGGCTTCGTCAAGTGGCTCTTGCTGCTCGCGCTGCTGAGCGGCGGCGGCTACGGCGCCTACTTCTTCTGGCCCGGCGGCAAGCGCGACGAAAATCAACAGATCACCGCCGCCGTCACCCGCGGCAACCTCTCCATCAGCGTCACCGAACGCGGCGAGCTGGAAAGCTCCAAAAGCGTGGACGTCGCCTGCGAAGTTGAAGGCCAGCAAATCAAGATCGTTGAAATCGTTCCGGAAGGCACACAGGTCAAGAAAGATCAGGTCGTTCTCAAGTTCGACACAGAAGCATTGACCAAAGCCTACGCCGAGCAAGAAGTAAAGTGGAAGACCGCCGATGGCAAGGCGAAGGCGGCCAAAGAGGAAGTCGAGATTCAAAAGAGCAAGGCCGAAGGTGACAACGCCAAGGCCGAGATCGACTGGAAGCTCGCCAAGCTCGATTTGAAAAAGTACACCGACGGCGAGTATGAGGTCGAGCTGAACAAGCGCAAGGGCGCCGTCGAAAAAGACCGTCGCGACCTCGATGAGGCGAAGCAAAAGCTCGGCGAACTCAAGAATCTCATGAAGAAGGGGTTTGCGACCCTGGAACAAGTGCGCGTGCAGGAGGGGAGCGTCAAGAACTCGGAATTCCAGCTCAGCAGCGACGCAGGCAACCTGCTTGTCCTCGAAAAGTTCGAGCGCGAAAGGAAAGTGGTCGAGTTTGAAGCGAAAGCCAAAGACGCCGAGCGAAATATGGAGCGGACCAAGGCCTCGGGCCGGGCCGCCGTCACGAAAGCGCAGAGCGACTACGAGGGGTCCACCATCACGGAATCGTTGGAGAAGAAAACGCTCGAACGTTTCAAGGCCCAGCTCGACAAGTGCATCGTCAAGGCGCCGCAGGACGGCATTCTCGTCTATTCCAAGTCCCGCTACTGGGACCCGTCGAGCCGTATTCAGGCGGGCGGCATGGTCTATTTCCATCAACCCGTTTTCAGCCTCCCCGACCTGACGCAAATGCAGATCAAGATGAAGATTCACGAGTCGATGGTGAAAAAGGTTTCCAAGGGGCAGAAGTGCGAGATCCGTGTCGAGTCGCTCCCCGGCCACGTGTTGCACGGCACGGTGCGAAACGTCGCGACCATGGCTCACAGCGAGGGCTACTGGGACGAGCGCGGCGTGAAGGAATATGTCACCATCGTCAACATTAACGACCTGCCGAGCGATGCCGGCTTGTTGCCGGGAATGACGGGCGAGGTGAAGGTATTCGTCAATGAGCTGCCGAACGTCCTCATGACGCCGGTGCAAGCCGTGTCGGAGCGTGACGGTCAGCATTACGCGTATGTCGCCGGCAAGAATGGCGTCGAACGCCGTGAGGTCGTCGTCGGCGAGAACAACGAGAAGTTTGTCGAAATCAAGGAAGGCGTGCAGGAAGACGAGCGCGTCTGCCTCGACGCCCGCACGCGCTTGGTGGCGGAAACCAAAGCGGAGAACGAAGCCGCCGGCGCCGACGCCAAGAAGGAGGGGAAGAAAGAAGAAAAGAAGGACGTCAAAAAAGAACCGGCCGTGGCGGCGCCGGCAGCATCACCCGTCGCAGCGCCAAACAAGTAAATGTCGAATGCCGAATCAATGACCAATGTCGAATCTCGAAACCCAGATCATTCGTCATTTCGTCGTTTGGAATTCGTCATTGATTCGACATTCGTCATTCCTCGCGCCGTTCTAACTTCAGAGAATCTCTCATGCCGTTTCAGCGTTTTTTCCACATTTTGCGGCTGGCGGTCAAGAGCATCGCGGTCCATCGGCTGCGCTCGACGCTAACCATTCTCGGCATCGTGCTCGGCGTGGCGGCGGTGATCGTAACGGTCGGGCTCGGCGAAGCGAAACGGTCCGAGGCGCTCGACAACATCAAGGACTTGGGCGCCACCAACATCATTGTCCGTAGTCAAAAGCCTCTCGATGAAAAGAAAGACCGCCAAGGCGAGGATTTACTCAAATACGGGATCACGTACAAGGACCTGGAGCGCATTGAAAGCACGGTGCCGACGGTACTGTCGGTCACGCCCATCCGCGTGTTCCGGAAGGAAGTCCGCTGTCTGGATCGAAAGTTTGAAGCGCGCGTTGTCGGCACCATGCCGAACTACATGGAGCTGAATGGGTTGACGCTGGCCCACGGCCGCTTCATCTTGCCGCGGGACAACGACCAATTCGCCAACGTCTGCGTCCTTGGCGCGGAGGCGGCGGAGAAGCTCTTTCCCATTGAAGACCCGCTCGGCCACACGATTGCAATCGTCGGCGGGCATAACTACCGGGTCATCGGCGTGACCGCGCAAAAAGCGCCGACGGCCGGCATCGGCGGCAGCCTCGACTCACAGGATTTCAACCGCGACGTTTATATTCCCTTTCAGACCGACCGCGTGCGCTTCGGCGAAACCTTGTTCGAACAACGCGCCGGCGCCTATCAGGTCGAAAAGCTGCAAATCAGCCAGCTGACGATCGCCGTCGATTCCGTGGAACACGTGCGTCAGACCGCGGATGTCGTGCAGGGGTTGCTCGACCAGTTCCACACCAAGAAGGACTTCAGTGTCACGGTGCCACTCGATCTCTTGGAGAAAGTGGAGCAGACGCAGAAGCTCTTCACCTGGCTCATCGCGTCGATCGCGATTGTCTCGGTGGTTGTCGGCGGCATCGGCATCATGAACATCATGCTGGCGACGGTGACGGAGCGGACCCGCGAGATCGGCATCCGCCGGGCGCTCGGCGCCAAGCGTAAAGACATCACGGTACAATTCCTCGTGGAGGCGATGACTCTCTCATCCGCCGGCGGCCTGCTTGGCCTGGGCCTCGGACTTGCGGGCGTTTTCGGCGTGCCGGCGTTTCTGGGATTCATGCACCGCTGGGGTTATTGGTCCTCGGTGAACCTTCCCTTGCAGTTGTCCGTGCCTTGGATTCTCCGATCCCTGGTGGTGACGGTGGTCGTCGGCGTCATCTTCGGGATCTATCCGGCGCGGCGGGCGGCGCTGATGGACCCCATCGAGGCGCTGCGGCATGAGTGAGCCGGAAATGGTTTCACACGCGCGCGGCGGAGTCTGGGAACGAGGGATTATGCGGTCGGGCTGCGCGGCAGCCGCACGGTGAACGTCGTCCCCTGCCCTTCACGACTGCTGGCTTGCACGGCGCCGTGCATGGCCTGCACCAGGTGCTTCACAATCGACAGGCCAAGCCCGGTGCCGCCCAACTCGCGCGAGCGCGCCCGGTCCACGCGGTAGAAACGCTCGAAGACCCGCGGCAAGTCGCGCTCCGGGATGCCGATGCCGCTGTCGGCCACTTCAATGCAGACCTGCCCGGCGGCTTCACGCCAACCGACCACGATGCGGCCGCCCTCCGGCGTGTACTTGACGGCATTGTCGACGAGATTGTCGAGAATCTGCGCGATCGCCTCTTCGTCCGCCCACACCGAAAGCGCGGTCGGTGAACCGGCGTCATGGCCTCCGGCTTGCGGCGTTCGGCTTTCACCGTTCTCGCTGCTGCCCGCGGCAGTTAAGCTCTGCTTCTTCGCATCCGCCCGTGCCCGATGCCGTTCCAGGCATTCTTGCACCGCGGTTTCCACGGAAATCGCTTTGTACTCGAAGACCTCCACGCCCGACTCAATCCGTGCGAGGCTCAGGAGATCGAGAATGAGGGCGTGCAGGCGCTCGCCTTGCTCGGCGATCCGCTCCAGGAACGGACCGCGGTGTTCGGGATCGTTCACCGCGCCGTCGAGGAGCGTTTCGACACAGGCCTTGATGACGGCCAAGGGCGTCTTCAGCTCGTGCGAAACGTTGGCGACGAACTCCTGGCGCAGGCGTTCGAGCCGGCGCAAGTCGCTCGTGTCGTGCAAGACGAGCACCGCCCCGCGTTCGGCGCCGCCGGGGAGGCGGGCGGCATGCACCGTCAAATTGCGCGAGGGTCCGCCATTCCAACTAATTTCGCCGCTCGCCGGCTCGTTGCTCTGGATCGCGCGGCGGACCATCTCTTGCAGCGAGCGCTGCCGGACCACCTCCCAGAGCTTGCGTCCGGTTGCTTCTTGATTGCGGAACCCGAGCAATTGCGCCGCCCGTTCATTGGCGAACAGAATGCTTTGCTCCGCGTCGAGCGCGACGACCCCTTCGACCATGCCGCTCAGGATCGTTCGCAGTTGCTCGCGGTCATCCTCAAGCTGGGCGAATTGCTGCGCCAGGCGGGCGCTCATCTGGTTGAACGCACGGGCCAGCGTGGTGACTTCGTCGCGCCCCGAAGTGTAAACCTTGTGCCCAAACTTGCCGGCCGCGATTTCGCCGGCGCCGTGGGTCAACTCTTGCAACGGCGCGACCAGGCCGTGCGTCAGCCAGAAGGCGAGGAGCATCCCCGCGAGACCGGCCCCGAGCGCGCCCGTCCAAACAATGCCACGCAGCGTGGCCAGGCGAGCTTCGACCTGATCGAGCGGCAGGGCGACGCGCACATAGGCGACGCCGGGACCGGCGTCGTCGGTGCGCAGCGCGACGTACATCATCGAGACGCCCAGTGTTTGGCTAATGCGCACCGCCGTGCCGAACGGCCGATGATCCGCCTCGCGCACCTCCGGCCGGTCGCGGTGGTTTTCCATCTTGCGCGGATCCCTGTCGGAATCGACGAGTACATTGCCATCGGCGTCCAGCAAGGTGATGCGCGTCGCGATCTCGTTGTGAAGACGCGTCATTCCCGATTGCAAGGCCACCCGGTCCGCCATCAGTTCTTCGGCGACTTGACGGACAAGAATTGCCCGTGTGCGCAGGCTATCTTCGATTTGCTCCAAGAAGTAACGTTCGACTCGACTGACAAGAATGAGTCCTAGCAGTGCGATGACGAGGATCCACAGCACGCTGTAGGTGCCGAAGAGGCGCCAGAAAGTGCGCGAGCGCCACATGCGTTAAGTGTAGCAAACGGCGACCGGCCGGTTCACACCCGCCGCGCGCCGCGGATTCCAGCGCGTGTCAATCGGCACGGCTCGCCGAGATCTGCCGTTTGCCCGTCACCACGCGGATGCCGAAGTTCAGCAACATGACCACCACGAGGAGCACGAGCGCCGCGGCCCATGCTTGCCGGTGCCAGTCCTCATAGGCGCTAATGGAGTAATTGAAAATGTAGACCGGCAGCGACGGCGTAAAGTCATTGGGCGATTTCGGCCAGTAGTTGTTGCCGAACGCCGTCAGGAGCAGCGGCGCGGTTTCGCCGGCGACGCGGGCAATCGCGAGAAATACGCCGGTAATAATGGCCGGCAGCGCCGCGGGCACCGTCACGCGCAAGACCGTCTGCCACTGGCTGGCCCCCAGCGCGTAACTCGCATTGCGAATCGCGGGCGGAACGAGCTTGAGCGATTCTTCCGACGCCCGCATGACAATCGGCACCATCATAAAGGCGAGCGCGAACGCGCCGGCCCAACCCGAGAAGTGACCCATCGGCTTCACGATCACCGCATAGGCGAAGATGCCGACGACGATTGACGGCACGCCGCCGAGCAGCTCGCCGACGAAACGAACCACGGGGCCAAGGCGGTCGCTGCGATACTCCGAAAGAAATATCGCCGCGAGCAAGCCGACGGGAACCGCCATCGCGGTGGCGAGCCCGACCATCTGGAAACTGCCATAGATCGCATTGGCCATGCCGCCGCCCTTTTCGCCGACCGGCGCGGGCAACTGCGTGAAAAAGTTCCAGTCAAGCGCGCCGACGCCCTCGACGATCAGGAAACCGAGAATCAGGAACAGCGGCACGATGGTGAAGGCCACGCACAGACCGAGCGCCAGCGTCATGACGTGGTTGACCCACGCGGCATGGCGTTGGGCGCGCGGGCCGACGGTCAGCAGCGGATTGCTCCGCGGCCGGGTAAGCGACGGAACATGGTTGTTCGAGCCGGGTCTGGCCGTGTATTCCGGTAAGGAGGCAGGGTCTTGCCGTGCCGTCTTCGCCGGCCGGCTCACACGCCAAATGAGCCATCGCGCCAGCGAGTTGACCAGCACGGAAACGCACAGTAGTACGAGGCCTAACTCAACGAGCGCCGACAGGTACAAGTCGTATGTCGCCTCGGTGAATTCGTTGGCGATCACGCTGGCAATGGAGTTTCCTTGTGCAAACAGCGATAGCTTGATCTCGGGCCGATTGCCGATCAGCATGGTGACCGCCATCGTCTCGCCCAGAGCCCTCCCCAACGCCAAGAAGCAGCCGCCGACGATGCCGGGGCGGGCGTACGGCAACACCACTCGCCAAATCACCTGCCAGCGCGTCGCGCTCAGGGCGAGAGCGCCGGCACGCTGCGACTGCGGCACCGCCCGGCAGACGTCGAAGGAGACCGCCGCCACATACGGGACGATCATAATCGACAGCACGATGCTCGCCGAAAGAATGCCGATGCCGCCCGTGTTCGGCCCGCCGAGCGCTGAGATGACTTTTTGAATCCATGGGGCGAGGATGAACAGGCCCCAAAAGCCATACACCACGCTCGGAATGGCTGCGAGCATTTCAACGAGAAACGATGCGCCCTTGCGTAACCACGCCGGCGCGATTTCGGAGAGAAACGCGGCCGTGCCGACACCGAGCGGAACGGCGATGAGCATCGCGAGCAGCGACGTTGCAACTGTCCCGTAGATGAACGCGAGGGCGCCAAACTTGCGGTGGTCGGGTTCGGGGTCCCACGTGGTCGTCGCAAAGAATCCGAGCCCCGTCGTCTCAATCGCTTGCCACGACTTTACGGTGAGCACGATGACGAGCAAGGCCGCGAGACCGACAATCAAGAGCGCCGCGGACTGGCAGAGCAGCTTGAAGACACGATCGCCAAGTTGATGAAACACGGACGCCGCGCCCTCGCGCGGGCGCGGCGCGGAGCTTTCGGACGGACGGAGCGAGGGACCGGGGACGGTCGTCATGTCTTGGATTCCGGTGCGAAAGCCGCCTTGGTTCCCTCGCCGGGGCTTGGCTTCCTCTACTTCTTAATCAGATTCAACTTCTTCTCCAGCTTTTCGACCAATCCCGCCGGCAGGCTGGCGTAGTCGAGCGCCTTCGCGAATTGCTGCCCGTCATGCGTTGTCCAATACAGGAAGTCGTAGATGGCCTGCCCCTTGTCTTGCGGCTGATCGACGTAGACCACGGCCCAGACGGTGCCGCTGATCGGGTACGAGTCCTTGCCTTCCGCGTTGGTGATCGAGTAGCGCAAATCGTCCGGAACCGACTTGAGCGCGTTGGCGGCGGCTGCGGTGACGCTTTCCAGGCTGGGCTCAACGTACGTGCCCGCCCGGTTCTGGACCGAGCCATACTTGATTTTATTCTGGAGGGCATAGGTCAGCTCAATGTAGCCCAGCCCGCCCGGCACCTTCGCTACGCGGCCGGACACGCCTTCGTTCCCCTTCGCTCCTTCGCCGACCGGCCAATTGACGGAGGTGGCGACGCCGACCTTTTCTTTCCATTCGCCGCTGACCTTGGCCAGATAATCGACCCAGATATACGTCGTGCCGCTGCCGTCGGATCGGTGAACCACGGCGATATCGAGATTCGGCAGCGTTACGCCGGGATTGATCTGCTGGATCGCGGGATCGTTCCACTTCTTGACCTTGCCGAGGAAAATGTCGGCCAACAGGGGACCGGCGAATTTGAGCGCCTCGTTCACCTCCGGCAAGTTGTACGCCGGCACGACGGCGCCCATCACGAGCGGAATGTGGACCACGTCGCCGCCCGTATCCTTCGCCTTTTTCAGTTGCTCGGCGTTCATTGGCGAGTCGGTGCCGCCGAAATCGACCGTCTTGGCGGTCATCTGTTGAATGCCGCCGCCGGAGCCGATCGACTGGTAGTTAACCTCGATGCTCTTGGCTTTTTTGTACTCGCTGGCCCACTTGCTCATCATCGGGTAGACGAACGTGGAGCCGCCGCCGTTGAGGCGGGAAACGCTGCCGCCCGACCCCGCGTGCGGATCGCCTTTCGCGGCGCCGCCCGTGCCGCCGACGGGCGAGTTGTTGCAGCCAGCCAACAGCAGACCGACGCCGACCAGGCTGATGAAAGAAGTCGCTTTCACGGTTTACTCCTCGGAAGTGAGAGTGTTCCGCCCCGCAACGCCGACCGCCGCGGTCCGTTCGCTACTCGTGTGATCGACAGGCACTCTATTGAGCGCGCGGGACAAACACGTGAGGAGGATGTGAAGATTGCGTGAAGAGGAAAGCTGATTCATTCCACCGGACGGCGTTCACCCGGCGGCGGCTATGACGCGGATCGCGCCTCGGCGACCTGCCGGGTGGGCGGGCCGGATCGTGATTTCAATTTCTTGCCCCATGTCAGTCAAACACCGCAAGAGCCGCTCCGCCGAGAAGCCATCGAGCTTACCGTGCATCAGTGCGGAGACTTTGGGTTGGTCCAAGCCCATCATCTCGGCGGCCTTCGTCTGCGTCAGTCCGCGTGCGGCGATGACTTCACAAATCTGATGCGCGAGCTGTGCCTTCGCGAGCCGACCCTCCGGATCGCATAGACCGAGATCCGCGAAGACGTTGCCGCTGCTTTCCTGCACCTTTGTGGAGTTCTTCGTTCGCTTCATTATGCCGTCTCCTTACCTTCATTGCGCTGAACGCCGCCGCTCGTAGTGTTCCGCGGCCGCCTTCAGCCGCTTCTTGATGCGGTCGATGGTCCCCGGCGGCGTCTGGGCGCCCTTCTTAGATTTCTTCTGAAAGACGTCCAAGACGTACACAACCCCAGTGAATCAAACCGTGTACACGCCTCGGAAAGTGCTTCCGTCGTCGTCCGCAATGATCTCGAGCACCCCAGCGCCGCCGAATCCTTTGAGCGGCTTGGCGGCGACATGCTTACCGCCTTTCTGGGCTTGAAACAGCGCGAAACCCATCATGTCCTTTACATCCTCGGGAAACTCCCGGAGGTCGTTCTTACTGCTTGCAATCCAGAAGAGAGGTTTGATTGGCGTTTCGCCTGCCTTCGCCAGCTTCGCTTCTGCGCTCATTATGCCAGACTTAGCATACTGCCGTGCGCCCGTCAATGTTGAAAACGACTCCGACGAAGGAGCGCGAGAAGGCTCCGTTCCCAACGGCCGCTAGCCATTCGCGCCGTGGCGTCGTACAACGGGCTCATCGTCTCGACAGGTTCCCGCTTGCCTCTGGAAGCGGGATGAAAAGGGAAGCCGGTGCGAATCCGGCGCGGGGCCGCCGCTGTAATCGGCCAGGCTCCCGGACAATCTTTGCCACTGCGTTTGACGCGGGAAGGCGGTCCGGGGCCGTTACGAGCCGTAAGCCAGAAGACCTGCCTGCCGAGTGGCTGTTTTGATGCTTCGGCCTCGAGCATCCGGCAGGCGTTTACGCCGTCCGACTGTACGTGGCCGAGGTGGTTTTTCTTTTGCCCGGCCCGGCAGAAAGGACTGCGTTATGCGCCATCGTTCCCCCGTCCGCGCTCCGAAAAAAGGGACTGGACCTTTTCCTCAGAGGTCCAGTCCCCTTTTTCGGACCCGCCGTTCGTCCGCTTTCACCCTCATCGAGCTGCTGGTCGTCATCGCCATCATCGCGGTGCTGATCGGTCTGCTGGTTCCCGCGGTGCAGAAAGTCCGCGAGGCCGCGGCGCGCATCCAGTGCGCCAACAATTTGAAGCAGAACACGCTCGCCGTCACAATGTACCACGACACGTGGAAAGTGGTCCCGCCGTGCAATCTCTTCAGCTCGGGAGCGACGCAAGTAACGTGGTTCAGCCAGGTCGATTACGCGGCAAATACCTCCGACGTGACGAAAGGCCTCATCTGCCCGTACATCGAGAACAACCGAAAAGTGCTGCAATGCCCAATGCTCTTGAACACGCAGATCACGTTGCTGTACGCCGGCGGCACGGGGGGCTACGGCTACAACCAGAACCTTGGCGGTCTTGATTTCTCCAACTGGCCCAATGTTGCCCTCATCACGAGAAAGATGACCGATTTCCCGGCGACGAGCCGCACCGTTGTGCTCACCGACGCGGCCCGCATCCAGCTTCCGTTCCCCGGCAGTCCGACTCTGCTCGCCACGGAGAATTACTACCTGCAAGGGCCGGACGATTCGTTCGCCGCGCCCGGCACGCATTTCCGGCATAGCGGACCGCTCGCGAATGTTTCGTTTCTGGATGGGCACGTAGAGGCCTTGCCGCCGGCTGGCGTGCCCGCGCCGGGCTACTGGCCGCCCGCCGCCGTTGCGTTGAAAGATCGCCTGGTGATCGATTACGTGGCGAAAACAAGTGTCGAAACCTACCGGCCCTGGTAAAACAACGGGAAGCCCGAAGCGCAAAGCGCGGGAGTCTATTTTCCCTCGCTTGCGCTTCGGGCTCCCAGACTGAAACCAAGGGGAATCCCATGCCGCGAGCCTTGCTGTTAACCGGCCTGATCGTGGTAGCGGTCTTCAGCCGTTTGCTGCCGCACATGCCAAACTTCACGCCGCTCGGCGCCATTGCGTTGCTTGCCGCCGCCTATTTCCGACGTTGGTGGGTCGGCATCCTCGTGCCGCTTATTGCTTTGCTGCTGAGCGACTTCGCGCTGGAGATTACCACGCGCTGGCATCTGCTTGACGGCTGGATCGCGAACGGCTGGGGCTTCTATTCCTTTACATGGGCGGTCTACGCCAGCACCGCCGTCGCCGGCGCGGTCGGTCTGCTGCTCCGACGGAAGCGGACGATTCTCAACGTTAGCGCGTCCGCCGTCGCTTCGGCGGTTGTGTTTTTCCTGCTCACGAACTTCGCGTGGTGGCTGACCGAGTTGAGCGGCTTGCCGCCGACGCTGTCCGGACTAATGACGGCCTACGTGGACGGCTTGCCGTTCTTCAAATGGACGCTGCTCAGCAACATCGGCTACGCCGGGTTACTCTTCGGCGTGTTCGCGTTGGTCGAGCGCTGGAAACCGGGCCTAGAACCGGCAGCAAGTTAACCCACCAGCGTCACCTTGCGCGGACGGCTTGTCGCAGCGTCGTTCGCGCCGCTGCTTGGCCAAGTGGGAGAAACATCGATGCACATTTTCCGTGTAGCGATCGCGCCGAAGTACAGCGCGGTGGCGAGCCTTCTTTTGCTCATGGCCTCATGGTCGAACGCCGACCCGAAGAAGGCAGGCGACGTGGTCTTGGAGTCCAAGGGATACCTGGTCACGCCGCAACAGGTAAGTGTTTCACCGCAAGTCGCCGGAGTGGTGGTCGAATTACCCATCGAAGAGGGACAGCGTGTCAAGAAGGGAGACGTCTTAGCCCGTCTGGATGCCCGTGAGTATCAGGCTCGTCTACGCCTCGCTCAGGCGCAGTTGCAAGTTGCGGAAGCGCAGCACGCAAAGGTCAGGCAAGCGGGCGCCAACGCCGACGTCGCCATCGCTTCTGCCGAAGTCGCGGTCGCGCGTGCGCGGTTGGAGATTGCGCAGCTCCGACTGGAACAGACGATAATTCACGCTCCGTTGGACGGCACGGTGCTCGCCCGCAAAGTCGCCGTCGGCTCGCTTGTCGATCCCGCTGGATTAAATCTCCCTTCCGCGATCTGCGAGCTGGCCGATCTGCGCACGTTGGAGGTCGACGTTCTTATTCAGGAGCGCGATTTGGAACGCATCGCCAAGGGCCAACGGTGCATCATCACACTCGAAGCGCTGCCCACGGTCAGGTTCCAAGGTACAGTGGTCCGCATCATGCCCATCGCGGATCGCTCGAAGGGCGCGGTGCCCGTTCGCGTTAAGCTCGAAGGCGCCGGGGCCGATGAGCGCGTTCGTCCGGAGATGAGCGCGATCGTGCAATTTCTCGCGAAGCAGCAGGGATTGTAGGTGTTGAGATTCAGCTCACGACGCGGCCAATGCGTTGAGCGCAGCCGTCACGTTGCGTTGCGGCGCCGGCGCGGCGAGCAGTCCCGCCGTGATGTCCGGCTTGCCTTCGTGCGACAGGAGTTCTTGCACTTTCGGCCGCAGCCGGAGAAACGCCGTCACGCAGACCGGGTCGAATTGGGTGCCGGCCTTTTTGACGAGCTCATTGAAGGCTTGTTCCGCCGGTAAAGCGGGCCGGTACGGACGGCGCGAGGTCATGGCGTCAAAGGCGTCCGCCACGGTGACGATACGGGCGACGCGCGCGATCTGGTCCGCCGCCAGCCGGTCGGGGTAGCCGGTGCCGTCCCAGCGCTCGTGATGGTGTCGGGCGATCGGCACCATCGGCCACAACGCCGGAATCATTTCGAGAATCGCCGCGCCCTTCAGCGTGTGCGACTTCATGATCTCGAACTCGGCGCTCGTGAGCTGACCGGGTTTGCGCAGGATGGCGTCGTCGATGCCGATCTTGCCGATGTCGTGCAACAGCGTGCCGATCCGCAGCTGGTGCCGTTCCGCTTGCGAAAGATTCAACTCCTCGGCCAGCAAGAGCGAATAATCGGTGACACGGCGCGTGTGCGTGGGCGTGAACTGGTCACGCAGCTCCACCGCCCGCGACAGCGCCGTGACCGTCTGTACGAACTGTTCACGCTGATCCTCTACGAGCTGGGCGCTCTCGATGCCCACGGCGGCGCTCGCGGCGATGCCGTCGGCGAGGTAGAAGTCTTCGTGCGTGAATGGAGCGTGAAAATGCCCGCGGTCGAGGTGCAGCACGCCCAGTCGTTTGCGCGGCGAGCGCAGCAGCGCACAGACGATCGACGCCATGCCGCCGCGCTGCACGCTCTGCGCGGTGAACAGCGATTGATCCGTGCGTGCATCTTGACAGAGGATCGACTCGCCCTGGCGGAAGCAACGATCGGCCAGCGTCCTGCTGTACGACCGCCGCGTATCGAGCGCTTGGTTTGTGACCGAGACGGCCCGCGCTTCGAGTCTGCCGGTGTTTTCATCGCAAAGGACGATGGCGCCGCGTTGGGCTTCCAGCGCCTTGATCGCCTCTTCAAGAATGGAGTGCAACAAATCCTTCAGGCACGCAATCCGGCCCAGATGGTAGCCGGTGCGCAACAACGTCAAGAGCGGTTTGTTCGGCGCCGCGCCCGGCGTCGCCCGCACGGCCACCGCTTCGAGGGCCTGCTCCCAGGAATGTTGCGCCACCGCCTGGACGCGCATGTACCCGCCGGTGGCGTGTACGTTCAGCCCGGCGCCGCGCGTGACGGGCCGCGTGCTTGGCGGTTCCGGCGGTTCCTGCCGCACCCCCGGCGGCATGTTCGCCGTCCCGGACTGCGCACCATTGGTGACGGCGATCTCAAAGACGATGTTGCCGCAGCGGAGCACGTCGCGGTCCCGCAACGGGTAATCGCCGCCGTGGACGCGGCCGGCGTTGACAAACGTTCCACTCGTGCTGCCTACGTCGCGGACGTGCCAGCCCGACGCCGACACCGCGATCTCCGCGTGCCGGCGGGCAACGGACGGGTCGTTGAGGACGATATCGTTCGATTCGTGCTTGCCGATGCGCAGCACGGACTCCGCTTCCCAGTGCAGCCCTTGCGTCTGCGGACAACTGCCGATGATTTCCAACTTACGACGGGACACGCGCCTTCTCCTGCGGCCGGCGATAGCGCGCACGGTGTGCGGGGGTTACCATTGATACAATAGGTCACACTTTGGATGGATGAGGCCTCGGGCCAACTTTTCCTGCGAGGGCGGAATGGACCCGCGTCCGGTGACGTTGCTCGGCCGTCACGTTCTGCTTGAACCGCTGCGCAGACAGCACGCCGCGCCATTGTTCACGGCGCTGGCGCTCGACCCGACGATTTGGCGTTGGTGGAAAGTGAGCCCGCCCACGAGCCCCACGGAAATGGAAGCCTTGATCGAGGGCTATCTCGCGGACCAGGAGCGGGGCGCCGCGGTGCCGTTTGTTCAGGTCGACCAAGCCAGCCGCACGGCGGTCGGCAGCACGCAGTATCTGAACATCAGTCGCCCGGACCGCGGCCTCGAGATCGGCAGCACGTGGCTGGCGCGCCCCTGGCAGCGCACCGCCATCAACACCGAGGCGAAGTATCTCCTCCTCCGCCACGCATTCGAGGCACTGGGCGCCGCTCGCGTGCAGTTGAAGACGGACGCACGCAATCTTCAATCGCAAACGGCCATCGCGCGCCTCGGCGCCGTGCGCGAAGGCGTGCTCCGCAAACACATGCTCGTGCGCGACGGTCAGCTGCGCGACTCGGTCCTGTACAGCATCATCGACACGGAATGGCCCGCGGTGAAAACCCGCTTGGAGGGTTTCCTCGCGCGCGTCACTTCAGCGGCGAATAATCGGTCGGGTTCATAAACACCGACTCCACTTTATCCACCAGCTTGCCGTTCTTCTCCGACGCTTCGCGGGCCGTTTTCCATTCCGGATCGTCGCGAAAGGCCTTCCAACTTTTGTCCGCCGCTTCCTTGCTCGGGAACGCCAGGACGTAGATCAACTTTTGCTCCGCCTGTTGCGGATCGATCGGACTCCAAAAGGCGACGATCTCCATGCCGTGTTTTTTGAACAGCGTACAGGTGTGATCGCGAAAGCGCGCGTGCAGAGCCTCCATTTTGCCCGGCGCCGCATAATAGGTGCGCAGCTCGAACACGCGCGTGTCTCCCTTCTTGCCGGCCTTGTCTTCGGCCACGGCGATGCACAAACCAAACCCAAAAACCGCGACGATGGCGCATGCAGCAAGCAATCTTTTCATGGCGTCTCCTCGTGTTGAATCGAATTACCCTTCAAACCCCGACGCGTAAGTTAGCTTCCCTTGCGTAGGCGATCCGCGTGAACGTGGGCCACGTCCCACATGTAGTGCCCGATTTTGTGCTTTTCCGCCTGCGTCAACTGTTCGAGCGCCTGCTTCCGGTCGCCGACAGCGTCAAAATACAAACCGAGATAGAGATGCCCGTAGAATTCGCGTTCATTGAGCTGTGCAGCGGTCGGGTTGCCTTTCGGGATGGCGGCGAGAACGTCCGCCGGCTTGGCTTTGCCGGCGTAGAGTGCGTACGCCTCCATCAACGGCACGCGCGAGTCCTTGCCGATTTTGAGGAATGAAGCCCGTGCTTTGTCCACGCCGTCGAGTTTGGCGACGCACAGGAAGTGCCACACCGCATTCTCGACGTCGTTGGGAAAAACCTCCTGGTCGCCATCGAACTGCTTGCGGCCGTCGTCGTACTTGCCGGCGTAATAACACGTGATGCCGTAGCGCCAATGCCCCTTGCGGCCGGCGGGATTCAGCTCCAGATACTTGCGAAAATCGGCGAGCGACTCGGCGATGTTGCCGATTTTGAACTGCTCGCTGCCGCGATGATTGTACGGCTCCGCTTGCCGGGGATCGAGGACGAGCGCCTGGCTGAAGTCGGCGATGGCCTTGGCGTGCTCCTGCATCATTTCGTAGATCGTGCCGCGAAAGAAGACCGCGCCGGCACGCTTCGGATCGAGTGACACCGCCCTGTCAGCGGCGGCGAGCGCCTCTTTGACTTGGCCGGCTTTCAGGGCTTTGCGAGCGCTGTCCAACTGCTCGTCGGCGGTGTCCGCACAGGCTGCCGAGGCCAATACGACGATTGCCACGAATCCGACAAATGCCGAGCGCATGCAGGTGCTCCGTCGTAGGCGAGCGGGCTGGTTGCGAAAGTAGTGGACGGAAGCGGCGGCGTCAAATGGATTTGGCGTCAAGAACGGCTCAACGCTGTACGTCCCCAGGCGGCGTCTGGGAACGAGGCGTGTTGCGTCTGCGCGATCTTCGTATTCTCTTCATGGATTCTACACACTCGGTTAGTAGGATGCCCAAGCTCACGGGCAGAAGATTCTGTCGATTGCGGCCGAGAACACTTGGGCTGTGCTTATGTCCACGCTTTCGTACTCCGCGATTCTTCAGGAACGCACAGACAGCGGTTGGAAGCCTCCGCGGTTGAAGGAGGCGCCTTCCAAGTTCGACGTCCATCATCTCGACTTCTGGTACGGCCTTTCGCAGGCGCTTTTCGACGTTTCGCTGGAAATCCCGCGCTGCTCCGTGGCCGCCTTGATCGGGCCGTCCGGTTGCGGCAAATCGACGTTTCTGCGGTCGCTCAACCGCATGAACGACCTCATTGAAGGAACTCGTCATACGGGTGAAATTCAGCTGGATGGCGAGGAGATTTACGGTCGGCAGATTAGTCTCGTCCAGCTGCGCCGCCGCGTCGGCATGGTGTTCCAAAAGTCGAACCCATTTCCGAAGTCGGTTTTCGAGAATGTCGTGTTCGGTCCCCGCGTCGCCGGTCTGCGCAATCGCGCGATGCTCCAGGAGATCGCCGAGCGCTCCCTGCGTCGCGCCGCCCTTTGGGAGGAAGTAAAGGACCGTTTGAGCCACTCCGCGCTCGATCTTTCCGGCGGGCAGCAGCAGCGCTTGTGCATCGCCCGCGCGCTCGCCACCGACCCGGAAGTGTTGCTGCTCGACGAGCCGGCCTCCGCGCTCGATCCCGCCTCGACGGCCCGCATTGAGGACTTGATCTTCGAGCTGAAGCGCGAGTACACCATTGTCATCGTCACGCACAACATGCAGCAGGCGGCCCGCGTCTCGGACATGACCGCCTTCTTCTTCCAGGGCCGCCTCGTAGAAGCCGGCCCCACCGACCAGCTCTACACGCGGCCGCAGCAGAAGCAGACGGAAGACTATATCACCGGACGGTTTGGCTAAGAAAGGGGTCAGGGGTTAGGGGTCAGGGGTCAGTAAAATGGCCGGCTTCTATTCCCTGACCCCTAACCCCTAACCCCTGACCCCTGATGTCGAAACACTTAGAACGCGATCTGGACTACCTGCAGCGCGACATCCTCGCGATGGCCGCTTCCGTGGAAGAAGCGATCCACAAGGCGATCCGTGCGTTGCAAGAACGCGACGTGCCGCTTGCTCAGGAGGTCATCGCCGGCGACAGCGTCATCGACCAGGAGGAGAACCACGTCGAGGAAGAAAGCCTCAAGATGCTGGCGTTGCACCAACCGGTGGCGGTCGATCTCCGTCGCATCACGGCGGCGTTGAAGATCAACACCGATTTGGAGCGCATGGCCGACCTCGCCGAGGACATTGCCGAGCGCGCCATCGACCTTGCCCGGCCGCCGCTGTTTCCAATTCCCGGCAAGCTCCAGCGCATGACCGATATGACAACGACGATGGTACGGCAAAGCCTCGATGCGTTCGTCAATCTCGACGCGCGGCTGGCGCGCAGAGTCTGCCGGTTGGACGACGAGGTGGACCGCTTCAACCGCGACATCATTGACGAGTTGGTCCAAATCATGCAGGCGTCGCCCAACCTGGTCATGCCCGGGCTGTCGCTCTTTTCGGCTACGCGTCATCTGGAGCGCATCGCCGACCATGCCACGAACATCGCGGAAGACGTCATTTACCTCGTTGAGGGAGAAATCGTCCGCCACATGCCCGCGGCGGTAAAAGCTGAAGGAGAGTAAGAATGCCGAATGCCGAATGCCGAATGTCGAATCAATGACGAATGATTCAACGCCCAAATGCGGGAATGGCAGCACTCGTCATTGATTCGACATTCGTACGCCGAACGACGAAGGACGCCACGCTCACGTGCGGAAAGGGCAACGTTCGTCATTGCGACATTTGGTCATTGATTCGGCATTCGGCATTCGGCATTCGGCATTCGGCATTTGCACGCACTATGGCTAAACCACGCATCTTGATTGTCGAAGACGAGCGGTCGCTGACCGAAGTGCTGGCGTACAACCTTCAGCGCGAGGGCTACGACACGGTTATCACGCACGACGGTCAAGAAGGCCTGCGCAAAGCGCAGACCTTGTTGCCCGACCTCATCATCCTCGACCTGATGCTGCCCGTGATGAGCGGGCTGGAAGTGTGCCGCGAATTGCGTTCGGGCGAGCATACACGGTTGATTCCGGTCATCATGCTGACGGCCAAAGCGGAGGAAACCGATCAAGTGGTCGGCTTTTCCCTCGGCGCCGATGACTACGTGACGAAACCGTTCAGCGTGAAGGTGCTGCTCCAGCGCATCAAGGCGCTGCAACGTCGCGTGGAAGGAACAACGCAGGGGAGCGACGTGATCGAGCACCTCGGCGTCAAGATCGACCGCGTCCGCCACAAGGCGATCGCCGACGGCGCGGAACTCGACCTCACACCGACGGAATTTCGCCTGCTGGAATGCCTGCTCCGGCAACCAGGCCGTGCCTTCACGCGGCCGCAACTCATGGACGGGGCCATGGGCGACGGCACGATCGTGCTCGACCGCACGATCGACGTTCACATCAAATCCCTCCGCCGCAAACTCGGCGACCCCGACCTGATCGAAACAGTCCGCGGCGTCGGCTACCGCTTTCGCGAAGGCGCTGTGGCACGCTAGTCAATTCCGGAGCGCAGGCGAGCCGCCTGCACTACGAAACTGCGGTTGAGAGTTGGCGAATTATTCGGCGCATAGCCGGCTTTGTAACACATTGGCCGAGTGAAACGATAATCCGTCCTCGCGCCGCCGCCCCGCTCCGCAACGCCGCAATCAACTTCTCAAGCCTCTCCCTCTTAATCACCGCATCGAGCCCCGGCCGAACCGTCACCGCTTTCTCGCCCGCCCGCGGCGTCGGCAGCGTGCCGAGACGCAGATACCGCCCGTGGTCCGTGTCGGTATCGAAAAAGAGGAGAACCACCGGGGAAGGACTTCGCTGAGCGCGGCAAACAAACGCAGCATTCCGCGACCCGCGGAACTCGGGGATGGCCGCCATGTCGTGCTTGTTCGGCCGCGCGGCACGAAATAGGATGAAGGTGATGACGGTCGCAACGGCGCGGGAGAGCGGGACATGGCCGACACGCATTTGTGCGATCCGCTCGGCCGCGCGATTACTCTCCATGACAGCACGTGGTACGGCCACATCTTGAAAGGTCATCCCGAAGTGGGTCGTGCGCGTCCGTTCGTGGAGCTTGCGATTCAGTCGCCACAGGAAATACGCCAAAGCCGTTCGGACCCGGATTGTCGCCTTTTCTATGGAACGGGTCCCCGTCCCGGACTTCTGATGCAGGTTGTAGTGGACGTTCGGCGCGGCTTGGTAAAGACCGCGCATTTCGCCAAACGCATTACCGGAGGGCCGGTCGAATGGTTGTTACCGAATCCTTAGAAGGCACAATCAACGGACAGCTTTGGTACCATTATGACCTTGCGAACGACGTCCTTTACGTCCGGCGGACGGCCGACCGCGCCGCCGATACGGTGTCGGAAGAGACGCCGGAGGGATTGCTTGTTCTGCGCCGGGCCGATAATGACGTGGTGGCAGGGGTAACGGTCGTCAACTGGTGGAAACGCTTTGGCGCCGGCCGGCTTCCGGATTCCATTCACGAGCTGGAACAACGGATCGAGCCGTGGGGGCTCAGGGTCGCCGCCTGAGCGAAGCGCGTCTCATGATGATGCAAAAGGAGGACGCCAGGATCGAACTCACCGAACAAGAGCGGCAAGCGGTCAAGGGCGCAGCGCCGCCGCGGCTGGTGGACCCGGAGACGAACGAGACCTATGTCATCCTGCGCGCCGCTGTCTACGACCGGCTGCGGTCGATCCTCGACGACGAAACCGTGTATACGACCGCCGAGATGCTGGACCAGGTTCTCGCCGAAGACGACGTCAACGATCCGTATCTGGCGGATCTGCAAACGCAGTACGGGGACAAAGCATGACGCAGCGCGGGGATGTGGCCATCGTCCGCTTTCCCTATGCCGGAGGGAAAGGGTCGAAGGCGCCTACCGCCGTGGTGGTCCATTGCGACCGCTTGTGAACCGGAAGCTTCAGAACACGCTGCTTGCGATGATCTCCGGCAACACGCGGCTCGTTGGAAAAGAAGCCACCCAATTCCTGATCGACCCCGCCACGACCGAGGGAGCGTCCGCGGGCGTCTCCAACGCCTCGGCCCCCACGCTCGTTCTGCCGCAAGGCAATGGCATTCGGGCAACGCACTGTTTTTCCAAAAAATGAGAGATAATCCAGAGAATGTGCATCGTGTCCATGTTGTTATTTTGTGCGTCCCATATTCCTTCGCAAACAACGATATCCGAGATACTTACGGCAAACACATGGGAAACGTGTTGCCGTGGAAAGAGGACAAAAGCGGGGCTTTGTAGAAGTATTACTCCGCGGACCCGTTTTGTAGACTTATTCGCTGTTCTGTAGGAAAAAGCGGAATCACGTCGGGCTTTTCACTCTCCTCTTCCGGCCAGAAAGTCGCTTCGATTCCGAGTTCCCATTGCGAGTGAATCACGCAAGTAATGTTGTAGCACAGCAGCTTGCACAGCGTCTCGTTAATCATCGCCACGTCGGTCTTGCTGCGGACGAAATCGCCAAACAGTCGCTTTACCCCGCTGAACGTGCTCTCGGCATTCGAGCGCTTGTGGTAGTGATTCATGTACTCTTCGCGGTTCATGCAGTAGGCGTGAAACATCTTCTCGAATGCCCCGCCGACGCCGCCCGTGATGTTCGATTTGAACGCGATGTACGGAACGCCGCCCGCCTCAATGATCGCGTCCACGTTGGCGCGACTCAGGTATTGCTTGTCCGCAGACACTTCATCGACCTTGAACGCTTCGGCCGTCTTCTTGACCAGTTCGGGCAGGATCGGGCAATCGTTCGTGTCGCGGCCATAGATCGCCACGGCAGCGATGCAGTTCGTGAGAACGCCGGTCCCGACATGGACCTTGACCCAATCCCTTTCAAGCTTTTCCTTGCCGTACTTCTGATCGTACCAGCGGAAGAATCGCAGTGTCCCGAAGCCCGTGGAATCGACCGCGAATTTAGCCCAAGTTACTGAGTTGCGCCTGCGCGGTCGTTGGAAAATAAGGACTTAGGTTCAGTTTTGGGCGAAAGTCTTCACTACAGCTGGCTCGGTTCGTCGAGCCGGCGCAGTCGCGTCGGCAGCGTCAGTCCCAGGCG
>JBGQKZ010000026.1:0-65175 GCA_041499805.1 Gemmataceae bacterium
GAGCAGCGCCTCGACCAACGGCGTTCGTTGCTCTACTGGAATGTCCGGAAGTGCGGGGAGTCCCTTCGCCATCCCTGATAAGATACAAGCAGACGGAGCGATCAGCTGCGCCTCTTTCCAGGGTTATTGGGAAGTTACGGAAGAACCGAGAAGAAATAATAGCCGTTCGTAGCCGCTTTTTCACGACACGCTTGCGCGGTCATTTCCGTAACAGATTACCGAACAAGTCTTTAGGGCGGAATCACGGCCGTGTTCTTAAGAGACATAACATAATTCCGTAATATCCTTTATTCGCCCTAAGTCCCTGGGGAAACGGGTCAGTGCGGGTCGCTTTCTAGTCGCGCGGTGCCGACGATCGGTTCCCGGCAGGTGAAATTCTCGCACACGTACGTCGTCACCGCTCCCTTGGCGGGCCGATTGCGCAACAGCGGCAACGTCTCCTCCAGCTGCGCAGGCGGCCGGGCGATCGACTTCAGCGCCACCACCCGCCGCGGTTCAAAGCGCTGGCGCAGGATGTGCAACACCTGTTTCGTTTCGGCGTTCGACAAATCGCCGACGATCGCGTATGCTCGTGTCGGTCCGAGGTCGAAATCGAGTCCGATCAGCATCTGGCCCACCGCCATCGGATGCTCGGCCATCAATCCTCGGAAGAGCTTCAACGTCGTCTCCGCTTTCTCTCGCAACTCGGCGCGGCTCGTCAGCTCGAACAAACGCAACAGGGCGATGACCGCCATCGAGTTCCCCGACGGAATCGCGTTGTCGTGCGGCTCCTTCGAGCGCGTGATGAGCGGCTCGTGATCGCGGCCGGTGTAGAAGAAGCCGCCGCTTTCCACGTCCCAAAACTGCTCGATCATGACGTGCGCGAGATCGAGCGCTGACTCGATCCAGCGCGGCTCAAACGTTGTCTCGTAGAGCGTGACGAGCGCGTCGATGAGGAACGAGTAGTCTTCCAAGTAGCCGTTCAACTTTGGTTCGGACCCGCTGCTGTAGGTCCGCAGCAGCCGCCCGTCCGGCGTTCGCATCCGCTTCAAGATGAAATCCGCCGCTTTGCACGCGGTTTGCGAATAGCGCTCGTCCTCCAGCACGTGCGCGGCCTGCGCGAGCGCGCCGATCATCAGGGCGTTCCACGAGGTGAGCGTCTTCTCGTCGCGTGCCGGCCGGACGCGTTGGCCGCGGACCTCGAACAGCTTCTTTTTCGCATCCGCGAGTCGCTTTCGCATGGCGGATTCTTCGAGCCCGAGCAGGCGGGCATACTGGCTATACGTCTTGACGCGATGGAGAATGTTGTGGCCTTCCCAATTCCCTTCTAGATTCACGTCGTAAACGGTTGCGAGCAACTCCGTTTCTTCTTTACCGAGGAGGCGTTCGATTTCCTCCACGGACCAGATGTAGAACTTGCCTTCGACGCCTTCGCTGTCCGCGTCCAGCGTGCTGTAGAACGGGCCTTCCGGGCTGGTCATTTCGCGAAGCACGTAATCGAGCGTTTCTTGGACGACTTCGCGATAAAGCGGCTCCTTCGTCGCCAGAAACGCCTCAACATAGGTGCTGGTCAAGAGTGCGTTGTCGTAGAGCATCTTCTCGAAGTGCGGCACGAGCCAGCGCTCGTCGGTGCTGTAGCGATGGAAGCCGCCGCCGAGATGGTCGTAGATGCCGCCCATCGCCATGTGGTCGAGCGTTTGGCGAACCATCGCGAGATCGTCATCGGCGCCGAAGCGCTGCCAGGTGCGCAACAGCAGACGCAGCTCCATCGGGTGCGGGAATTTCGGCGCCTGACCGAAGCCGCCAAAGCGCGCGTCGAAACTGCGTGCGAGCGACGTCGCGGCGTTACGCAACAGCTCCGGCTTCAAGTCGCCGTCGCTCGGTGCAATCTGCCCGAACGCTTGCAGTTGTCCCGTGCGCTGCTGCGCCACCTCGTTGATTTCGCCGCGGCGATTTTGCCAGGCGTCGATCAAGGCTTGGAGGACATCTTTGAAACCGGTCCGGCCGTACTTGTTTTCCGGCGGGAAGTAGGTGCCGCCAAAGAACGGCTGCAAATCCGGCGTCAGGAACATCGACATCGGCCAGCCGCCTTGCCCGGTCATCAGCTGAACTGCGGTCATGTAAATCTGATCGAGATCGGGTCGCTCCTCGCGATCGACCTTGATGCTGACGAAATGCTCGTTGAGCAGCGCCGCGACTTCCGGGTTCTCGAAGCTCTCGTGCTCCATTACGTGGCACCAATGGCACGCGGAGTAGCCGATGCTGAGGAAGATCGGCCGGTCCTGCTCGCGCGCCTTTTGGAGCGCCTCCGGTCCCCACGGATACCAATCGACGGGATTATGGGCGTGTTGCTTCAGATAAGGGCTGGTTTCGTTGGCAAGGTGATTGGTAAACGGCATGATTATTCCCTGGTGCTATAGGTCCTATTCGTCCTATTTGGACCTATTGGTGGTGGCTGCGGCTTATTTTAGGAATTACGCCACGGCGCATGAAAAAAGCCCACGGGAGGGCGTCCCGTGGGCAGGGCGTGCCGACTGGGCATGATCCATCACTACTGTGCTACGGTTCCTTCCACGGTCACCGATACGGCCGAATCCTTGTCCATGTCGGTCTTGATCTGCAAGGTGCGTTTCACCTCGCCCGGCTTCATGAACTGACACGTCAGCGTCAATGTTTGCACCGGCGCCGGAACTTTCGCCGAATCCACCAGAATGCCTTCGCCAAGGCCGTCAACGCTTGTGATGCGGAACGGCTTGGCGCCGCGCACTTGCACGCGCTTTGTGAGTATTTCCCCTGCATGAACGGTGCCAAGCGTCAGCGTTCCCGGCGTGACCGACAAGGGCGCGCCCACCGTTCCCTGCACGAGGATCGGCACCAGGGGCGTGTCAGGGTCGTTCGTCTTCAGTTGGATTTCGTGTCGGAACTCGCCCGGCGGCAAATCGGGTTTGAGCAGCACCGAGACCTGGTAGCCCACCTGCCCTTGCCGGCGATACGCTTCTTTGAACGCGCACGTGAACGGTGCGTTGTTCGCGATGATTTCCAGTGCCCGCCAATCGAGCGTGCCCGCGTACTCCACGTCGATGGTCTGCGTCGCCGAGACGCCCGGCGACACAACGCCGAACATCACCTGTCCGGGATTGAGGACAACGTCGGTCCGGCTATTGGCAATGACTTTCAATTCGGCGGTCGATGTGAACTGCGGGCCGACAGTGACGTTGATCTTGATCGTCTTCGGGCCGCTGAAGCGGCGCGTGTCCATGGCGACTTCGATGTAGCCAGTCTCGCGCGGCTCCAGGCTGCGCGACGAAGCCGTCACCGTGCCGCAGCCGCACGAGCTGTGCAGGTTGGTGATGTCGAGCTTGACGGCGTAAATGTTCGTGATGGGAAAACGATGGAGAAGGACGCCGCCCTTCGGCACGCTGCCGAAGTCGCGCGTGACGCCGTCCTTGAACATCTTCTCCGCCCAACTTTGGGCGGGGGCCGCGCTGGGCGCCGCCGCCGGCTGGGCCAACGCCACCGTGGTCAGCGATACGATCGCAACGAGCGCCAATCCTGCGTTCCGCATGATTCCATTCCCTCGCGGCTTAGAGCCACGGACCATCTCCAGTCCGCGAGAGGATTCTAACGGCTTGGGTCAAGTCGGTGAAGACGGATTACGCTTGCGGCAAACGCGCGGCTCGATTGAGATAGCAGCTGGCAAAGCAAAACAGACGAGGAAAACTGCCATGACTACGGATTTGACGGCCCTGACACGCTCGGCGCTAATTGGCGAACTCGAACAGCTCCGCGATGAGGTCCGCAAGGCCGCGCAGCCGCTGTCCGAGGAGCAATTCTGGCGGAAACCGCTTGAACCGGGCAATTCCGTCGGCCATCTCGTGCTGCACCTGACCGGCAATTTGAACCACTTCGTCGGCGCGCAGCTCGGCGACACAGGTTATGTGCGCGATCGCGAACGCGAATTTACGGAGACACGGCCGCCGGCGAAGGGGGCAACGCTCGCGAATCTGGATGACGCGGTGGCGACCTTTCGCCGAGTTGTCGGCGGCTTGAACGCGGAGCAGCTGGCGGCGCCGCATCCGGAGTCGCGATTCGGGCTGGTGTTGGCGACGCTGGTGCATTTGGTGGCGCATTTTGCGCTGCATCGGGGGCAGATTTCGTATTTGGTGCGGTTGGTGCAGAAGTGAAGACTCTTACCGTGCAAAGGAAGTGGCGACATGGGCTTCATTCCGAAAGATGCTCGCTGGTACCTCGCGGATGTCGTCCTCGAACACACGATTGGCGGAGACTCGCGTAATGTGGTCCACGTCAATACTCACTTGATCGAGGCCGATTCGCCCGACCGTGCATACGAAAAAGCTGTGACGCTGGGGCGGGCGGCCGAGTTCGATTACACCAATACGGACAGTGAGCAAGTTCGCGTCGCCTTCCGTGGCCTTCGGGAATTGAACGTCGTCCATGAGGAACTCAAGGACGGCGCGGAATCGAGCTACCGCGAGTACACCGCCGTTCCGGAGAGCCGGCTACAGGAATGGGCCCGAGCGAAACAGGACCTGGGCGTGTTCGCACCGATCCGCGACAAGTTGGACGTCCCAAACTACTTCCCGCAGTCGATCTCGGAGGAGCTTGAGCGCGCGGGGCTGGGTCGTGAAGATACGGACGGCAATGCTCAAGGCGGGGAGGCTTAAACATGGCTCGGACAAAAAACTACGCGGACGTTCTTCGCTCCGAACTTGCCCCGGATCCTGTTTTGGCGGAGGCGGTCGAAGTCGAGTGTTTCAACGCCGACGTCGCGATGAAGGTATACGCGTTCCGCACCGAAGCAGGTCTAACCCAGGCCGAGCTTGCGGAAAAAATCGGCACTGCGAAGGCGGTCATTTCGCGGATTGAAGACGCGGATTACTACGGGGGATTGGCTCAGGTTCTGCTCCGTATTGCTCATGCATTGGGAAAAAAGGTTCGCGTCGAATTCCAGTCAATCGAAAGGAGCAAGCCGCGCCTAGCAGGGAAGAATCGGAATGGGTCGAATAATCCGAGACGTTATGTCTTGGCGCGGCCCAAGGGCGGTGTGCGCTAGCACAGCGGACGTCTGCTTCGACAGGTTGCTACCGCGGCGGCACCGCCGCCGCCCATTTCTCCTTCATGAACCGCAACCCTTGCGTGTACACTTCCTCCGCCGACGGAAACAAATCGCGCCACACTTTCGTCGCCGCAGCCAGCGCCGGCAATGCGCGGCCAAACGCTTCGATGGTCAGCCAACCGTCGTAGTTAACTTCGCGCAGCGTTTTGAACGTCTCGTCCCAATGGACCATGCCGGTGCCCGGGACGCCGCGGTCGCTTTCGCTGATGTGGACGTGGACGAAGTGGCCGGCCAAGCTGCGGATCGCTTTCGCCGCGTTCTTTTCCTCGATGTTGGCGTGGAAGGTGTCGTACATCGTGCGGAAATGCGGGTGATCGACCGCCTGAACGAGCGCCTTGGCGTCGGCGGCGGTCGTGAGGATGTAGCACTCGAAGCGGTTCAGGTACTCGATGGCCAGCATGACCTTCTGCTTCTGGGCATGGTCGGCGGCCTGGCGGAGAACGTCGGCGGCATGCTTCTTCTCGTCGGCCGTCGGCGGTGCGCCGGAGAACTCGGCCAGCGGCGAATGGTACGGTCCGCACATGACCTCGCCCCCCATGGCGGCGGTCATGTCGATCGCCCACCGCAGCCGCTCCACCGCCGCCTCGCGCACCGCCGCGTCGGCGCAGATGGGATTCGCCTGCGGATTGGCGACCGTCACCGTCGTACAGCGAAGGCCCTGTTTCTTCAGCTCCTTGCCGAGCGATTGATAGTGCGACAAGTCCCCCTCGAACAATGGAATCTCGACGCCGTCGAAGCCGGCCTTCTTGAGCTTTTCCAGAATCGGGAAATGCTCGGTCGTGACGTGGGAGGTCCATAGGAGCAAGTTCATGCCGGTTTTCATGATGTTTGTCCGTTGTCAGTGGTCAGTGGTCCGTTGTCAGCGGTCCGTCGTCAGTGGTCAGTGGCCATAAGGTAGCCGCGCGTCGTGGTAAAATCAATTATGCCGGCGCAACGAATTCCGGCATGGGCAACTGACAACTGACAACTGACAAGCATGGAAACCATCAACGCGCGTTCGATCTTCAGCCCCGCCACTGGCTTCATTCAGCGCGGCGGCTTCGACTGGACGTGCAACCCGTATGTCGGCTGCACGTTTGGCTGCACGTATTGCTACGCCATGTTCCTGCCGCAGAACCGCCGGCCGAAGGACGAATGGGGCCGCTGGTTTCAGGCGAAAGCGAACGCTGTTGAAGTCGCCCGCAAGCAGGCGCCGAAAGTGGCGGGCCAATCGGTCTACTTTTCAAGCGTAACCGATCCGTACCTGCCCGCCGAGCGCTCGCTGCAATTAACCCGCGGCATTTTGGAAACGCTCATTCCGCACCAACCGCGGCTGCTCGTGCAAACCCGCGGCCCGCTGGTGGTGCGCGATCTCGATCTGCTGAAACAGTTCCGAGCGGTGCGCGTCAATATCTCGATTCCAACGGACAACGAGGAAGTGCGGCAAGCGTTCGAGCCGAAAGCGCCGCTGCTGGAAAGGCGTTGGCAAGCAGCGGCGAAGGTGCGGGAAGCGGGAATCGCCGTCGGCATCTGCGTGACGCCGATGTTGCCGCTGGAGCATCCCGAGCGGTTCGTGGAGCGGTTAGTCGCGTTCGGGCCGGAGGTGTTGGTGGTGCAGGATTTTCACGATAGCGGCGGCGGGTTTGGGGCGGATACCGGGAAAGAGGCGCGGCGGTTGTTGGCGGCTGGTGAGTGGACGGGGGAGAGGTACGAGGGGACTAAGCGGCTGTTGCGGGAGCGAATGGAGGTTTATGAGGGGGAGGAGGGATTTTTCCCGCCGTCGTCCGAGATCAGTCGCTCTTTCTCCTGCGCTGCCGAGCCGCGAGCCTCCTGAGTACGCCGATGCCCTTTGCCTCCAGGTGTTCAAAGTCGGGGCGATCCATGATCGGAGCGACCAGCGCTCCGGCTTTGTCCCCGACCGCGTCGCCAAAGGCTCCGGCAAATCTGGCGACGACGGCATCCCAGTCACGCAAGGAACGGAGAAGGCGATCGACGTCGCGGTGCTTCGCGTACCGGGAATCGTCCCGAATTCGGACCTCCACGCCTGCGCCCTTGATCTGGTCAAACAGTTCGATTAACGAGAGGTGAGCTCTGAGGAAATTAGATTCGCCACCGTGCTTGGGATTACCGGCATACTGGGTTTTGCAGAAGGAATGCCAGGAATAGTAACCACGTCGCCGCGTCGGAAACTCAACCGGGTCGCCTCGGCCAAAGAATCGTTCACGCTCCGAACCGTCCTTGTTTCGCCTAATAACATCCTCGCAATGCACAACGACCGGCGGGTGACTCGCCAGGCCGATCGACGCCGTCTCGGCGCCCCGGACATGAACGACGAAGAATAATGCGTGTACCGCCGGCACGGTTACTACCTCTTCGTCTCCATCCTTTCGTTTGCGCGAAAGATAGAGCGCGCCCGCTGGAAACGAATGCCCATGTTGGAGAAATCGCGATTTACCGTCGGGTGCGTCTTGTTCGTATGATTCTGAGACTTTGTCAAAGGGGAGCTTCAGCGCCATAGCGCGAAACTTCGCGATCAGGCGACGTGCTAAGGACACGCCAGCTTTGGTCTTCCATTCGTAATAGACAGTTAGTCCCATAAGGCGCTGTATCGACTGTTACGGCCAACCGGCATGAATTCCACAAATGGCTTGACGAGACGCGGACTTCAGGGCTTCGTCGCGGCGAACAAGCTTTATTTATGTCCCGAAAAGGCGCCACACGACCAGCGAAGGACGCCGATCCACGTAGGCTGGGCGATCGCAAGCGGCAACAAGTAACGCGTCAGAGCCGTCGCGTAAGTAGCTCCCATCCAGTGCGCGACTGAGTCGATTGCCATCGAGCACCCGAGGAAGCAGACCGAGTACAACACGAGCATGACAATCAACGGATGCTCTCGAATGAGAGTTGCTCGGCGTTCTCGCTGGTTATCGGCCATAACGACTCCGGCAGCTTGATCAATTCGCGCTCTTTATCGGATTCGCATCATCCCAGACCTTCATGTGCGGCGAGCAGTACCCGGAAACGAAGTCCGCAATTTCGTCGATTCGGTCCTGTTCGGCTTCGTCGGGCGTTTGCAACGCGAGGGCTTCAAGAAACAAGTACGCGTCCTCTCGCGTCAGCCCTTGGTCGCGGAACCGCCTCAATAGAGCCACGATATCGAACAACGACATGTCGGAATGGATTGCGTTTTCCAGTTCGCGTTTCATTTCGTGTGTCATGCGACCGCCCTCACGTCGGTCGCCTCAAGCGGCCGGAGCGGGCTCGGGTTGTTCGATGGAGTATCCGAGCAGGAATTTCGCCAGCCCGCGTGCTTGCACGACGAAATTGAGTCCTTCGCCACTCCCGAGCGCCATGCTACAACCGTTCTTGGACATCCATTTCCCTAAGCCTCTAAGGGTTGCCCGATCAATCCGTGCCGGCCCGACGAGACTACCGAGGTCCGGCTTTGGGTCGATATCCTTCTGCGGAAAAAACCAAACCTCATCAAAGCCGAAGAAGATCGGATGGCGCAATTCGTTTTCCACCAATACTTCGGTCGCCACGAGCAAACCGTTCCCCAGCACTTCCAACCGTTTTGCCAGCCGCTTGAGTTCGCGGCTCTTTTCCTTCAGAGAAGCCGCGTTGGGTTCGCTGTCTAAGCAAGTAATAAGCGCATACTTGGTGCTCGGGTCGCTTGGCGAGACGTCCGTCAAGAAATCGTGGATCGTCGTGTCCAGCCAACCAGCGACGTAGTCTTTGTACGCGACGATTCTGCCGTTCATCGCTTTTTCCTCTTCTCGGCGACGGTCAAAGCGCGACCCGGAGAACGCACCGGCGGGTCTTGCGACCAATCCCAGTCGTGGCCGTGTGGTTTGCCGGCGCCATGATCGTGGTCGTAGTCAATGTTCAAGATCGCGTTGCCATCCCGATCATAATAACGCCTTTGAATGACTTTTCCTTTCTTGTTGCGCTTCACTCGCGACGTATTCGGCGCGCCGGCAGTTGGCAAATCAGTTGTACGAGCCATGAATATCGATCACTGGTTTGTCGCCCGACTACTGCGCCACCGTCATCCACTTCATCTCCTTCGCCGATTCCAACACCGCATCGCAAACATACTGCGTCCGCAGCGCATCGCGGAAATCCGGCATGGCCGGTTTGCCTTTCGCGACGCCGTCGAGGAAGTCGGCGACTTGGTGGACGAAGCTGTGTTCGTAGCCGATTTGCAGTCCGGGGACCCACCAGTGGCCCATGTAGGGGTGGTCGCCGTCGGTGACGTGGATGTCGCGCCAGCCGCGGACAATGCCCTGGTCGCGGTGGTCGAAGTACTCGAGGCGGTGCAGATCGTGCAGGTCCCACTTAATCGAGGCGTGTTCGCCGTTGATCTCGAACGTGTAGAGGGCCTTGTGGCCGCGGGCGTAGCGGGTCGATTCGAACAGGCCGAGCGAGCCGTTGCCGAAGCGGCAGAGGAAGGCGCAGGCGTCGTCGATGCCGACCTTCTCGACCTTGCCCGTGAGGTTGTGCTTGCGTTCCTTGATAAACGTCTCGGTCATGGCGTTGACGGTGGCGATGCCGCCGTTGAGCCAGAGGGCGGTGTCGATGCAGTGGGCAAGGAGGTCGCCGGTGACGCCGCTGCCGGCGGCGGCGACGTCGAGCCGCCAGAGGCCGGCGCCGCCTTGCGGCAGGTCGGCGGAGATCGTCCAATCCTGAAGGAAGTTGGCTCGGTAGTGGAAGATCTTGCCGAGCCGGCCTTCGTCGATGAGTTGTTTGGCGAGCGTAACGGCCGGCACGCGGCGATAGTTGTACCACACCATGTTCGGCACCTTGGCCTTCTCGACGGCGGCGACCATCGTTTGGCCTTCCGGCCCGTTCATGGCGAGCGGCTTCTCGCAGAGGATCATTTTGCCCGCCGCCGCGGCCGCCAGCGCGATCTCGGCGTGCGTGTTGTTCGGCGTGCAAATGTCGACGGCGTCGATGTCCTTACGCTCGACGAGCTTTCGCCAATCGGTTTCGACCGACTCGTAGCCCCAGTTGCCGGCGAACGCCTTGGTCTTGTCCGCGCTGCGGCCGCACGCCGCCTTGAGGACCGGCTGCATCGGCACGTCGAAAAAGTTGCCGACTTTGCGGTAGGCGTTGGAATGCGCCCGGCCCATGAAGCCGTAGCCGATGATGCCGAGGTTGAGGGGTTTTGGCATGGAGACGCTCCTTCAGTGGCCGAGGCAATTCAACTCTTTCCATTCGGGCCTTGCCCTGCTGCGAAGGCTTCCGAAACCGAAACGGAAAACTCCGGCAGCAACACGGAGGTCGCTACTTCTCCCGGTCCAAATTCGCCGTGAACGCGATACTTGGACCCTCCGAGCGTGAGAACGGTAATTCGCTGTTTCTTTGGGTCAACGATCCAGTATTCCGGAATGAGCGCCTTGGCATATTCCTTGCGCTTGGTTTGCAGGTCGTGCTTACGATTCCGGGTGCCTTCGCTCACGACTTCCATCACCAAATCGGCGCCTTTGGGAGGCTTCCGTACATTTCGGAGACGGGACTTCTTAACGAAAATGATATCCGGTTCGCGCAGGCGGCCGGGCCAAAGCTTTACGGGTGTCGGAGCAAATACCGCGACGCCTAGCTTTCGAGTCAGAACAAAGGTCTCCAAGAGCCCGAAAAGGTACCGAACGATAAACTGATGCTTAAATGTCGGCATGGGCAATACTTCCAGACAGCCATCGACGAACTCCACCATCCAGTTGGTGCCGAGCTCCAGGTACTCCTCTTCGGACCAATCGCCTTGGGCTGGATAAAACAATGCGAGGTCCCAGGTCGGCTCGCCACGCTTCACGGGGTGCTGCGGCACAAGCCAGATATCGTCTTTCGTCGCGGCGCGCATGGCGATTACCTCCCTCGGTTTTTCTGGGCGAAATAATCATACACCTCCTTCGCAACCTTCGCACACAAGACGTTGCCGGCGTTGTCGGGCTGCCAGCGGTGGTCGTCGTTGTCGTTGCTTAGCACATAGAGGGCGATCACGCCGCCGTCCGGCAGGTAAATCAAGCCGGCGTCGGCGCGGGCGTCGCTGACGGAGCCGGTCTTGTGCGCGACGACCGTTCCGGCCGGCAGGAATCGCGTGAATTTGTCCTTGTCATCGCATTTCTTGAGATGGGCCAGCATGCATTGTTTGAGGGCGGGCCGGACGTGGGTGCAGTTTTCCAGTTCTTCGAGCAAGCCCACCATTTCGCCCGCCGTCGTGGAGCCGAGGCCGTATTTTTTCGTTCGCTGCGGGGCGACTGACGTGGTGCTGCCGCGGAAGACTTTGGCGTTGATCTTCGTGTTCGGAAAGCCCCAAGCCTCCATGCGCTGGTTCGTGGACGGGATGCCGATCTTGTCGAGGACCAAATTCGTCGCGGTGTTGTCGGAGAAAACGATCATCAGGCGAATCGCATCGCGGAGCGAGATCGTCGCGCCGTCGCTGAAATGTTCGGTCAGGATGCCGCTGCCGGGGACTTTGTCGGATTGCTTGAGCGTTACGCGGTCATTGAGGCCGACGCGGCCCTCGTCCGCTTGGAGATACGCTTCGATCATGACTGGCAGCTTGATAAGACTGGCGGTCGGCATCGGTTCGTCGGCGTTGAGTGAGAAATGCTCGCGGGTGCCGAGGTGCTTGACGGCGAGAGCGACTTTGCCTTTGTGGGCTTGCGCAAGGAATTCCATGCGATCAGGGAGTGTGTCCGGCGTAGTGGAGAGTGCGAGGCTGAGCGCGAACGCCGACGCGACGTACATGGCACGTTCCTTGGGAAGAGTTCGATTACACCGTCCAGTCGTCGAGGCGGAGGCTTGGAACCTTCTCGAAGTCGCGTTTGTTGGACGACAGGAGGATGCAATCCGTCGCAAGAGCGATGCTGGCGATGCGTAAGTCCATCGTGCCGATGTTCACGTGCGACTTCCGCAGCGTAACAAAATGAGCCTGCGCGGATGCATCGAAGAGCAAGATTCGGGCTGCGGCGTAGTCCAGCAACAACCGATGAAGCTCGGCGTACCCGTAAAGAATGTCCGAAGGCTTCTTTGCTTTGTTGATGAAGACAAGCCAGCCGCGCGTTTGCTCTTGGAAGCTAACGATCGTCGCGTAGGTGACGCCGGAATCGTGTGCCTTCATTCGCGAACGAAGGCGGTCGTACGCCGGTTGAGTCTCGCGCTGTAATACCGACAGATGGTCGGTGTCGAGAATCACGTCCACCGCCGACTACTCCTCTGTAGCCAGTCGTTTGCGGGGCTTCGGCTTGGCTTTACCGCCGGCTCCGTTTCGTCGCGTTCGCGGTCGCTCGGCGTCACGAATCTCCTTCCCGAGTCGAACGATCTCATCGAATACCGGGCTATCCTTGTGCGACCCCGCAATCTGCTCCCACCACGGCCGTCGGGGGCCCTTGATCTCCGCCAGTTCGGACTTTACCTGACGCAGTTCCTGCTCTAGTTGGCCGATGCGTTCTTCCAAGCGCTTTACGATTCGGTCAGACATGGCATCCCCTCCTTCTGCGTCCATGCTATCACTTTGCGCTGCCGGGCGCGTTCGCGGACCGAGTCGGGTCACGCCGCCACGCCGTATTTCGTCCGCAGCTTATCGAGAAACTTCTTGCTGTCGGCAGTCACGTCCCAGGCCTTGGGCCAGAAGCAAAGGTCCACGCACCACCAGTCATTGGGGATGCCGGCGTTCAGCAGCTCCGGGATCATGGTGTCAAAGTTCAACTTGCCGGTGCCGAACGGATTGTGCGTGCTCGTGTTGTGCTCGTTGAGCGACCCATCGCTGTCGATGAGGTGCAAGTGCGTGATCTTCCCCTTCAGTTTTTGCAGCAGTTCCATCGCGCCGCCGGGCAACGTTTCCTTCGGCGCCGGTTGGTTCGCGCCGACGGCGGCGCACATGTGGGCGTGGCACGTGTCGTAGAGTACGCCAAAGTTGGGGTTCCCCTTCCCGCGCACGGCGTCCACGAGCTGGAGGATCTCCGACGGCTTGTTGAACAGAAAACCCGGCTCGAACTCCCAGCAGACATTCAGGCCATAGTCCGCCGCGATCTTGCTGCACTTGTCCCAAACGGTTACGAGCCGATCCATGCCGAGCTTCGGGTCCATCTTCGACGTTTGGAAGAAGTCGGGCGGTTCGACGGCATCGACGCGGATTGTTTTGATCCCCAGGTCGGACGCGAAGGCAGTAAAGCCGAGGAACGCGGCCATGTATGGCGTCGGGTTCTCGTCGAGAATGGACGGGCCCGGCTTTTTGAAGCTCCACAGGTCCACCGCGATGCCGGAGAACGCCAGGCCGTGGTCGGCCACGTCTTTTTTCAGACGCTGGCGATCGGCTTTGACGGGGTGCGAGAACGGCGTCGGATGAACGCCGAAACTTCCCAGCTCGACGCCGTCATAGCCCAAGTCCGACAGCATGTGCAGGACCTGGTGGAAGTCGGTCGTCGGTTTCTCCTGATTGAAGATGAACGCCCAACTGCCGATGGAGAGTTTTTTCTTCATTGGTGTCGCTCCTGGGGTAGACCTCACACTGAACATTCACCACAGAGGACGCAGAGGAAGAAGAGCAGGAGACCTCTGCGGTGAATGCTTACTTCTATTTCTTGTAATCGCCGACACTCGGCGCACTCGGATTGGTATCAGGACCAAAATACCGCAGCGTGACGAGCGGCTCGGTGCCGGTGTTATCGAACACGATTCCCTGCCGTGCCGCATCGTAGCCGACGAATACTTCATCCTCGGTCAGCTCGCCGTAACGAATCATGGCCGGCGTTTGCAGGCGTTGTTTGCCGATCCAACCGCTGCCTTGCACGGCGATCAGGCCGTAAGCGCCGCTGTCCTTGATCTTCACGCGGAGACCCGGTTTGATCGTCAGTTCCTTTGCCGTGAAGAGCTCCTGCCCGTCGATCTTGCCGTAGACCACCCAGCGATCGGTGTAGCCTTCGGAATCGGTGTCGGCGACGGGGATCGGCTCGAGGTAGTGATGATCCTTGAAGCTCGGATCGACGTTGCCGGCCCAGTCGAGTTGCTCCACAAGATAGTCGAGATCGTGGTGGTGCTCCGTCGGCACGTCCTTGACGAGCAGGCTCCACGGCACGGCACGGCCCTCGACCATCGACTGATACATGCCAAACACGTCCGAACCCCACTGCGGTTCATACGTGACGAGCGAGCCCGGCGCGTGCAGGATACATGGCGGCACCAGCCAACCCGTGCCGGGGTGCAGGCGATACGCCTTGCTGTAGTTCAGAATGCCGTTGTCGCCTTCGTTCCAGCGTTCGAGGCAGCGGCGGATGTCGGCCTTGGTCGTGCCCGGTTCGAGACCGAAAAATGTGTACGGGAAGTTGTTGCCGGTTGCGTTGAGCTGCGGCGGGAAGTAATACGATTCCGGTTTGCCCTGCTGACCGACGAGACCCGCTTGGGTGTTGTTTTGGTGCATGTGGTGGGGAATCGGGCCGAAGTTATCGAAGAACTTGCTGTAGACCGGCCAGCGCTGATAGCGCTGCCAGATTTCCGGACCGACCAGCATTTCGCCCAGCAGACCCACCGCGTCGCGGAGCGTAAAGGCGCGCTGCTTGTCGAAGACGACGTAGCTGAGGCCTTCATCCGGCGGTGCGCCCTCGTTGGCGGCCGGCGTGGTAGACGCGAACCAGCGTTCGTCGATGCCGCCGCGGTGCGCGCCGAGCGCGTAGAGGTCGGCGGGGTGCAACTTCAAGCGCCGGCCCGGCATGAGGAACGACCGCGGCACCCACGTCGGCGCGAGCCGCAAAATGCCGTCGCTCGTTTCGACGGCCTGGCGGATCGCCGCCGCCTCGCTCTTGTGAGAGGCGGGCGGAGCGGTCGTCTTCTTGGAGGCCGGCCTTGTCCGTGGCCGAGCCTGCGATGCCGGCTTCGCGGGCGCTTTCGCCGTCGGCTTGGAGCGCGGTTTGGCGCTCGGCTTCGGTTTTGGCCGGGAAACGGGCTTCGCGGCGGATCGAGACACAGACTTGGCGGCAGGCTTCTTGGCCATGCGGTGACGCTCCGGTTGAGACTTCAGAACAACACGGCGTCGGCGCCGGCTGGGGGACGGCCGAAGACGCAACTTGCGGGCGGGACGCCGCGTGCAGGACGGCAACTGCCCGTCGCGTGCTTATAAACCGCCACAACGTGGCAAGCAAGGAAAAAGCTGTGTCCGCGCCGGTTTCTGTGCATTGTACGGAGCCCATGTGTCCGGGGCGTCCGTATTTGGTTGTGCGGCAAGGTATGGCCGTTAGTGTACGGATGCATAGAATAAGAATCCGATGTACCAACCGAACCAATAGATAGAAAGTTTCGTCAGAGTTAGACAGATCCGCGGCGGGTTCGGAGCCCGCCCGGATGCCCCCGTGAGCAGAGGCCAGAGAGGAGGCCCCCGTGTTGCCGCACCCAGAATCCGGAACGGGCCGTCGCCCCATGTTGCTGATCGCGCATAGTGATCCGCAGTACGCCGGCGCGGTATGGCGTGCGTTCCGCCGCGAGGGATGGCGCGTCCGCATGCTGAGAAACGGTAATGATTTGCGCCGCCTCGCGCGACTGCGACCGCCTGCCGCGGCGGTCCTGGAAGCGGACCTCGCGGGGGAGAGCGGTTGGTTGACGTGCGCGAAGTTGCAATGGGAGCAGCCGCACTTGCCGGTGTATTTGGTGGCCAATCAGACCCCCGGCGAGAAGAAGCGGTTCGCGCAATTCGTCGGCGCCCGCAAGCTGCTCTCGCGCGGCATGGGTGCTGGCGCTCTCCTTGATGAATTGCTCGGCGCCGCACATGCGACATGAAGTGGAAACCCCGTAGTGGCGGGCGAGGGCGGGAAACTCCCACCCTTGCCTGCCAGTACGGACTTTCAATCGAATGCCCTCGGCCAGCGCATTGGGCTATCGATTCTACACCTCGAAAATGCACTCAATCTCGACGGCGATGTTGGCGGGCAGCGAGCCCATGCCGACGGCGCTGCGCGCCCCAACTCCCGCGTCCTCGCCGAAAACTTCCGCCATTAGCTCGGAGAAGCCGTTGATTACCAACGGCTGATCCTTGAAGTCCGCGGTGCAATTCACCATGCCGAGCGTTTTCACCAGCCGCTTCACTTTGTCCAGCGAACCGAGCGTGTTGCGCACGGTGCTGAGGATCGCGAGCCCGACGTGCTTGGCGGCGTCCTTGCCTTGCTCGAGGCTCAAATCGGCGCCGACCCGTCCGACGATCATTTTGCCATCCGGCTTCAACGGCCCGTGTCCCGAAACGTGCAGCAGGTTGCCGACGAGAATCGCGGTCTTGTACTTGGCCACCGGCTTCGGCGGCGGCGGCAAGGTAAGGTGCAATTCTTGAATCCGTACTTCCGGCTTCGACGCCATCGTTGGCTCCTTCATCAGGTGTGCGAGAAATTAGTTGCCTCTATTCTTCTTCGTCAAGCGCCTTCAACATTCTCTTGTTCGCGACCGCGCGATATGCTTCGCGGAGCAAACCGCGAATCTCGTCCCAATCGATCCGTCCATCGAGCCGGATTGACACCCAGCCTTGTCGTGCGGCGTACGGCGTGGGGTAGAAGCGGTCGTCGCGCAGCAGCGCGTCCTGGCGGTCGAAACTCATTTTCATGCCGAGGGTCAATTTGCCGCCATCGTCGCCACACGCCGCGAACATTTTCTTCCCCGCGCGAAACGTCGGATGGCCCCACGCTTCGACCTCCGCACTTTCCGGCAAGGCGAGGCACAACGCGCGCACCTGCTTCAAGGCCAGTGCGGCGTCTTTGGCGTTCATGGTTCCTTCTCCGAAACGCTTAGCCGCGTGCAAGCTTGACCGCCGTTCCGTACGCCAACACCTCGGTCACGCCCTGCGCGAACTCGGTGGCGTCGTAGCGCATACCGATGATCGCATCGGCGCCGCGTTCTTGCGCATGGGCCGCCATGCGTTCAAAGGCGTCCTCTCGCGCCGCTTCGCACACCTTGGCGTACGATTCGATGTTGCCGCCCACCATCTGTTTCAGGCCGCCGAGGAAGCCTTGTGCGATGCTCGGCGACCGCACCACGATGCCGCGGACGATGCCGAGGTAGTTGGCGATGCTGTGGCCGCCCACTTCATTGCCGGTTGTCACGATCATCGGTGCGTTCCTTCCCGTTGCAAGAAAAATGCCGTTCTCCGGATACCCGCCCCAGCATAGTTCTAGCCCATGTCGTTCGCCGAGGGAACAAAAAAGAAAAGACGGACGGAGCGTATAATTCAAGGGACCAAGCTGCTTGCGAGAGAGAATAAAATGGCGCCACACAAATACCCGGCTGCCGAACGCGGTTATGTGCTCGGCCAATCTGAACGAGCGGCCCGACGACTGGAGATTCAGGACGCGCACTTCGCCGACGTGTCGGAGCGCTTGCTGGATGAACTGGCGCTCAAGCCAACCGACCGGGTGGTCGAACTCGGTTGTGGTCCTGGCGGCTTCAGCCGTCGCATCTTGCGCCGCCTCGGTGAGAGGGGCGTCCTGGTCGGCGTGGACGCGAGCGAGGGTCTCCTAACTCATGCCCGTGCCGCGCTTGCCGGCGCGGGGCCAGCTCGCTTCGAGCCAACGCTGGCCGACATCGCCGAATTGGGTGCGTGGCTGGAAGGGGCCGACGTGGTCGTCGGACGAGCGGTGCTTCACCATATCCCGATGGTGGAGTTTTTGCTCGGCCGATTGCGGGCGGCGCTGCGCCTAGGAACGCGCATCGGCTTCTTGGAGCCGGATTTCCGCGCACCGCTGGCCCGATTGGCCTATCTCGAAGCAATGGGTCGGTCGGAATTGGAGCCGCTCGGCGTCTGGGCCATGGCCATCAACCAACTCTACGAAGCCAATCGCCTTTCCCCGGACGTCGGCGCGAGCATGCCACGGGCGCTCCAGACCGCCGGCTATTGCAATGTCCGCGCCGGCTGGGCGGAATGTCCGTCGAGTGCGATCACTCTCGAAAACATGACGATGTTTTACGACGAGGTCCAGGACCGGCTTCAGGCGCTAGGCATTCTGTCGCTCGACCAAGTTGCGGAACAGAAGCGCCTGCTTGGAGCGCTACCGCACGAGGATCTTCCGGCCGTATGGGGAATTCATTGGGTAGCGTGCGAAGCGTGAAGCCGATTGAATGTGCGGCACGCGTCGCGCCGCCGGCCGCCGAAGACCGAGGCGGATCGTTCTTGCCCCGCGCTTCGTGGAACGGGTAATGTGCTCACTTCCCAACGAAGCAGAGTATCGGCGGAGAACACGGAGGGACTCATGCCCGAACCAGAAGGTAGCCCAGGAGGATGCAATGCTTGAATAGTCGCAGATAGACAGCGAAGGCCGAGCACACACGACGCAAGTTCGTCACTCTTTGAGCCCGAATAAGGTGCGCAACGCACCCAGCAGCGTGTGGCCGTGCGGCGTTGGGCTTTCGGGCGTCTCGTCCGCCAGTGCGCGGATCGGTCCGTGCAGGAACTGGTTTTGGAGCAGCCGAAAGGCGCCCTCGATGTGTGCGCGGTCGGAATCCGTGAGCTGCCCGTTGAGCCGTTGCATAAGCTGCCCGACGATGATGTTGCGTTTCGCCTCGAAATCGCGTGTGAGTTGGGCGATAACGGGCCCATGACGCCGGCGGGCCCATTCCTTCAGAAAGCGCTGCGTTTCTTCCTCGACAATCGCCTCCGCGGGGGCGATGTGTTTCCGCCGGTCACGCAGCGTCTGTTCGCGAATGCGTTTCAAGTCATCAATGTTGAAGAGGCAAGCGCGATCGCCGTCGTGGATTCGGGGATCGAAATCGCGCGGCACCGCGATGTCGAGAATCACCTGCGTGCCGCCGGTGCGCCGGGCGCGGATGGCGTCATAACGACGCCATGTCACGATCGGCTCGGGCGCCCCGGTCGTGCTCAGCACAATGTCCGCTTCGACAAGCGCATCATCGACCATTTCCCAAGGTACGGAAACACCGCCGCACAGCGCGGCTACGGATTGCGCTTTCTCGGGACTCCGATTCGTGACCAGGATGCGCCGCGGCCGCAGTTCCTTCAGATGCCGCAGCGTCATCTCCCCCATCTTCCCCGCGCCAATGACCAGAATGGTCTTATCGTCAAAGGAATCGAACACCTGGCGAACGTAATCGACGGCGGCGCTGGAAACGGAGACGTGGCCCTTCGCGATGCCCGTCTCGGTGCGAATCCGCTTCGCGACAAGATTCGCATGTTGAAATACAGCGTGGAGCAACGGCCCCGCCGTGGAACGCTCGCGGGCCAGCTCGTACGCCCGCTTGATTTGCCCCGCGATTTGTCCTTCGCCGACGATGAGGCTATCGAGACTGCCGGCGACGCGGAACAAGTGCCGGATCGCCAGCGCATCCTGCTGTTCATAGAGGTGCGGTCGAAATTGCTCGACGGGAACGCCGTGCATTTCGCCGAGAAATTCGCAAATCAATCCGCTGTCAGGAACGACCGGTGCATCGCCCCGTCCGAGGTACAACTCCACGCGATTGCAGGTGCTAAGGATAACGGTCTCGCAGCCATAGCGGACGCTCAGCTCGTCCAGTGCGCGCGGCAACTTTTTCTCGTCGAAAGCGAGCCGCTCGCGCAGCTCGATCGGCGTGGCGCGGAAACTACAGCCGATGACGGAGAGTCTCATCGCCCCACTCCAGCATGCGGGACGATGAGCGTAAAGACCAGGAGAAAGAAGGCAACAATCGTCATGAAGGCGACGCGTCGGCCGCGCAGGTGCAAGCCGTATCGCAGATACAAGAGAATCGCGAACACGAGCCACAGACCGACCGAGCCAAGAATCCGCGGGTCGTTCCAGCTCAGTGGCGCCGTAGCGCCCTGAATCATGAGAAGAATGCCGACCAGCACGCCGGCCGTCAAAAACGGAAACGTCCAGTCGATCGCGTGCCGGTTCATCTTCTCCAGCCGTTCGAGGCTGAGCAGCCGCACCCCCTGGCCCGGCAATGTCTTGGCCCGAAGCCGGTGGGCCTGAAACAGGTACATGATGCTGGCCAGAAAGCCAACACAAATGCCGACGGCGGCCAGTACCAGTAGCCAGCCGTGGATCGTCCCCCAGGCAAGCGGTCCGCCCGTCTCTTCTACGTCCGGCGGCGTCTGGACCAGTTTGGAAAGGGCGATCAAGGCCAGCACGAGCGGCAAAACGAACACCCCCCACGCCACGCGCCGATGGTGTAGCGTGCCGTACAGGTAAAAGATCGCCAACACCCACGCGAGCAACAACAGCGATCCGTATTGCGACAGCGGCGGGATGCTCTGGACGGTCAGAAACACGGTGTGTGCGAACAACCCGGCGACGCCGAAGCCGATCGCGACCGCCCGCAGCACCGGCCGCGGCCGCAGCAGGTGCGCGATCTCGCACAAAAGCGCGCAGGCGTAGCTGGCGGCGAAACAAAACAGCGTGATGCGGTCGGCATGAGCGGGCATGATGGGGGGCATTATAGCGGATTGGGCCGGGAGCCCGAAGTGCGCAGAATCACGGGCAGGCTCATTTGCGCGCGCTCGCCAAGGCCCGTTCTTTGACTTCTCCCCAAGGAACCACGTCGTTGGGATTCGCTGCATGCGCGGCGACCCGGCGCTCTAATTCGCGGCGTTGCGCCTCGGTGAGCGGCTCTCGTTCAATTTCTTGCGCAAGACTATCCCAGATTTCTTGAACAAGGTTTAGACGGTCATCGGCGCTCATGCGGTCGATGCCTAATTCCTTCATGGTCGCTGCCATCGCGTGTTCTCCTCGCAGAAACCAAAGGCGCCAGTCGCCACGATACCATGAAACCCTTCGGGCAAGCAAATGAGAGAACACACTGCTAGCGGACCATTCCAAACACAGTGTGGCCCAAAGCGATCTTTTTGATCGCTCGCCTAATATCCGTAAGTGCCGAAGCGATGGCTTTTTCTTCGGAAGTCGCTTCGCGCGTGAAATCCATCACGACGTTGCCGTCGATCGTGCCGACCAATGCATCGTCGCAGCCAGCTTCGTAGAGCGCATCCTCGAATGCCCGGTTCAATTCAACGTCCGAAAGAAGGTGAATCGTGAACTGAAACTCCTTCTTCCTCGATTTCCGTCTAGTGCGGGCAGCTATCGACCCTGCGGTGGATCTGCTTGGCATGATTCTCGGGACTCCTTGGCGTCGACCAAATCGACCACTGGCAACCGCCACGCTGTCCGTGACTACAGAGCATCCTACCCCAAGCGTGGCCTTTCTTGGAGAGACGAACCGTCCAGCCCTTGCTTTCAGCGTATTGGAGGGCCGCTTCGATTTCTTTATTCGGATGTCTAACACGCGCCATGCTCGCATTCCGACCTGACAAGAATGTCTAAGACGGCTCTGCGTCGTTAAGGATACGCCTACAAATGCTTAACAGTTCGGCCTTCGGAATGGAGGCGAGCCGCTCGATCCAGTCCCAATTAGTTCGCCGTCCCGATTGGCCGGCCGGAACCCCTTTTAGCGGTGAAACGTCGCTCTCTCTCGCGATGCCCTCTTCGTCCAACATGGCTGCGATGTTCTGAATCTTCATCTGGATGGATGCGCCGCTTCGACCGCTGATGGAACGAATCGCTTGAATTCCCCCCGATGTCGCGTATTTCGAACCGCGCTGCATACGTGCAAAGTGTTATCTCATCCTTCGTGTAGAGATTGCGCCGCATCGCGCCCTCGAAATTCGAGTTTTGTCTTAGACCGCTCCTGTTGGTTGTCGTTCCGCCTCCACGACTGCTCTCCCTCGCAACCGCTCCCGCACCATCTCCATCCACCCCTCTCCCGGTATGCCATACGGCCGGAACTTCTCCGGCTGCCCGCGGTCTTCGCTGTGGAACAGGGCGCGGTGCAGGCCGAGTTTGTTGGCGACGGGGGAGTCGATCAGGTTGCTCGAATCGGCGGCGCTCATTTGGAAGAGGACGCGCATCTCGAATTCGCGCAGGCCGGCGCGGTCGAGGCTGCGATTGACGTTGTTCACCGAGTCGCACCAGACGATGGTATGGACGCCGACCGGCGGGCCTTCGCGGAGGATGGTGAGGAATTGTTTTGACGGATTCGGTTTCTCCTCGCCGCGGCGGGAGAAGCCGAAGTCGTCGTCGGCCTTGCGCAGGTCGCGGAAGCGGTGCAGGCCGTAGACGAAGAGGTAGATCGACGGGGCTTCGGTGTCGTGGTCCTTCTGCCGGCGGTCCACTTCGTCGGCCAGCTCATTCAGCATCACGGGCACTTCGCGCCAGGCGCCGGACTGGACAGGGTGCGGCGCCACGCCGGCGAAGCGGCTGAGGAAGCCGGCGTGGGGGTCGTCTACCGGAGAACCATCGAGGATGCAGAAGCGGGCGGCGCTGTTGGTAGGGTGCGTCGCGACGCACCCCAGGGAAGCCGGCGGGTGTTGGGCGGCGAGGCTGGCAAGCATGGTACACATACTGCCGAGCGCGGCGTCTTCCTGCTGGCCGATGATGATGAGGTTGCTGCCGGACTGCGGGCGAAAAACGGCGGCCGTCGGGTCCTTGATGGCGATCGCTTCGCCGAGCCAGGCCTGGGCGGCGCGCACCGTTTCCGGCCAGGCGGGGGCGGCGAGTAAGCGGTCAAGCAGGTGGTTCTTCGCGGGGTCGGCGGGGGCGTTGCCTTCGAAGACGATCTGCGGGCGCACCGCGCCGTCATAGCGCGTGCGCGTCAATTCCTGGATGCGGCGCAGCTCTTTTTCACGGCGGTCATCGGGCAGCCACACGACCTGGAAGACGTCGTTGCCCTCGACCAGGCCGTTGGCGTCGTTGTAAATCGCTTCGCCGGGGCGGGAGAGGAGGCGGGCCGCCGAGTTGTCGCGGCTCAGAATCAAATGGGCGTCGGCCTCGCTGCACTGGAGCGCGATGCGGACCGCCATCTGGTCGATAGTGCTGCGGGCCAGCGTATACGCCCCGCCGAGGGTTTGGGAACCGAGCAAGACGTGCAGGCCGAAGGCACGGCCTTGACGAACGAGCCGGTCTAGAAGTAAGGCCGCTTCCTGTGCGACCTTGTCGTCTTCGACGAAGAATTCCTGGAATTCGTCCACCACCAGCAGGATGCGTGGCAACGGCTTGCCGGTCGCGTCGCGGTATGACTTCAAGTCGTGGACGTTCAGATCGCGGAAACGGTCGCCGCGATACTTCAATTCCGCATCGAGACGTTGCAGCACGCTCAGGCCGAATTCGCGCTCGCTTTCGATGGCGATCACTCGCGCATGCGGCAAGGCGTGCATCGCATACGTCTTGAATTCAACGCCCTTCTTGAAGTCCACGAGATAGAGTTCGATTTCGTCGGGGCTGTAGAGGAGTGAAATGTTCGTGACGAGGACGTGCAGCAGCGTCGATTTGCCGGAACCGGTCTTGCCGGCGATTAACACGTGCTGAGCGGTGCCCTGGCCGAGGCGCAGGTGTTGCCGTTTCGTCGCCCCGGCACGGCCAAGCGGCACATCGATGCCGGGCCGGCTGTCGCTGCTCCAATACTGATCGTTCGTCGGCGCGAGGAAATCGAAACTGACTTCAACGCGGTTGGCGTCCTTCGCTTTGGCGCCGATCTTGTGCAAGAGCGGAGTCAGGAAGGCGTCGCCCGGCGGAGCGTCGAGTTGGAGCGGATATTTGTTGAAGTCGTCATCCTTCCAAATGATCCGCCCTTCTTTCAGGCCCAAAATCAAGCTGACCTGCTCCAAGTCGGCGAGGCGAAAACCCTGCGGCATGGCGTGTTTGGTATCGACACTGGTCAAAACGTAGACGCCACAGCTCCCGCCGCTCGATGCGATGCTGACCAACCGGCGAGCGGCTTCGGCGCTGAAATTGGTCGGGAAATTAGCGACGACCAGAATGCGGTACGGCTCCGCCACCTCGCCCGCCTGCTCGTTGTATTCCTCGATCGACTTGTATTGGTTGCGGAGATACTTTTGAATCACGTTCTCCATGTGCTCGGTTAGATCGACGAGCCGCTGCTCGATGTGCTGCGCTTCGGTCCAAATCCGGTTGGTGACGAGAGCCTCGTCGTAGTCGGCGAGGTGCATGAACGCTGCGAAGTTCTCGCCCAGGCCGACGGGGTCGATGATCGTGAAGCGGCACTTTCCCGGCGGCAGGCCGGTGAGGAAACGGAGCATGACGGCTTGCAGCGTCTGCACGGCTTGGTTACGCGTTTCATCCGCCGCCTTGATGAGGAGCGAACATTGCTCCGGGAACGGCAGGTGGGCGGGGAAGACATAGTGTGGAGGAGCGGCGTCCTTGAGTCGCGCGTCCTGCGGTTGGCTGTGTGGAATGAGGTCCGGCTTCACCGCCAATTGACCGAAGCGAACGCCTGCGGGCACCTTCGTCTGCGGCGTCCAGTCGGCCCACACGGGATCGTTCCACGCGGGATAGAGATGAAGACTCTCGCCGTTGATCGCCATCACTTCGGCGTCGGCCTTCGTCAAGGCTTGCCGCCAGCTCGTCGCCATCTGCTTCCACGCGGCTTCATACTTGATGTGGCTGTCGGCCAGCAGACGCGAATGACGGGCGCCGGCCTGGTGCGACTCCTCGTCGTAACGTGACTGGTTCTCGGTGACGCGGCTCTTGTAGCGCTCTTCGGTCTCACGCAGGCCTTCTTCACGGCGACGCTCGATCTCGGCGAGAAGCGGTTGATACTTCTGGTCGGCTTGCCAGGCGTCGGCTTCGCGGCGTTTCTGGCTTTCGGCTAAAGTTGTCTCATAGGTGGTCTTGGCGTGCTTGCGATCTTCGTCGCGTTTCTTGCGTTTCTTTTGCAATTGCCGCTTTGCGTGCGCGCTCGCTTCTTCTACCCATTGGCGCCGGGCGCTCTCGGCGTCGGTCAGCGCCTGGCACAACGGTCGATAGAGGTTGGCAACCTGTTCGTCGGCCTTCTGGACGAGCAATTTGCGAAGAAAGTAGCCGCCGCCGATCACGAGAGCGGTGGAGACACCGAGCCACACCCCGACGTACCACCAATTCCAGAGAGCGGGGAGAGCGAGGGGCGCTTGAAGCGCGGCCCAGATGCAAGCGACGGTCAAAAAGAAGCGGTCGCCTTTCAGAAATCGCGGCAGGCTCAATTCCTGAAGTCGAGCGAGCGTCTCCTCGGCATTGGCTAGATTTTGTTTGAGACGTTGCGCGGGCGGGTCTTTTTGCTCCGCGGTCGAAGGGACGAAGGCGATGCTCTGACCGCACTCGGCGAGGTAGTTTCCCGCTTGGTCCCAGAACTTCTGGATCTTGGCCTCCTTCGACGCGGCCGATCGTTTGGCGCGGCCCAGTTGTGTTTTGACCTTCTTCTTGCCCGCCTCGTAGATCGTCGCGAGCGTCCACTTCGCGTCCTTGTAGTCTGCCTCGGCATGCCGGCGCGTGCGGCGGAACTGGTAGGCGATGCGCTGACGGGTCTCCTCGAACTCGTCAGACGCCTTTTTGTGTGCGGCTTCGTACTCCGCGACGATGCGCTCCTTGCTCTCGCGGTTCTCGGCCTCCGCGGCGCCCTTCTCACTCTCGTAACGCGAGACGACGCGCTGCCGTGATTCTTGGAATTCCTTCTCCGCAGCGTCGTTGCGCGCGCGGTAGCTCGATTCAGTTTCGGTCTCCGCGGCGGCGCGCTCCGCGGCGCCTTGAAGGAGGTCACGCAAAACAACGCGTTGGCGGTCAATCAAAAGCTGTGTCGACATGGGGTGCAACCTAAAGAAGAATTGCCGCGAGAACGCACAAAAGACACAAGGAAGAAGGGAAGGTTAATCTGCCGGGCTCGGTGCTGTTCGCCTACGGTCCGCGACCTGGTTTCTTTTGCGCTTTTTGTGCCTTTTCGCGGCCATTGGTCGATTTATCCACAATCCTGTCGGGCTCGGTCGATCATCGTGGCCAGGCGGTCCATGGCGCGGAGGGTCGCCTGCACGCAGGGGTCGAGCGGCTCCCAGAATTCCTTCTCGAAGTCTTTGCGCACCGGGTCGTTCCATTCCGTTTGGACTTCGTCCCAGTGGGCGCTGGCGACCTTCATCGCTTCGTGCAACTGGGCGCGGCCGGTACTGAGAGCCATGTCATTTCGCTCCGGATGTTGGATTCACGGCTGGGCTGGGAGTCGGTCCGGGAGCGTTGCCGTCGGACGCAGCGGATTGCAGGCCGCCGGCGTCGCGGGCTGTCGTTGGGGCGGTCAATGCCAGATACGCCTCGAGGGCGGCGATCTTCCGTTCAAGGACGGCGAAGGCCGTCAGCATGTTGCTATCGAGGAAGCCGGCAAGTTGCCGGGCCGGACCGTAATACTCGTCGTTGAGGCGGTCCATCTCCGGAATCCAGCGGCGCGTTGTTGCGACCTTCTCCTCGGCATGTTCGAGCCGGGCGCGGCAGAATTGGACGCGTTTCTTCTGCTCGGTGCAGTCGGGCGGCTTGTCGCCGACGTAAATCGTTTGCCGGCGGGACAGCTCATTCTTGGCCTGAATCAGTTCCTCTTCGCAGTCGCGGACTTCCTTGCTCCAGGATTTGAGCTGTTCGCGCAGCCAATCCTGCATGCGGCGAATCTCCATGTCGGCGGAACAGAGCGCTTCCTGGCCATCTTCGCGGAATTGTTGCAATGCCGCGAGAAAGTCGCGGATAGCGTCAACGGAGCGGACCTGCGCGCCTTGGCTCATACGGGCTCTCCAGACTTCCGAAGGCTTGAAGACTTCGGAAGTCTTCCGCCTACTTTACTTCTGTTGCAGGTACTCTTCGATGCGCTCCGCCTTGCGGAGCAGGAACGGAATATGCTCGTTGGCCATTTCGATGAAGCGGTCCACGACCGCGGACGTTTGCTCGAACTCCTGGCAGAACTTCTCGTGCTCCTGATCGCGCCATGTGTCGCCGAGGCCGAGTAACTGACCGTGCAAGGAAGTGATCTGCGTCTGTAACTCGTTGTTGAAGCGTTTCAGACTCTGCGCAAAGCGGCGCAGCTCTTCCGGATCGACAATGGCTTGCGGCATGAGGCCTCCTGCGATGTGGCTCGCATCCAGTGTAACGGACGCGGCCAAAAGTGTAAAGGAAGCCAAAAACGAGCCGGCCCGCAGCGGGAAAGGTGGCAGTCCCTTACCCGCAGCGGGCCGGCAAAATCGTTGCGCTCGGATTAAAGCGTCCAGCCTTTGCGGTATTCGGTCCTGAGGTATTGGTTTGCTTCCGGGTTGTTGGTGAAGTGCAAGCTCGGTCCGTCGAATTGCAGCTTCTTGCCCATCATGCGAATCGCGACGTTGCCGAGCAACACAGCCTCGGTCAACATGCCGGAGTAGTCGAAGTTGCTGACGGCGATTTCGGGTTTGTTCTCCTTGATCGCCTTGACCCATTCCTGCTTCATGCCGAGGTCCCCACGATTGTTGATCGGCATCCGCTTCGGTTCGCCCGTCAATCTTTCGACGCCGGACGTCGTGACGATGTACGCCTCGGCGCCGTAATCATCGGGTGAAAAGAGGACGCCCTTTTCGCCGACGAGGAACGATCCGCTATCTACGGTGTCCTTCCTCTTCGAATCACTCCCCGCCCGGCGGAAATGCCACTGGCCGTCTTTGAAGAACACGGCGTTCGCTTTCTCGCGTTCCTTCTGGCCCGGCACGAGTTCAGGCGCTGGAAGGACGTGCTTGCCGTCACGCTTGCCTTCGTACCAATTCCAGGTGACGGGGGCCATTTCGCCGCGGGCGGGGAACTCGAGAATGACGCGGGCCCACGACGGGTACGTTTCGGGATTCAAATCGCCGGCCTCCGCGGAAGCGCTGATCGGGTGGGCGAGCTTCAACGCCATGAACGCCATGTTGGCGGTGTGACATGCCATGTCGCCAAGGGCGCCGGTGCCGAAGTCCCACCAGCCGCGCCATTTGAACGGGTGATAGTCCGGGGCATAGGGCCGTTCCGGCGCCGACCCAAGGAAGAGATCCCAGTGAACGTGCTTGGGACATTCGAACGTGCCCTTCGGCCGAGCCATGATCGCCGGGGCCTGCGGCCAGATGGGGCGATTCGTCCAGACATGGACCTGCGTGACCTTGCCGATACCGCCGTCCTGAATGAACTCAGCCGCGCGGCGCAACCCGTTCGCCGCAGTGCCTTGATTGCCCATCTGCGTGCAGACGCCCATTTCCTTGGCGATCTCGCGCATGCGGCGCGCCTCGTAGACGGTATGCGTGAGCGGCTTCTGGCAGTAAACGTGCTTCTTCAACCGCATCGCCATGACGCTGGCCGGCGCGTGCGTGTGATCGGGCGTGCTGACGGTGACGGCGTCGATCGACTTGGCCATCTCGTCGAACATCTTGCGATAGTCGGTGTATTTCTTCGCGTTCGGGAACTGCGCGGCTTTCTGGTTGAGCGTGTTTTCGTCGCAGTCGCACAGGGCAACGATATTCCCGACGGCGGCGGCGTTGTCCGTATCGCTGCCGCCTTTGCCGCCGACGCCAATGCAGGCGAAGTTGAGTTTGTCGTTCGCCGACTTGCTGTCCGCGGCCTGTAGACCGCCGGCGACCCAAAAGCCGACGCCGGCCAGGCTTGTTTGTTTGAGGAAGTCACGTCGGTTGCTGCGCTGTTTCATGAAGAGAACTCCTCGGGGGCTACGGTGGTGGGATACGGGAAGGACGGGGGTGATTATAACCGGGGGAGAGGCGGATGCCAGCAAGATATGCGGCGAGAAATGAGGAATCGTTAGCGCTCTTTGGACGAGTCGGATCACAAAGAAAAGCAACAGCGACACAATCCTAACCCTACGAAGCCCGTCCGCGCAAGTGCGCGTCGTAGTCCCAAACCTGAAAAGCTTCGGGGCCTGGCCTACTGTGATGAGCATCCGGCAACGCTACAACTGTGACGCCGAGGCACGTTCGATCCGTGGACAAGGCAAGCTTATCCACGCGAAATCCACCGCCTATGGAGCGCAGCAGCGTCGTATCTCCGGATGAGAGTTGTAGAGACCAGATTCCCTCGCCGCTGCCGAAAAGCACACAGGAGCGCTCGTCGTCAACGGTCAATCCGGTGAGGAAACTCGGCATCGTCATGCTCCCAAACGCCGAGCGCATGATGGTGCGTTCAATGGGAACGCTGGAGGCCGCCATAGGTGTAACGTCGCTCGCGGAGAGAACCTCTTCCCAACGAAAAACACGAAGCGCTTGGTCTGTCCCCACACAGAGCCAGCGGCCATCACCGGAGCAGGCGAGACTGTAAGGGAGTTCGGAGCCGCGAAACGCCGAACTCTCGATGCCTGGGCGGTTCGCCGCTTCTTCGGCGTTCCGCGCCATCTCCGCGAGTTGTTGGCGTTGGCGAGTGAGCCGATTGTCCACCGTTCGCTCGACGTCAAGGCTGCCGTCGGCGTGAAAAACATAACCGGCTTGCTCGAGGGCTTTGCGGCCCTGTTCGTTGGTTAGCGGCGGCTCGTTGAACCGCTTGCCCGCGCTTCGTAAGCCTTTTTCCATTGCTTCGCGAAATGGACCCTTGTCGAAATTGAGCAATTCTTCGCGGAGCTTCGCCACCATTCGCTGGTTGTGGCCGGCCTCGTGCAACAATTTGCCGATACCCAGAGTCTTCAGCAACCTTACTTGAGCGATGTCGAAAATTCGCAATTTGCCGGAACCATCACCGACAACCGCCATTCCGGACGGATGGCTGCATGGGATCGAATAGTTCGCATTCGCGGGGAAGGAGGCTAATCGGCGACCGTCCGCGATGCTGTCGATGGCGATATTGTTGTCTGAGCACGTCACGACGGCGCGCTCGTCCGCAGAGATCGTGATGCGGCAGCTCGAGTGCGATTCACGGGCGATTTCAAGCACTTTGCGAGCCTGCTGCAAATCCCAGACCTCTGACTTCCACGTACCGCCCGCGTATGCAATTGCCAAGTAACGTCCCGTTGACGTGCCACACATTTCTTGTACCGGTCCTGCCAACTCGATCGTCAGCGCCGCCGCATCCAGATTCCAAGAAGGACCGATATGAAACAACGGGCGGCGCTGGCCCGTCGCCATGCTCACCATCGTGAAAACGAAATCCGATCCTCCGCCTGCCGAACACCAAGCGACTGTTTCGATTGGCCTCTGCGAGCCCGTTTTCTCGAAGAGCAGGATTCTCGCCGCGCGTAGTTTCGCTTTTTCCGCGCGTTCCTCTTTCGCCAAAGCCGCATGGCGAGCCTTTTCCGCGGATCGGTCCGGCACGTGGATAAAGTCGTCCCAGCCGACGATATCGTCCGTCTCGCCTGCCATGAGGTACTCATAGGCCGTCACTGCGTTTGGCAACCCGAGCAATTCCGCGAAGCGGGCGAGGCGTTCCGATTCGAACGTGACTTCGTTATCGTCATTCGGGGCTAACAAGGCGGTGAGCTCGTCAACGGAGTGACCCGCCGTCAGTAATGGGCGAAGAAGCGCTGGGTCCCCACGCGATTGTTCTTGGTCCTGCTCAGAGACGGCGCCGAAGTAATCGGGACTGGAATTGAACTGATCGATCCGGCTCCCGCCGCTGAAGTATTGGTAGACGAGAACATCATCGTCGTGAACCAGCACGTAGATAAGATGGGCGGGCACACTTGCGGCCAAGACATGGGCCGTTGCTTCGTCTTGCCCGTTGCCATCGGGATACACACTCACCCAGCCACCAAGTGCCGGCCCGATCAAGAATTGGCGTTTTGTTTTCTTCGCCAGAGCTTCTACGGCCGCCTGAATGGGAGACCGATCTTCGGTGCGGATGTGAACCGAGCCGTAAAAGCCTCCCATCAGCCTTCTCCTTGCGCATTTCAGTATGGAACGGTGACGTTCGCGCGGCCATTATAAGCACGCTCTGAAGACGCTTCACTGGAAAAATGGAGGACTGAAGGAGGCACGGCATGCCGTGCGGACTTCGGCGGGAAAAGGATCATGTGCCGCTAATCTTGGGCGGGCGGGTCGGTGCGCAGCGTATTCCGGACCCATGCGCGGAATTCCCGCACGACGCCATTGTCATCCAGCGAGCTTCGCAACTCCAGAACGCGCATTAGGTCCGCAGGCCGCACATCTGGAAAGAGCAGACTGGTTTCGCGGCGCACATAATCGCCGGTCTCTTGCAGAACGTGAAATGTCAGGACTTCGTCATCGACGCGCCACACGTCGGGGACGCGCAGGGCGGCGTAGATGCCCATGCGGTTGATCGAGCTGCCGGTAACATCAATCTCCATGCAAAGGTCGGGCGGCGGATCGACGCGAAGATTGAGTCGGCGTTTGCCGCGCACGCGCGGCTCGTTGGTGACCCAGTACGAGTTGTCCGGCTCAATTCCCCGTTGCTTCCGTTTCCTGCGATAGGTGGTGGAGCGACCACAGCGCAAGGGCAACCCGCGTTCCTCGGTCAAGACGACGACGAACCGGCCGAGCATGTCGGCGTCGCTCTCGTGTTCGGGCAGCGGGCTCATAATCTCAAGCTCTCCCCGATCGAAAGCGAGCCGGATCGACGGTCGTTCGACGAAAATCTTCAGGAGGCGAGTATACATGCGCCAGTCCACGCCATGCAGTACATAGCGCGAGCGGCGATGTTTACGCACCTGTGCTGTCGCCATTGGAGAATCCTCGTCCGCCAAACATGCTGGCGGCTCTCTCAATCTACCACTGCGACCTTCGGCTTTGAATCGAAATTGTCTAAGCCGCACGCTAACGACATCAACAGAAAAGCCCTTGGGCTGCATACGATCAAGCCTTGATGCAGCCCAAGGACCGTAGTGAAATTCAAAGTTGCGCTACTTCTTCACTTCGTACTCGGCGTCCACCACGTCGTCGCGGCCTTTTCCGGGGCCGCCCTGCCCGTCGCCCGACGGGCCGCTGGACGGTCCACCGCTTGGGCCGGGGCCGGCGCCGCCTTGCCCGCCCTTGTAAAGATGCGCGGCCATTGCGTGCGAAGCCTGTTCGAGTTCGCCGATGGCCTGTTTGATTGCCGCCACGTCGTCGCGGCTGGCGGCTTGCTTCACCTTCTCCACCGCGGCGGTGATCGGCGTCTTGTCGGCGTCGCTGATTTTGTCCGCACTCTCCTTCAACATTTTCTCGATCTGGTAGACGAGCTGGTCCGCCGTGTTGCGAGCGTCGATCAACTCGCGTTTCTGCTTGTCGTCGTCGGCGTGCGACTCGGCTTCGCGACGCATCTTTTCCACATCGGCGGGGCTGATGCCGCTGGACGACTCGATGCGGATCTTCTGCTCCTTGCCGGTGCCGAGGTCCTTCGCCGACACGTGCAGAATGCCGTTGTGATCGATGTCGAATGTGACTTCCACCTGCGGCAGGCCGCGCGGCGCGGGCGCGATGCCTTCCAGATTGAACTGGCCCAAGAGCCGATTGCTCGGGCTGTTGGCGATCGGGCTCTCACCCTGGAAGACACGGACGGTGACGGCCGTTTGGTTGTCCTCTGCCGTCGAGAAAGTCTGCTTCTCGGTCTTCGGGATCGTCGTGTTGCGCTCGATGAGCTTGGTCAGCACGCCGCCGAGCGTTTCGATGCCGAGCGACAACGGCGTCACGTCGAGGAGGAGCACTTCGGCCTTGCTGCCGAGCAGCAACTGTGCGCCCTGGATGGCGGCGCCGATGGCGACGACCTCGTCCGGGTTCACGCCCTTGTGGCCCTCCTTGCCGAAGATGTCGCGGACCATCGCCTGAACTTTCGGCACGCGCGTCATGCCGCCGACCATGACAACTTCGTCGATGTCCTTCGGCTTATAGCCGGCGTCTTGCAACGCTTTGAGCACCGGGCCGCGGCAGCGCTCGAACAGGTGATCGGTCAACTGCTCGAACTTCGCGCGCGAAATCGACATCGTCAGATGCTTTGGGCCGTCCTGGTCCGCGGTGATAAACGGCAGGTTAATGTCGCTGGTTGCTGATTGCGACAAGTCCTTCTTGGCGCGTTCGCAAGCTTCCTTCAAGCGTTGCAACGCCATTTGGTCCTTGCGGAGATCGATCTTGTTTTCCTTCTTGAACTCGTCGGCGACATAGTCGATAAGCACCTGATCCCAATCGTCGCCGCCTAGGTGCGTGTCGCCGTTCGTCGCCTTCACCTCGAAGACGCCGTCGCCGACGTCGAGGATGGAGATGTCGAACGTGCCGCCGCCCAGGTCGAAAACGGCGATCTTCTCGTTCTTCTTCTTGTCGAGGCCATAGGCGAGCGACGCGGCGGTCGGCTCGTTGATGATGCGCATTCGCTGCCGGCTCTTTTTGCCGGACTTCGGGTCTTCGATCTCCCACTCGGTGTCGAAGCCGGCGATCTGCGCGGCGTCAATGGTCGCTTGGCGTTGGGCGTCGTTGAAGTACGCCGGCACGGTGATGACCGCTTTCCGCACGGTGTGCCCGAGATAGGCTTCGGCGGCTTCCTTCAACTTGCGCAGAATCATGGCCGAGATTTCCGGCGGCGTGTACGCTTTGCCGTCGATCTCGACTTTCACCAGCTCGTCGGGTCCGCCGACGATTTTGTATGGGACGAGTTTCTCTTCGGATTGGACTTCATTGTGCCGCCGGCCCATGAAGCGCTTGATTGAGTAGATCGTCCGGCGCGGGTTGGTGATCGCCTGCCGTTTCGCCGGGTCGCCGACGAGGCGGTCGCCCTTATCTGTGAATGCGACGACGCTCGGGGTAAGGCGGTTGCCTTCCTGGTTGGCGATGACCTTGACTTCGCCACCTTCCATTACCGCGACGACAGAGTTCGTGGTGCCGAGGTCGATGCCGATGATTTTTTCTTCAGCCATGGAATGGTTCCTTTCTGGGCGGCCGCGGACGAGTCACGGGCGATGCGCCTCTACGCTCCGCGGTCGCGAAGCCGGCTCCCCTTCCGAGCCGCCGGCCTGTTGAATGATCTGGCTTCGTTTTTCGTGTTCATGCCAAATCGCGGTATCAAGCTTCTATTAGCAATCAGACGCCAACGCAAGTGCCATGCCGCGAAGTCTCGTCCCAATCGGGACGTCGTAATCTGCACGTTCTTAGAGACTTAATGCAGCTTCGCGGATTCACGGAATTCATTTGCTCGACGTGCGGGTGTCAGATTGGCAGGAAGCGCCACGAGGTGCGAGACGGCTGAGCCAGTGTGGCAGGCAATACCGCCTGGTACTGCTTCCCGCCTGCGTGTATGGTCGTATAGCGACCAGCGCTTCGGGAAACTTAGGCATCTTGAGCGTCAAGCAGCGTTGCCGGGGCAATTGCCGGGTATTTTTCAGCATGGCTTTCCATGTCTTCCCGCATCCATCGACGGAGAGTAGCTCGGTGTTGGCGTTCACGCTGGACGTGCGAGCGACAAGACCAAGCCACGATGAACCCGGTGGTTGCCAAAGCGACCAGAGCAATTTGAATAACGATAGCCCACACGTTGGCTTCGGTTCCGGCGGGCGTCGGTGTTGAGAACTGAACGCTCGTGGGGTAAACAATCGCACTAATTAGGGCACTGCCTGCAACGCCTAGGCTTGTCCAGGCAATGTTTTCGGATGTCCTCGTTTCGCTCTCGCACTCTTCGAGCCTGGTCATAATTCTTCTCCACTGTGCATGAGAGACGGCAATACCTTCTTCCGTTACTGCCGGATTCACCGCCAGCTTCGGCGCAAAATTAACTCTCGCCATCGATCCATCCTCCGTGCGTCGGATCGATGACGCCCAAAGCAATCGCATTCATCATCAAGGTGTTGCCACAGTCTGGGCAGGAAAGCACAGCCAGAGGAATGATGGGAACCCCGCCGACTAAAGAGCCTCTGTTGTACTCTCGCAACTCGTAAATCCGTTCGTGTATTTGATAATCCTTTGCTGATTGACAAACAGGGCAAAGCGCGAAATGCCATTTCTCGTTGAGTTTCTCGTGAAGCTTTTGCTTCTGCTGCTCATTCAGTTGCACGTACTTTGACTCCTGCGAGGCGAACGCGCGTCGCAGCTATTCTATTCCAGCAACGGCCGCCAGAGAATGCAAAAAGCCTCAGCATCAAGCTGGGGCTGTGAGTCTTCTCGCAAGTCGCTAGCAAGCAATTGCTCGCCTTTCCTCTGGCACTGCTCGTTCAATCAACTCCTCAACCGTCCAAACGTGATCGGTGAGCCCAGACGCCATTGCTGGCGTCTGCTTCTCTTCCGCTTGCGCCGTCAGCGTCATATGCGGCCGAACGAAATTGTAGAACCCGAACAGCAAGCCCAGCGCCGCCGTGTGGCACTCCCACTTCCGGCTATGGGCATTCGTCAAGCGCGTGAAGCGCCGGAGCATCATGCGAACGGTCAGATTCGAGCGCTCCACCATCGACGTGCTCGCCGTTTCGAGGTTCGGCCAGCCGCTCGCGGCGGTTATGTTGATGGACACTATTTCCGGCGGCGAGTAGCGCGCTTCGCCCTCCACTGGCGCGTTGAAATTCTTCACCACTTGCGCGTGGTCTTGATGCCGACCGAATACGACCGGAATCACGCTGCGATAGATGCCGAGCCCGTCCGTGTCGATTTGGAAATGGCCCGTCGTGGCGTGGCGCAGGTTCCGAGCAAACTGCATTGCGGTGGCGTTGTCACGCTTGCCGACCGCGTAGGCCATAATCAGCTTCGTGCGTGATTCAACAGCAGTCCAGGTGTAGCACTCGCCCGTCTGTTGCTCCGGGTATCCCTTGCGAATGCGCGTCTTTTCGCGGCACCAAACAAAGCTCCACAGTTCGTCGCACTCGATTGCATTGCACGCCACGTTCCGAATGATTTCCCGCTGCAACCGCTCGCACCCTTTGCCCACGCGCTGCAAGAGGTCAAGCAGCGTGTGTTGTGCCATGCCAAGCAAGCGACACGCGCCGCGAACGCTGGTCCCTTCCATGAGCAACCGGATAGCTCGCGTGGCCTTCTTCATCGTTAGCTGCCTGTCCGCGAACACGCGCGGCGCGTTGTCGCGCCGCTCGGAAAAAGTCAGAAAACACTTGCGGCAAATGAAGCGCTGCGTGCCGTTTCGATTCTTGCCGAAGCGCAGCCCGTTCGCCTTGCACACTGGACATTGCATCGGAGACCGCCTTTTTTCATTGCGGCGGTCGTGCTAGACTGCTCTTGTGAGGGATGGGTCTAGGCTTAACCGCCTGGATTCGTCTTGCCCCTGCGAGTGTTACAAGCATTCGCAGGGGTTTTTCATTCCTAGTATTGTATATACGAAACTTGTCGTCAGCAAGGGTTGCTTTGCGGAATTATGTAAATACAATTCTGGCATGGCGAACAAGCCGGGAAGACCGCCGCGCGATCCGAGCGGGCTGGCGAGCAAGATACTTCCGGTTCGGCTGACCGATGCCGAGCGAACCACCTACCAGCGCGCCGCGAAGGCGGCGCGATTGTCTTTGTCGGGATGGATTCGCGACCGGCTGGACAAAGCCGCCGCGCGGGACTTGCGGAGCAATCGCCCGGTCAAGTAGAATCGCGGAATGGACCTGCCGGGAGTTGAACCCGGAAGCTGGCGTTTATAAGACGCTGGCCCCGAACCTGGCAGGCCCACGAACGAGTGGTCGCCTTGCCCCCGGACTCTCCGCCCTTCAGATCGGGGAGTCCGGGGACTGGTTTTCTTGTACCCTGCTAAGCGGCGACCGTGGCCTTAGCAGAGCAGTGCCTTCCTATCCACATCTCGCACCACCTTTCCTGTCAAAACAAGCATCGACCGACCACTTGATACCGCGCGCAAAGCGCTGGCATCAAACCACATATGCGCGAAGTGTCTCTTGAAGTGTCCTTTGAAGTGTCTCTTCGGACGATATTTTCACCCTTTGAAGTCCGCGTGTCGTTGTAGCTGTTTCAGAAGTGCGGCGGCCTTTTTCATCTCACCATGCGTGAATTCGATGGCAATATCCTTATTTTGCTTGCCTTGCCGTGCGCCGCGTTCGATAGCGGCCTTGAATCGCAGAAACTCTGTCGGATTTCGCGGCCCGCGTTTCGGAGAATTTCGCGGCTTTTTTGAAGTGTCTTTTGAACTGGTGGACTGTCCGCCAGCTGCATCAACAACCACTTCGACTTGAGTTTGCGGCCTGTCTAGCTGGCTAAGCGACTCCCACCAGCCCCACATGGCTGGCAACGGCCATACGCATAATTCATATCCAGTGACACTCGAATAAATCCGAGCTGGTGCGTCAGGTATTTGAAAAATGCTTGGCAGGCCGTGTAACGAAGGACCAGGAGTAATGACTCGCGGACCACTAACAGCAATACCCTGAGGGCGCTGCTCAGCACCGACTAGGCCCTTCTGTACCAAGTGGTACAAAGCCCATTCGCACGCTGATTCCAAATGGCCCTGCTCGCCAAGACGCTCGTAGAGCTTCTTTGCGGTCATGGCGCCCTGGGGCGACGGTTTGCGATTTGACAGAATCGGTGGAATCGCTCGTTCGGTAGCTTCCACGAGATGCGACAACGGTGGCGGAAACGCTGGCTCGCCGATAGGAAGGCACCGGCCTTCCCGCGATTCGGAAGACATGCTCGCACACTCCCGTCGGGCCTGCCTGCCCGTTGCTTGCTGGGAGTGTGCATTCCGCAAACAACGGGACAGGCGTCAGCCGGGGATCAGCCGGCTTTCCCGATGGAGCGATTCTAGGCAGGTTCAGATTGATGAGAAGCGTGAGGTGGTCAAGAAACTGTCAACGCAGCTAGAAGCAGTACCTACCGCCTGGCGGCCTTGTTTTAGCGGGCTGGACGAATCTTTGCGGCGCGTGTTACCCATGTTTGGCATCGATTCCGTAAGTCCTTGTCCGAGCGAGAGAAAAATGGATAACGAACAGAACACCCCAATAGGGCAAAAAAGGCGATTTTTCCATCTCGATGTTAGGAATCGACTTAACTCTCTTCTACGAAATAAGATAAGCGCATCGCTCTGCAAAAGTTCGTCCAACCCGCTATCAACTGTTCGTAGTGTCCGCATTCGTGCGGTTTTACTACAGCAGGACTCGATGGAATCGCTCACTACGAACGGGTTGGACGAATCTTTGCTTATGAATCTGAACAAGCCCTTTCGCAATCGACACTTATGTTCACGAACGACGACCCGGTGCGAGGAATCGCTGCCCTTTTGCCTGAAAACTAACGAGCCGGCCAAGCCCGCGCGTTGACACCCATTTCATACCCGACTAGATTGAGGTGAAATGCGCAGTAACCCCTGTGGCGAGACTTCTTATGACGCGCAAAACTGACGGCGGAAACAACGCCGTCGCAACCAAGGCGGCCGCCTCGCTTCGGCATCTTCGCAGCCAGATCGATCGGCTCGACATGCAGATTCTGAAGCTGGTGAACGAACGCGCGGGGCTCGCCGCGGAAGTCGGCCGCGTAAAGACCGACCACGGCGGGGAAGTCTTCTCGCCGGCGCGCGAGGAAGAGGTATTTCAGAACATTCTCGAAGCGAACAAAGGCCCGCTCGACCCCGTGACGATCCGGTCGATTTTCCGCGAGATCATGAGCGGTTCGCGGGCGTTGCAAAAGGTTCTCAAGGTTGCGTATCTCGGTCCGGAGTACAGCTTTAGCCACCTCGCCGCCGTTGAGCGTTTCGGACAGACCGTCGAATTCATGCGTGTGGGAAGCATCGCGGCGGTGTTCGAGGAAGTAAACCGCGCCCACGCCGATTTTGGCGTTGTGCCGCTTGAGAACTCGACGGACGGCCGGATCGCCGACACACTCGATATGTTCATGCGGCTGCCGCAGCTTAAGGTCTGCGCCGAGATTCGTTTGCGTGTCCATCACAACTTGATGGCGACCTGCGAGCAGCAGGAAATCCGGCGTGTCTACAGCAAGCCACAGGCTCTCTCGCAGTGCCGCAACTGGCTGAGCAAAAATGTGCCGCACGCTTCCCTGCACGAAGTGGCGAGCACCGCGACCGCCGCCGAGTTGGCTCAGCGTGAACCGGGCGCCGCGGCGATCGCCAGCCGCCAGGCAGCGGTGAAGTACGGGCTGCGCGTGCTCTTCGAGGACATTGAGGATTCTCCGTACAACGAAACGCGCTTCGCCGTGATCGGCCATCAGAAAGCCGGCCGCACCGGCAAGGACAAGACTGCCGTCATGTTCCGTGTGCCGCACAATCCAGGCTCGCTTGTGGAAGCGCTGGACATCTTCCGACAGGGTAAGATCAACCTGACCTGGATCGAATCGTTCCCCGCCAAAACGCCCAAGCCCGAGTACGTTTTCTTCGTGGACTTCGAGGGTCATATCGAGGACACGAAGGTCGGCAAGACCATCAAGAACCTGGAAGACCGCAGCCTGGAAGTGGTCGTACTGGGGTCGTTCCCGATGGCTACGGTAAGCGGCTAACACCGATTTCCGATTGCAGATTTCAGATTGCAGATTGGAGTCTGAAATGTGCAATCTGAAATCTGCAATCTGAAATTCCAATGATTATCGTTCTCCGTCCGCACTCCACGAACGAGCAAGTCGAACATATCCTGGATCGCATCCGGGAGTTGGGTTTCACGCCGCATATCAGCCGGGGCGAGCTGCGCACGATCATCGGCGTAATCGGCGACGAGAACAAGCTGCACGCGGAGCCGTTGCAGGCCATTCCCGGCGTCGAACAGGTCCTGCCGATCTTGAAGCCGTTCAAGCTCGCGGGCCGGGAGTTTCGCAAGGAAGACACCGTCGTACAAATCGGCAAGGTCCGTGTCGGCGGCGGTTCGCTTGGCATGATCGCGGGGCCGTGCGCCATCGAGGGATTGGAGATTCTCGACACGATCGCGGGGCATGTGAAAGCGGCGGGGGCGAACATCCTCCGCGGCGGGGCGTTCAAGCCGCGCACGAGTCCGTACAGCTTTCAGGGTCTTGGCGAGGACGGCTTGAAAATCCTGCGCGATGTCGGCGACAAGCACGACATGCCGGTCGTCACCGAAGTGATGGACCCGCGGCAAGTTGACGTGGTTCATCGGCACGCCGATATGTTTCAAATCGGCGCCCGCAACATGCAGAATTTCGACCTGCTGCGCGAGGTCGGGCAGACGCGGAAGCCGGTGCTTCTCAAACGCGGCATGAGCGCGACCGTGAAGGACCTGCTCATGTCGGCGGAGTACATCCTGGCAGAAGGCAATCACCAGGTCGTCCTCTGCGAGCGCGGCGTGCGCTCATTCGAGGATTCGACGCGGAACATGCTCGATCTGAGCGCGGTGCCGAACATCAAGGGGCAAAGCCATCTGCCGATCATCGTCGATCCGAGCCATGCGACCGGCAGGCCGGACTTGATTCCACCGATGGCGCGGGCCGCGGTTGCGGCAGGAGCGGACGGCGTACACATTGAGGTTCACAGTTGCCCGGAGAAGGCTCTGTCGGATGGACCTCAGGCGTTGCTGCCCGATCAGTATGCGAAGCTGATGGGTGAGTTACGGCGGCTCGCGGAAGTCGTTGGCAAGAGCATTGCGTCGTAGACTCGATGCGCTTGTCTTGGCGGCAATTGGGATTGCGATCATGCGAAAACCGTTCGTCGCCGGCAACTGGAAGATGTATACGACCGCCGCCTCGGCGCGCGAGCTGGCCGCGGGAGTCGTCAACGGACTCGGCAACGACGATCGTGTTACTGTTGCCGTTTGCCCGCCGTTCCCGTACCTCAACGCGGTCGCGGAGGCGCTCAAGGGAAGCCCGGTTGCGCTAGGCGGCCAAAATCTGTACCCGGAAAAGGAAGGGGCCTTCACCGGCGAGGTCAGCCCGACGATGCTGCGGGACGCCGGCTGCCGTTACGTCATCCTCGGTCATAGCGAACGGCGGCACAAGCTGGCAGAAAACGACGCCTTTATCAACCGCAAGGTCCATGCGGCGTTCGTGGCGGGGCTCCACGTAATACTGTGCGTCGGCGAAACCATCGAAGAAAGGCAAGCGGGGCGGACCGACACCGTGTTGAAAACGCAGATCGCCGGCAGTCTCGCTCATGTCACGGCCGAGGCGGCGAAAAGTTTGGTCATCGCCTACGAACCGGTCTGGGCGATCGGCACCGGCCTCAACGCCACGCCCGACCAGGCGCAGCAAGCCCACGCCTTCCTTCGCGGACAAATCGCGCAATTGCTCGGCGAGGAAACGGCCCGAACCCTTCCTATTCAGTACGGCGGCAGCGTGAAGCCGGAGAATGCCGCGTCGCTGTTGAGCCAGCCGGACGTGGACGGGGCCCTCGTCGGCGGGGCAAGCCTGAAGGCGGACAGCTTTCTGGCGATTGTCCGCTCTGCGCTTTCCCCGTGAATGCCGAACGCCGAATGTCGAATGCCGAACCAATGCCGAATGCCGAATCCCGAATGGCGAGTGCCACGGCGATGACGAACGGCGTATGCAAGAAGCGTCGGCGAACGGTCATTTGAGCATTGGGCTTTGATTCGTTATTCGATATTTGGCATTCGTCGTTCGGAAGTCGCCTTCCCACACGGCAGTGAAAATCTATAATAACGGTTTAACCGCTGGCCGATTCTAGCCTTCCGCCATCGACGAAGGAGTCGCCGTGCAGAGTGCCGCATTATTCGCGTTCGAGTGGCCGTCGTGGCTGCCGCCCGTTCTCAATGGGCTCATTTTGATCCTCGGCCTGTTTCTGATCCTGCTCGTGCTCATTCAGCGCGGCAAAGGAGGCGGGTTGGCGGGGGCGTTCGGCGGCGCCGGTGGCTCGAGTGCCTTCGGCAGTCGGGCAGGCGACCGGTTCACGCGCATCACTATTTACGTTGCGCTCTTTTGGATCGTGCTCACGATGTTGATGGTCCGCATCATTCAAGATCGCGCGACGACCTCAAAGAACACCAGCAGCACGTCGGACCTCGTCCAGTAGCGCGGTCAATCGTCGATTTGCGAGTAAACGCGAATGACGAGGGCAGAACAAGGGCAATCTCCATTCGTCGATTGAGGCGGCACAAGAGACGGCGGCGACGGATTCAGAAGTGAGGTGGGCGTGCTCTTAAGCATGACCGGTTATGGGGAAGCGGGCTACCAGAGCGATGCCTTGACCTTGGCCGTGGAGCTGCGCGCTCTCAACAATCGCTATCTGAAAGTTTCACTCCGCGCCCCCGAGCCTTACAACCTCCTGGAATCGGAATTCGAGAAAGTCATCCGCCGCACGATCCGCCGCGGCACGATTCAGGTTCACGTGCGCTGCCAGAGGCAATACGCGGCGCAGGACTTCCAGATTAACGCCACGGCGTTGCGCAGCTATCTCGCCCAGTTGAAAGGCGTCACGGGCGACTCGAGCGGCGGGCTGATCGGGCACGTACTTGCGCTGCCCGGCGTGGTGCCGGAGCCGGGCAACGCGGTCTTCGATTTCGACGCAGAGTGGCCCTTGATCGAAAAGGTGCTGGAGCAGGCGATCCAGAAGTTGCAGGCGATGCGTCAGGAAGAAGGCCGGGCGATGGAGCAGGAGTTGCTTCAAAACCGCGACCAAATCGCCGTGGAGCTGGAGAAGATTCGCCTGAAGACACCAGGCGTCGCCATCGCCTTCCGCGACCGTCTGCTGGACCGCGTGCGGAGCCTTCTCGGCGAGTTGGACGTGAAACTCGACCGAAGCGACCTCATCAAAGAGGTGTCCATTTTCGCCGAGCGCAGCGACATCGCTGAAGAGGTCGTACGGCTATCGAGCCACCTGGTCCAGTTTCAAGAGATCATCAAGGAGCCGGAAAGCACCGGCCGCAAGCTCGAATTCCTCACGCAAGAGATGTTCCGCGAGACGAACACGATCGGTTCCAAGGCCAGCGACGTCGAGATTTCCCGGCACGTAGTCGAGATCAAAAGCACCCTCGAGAAGATTCGCGAGATGGTGCAGAACGTTGAATAAAAGGGGTCAGGGATTAGGGGTCAGGGGTCAGCGAGTAGTGTTGGCCGCGGTCCCTGATCCCTAATCCCTGACCCCTGACCCCTATGCAAAAGGGCCCGCTAATCATCTTGTCCGGACCGAGCGGCAGCGGGAAATCGACCGTGGTGAGCCGGCTGCTGGAACACGGCGATTTGCCGGTGCGGCTGTCAATCTCGGCGACAACGCGGCGGCCGCGGCCGGGGGAGAAAGACGGCGTCCATTACCATTTTTGGACGCGCGAACGCTTCCGCGCGGCAGTCGCGGCGGGCGCGTTCCTGGAACACGCGGAGGTGTACGGCAACTTCTACGGGACGCTGCGGAGCGAAGTCGAGCCGTACCGCGAACAAGGAATTGCGGTTCTCTTGGAAATCGATGTGCAAGGGGCCATTCAGGTACGGCGGCAGTGCCCGGACGCCGTGTCGGTGTTTCTGAGCACGTCGTCGATGGAGGTCTACGAGCAGCGCTTGCGGCGGCGCGGCACGGAGACCGAAGAGGTGATTCTGAAGCGCATTGCCGCGGCGCGCTGCGAGTTGGAGCACGCACCGGAATATCAGTATCAAATTACGAACGATGCATTGGACACGGCCGTGGCCCAGCTCCGGGCGCTGGTCGTGCGACTCGTGGAAAGGGGCGAACATGCTGGATGAGTTGAAAGAAGAAGGGATCGTGAATAAGGTCGGCGGCCGATTTAAGCTGTCCACGCTGATTCAAAAGCGAATGGTGGCGCTGAACACCGGAGCCCGTCCGCTCGTAGATGTCAAGGGTGGGGACAGGATGACCATCGTGATCCAGGAGATTCTGCAGGACCGCATCTACCTTGACCAGTCGGGCCAGGTGCAAACGCGCAACAGCTCGGTCGGCGATGCGGCCCGGCGCGCCATGATGGGCGATATTTCGATGGATCTCGGCGGCGGCGACGATTAGGCGAAACATGGATTCCGGCCCCCCGCTCGCTCCGGGAGGCCGGACGACAGCAGCGAGAGCCTCCCTTCTCTTTGCCGTTCTTCCTTGCGGGATCAGCAACATGGCCGACTCTCTCAAACCCCCCGTCTCCGATCAACTCGATTACAAGCCGCTTGCGCCGCTGGCCCTGGCCGGCTTTTTGATCTCGTGCGTTTACGTCGCGGTGCTGGCCATTGCGGTCCTGGTCGCTTTTTCCCAAGGCAAGCCGCTGATCTTCGCGTCGTGGACGCTCGCGGTGCCGTTTGTGTCGGCGGCCCTCTGTTATGTCGCGATACGGCAAATACGCGCTGCCGACGACACGCGCGCCGGGCTCGGGCTGGCGCGCAAGGGACTGACGTTCAGCCTCCTCGCCGGCATCGCGTACACGTCGTACTGGTTGGCCACGGACTTCGCCATCAGCACGCAGGCGAGCCAGTTCGCCGACAAGTGGTTTGAAAAAATAAAAGCCGGCGACATCGACGCGGCGTATCTGGACTTTCTCCCGCCGGGCGACCGCCAAACGATCGACCCGCACAACCGCGACCACCTCGAAGCCCGTTTCAACCGCTCGGACGGGGGCGCGATGCGCGGCGCTTTGACGTCTTTTCGCCGGCAAGATCTGGTGCGCTTGGTCAGTTTCGACCCCGCCAACACGCATTTCCGGCTGCAAAACATCGTCAGTTGGGAGCCGTATGAAGGGGGTTACCTGGTTCGCCCGCACTACGTGGTAAGCGGTCCGGAAGGCGACTTTGATCTGGAGTTGTCGCTGCACGGCACCGAAAGTCCTCACAAGGAATTCACGGGGAGGCAGTGGCGCATTCGCGGCGAGCAGACGAGATTTGGCGCGCGGCGGCTGACGCCGGTCGGCGAGCAGACGTTCCGAGCGCGCAAAAGCGGCCGTGAGTTTTTTGAGTCGTGGGTCCAGAAATACATGCGCGCCGACTCGTTTGAGGCCTTTCTGGACACACGGCCGCCAGCGGAGCGCGACGGACTCCGCCGCGAGGCTGCGGCGCGGACGGTCCTCGCGCATTTTGCGGGAACGGGCCCACTGACCGGCGGGATGGGCTGCTGGGCGCCGGGCGCCGAAACGCCGCTCGGCTGCGAGGTGATGTTTCCCAGCTATCGGGCGTGGTGCGAGGGCGCGACCACGGACAGCACGGATTTGTGGGGCTCCAAGAATATGTGCGACGCGGCGCGGCCCTTGATGCGGACGTTCTTCCGGCCCGTTCCCCCTCGACCGGGGCCGATCTTGCAACCCGATCCTGCCGCGTTCGCGCGCGTAAAGGTAGACGCACAACGGGTCGAATTGTGGCAGGACTGCACCTTTGTGTTAAGCGCCGATTACGCCGCGGAAGGGGTGGTGATCCTGCAAACAGACGCCGCGTCGTTGGCGAGCGCGGCGCCGCAGTGGCAGATCATCGGCGCGAAGATGGATCAGGTCAAGGCAGCGCCATCTATGATGTCGCAGATGTTAGGGGCGTATGGCCCAGGGAGTGGTCCGCAACGGCCGTGACGTGCGTCGCTCTCATTCCGGATGCGAACAACCTGGGACAGGTTTTCGTGCCGGCCGTGGTCAGGGCATGTCGTCGAGCAGGTGGCCGAGTTTGTCGCGCTTCGTTTGCAGATAGCGCCGGTTCACTTCATTTGGCGGAATCTGGATCGGGACGCGGTCCACGATGCGCAAGCCGTAACCGTCCAGGCCCACGACTTTTCGCGGATTATTCGTGAGCAGCCGCAGCTGGCGGATGCCGAGGTCGTAGAGAATCTGCGCGCCGATGCCGTAATGCCGCAGGTCCGCGCCGAAGCCGAGGCGCTGATTCGCCTCGACCGTGTCCAAGCCTTCTTGCTGTTGCAAGCGATACGCCTTCAACTTGCTCATCAGGCCGATGCCGCGGCCTTCCTGACGCATGTAGAGCACCACGCCCTTGCCCGCGGCGGCCACTTGCTCCATTGCATGATGCAGCTGCGAGCCGCAGTCGCACAACAGGCTGTCGAAGATGTCACCCGTGAGACACTGGCTGTGGATGCGCACGAGCACCGGCTCGGTCTGGACCGGCACGGCGCCGCCGACTTCGATGCCGACGCCGCCTTTGCAAAGGGCAAGGTGCGGTTCCGGATCGACGACGGATGTGTAGGCGATCAAGTCGAAATCGCCGTGCTTGGTCGGCAACGTGACGGTGAGTTCGCGGTTGATGAGCCGCTCACGCTGCCGGCGGTATTTGATGATGTCTTCGATCGTGCAGAGTTTGAGCCCGTGCTCCGCACAAAACGTTCGCAAGTCGGCGAGCCGCGCCATCCTGCCGTCGGGGTTCACGATTTCGCACAGCACCGCCGCTTCTTTCAGCCCCGCCATGCGAACCAGATCGACGCTTCCTTCAGTGTGTCCCGCACGCACGAGCACGCCGCCCTCGCGCGCGCGCAACCCGTCAATGTGGCCGTGCCCCCGCACCAAATCCGCCGGAGTCGAACGCACGTCCACCACGACCTGCACCGTCCGCGCTCGGTCGAAGGCGGAGACGCCGGTGGAAATGCCGGTGCGTGCGTCGAACTTCACCGTCAGCGGCGTTGCCCGGACATCGTCGGTGGCGCCGACCATCGGCCCGAGGTGTAGGCGGTCGCAAATCGCCGGCGCCATCGCGAGGCACACCATGCCGCAGGCATTGCGCATCATGAAATTGATCGCCTCGGGGGTCGCCTTCTCCGCCGCGACGACGAGATCGCCTTCGTTCTCGCGATACTCGTCGTCCACGACGACGATCATCCGGCCCGCGCGCAGTTCGTCGAGCGCTTCGTCGATGGTGCAGAATCCGTCGCGCTGCTCGGGCATGACGAGTCCTCGTTGCGTGGGGCGCACCGCGCGGCTCAATAGGCGCGGAGCTGTAAACGGGCACTACTATCATAGCGGATCGCGACGGTTCGCTCGGGTCCCGGCGCGGCGCTTGACCGCTTTCCACGTTGCTGAGAGAATTCGATAGAACATTGACCACGCGCGGCGAAGAATTGACCGCCATGCCCGCCGCTGGCGCATTGTGAACCGCTCGGCCGCCCGCTTCCGCACGAGAAATCCGCCGTCAATCGTTCCCTTTTGATTTTGAAGGGCGGAAAGGCAGCCCCCGGCACCGGCCTTGCTAGTCCACGCATCGGGAACGTTTTCGCAGTCGCATGAAAGTTTCCGTCATGAACGAACGTCGCGTCGGCCTGTGGCTCATTGGGGCGCTCGGCGGCGTCGGTTCAACCGTCGCGCTGGGACTGGCCGCGCTTGGCCGGCAATTGACCGACACCACGTCGCTCGTCACCGCGTTGCCCTTGTTTGACGGTGTTCCGCTCGACGCTCCCGCAACGTTCGTGCTGGGCGGGCACGACATCCGCGCCGGCGGCCTTCGCCAGGCCGTTCTCGAGCTGCATCAACGGGCCAATGTTTTCGACCGCGACACCGTGGAAGCCTGCTCCCCTGATCTGGACGCCTGGAGCGAAAACCTTCGACCCGGCAGCGTGCTGAATACCGGCGCGACCATCGCCCGTCTTGCCGATCTGCCGGAAGCGCAGCGTGCCGATTCATGCCGCGCGGTGATCGCCCGCGTCCAAACGGATCTGCGTGCGTTTCGCGAGCGGCATCAACTGAATCAAGTGGTGGTCGTCAACGTTGCTTCCACCGAGCCGCCGTTCACGCTCGGCGAGCAGCACGGGTCGGTGGAGAATCTTCTACCGCTGCTCGAGCGCAAGCAGCAGCCGGTGCTTCCGGCGAGCGCACTCTACGCCTGGGCGGCGCTCGATCTGGGTTTGCCCTACGTGAATTTCACGCCGTCGCTCGGTGCTTCTTTTTCAGCGGCATTCGAACTGGCGGAGCGACGGCAAGCCGTCACCGCGGGGAAGGACGGCAAGACCGGCGAGACGCTGCTTAAATCGGTTCTCGCTCCAATGTTCGCGGCCCGAAACTGGCGGATTCTGAGCTGGGTCGGGCACAACATCTTCGGCAACCGCGACGGCCTGGTGCTCGACGATCCCGAGAACAAGGCGTCGAAGCTTCGCACCAAAGACCAAGTGATCGCGCAGATCGTCGGCTACAAACCGCAAACGCACGTTTCCATCGAATACATCGAGTCGCTCGACGATTGGAAGACCGCGTGGGATCACATCCATTTTCGCGGGTTCCTGGGCGTGAAGATGGCGCTGCAGTTTACCTGGCAGGGCTGCGATTCGATCCTCGCGGGTTCGCTCGTCATCGATCTGGCCCGCTTGGCGCTGTTGTCCCAGCGGCGCGGCGAGGTGGGTGTGCTCCGCCATCTCGCGTGCTTCTTTAAGAGTCCGATGGGCGTCGAAGACCACGACTTTTGCAAGCAGTTCGCAATGTTGGAGCGGTATGTCGGCGAGGCGGCGGGAACGCCGATTGTCTGAGAAACGATCGACCATTTCATGAGCACCAGCATCACGGCGAAACGCTCGGATCACGGATTGGGTGCTGGCCCTTCGCGGTCGGGCGCCTGGCTCGCGTACGCGCAGCTTGTGCGCTTGCCGAACGTCTTCACGGCGCTCGCCGATATCCTGCTTGGCGCGCTCGCGACCGCGGCCTTGCCGGAACGCTGGCTGGGGATCGTTCTTCTTGCGTCGGCGTCGGCATGCTTTTACTGCGCGGGCATGGTGTGGAACGACTTCTTCGACGTGGAGCAAGATCGGCGCGAACGGCCGTTCCGTCCAATTCCGTCCGGCCGTATCGCGCGCGGGGCCGCGGCCAAGCTTGGCGCGGGGCTGCTGCTCGGCGGTTTCCTCTGCGCGATCGGGGCCGGTTGGCTGCGGTCCGGGAGCGTCTTCAGCGCGTCGACCGGCGTTGCCGTGGTCCTCATGGCAGCGATTCTTCTGTACGACGGTTGGCTCAAGAAGATCTGGCTCGGTCCCGTCGGCATGGGCCTGTGTCGCTTCCTCAACGTGTTGCTCGGTCTGTCAATCGTTGCAGGACTGGGTTGGCCGTGGGGCATCCATTTGGCCACGGTGATCGGACTGTACGTCGTCGGCGTAACGTGGTTCGCGCGCACCGAAGCCCGTGCGAGCAACGCGGCCAGCTTGGCGGCGGCGACCGTGGTGATGCTGGTGAGCTTGCTCTTGGCCTTGCCGTTGCCCACGCGTTTTCCGCCGGGAACCGCCGCGCCGCTCTTTCCTTATCTGCTGGTCGCGCTCGGATTCGGGATCGCGCTCCCGGCCAGCCACGCGATTGCCAACCCCACGCCGTCGCGCGTGCAACGTGCCGTGAAACGAGCGCTCGTCGGGATCGTGTTGCTTGATGCGGTCTTGGCGACGGCGCTGGCGGGAAATGTGGGCTTACTGCTCGTACTGCTGTTGGTCCCCATGCTCTATCTTGGCCGCCGGCTCTATTCGACGTGACGACTGCCGGTCATTCCTCTTCTGTGCGGCGTTTCTTTTTTCCTGGCCCTTCCATCTCTGTCAAGATGTCGCGGATGTCGCCCCCTTCGGGCATCTGTACGCTGCCGACCTCGGCCGGTTGGGCCGCTTTGACGTCGGAAGCCTCGACAACGAGCGGAATCCCGTCTTCATCGTCGAGCGCATGTACGTGCCGTTCCGTTTCTTCCTCGTCACCGACAACGGGAATCGGCTCGTCCAGGTCGTCCACCACCTCCACCGTTTCGACTTCTTCGACTTCCTCCTCGGTGACTTCCTCAACGACCTCCACGCCGGCTTCTTCGTCGGCCAGCATCCGTTCAAGCCCCTCTTGCGTGAGCTGGTATTCGACCACGAAACAGACAGGACCCACTTGCAGGCGATCGCCCGGACGCACGATCTGGCGGGTTTCGATGGGCTCATCATTCACCAACGTGCCGTTGGCGCTGCCGAGATCCTCGACGACTACGTAACCGGCCGAGGAATTCAGCAAACAGTGCCGCCGGCTGACTTCCGAGGAGGGAATGCGCACGTCGCTCCCCTTGCCGCGACCGATCAACGATTCTTCTTTGCGAAGACGAATGGCGCCTTCGGCGGCCGCGCCGCGCTCCGGCACGAGTTTGATATCCATGGCGAGTCCTCTGCGTTGGGCCCGATGCTCGCTCCACAGTGTACCAAGTCCCTGTGGCGCAGCAACGGTGCGTGAGGACGAGCGCATAAAAAAGCGGCAGGGCTTTTGCCCTGCCGCCAGCGTTCTTTGGAAGAGGCGCCTAATCTTTTACGACCTGCCCCTGAAGGCCAACGTCATAGGCGGACAGCGCCCGGTGGATGGCAAGGTACGCGGATTCGTCGCCCGCAACCGCCGGGGCGAAGTGGAGACCGTCGCGGGCCATGTTCTTCACCAATTCCGCGACGTTCTTGCCTTTGGCCGAGTAGCGTTGCGTGAAGAAGTTCGCGACGTCGGGCTGCTCCAACGCGCGCGTCGCGTCATCGAGCTGCCGCAGGAAGCGATTGGCCTCGACGTATTGGGAAGGCGCCAGGTCGAGCACTTCTTTACCCAGCGTGTCCTTCATGCGACGCACGTCCCCAATCATGTCTTGGACGAGAGCCGCGTCGATCTTGCCGAAGCGAGCGCTCTTCACCACTTCCGGCCCGATTTCGTTGATGTGCTTACGTTCTTGATCGAAGAGCGGCGTCTGCAAGGCGGCGGGCCAACTCAGACGGCCGTCGTTCTTCAAGATCGCCACGCTGCCGCCGCCGGCGGCGACGTTGATTCGCTTGAGCACGTCGGCGTCAACGTCGAGAGTCGGCCCCAAGCCCTTGGCTTGCAACTTCGCCGCGTGGTCGAGCAGAGCGTTCAGTGCGGCGCCGCTTAGAATCTCGGCTGTCGACGCGGAGTTCTGACTGCGACGCACGTCGAGCGCCTGTTGTTTTTCTTCGTTCTCCACCCAACTCGGCGTGTGGGCACGTTCCCATTCGCGCTGTTCCCACTCCTTGCGACGGGTCTCGAGCTTCGCCTGCTTGACTTGCTCCACCATCATCAGGGCACGTTCCTTGTTGATGAGGTACTTGCCCTGAGCGTTGACGACGTCGGCGCCGCCGCGGAGATAGCTGCCCGCCGGATCGGGGTAATACGACTGTACGTACGGGCTGGCATAGGAGGGCAGCGAATCGTAGGCGCTCATCGAGGCCGTGCTCGCGCCGTAAGGGGTGCTGGTAAACGCGGCGCCGCCCACGTACGGGCTCAAACCGGCATAAGGCGAAGCGGCCAACCCGCCCGCGTACGGGGCATAGAACGGCGCCGGCGCCGCGCCCATGTAGGGGTTATAACTCAATGCATACGGCGGCACGAACGAATATGCCGCACCGAGCGTCGCGATGTTCGCCGCGGCCTGCTGGGCGCCTACGTTGGGTGGAACCTGGAACACCGGCGGCGTAGCGGGAGCGATGTTGGGTCGGGACATGAATCCCGGGCGGGCCGACATTTGTGCCTCGACGCTCGAACTTGCAAGACTCAGCGACGCCCCAGCCACGAGCGCCGCGACGGCAAGCCGTTTGACGAATGCGTACATAGTGTATCTCCCCTAAAAACCGCAGTTCTCCGACCAACTATACGGCCCGGCTCGATGGGAGAGCGCCGCTGGCGGCCGCCTTTGTTCCGATTCTAATGGCAGACACTAAGCGAATGTCGTGCCAACAAGAACTTGCGCCGTCGGCAGCGCGGCGCGGTGAGGCATGACAAAGGGAAGCGCAAAACCGCTTCGAGCCCTTCATCTCCTTACGGCTCATGCTACATGCGACACAAGCGCAGCTCAAGCTCACCCACCGAGGTTCGACGCCGTTTGGCACGTTGCGCCGCCGTCAGAACCGTGCGCTTGTTCAATTCACGTACAGGAATTCATTTCGATTCATCAGCGCCAGTGCGAAATCGCACATTGCGGCGGCGTGCGCGGGGTCGACGCCGTCCGGTACGTGAGGGGGCGCCGGCACCCGTTGACGGAGCAAAAGACGCCCGCGGTGGAGATCTGCTTGACTTGTCAGAAAATCAAGTCCCGCGGAAAGTTCGGCCGATCGCGGCGGCCGTCCCAACGCAAGGGCGTAAGCGCGGTAGATCTGGCGTTTCACGTCTTCCGGCGCCTCGATGAGCACGCGGCCTGCGAAAGCTCGGCTTTGCTCCTGGAAGAAAGGACCATTAAACAGGATCAAGGCCTGCGGCGCGAACGTGCTGACGGGACGTAGAGGACAGGAGTTCAGTGTGTCCGGCTGATCGAACGCCTCGAAGAGCGGCAGCCGGACGTTCCGCTTGGCGAACAGATAGATGCTTCGGCGCGTATGCTCCTGAACATCAGGAGTAACATGCCACAGGCCGTCCGGCTCGCCTTCCGTGAAGATCAACTCATAAACTTCGGGCTCCAACGGCACACGCACCATCGGCCCGCGTTGTTTCACGTTAAGACGACCGGAGACCGCCAGGAGACTATCGCGAAGGGGCTCGCCCTCCAACCGCTGTCGGCGTGCGTGCCACAGGAGACGATTGTCGGGGTCCACACGCAGACCAGCATGATCGGCGCTTGGCCGACTCGCCTGCCGGTAGGCGGCGGACAGCAGCATTATCCGGTGCATCTCCTTTATCGACCAACGGCGCTCGACAAACTCGCGCGCCAGCCAATCGAGCAACTCCGGGTGTGACGGTCTGTCCCCGCGGAGGCCGAAGTCATTCGGCGTGCTGACGATGCCGCGCCCGAAATGATGCTGCCACAAGCGGTTCACCAAGACCCGCGCGGTGAGCGCGTGGTCGGGTCTCGTCAGCCAGCGAGCAAGATCGCGACGGTCGAGAGCGCCGCTCGTTTTATTGACGGAATCAGTGACCGCGGCAGGAAAGCCCGCCTCGACTTGGGCCGCCTTCTGTTTTGGATTCCCGCGAACGAGCACGTGCGTCGGCGGCGTGGGACACGATTCCGCGACGGTCCACAATCCGGGTGGCGGCGGCGGCAACTGGGCTTCCAGCTCGTGAATCTGCCGGCGCAGCTGAGCGCGTAGCGCTTGCTGCTCCGGATTCAAGGCGCCGACAATCTCGTCCCAAGTCACCTTGATGAGGGTGTTCGCGTCCTCGGCGAGTTTCCGCTGCTCCCGCGTGCGGTTCTTCAAGTTGACCGCGAGGGCGTCGCGGTACGCCGGCTCAAGTCGCGCATTCTTGGCATCCATCAGCCGGGCGCGAACAGGATCGTCAAGAGCCGCGACTTGCTGCTTGAGCGGCGCCATGCGGGCATTCAGATTTTTCGTCCGCTGTTCATGGGCCGCCTTCTCCTCCGCGGTCGCGATGTCTACGTCCTTGAACTGCGTACCGGCGAAGAACGCCTGTAACCGGTAGTAATCAACCTGAGGAAAAGGATCGAACTTGTGATCGTGGCAGCGCGCGCAACCCACCGTCAGACCGAGAAACGCGGCGCCAACGCCGGTCGTCATTTCCGTCAGGACTTCCTGCCGGTTGATCTCCGCGTCGGTGTTGCCGCTGGTGAGATGAACCTGGCCGCAGCGGTTCATGCCGCAGGCACTGAGCAAGTCGGCGGCGCTGCGCGGGTCCTGTCCTCGTGCCAGCAGATCACCCGCAAGTTGTTCCGTCAAGAAGCGTTCGAACGGTTTGTCCTCGTTGAGAGAGCGAATCACGTAATCGCGGTAACGCCAAGCGTGCGGGCGTTCCGCGTCGCCCTCGTACCCGTTCGACTCGGCGTAACGCACCACGTCCAGCCAGTGCTGCGCCCACCGTTCCCCGTATTGCGGCGAAGCGAGGAGGCGATTTACGACACGTTCGTAGGCGTCCGGCCGATCATCCTTGAGAAAGGCCTCAATATCGGACGGAGTCGGGGGTAGCCCAAGAAGGTCAAAGCTGACGCGGCGCAGGAGCGTGAGCCGATCCGCGGGCGGCGAGGGCGCCAAGCCGGCGGCTTCCTGCTTTGCCAGAATGAAGGCATCGATCGGCGTCTCGACCCACGCGACCGCGCGAACCTTCGGCAGCGCCGGCCGCACTGCTTCTTGGAAGGCCCAATGGGCCGTATGCGCCGTTCCCGTTGGCACGTTCGGGTCCGCCGCTAGCAGCGAGGCGGGGTGCGCGAGGAGAACCAGACCGGAAAACGCAACGTAAGATACGAGAGAGCCCGACTTCATCGGCAACCTCGCACGCGTCCAAAGCACATGCGGCGCAAACTGGGGCATGCGGATTCCCAGAATATGCGGACCGTTCACGAACTGCAAGCATTGGGTCGCGTAAAGGGCGCGCCGCGACGAGGAAAAAAAGTCCGGTTATGAACAGATGTATCAGTTCTGCGGGTAGTACACTGAACGTATCGAGCCCGTCCGGATTTCGCGGGATTTCCCCCTTGGAGGTCCTGCGTATAATCATAACATAGAAAGGCCGTTTCCCCTACAGCGAGGCGTTCGGCGCGGAACAGAGAGAAGGGACTCCCTGGAAGGGGTCCCCACGCTACGCGTTTGCCCATTTGAATTGGCTTTTGCCGTGCTCTGTTCCACCACCCTGAAGGAGCGGGGTCCCGCCTCTTGCCCCTCTCGGACAGCAGTATTTGGTAGGTTCAACCATGAAACAGCGCACCAAGATCACCGGCCGTTCGCTCCGTGCGGAACAGCCCGAGGCATCGGCAGGACGGCTCCGTCGCAGCACGGAGCGCCGCGACGAACTTTCGGACACTATGTGGGACGATGCGCCCGGCACGGCCCACGATGAAGATGAGATCGGCTTTGATCGGCTGCCATCGGAAGAGGCTCACTCTTCGCCGCAGGAGACCCACAGCGAAGATTCGACCGGCGCCGACGATGCGCTCGGACTCTATCTCCGGCAGATGGGAGCGATTCCTTTGCTCACCCGCGAGCAGGAACTCGCTCTGGCGCGGCGGTTGGAGCTAAAGCGCAACCGTTTTCGCCGAGCGGCGCTGAGCAATTGGCTCACCGTGCTCCACGTGCTGGACACGTTCGATCTCGTTCAGGCGGGCGAGCTGGCGCTCGATCCGACTATCGACGTCGTGACCAGCGTCGGCCTCAGCCGGGAACAGATTCTCAGCCGCATGCCGACCAATCTGCGCACGTTGCGCAATGTTCTCAAGCAGGCGGACGCGGAGTTCCGCGCCTGGTTGCGTGCCGGCTCGAGCGCGACGCGGGCCCGTGCGCGGCTGCGGCGCCGTTTGTGGCGGCTGCAACGGAAAGCCGTAAAGCTCACCGAGGAACTGTCCCCGCGCATCGACTTGCTCGACCGCTGGGTAGACGAGCTGCGGCAACTGTCGCGGCAGATGACGGATATCGCCGATGAAATCGATCGCGGCGCACGCTCGGCCGCGGGTCGGGAGCGACGCAATCGCCTCGTCAAGCAGCTCCGCGACCTGATGTTGAAGGTCCGCTCGACGCCGGAAGATTTGGGCAGTCTGGTCGAGGTGCTGGAAGGCCGTCGGGTCGAATACCAGCAAGCGCGCCGCGAGCTGGCCGAGGGCAATTTGCGCCTCGTCGTCTCGATCGCCAAGCGCTATCGCGGCCGGGGTCTGGCATTCTCGGATTTAATCCAGGAAGGCAATCGCGGCCTGATGCGCGCCGTGGACAAGTACGAACACCGGCTTGGATTCAAGTTCGGCACGTATGCGACGTGGTGGATTCGTCAAGGCATCACGCGTGCCTTGGCCGATCACGCCCGCACGGTGCGCGTGCCGTGCCACCAGGTCGGCACGTTGGCCGCCATTGAGCGTGTCCGCGGCGAATTGTCCGTGGCCAACGGCCGCGAACCGACGGTAGAAGAGATCGCTGCCGCCATCGGCGTGTCGGCGGAGGAGACCCGGTCGCTGCGCGTCGTGGCCCGCCATCCCGTCAGCCTGCACGAACCGCTCGGCGGCGACGGCGAACGGGCGCTGGAGGATTTCCTCAATGACCCGTCGGCGACAAATCCGGGCGCCATGGTCGATCAGCACCTGCTCCGCGAGCGTATCAGCGAAGTGTTGCGTTCGCTTACGCCACGCGAACGCGAAGTGATCGAACTTCGCTTCGGCCTCCGCGACGGCCAACCGCGCACGCTCGAAGAGGTCGCCCGCACGTACGGCATCACCCGCGAGCGCATCCGCCAGATTGAAGCCCGCGGCCTGCTGAAACTCCGTCAACCGGTCCGCAGCCAGCGGCTCGCCGAGTTCGCGGACACGGACGAATAATCGGGAATCAGGAATCAGGAAGAAGGTAATAGCGAAACGCCTGCGGGTCGCGACCCGCGGGCGTTCTTCTTTTGTCGCCGTCCGTTCAAACTCACAGGCGCGCCGATTCCCGATTCCCGAGTCCCGAATCCTGATTCCCGCCTTTCTCGCCGCAAACACCGGCACAACTTTTGCTTAAATCCCCATGATGGACCAAAAAGGTGCGCCACACGGACGGGCTCCAGGTGCCGGACGCATCCAGATTTGCTCTTCGAGAGAGAGGACACCCATCATGACTCAGAAAAGTAACCGCGGCTTTGCGTCGATGGACCGTGAGAAGCAACGCCAAATCGCCAGCAAGGGCGGCAAGGCCGCCCATGCGAAGGGAACCGCTCACGAATTCACACAGGAGGAAGCACGCGCGGCGGGACGCAAAGGCGGGCAGGCCGCTCACCAGCGCGGCACCGCGCACGAATTCACGCCGGAAGAAGCGCGCGAGGCCGGTCGTAAAGGTGGGCAAAGTTCCCACACGCGTCGTTCCGGCCCGCACACGGGCGGCAACGGCGAGCAGCTGGAAAACCAAAACGGAACGGCTCACGACGTTCGTAACAACAATCCGCAAAACCACCAGCCGCAACATCAACCGGGTCCGAACAACGGAAATGTCGGCGTGCAGAATCAGCCGGCCGTAGCTTTCGAGCCGGCCGTGACAACGCCGGAGCCCGCGGGCCAGGGCATGTAACAATCCGTTCGCATGCGCGCGACTTGAAGCGTACCTCGGCGGACAACTTCCCTCCGGCGGGTACGCTTCTTTCGTTGATGCGCGACTCCTTTGCTTTTTTCGGTGAATCGGTCGATGGCATGCGTTATGATCGCGACCACGCCCGCCGAACGAAGGAGGCACTGATGAACGAGTCCGCTTCGCCGAACCCGGGCGCTAGTCGCCGCGGCTTCCTCCAGACGGCCGCGGGATTCGCCGCGACAGCGGTGACCATCGGGCAGGCGGCCGCTGCTCCCGACGCGGCGACAGCGCCGCTGCCCACGGTCGCTCTTGGACCGCACCGCGTCACGCGCCTCATCCTGGGCGGCAATCCGGTCTATGGGTATTCGCATTTCAATCGCCTTTTCAGCCAGCACCTTACAGAGTGGCACTCGCCGGAACACGTGCTCGACCTGTTGCGCCGCGCGGAGCAGTGCGGCATCAACACCTGGCAGAATAGCTATGCCGACCGGACGCTGCAGGACCTGGAACGGTTCCGCGGCGCCGGCGGCAAACTACAGTGGCTTTGCCTCGGCAAGCCCGATTGGGACGAACACCCCGAGCGGATCGACGATGCCGCCAAACATAAACCCATTGGCATCGCGCCGCACGGCGCGCTTGCCGAACGGTTGCACCGCGACAAGAAGCTCAACACGCTAACCGACTTGTTGAAGCGCATCCGCGACAAGGGCGTGCTTGTCGGCCTGTCCGCCCACAATCCCGCGCTTATACAGCTGGCCGTCGAGCAGAATTGGGACATCGACTACTTCATGTGCTGCCTCTATTACCTGACCCGGCCGCACGACGAGTATCAGAAGATTCTCGGCAGCGACCTGCCGCTCGGCGAAATCTACTTACCGTCGGACCCGGCGCGGATGTTCAAGGTGGTGCAAGCAACCTCCAAGCCCTGCTTGGTTTACAAGGTTCTCGCGGCGGGCCGGCGCGTGAATAGTCCCGCGGAGGTGCGGCGCTGCTTCGCGACCGCGCTGGAAAACATCAAGACCGGCGACGCGCTGATCGTCGGCATGTATCAGAAGTTCGGCGATCAGGTGGGGCAGAGCGCGACGCTCGTTCGCGAGTTGTGCGCGAAGAAATGAATGTTGCTCGCGCTTCGCGCCCGCGGCATCCCACGCGGGCGTTGCACGGGATACCGCGGGCGCGCGACGTAGTCGATTCTCTTCTACACCTCAATTTTCCAGGGTTTCCGCATCTCACGGCTCAGCCACTTGTTCGCCTCGTCGCTGTCGAATCGCTCCGTCTCTGGATTCCACTTGAGCTTCATGCCGCTCCGGAGCGCGATCGTGCCCATGTGGCACACCGTCACCGAGCGATGGCCGATTTCCACATCGCAAATGGGCCGTTTGCGTGACTGGAGGCAATCGAGGAAGTTGCCCTGGTGATGGTTCGACAGATAAAGCCGAGTCGCGTTGCTCGACAGCGGCTCCTCGATCAATTTCGGATCGCTGGCGGTGATGATGCCGCGATTGACGAAGATCCACTGGTTGTCTGCGCCCACGAACAAGACGCCGTTGCCATGCCCTTCCATGCGGTCTTTCCCGTCCCGACCTCTGATTGGCTTGCCGTCCGCGGATTTGAGCGGCGTTGCCTTTGGGTCGATCGCTCCCGGCAATCGGTTATCGGCACAAATCAGCTTGGCGCCGTTCGCATAGGTGTACGTCACCTTGAAATGCGGATGGCAGTTGTAGCGGTTGTTCTCCTTCGGCGGCGCGTCGCCTTCCGCTTCGACGGCGATCGGTCCGCTGCCGTCCATGCCCAGGCCCCACTGGGCGATGTCGTTGTGGTGCGCGCCCCAGTCGGTCATCTTGCCGCCGGAGTAGTCGTACCACCAACGGAATTCGTAGTGGCAACGGGTGAATGTGTTGTTGCCTTGCTTTAGTTCCATGTAATCGACCACGGGCGTCGGGCCGAGCCAGAAGTCCCAATCGAGTTCTTTCGGGGCATCGGCTTTCGGGATCGGCGGGGATTGCGGGTTGTCGCCGATGCGGGTCTCGACGCGCACCACCTTGCCGATGCGGCCGTTGCGGACCAACTCGCACGCCAAACGGAAACGCGCGTCGGACCGCTGCTGGCTGCCGACCTGGAAAACGCGCTCGGTTTGGCGGGCCACTTTTACAAGCGCTTTGCCTTCGTCGATCGTAAGCGTAAGCGGCTTTTCGCAATAAACGTCCTTCCCCTTCCGCATCGCTTCAAGTGCGACGAGCGTATGCCAATGATCCGGGGTGGCGATGATGACGGCGTTGATGTCTTTACGATCGAGCAGCTCGCGGAAGTCCTTGAATGCCCCGCAATCGCTGAACCCCTTGGCTTTCATCTCCTTTTGGGCGCGGTCGCGGTGTCGGCCATCGACATCGCAGACGGCGGCGATCTCGATGCCGCGATGTTGACTCAGGAAATCCTGCACGACCGCACGGCTGCGGCTCTGTGGGCTGCCGATGCCGACCACCCCGAAAACGACGCGGTCGTTGGCGGCAAGCTGTTTTTTCTCCCCCTTCTTTTCCTCTTCCGAGGCGATAAGTTCGCGCGCGAACCAGGCCGGCAAGCCGGCCACCGACAACGCAACGGCCGAGCGCTGCAAGAATCCTCGACGTGACAGGTTGCCTTTTTGCATGGGAGCCACTCCTCGGGCGGGTGATGATTGCGGAATCCGCGGCCGGCCGTTAGCCTACCTGGGTTTTGCCCCGCCGGCAAAAGGATTCTTGCAAAAATTCGGTTTGGAATAACGACACTTTGTGGCACTCTTTGTGGGAACCTGACTGCGCATGCGATTTCCGCAACTACGGCCGAAATACCGTCTTAGGAAAAACCTCGCGCCGTCGAACAAAACAAGGGATGACGTATTTCCGTTTTATCTTTTATTCGACGTAACTTCTCATTCCTCATTCCCTCGTCGCGTTTGCCCGCGCAACAAACTGTCCATGTTCGGTCTCTCCGTAACCGGTCTGCCGGGAATGTCTTACGGATGCACTGGGCGGAATTGTGGGAAATCGACGGGTTGTTAGAATGTGCAGCGGGGAGGGATTCATGCCGATTGCCGTTGCGGCGCCGTTCGCTGTTGAGCACTTGAAGGACCTGACGCGTCTGATTCAGACGGCGGAGGGATTCCATCCCGTGGTCGCCGCGCTGAAGAACGGGCACGGCGCGACCATCGACGGCGCCTGGGGTTCTTCCGGAGCGCTCGCCGTCGCGGCGCTCGGCATTCAGGCGCCGAAAACCCTGGTCGTTGTGCTCGCGCATCCCGGCGACGTCGATGCGTGGGTGGACGATCTGCACAGCTTCGCCGGCATTCGTCCGATTGTTTTTCCGGCGTGGGAGAACTTGCCCGGCGCCGCGAGCGTTGCCGACGAAGTGCTCGGCCAGCGGCTGCGAATTCTGAAGCAACTCGAAAGGGGCTCGCCGCCGCGGTACGTCGTAACGACCATGCAGGCCCTTGTCCAGCCGGTGCCGGACCGCAACCAGCTCATCCAGTCACGCCGGATTTTGAAAGTCGGCGAACAGGTTGATCTCGACGAGCTGAGCGGCTGGCTGCTTGACCACGGCTATAAGCGCGTCGAGGTCGTCGAGCTGCCCGGCGAGTTTGGCCGGCGCGGCGGCATCTTCGACGTCTATTCGCCCGACGCCGAGGCGCCGTATCGGCTCGAATTCTTCGGCGACGAGATCGACTCGGTCCGTCATTTCTCGCCGCAGACGCAGCGCAGTCTCGGCAATCAACAGACCGTGGAACTGATGTCGGTCAACGGCGGCCCACAAGGCGAGAGCAACGGCCACGCCGCGTCGTATATTCCGCACACCGGTCATCTCGCGGATTATCTCCCGCCCGACGTCTGGACGGCGATGATCGAGCCCGACGATCTCACCGAACAGGGCAAGCACTACCGCGAGCGCGCCGGCGCGGTTCCCGGTCTGTTCTCGGTTGAAGGCGTTTTCCAGCGGTTACTGCGCTTTCCCAACGTGAAAATCTCCTCCTTGCCGACGGCGTCGGTTGAGGCGACCTGCCACCTGCGCGTCGAATCGGTCGAGCGTTTCAGCGGCGAAGTGGGCAAACTGCGCGACGAGCTGGATCGGATCGCCGTCACCGACCGCGTGCTGATCGCCTGTCAGAACGAAGCCGAGTGCAAACGTCTGGGCGAAGTGCTCGCGGCCGGGCAGCTCGCGCAGTCGGATCGTCTGCGCCTCGTTGTCGGACGCTTAAGGTCCGGCTTCCGCATGGTGGATGCCGGCATCGCGGTGTTAGGCAATCACGAGTTGTTTCACCGCGAAGACGCGCGGCAGATTCTGCCGCGCCGCCGTGTCGAAACGCGGGCCATCGACAGTTTTCTCGATCTCGCGGAAGGCGATCTCGTCGTTCACGTCAGCCACGGCATCGCGCGCTATCGCGGCATGCAGGTGCTCGACAAGAAGGGGCATTACGAAGAGCACCTGATTCTCGAATTTCGCGACGGCGTCCGCGTCTTCGTGCCGGCGTCCAAGATCGACCTGGTGCAGAAGTACGTCGGCGGCTCGAAGGCCGAGCCGGAACTCTCGAGATTCGGCGGCACGAGTTGGGCGAAGAAGAAAGAAAAAGTGCAGTCCGCCGTCCTCGATCTCGCGTGCGAGATGGTTGAATTACAAGCGTTGCGGGAAGCCCAGCCCGGCATCGCGTATCCGGCGGACACCGAATGGCAAGCGGAATTTGAAGCTGCATTTCCTTACGAAGAGACTCCCGACCAACTCACGTCGCTCTCCGAGATCAAACGCGACATGCAGCGCACGCGGCCGATGGATCGGCTGATCTGCGGCGACGTCGGCTACGGCAAAACGGAACTCGCGATCCGGGCCGCATTCAAGGCGATCGACAATGGCCGACAAGTGGCGGTCCTCGTGCCCACCACCGTGCTCGCCGAGCAACACTTTCGCACCTTCAGCCAGCGCGTGGCCGAATACCCGTTCGTGGTCGAGAGCTTGAGCCGCTTTCGCACCGCCGGCGAGCAGAAACGCATTGTCGAACGGCTGGCCGAAGGCAGCGTGGACATCGTCGTCGGCACGCACCGGCTCGTTTCCGCCGACGTGCAGTTCAAGGATCTCGGCCTGGTGGTCATCGACGAGGAGCAGCGCTTCGGCGTCGAGCACAAAGAGCGCTTGAAGAAACTGCGGCAGACCGTGGACGTTCTGACAATGACCGCCACTCCGATCCCGCGGACGCTGCACCTGTCGCTGCTCGGCATCCGCGACATCTCGAACCTGGAAACGCCGCCGGTCGATCGCCTCGCCATCGAGACGCGCATCGCCCGCTTCGACCCGCAACTGATCCGGCACGCGATCTTGCGGGAGTTGAACCGCGAGGGGCAGGTCTTCTTTGTCCACAATCGCGTGTACAACATCCAGGAGATCGCCGACAAGATTCAGCACATCGTGCCGGAGGCGCGCATCGCCATCGCACACGGCCAGATGCCGGAACACCAGCTCGAACAGGCGATGCTGCGTTTCGTCCGGCACGAAGCCGACATTCTGGTCGCGACGACGATCATCGAGAGCGGCCTCGACATTCCGAATGCGAACACGATTTTTATCAATCAGGCGGACAATTACGGCCTCGCCGACATGCACCAGCTCCGGGGCCGCGTGGGACGGTACAAGCATCGGGCGTATGCGTATTTGCTGCTCGATAAAGAGGGCGGCGTCACGCCGCAGGCGGCCCGGCGCTTGAAGGCGATTGAAGAGTTCACGGAGCTGGGCGCCGGGTTCAAGATTGCTCTGCGCGATTTGGAGATTCGCGGCGCCGGCAACATCCTCGGCACGCAGCAGAGCGGACACATCGCGGCGGTCGGCTATGAGATGTACTGCCAACTGCTGGAGAACGCGGTGCGGCAATACAAGAACTTGCCGCTCAAGGCGCCGCTGGAGGTGACGATTGATTTGCCGTGGCCGGCATACTTGCCGCGCGATTACGTCACGGGGCAGCGGTTGCGCATCGAAGTCTATCGCCGGCTGGCGCGCATTCGCCGCCAGGAACGCTTGGACGAGTTCCGCAACGAGCTGCGCGACCGCTTCGGCCCGCTGCCGGAAGCGGTGGAATGGCTGCTGCGCCTGGCCGAGCTGCGGCTGCTGGCGACGCGCTGGCAGATCGCCTCGGTCCATCTCGAAAAACCGCAGGCGGGAACGGTGGGGCCGACCGATGTCGTGTTCGGCTACCGCAGTTCGCGGCGGATTCAACGCCTTGCGGCACGCCTGAACGGGCGGTTGCGCGTGGTGGACGGGAGCAGCGCGTATTTGCGGTTGCGGCATGCGGAAGAGGCGGCGGGGGCATTGTACGGGCTGTTGAGAGAGGCGCTTCAATTTGCGTCAGCTTAGACTTTGACTCTGATCCGGTGGTCAAGTGATCGGGTGGGGTGGTTGCCTAGCTGCGGCCTTCGCCTGTGACCAATCGCCTGTTGGACCGCATGGCTGTACAATCGCGATCGCCCTACAAATGCTCGCGAGGTGAGTGGTGAAAAGCCTAGCCGACGCACTACCCCCGGAGATCGCTCGAAAAATCGATCCGGCGTGGCGCAAGAACGAGGCGGCGTACTGGGCCGTCCGCGACCAACTGCTCGGTCAATACCAAGGGCAGTGGATCGCCTTCGCCGATGGCGCTGTCATCGCCGCCTGCAAGACCTCGCTCGAAGTACTCCACACACCTGGCGTGGTGGAGCGCCATCCGTTCGTGAGCTGCGTCGGGCGCGAAGACCAACCGTATCGCATCCGCCGCGCCGCTTTCGCATACGACCCAAGCTACCCCGGTCAGGCGTTACCCCTGGTCAGCGCCGAGTTTCGCTCCGTGAGCGGCGCGGCGGGATTGCTTTTGGATCGGGTCATCCCTGACACCGGCGCCGACGTCAGCGTCTTGCCGTGGTCCGACTGCCAGCGACTGCAGCTCGATCCCGCCGTGGGCGTCTCCGGCGTGATGAGTGGGGTCGGGGGCGCCGGAGCGGCGACCCTTGGCTTCCGGGCCTGGGTGTGGCTGGACAGCCAGCAGTATCCCTGCCAACTTCAAGCAGACTTCGCGGGTCAAGAACGAATCCTGGGCCGGGATGTGCTCAACCGCATGGATGTGCTCTTCCGCGGTCCAAGCGGTGAAGTCATTGTCAATCCGTGAGCAAGCGAGGCGAAGGGCATCGAAGTGGCCGTGCGCAGGTCGCCGAGGGACTACTTATGAACCGGCGGGCTGAGATCTCAATGGAGAAACGGGGCGATGTGTCCATGTTTATGGTCCACCTCACGCGCGATGACCGCAGCGATAGGACGGAGGAAGCGGGAGGTAAGTCCGCCCACGACAACTTCGTCAACATGCTCGACGTGAAGAGGATTTATGCACTCGGCGTTCACTGCCTCCACGGCGATCGCATCCGCGGGCTGCCGGAAAAGAGGCAGCGGCTGTTCCGGGTGACCTGCTTCACCGAAACACCCCTCGACCAAATCGGCCGGTTGCTTGATGTCGGGTTCCGCAAAATCAACCTCGAACCTTACGGGTTGGTGTTCGAGCGGGACTTCCTCTACCAGAAAGGTGCTCAGCCAGCCATCTACATCAACGATTACGGCCCGAACAAGTCGCGCGACGCGATGGAGTGCGTTTACGAGATTGGGGTGAAGAATAACTTTACGGGACGTACCTGGCCGCTCCTCCCGCTGGTCAACGTCATGCATGACGGGCATGACTTCGCGTGGGAGCGCGAATGGCGGGTGATCGGTGACGTGACGTTCGAGTACGGCGAGCTGGTCTGCGTGATTCTGCCAGAAGACGAATACAAGCTCCGTGACCGGATGGCGCGCATTGGCGTCCCCGCGATCGACCCCGCGTGGGGTTACGAGAAGGTGATTCTGGAACTGTCATCTCAGCAACGTAGTACAAAGAAGGTCTGGAAGGCGGTTTCATCCCCGGTCAAGCCGAAGCCCAAGCGTACGTTATCCTGACGGCAGATGCCGGAGCTTTTCCCGCTACTTTCCCGCTACCGTGCGACGAGACGCCGGCGTCGCTGCCCCAGGGGGCAGCAGCAAACGCCGACGACAGGGACGAGACCGGCGACGCGCCGACGGTCACGACGCACGGGAAGCCGCGGAAACGGATCGTGCTGATCGGGGCGATCGGAGTACAGGTCTCGCTACGGCTCCGACGGATGCCCCAACAGCCCTCCAACGCGTGACCCGCTGAGCGAGCAATTCTCCGCGTCTGAAATCGCGTAAAGCACATCGGTAAACTTCACCGGCCGCCCGCTCCTACGTTGTAGTCCGTCATGGCGGTTCTGGACGCCACCCCTACAATGTACACCGTATCAGTACCTCAAGTTCTGCTTAACGACGTATCGGAGTCCTCGTTCATGGACAAGGACCAGGAGTCCAATCCGGTCGCTGTAACGCCCCAGGACGATGGTGGAAAAACTACGCGCGGTAAGTCGGAGATTGAAGTAGTTTCCGCACGCACCGAAAGCGAATCTCTTATTGCCCAAATTAAAGAACGAGCTGAAATTGCCGCGAAAAAGAGCGACGATATCGAAAACATGTTCCTCTTTGCCGAGAAAGCAAAGAGCGAAATTGACTCGCACATTGTTCCTACCTGCGCTTTCTTAGATTTTCTTTGCTCACATGACGAGCCGGATCACGCGGTGCCAGAGGCTCTGGATTTTCCGCGGCACCGCGGCACGTGCCGCACCAGCTTGAAATTCTTCTTCCAGACAGTGGCGGCGCAAGGCGTTA
>JBGQKZ010000027.1:0-61743 GCA_041499805.1 Gemmataceae bacterium
ACGCCTTGCGCCGCCACTGTCTGGAAGAAGAATTTCAAGCTGGTGCGGCACGTGCCGCGGTGCCGCGGAAAATCCAGAGCCTCTGGCACCGCGTGATCCGGCTCGTCATGTGAGCAAAGAAAATCTAAGAAAGCGCAGTACTTGATTGCGCGGTGGTTTTTTGAGCGCAAGAAAGCTACGTCCCGACTGCTGGCGCTGTGTCGAGAGTGGGCATCTAACCGAAACAAAGACCCGTGGTTGAGAACATTCGCAGTCGCGCTACTGGGGCGACACGGCGATAGCGCTGACCTTGAATTGATCGAACAAAGCTACGGTGGCGCGTCCACTGACCTTGAGAGAGCGGAGATTATTGCGGCTTTAGCCAAGTTGGAATCGGGAAGACGAAATGCGCTCTACGGTCGTGCGAGAGGTGATGGCGAACTGGTAAGGCGTGCGATTGCGTACGTGCGCCAATCCTGATTCACCCGATTCCCTTCCCCGTCGCCGCACGCTCGGCTTCCAGCATCTTCCGAAGCAGCTCGCCGGCCTTCCGCGCTTTTTTCTCGAACTGCCGTCGGCGTTCCTCCCCGGTATCGGCGAGGGGCCGACGCTCTGTTCGCTCGCGGGTAGGGAACGGCCCGCCGCGGTGCCGTATAATTGACTCGTGCTCAAGGTTCTTCCCTCATGCACCCCATTCGCATCGGCACCTGTGGTTGGTCGTACAAGGACTGGACGGGCGTTTTCTATCCGAAAGAACTCCCAGCCGCAGAGTGGCTGGCGTATTATGCGACGCGCTATCCGGTCGTCGAGGTGGATAGCACGTTTTACGGCACGCCGAAGGTGCAGACGGTGGCAAGCTGGCGCGACAAGACGCCGGCGGGTTTCGGGTTCAGCCTGAAAGTGCCGCAGGTCATTACGCATGAAAAGCTGCTGGTGAATTGCGGCGCCGAATTGGACGCTTTTCTGACGGCGGCGCGCGTGCTCGGCGACAAGCTGAACTGCTGCCTGCTGCAATTCGGGTATTTCAATCGGAAGGTCTTCGCGCGTCTGGGAGCGTTTCTGGAGCGACTCGATCCGTTCCTGGCGGGCTGGCCGCCGGACGTGCCGCTGGCGGTCGAGATTCGCAACAAGACGTGGCTGACCGAGGAGCTGCTGGCGTGCCTCCGGCATCATCAAGCGGCGCTGGCGCTGATCGACCAGGCGTGGATGCCGTCGCCGCTCAGCGTGCTCGAAAAGTGCGACCCGGTGACGGCGTCGTTCGCGTATGTCCGCTTGCTCGGCGACCGGGCCGAGGTGGACGCCCGCACCAAGACACTCGACCATATTGTGCTCGATCGTTCGGAGCAGATCGAAACGGACGCCAAGGCGATCGGGCAGCTGAGTGCGCGCGTGCCGGTGTTGACGTTCGTCAACAACCACTACGCCGGCTATTCGCCGGAAACGGTGCGGCACCTGCAAATGGCGTGCGGATGACGGAGCAATCATAAGAGCGTTCGGAAACAATGAAGAGAATGCGCTGTTTTTCAGGCTTCCGGCTCATTATTTCCGAACGACCTTCGCGTGGCGGCGCGGCTCATCTTTTCGGATGATGCAAGAATCGAACGGTGAACAACACGACCCCCAACCCCGTTCACGGGGTTTGTCCGCGAACGCGGTTAAGGCCCGCCGTTGGACGGCGGCGTGCGACGGTACGAACGAAGCCCGCCCCAGGCCCGTTTACGGGCCTTCGCGCGGTGGATGCTTGAGCGCGGACGGACGTCAACGCCGGAACCGCGAGAATCCCCGTGAACGGGGATGGTGCAGTTTTCACGGCGCGTCGCGTACCCGCCGTCAACGGCGGGCCTAGACCGCTGCGCGGGCAAGCCCGGTGAACCGGGCTGGGAGTGTTCGGGAACATCGAAGAAACCGCGCTGTTTTTCAGGCTTCCGGCTCGTTGACTCCGAACGCCCTAAGTACAGTTCCCCGTAAGTAGGGGAACCATCGAGACTCCCAGAAAACCAAGGGAAACACCGCATTTCATGCGATTCCCAGACTGTACCCTTGCTTACGGGGAGCTGAACTATGCGATCGTTCATCGCTCCCGGTTCCGGCTCGTCGCGCGAACGCAGCACCTGCCCCGGAGCGACGCGCGAACGCAACAGGGCTTCCAGAACGTTCGGGCTTGGGGCCTGACGCGGCGCTAAAAGCGGCAAGCGGGGCGTCATTATTTTCCCCGGTCCGCGCGGACCAACTCAACGCTGTTCGCTCTTGCATTTCCGCCGGAAGAGTGTACACTTGAATATGAGTTGTACTGCGTTCTGAATCACCCAACCGCAACGCACCATGGGGACCCGCTGGCGACTCCCGTTCCGCGTTTCCCAGCAGGGGACGCCGCGCCGTCGCAACGCATCTAGCAGCTGGCGTCTTTTTTCGGTTTCTGAGCTACAAAGCACTGGCATCAATGTACTTAAGTGTCTTAAGTTGGGATGCTTCCGGACCGCGTGGAGCGTTTCTGCGGTAAGGTTTTGGCGCCGTTTCCTTTACGCGAATGGAGCCGAAAAACGAAAATCGATTTGGCGGTGGTTAACGGTGGTTATGGGTGTTTATCTTGTGCCCTGCTCGGTCGCCAGGCGTCGTCTCAATTCAAGACGCGAGTCCGACCTGGACGCCGCCACGCCGTGCGAAGTTCGCCGGGTACGCTCGTCGTCAAACGGCAGTGTCAGCTCAAAGGGGCGAGACGATCTCATCTGCCAACGAGAACGGGCCACCCCTTTGAGAGTGGCCCGTTCATCGGAATTCGGCAAATGGACCGCGCGGGGCTTCTTAACTCAAGATGCCCGGAATGATCTCCGCCTGCACCAGCTCGCGCGGCTGATTCAGGTGGTTGTACACGATCGTCCCCGGATTGATGCCGACGCTGTGGTAGATCGTCGCCAGCACTTCCTTCGGATGGACCGGATTCTCGAGCGGCGCCGAGGCGGTCTTGTCGGACTTGCCGAAAACGAAGCCGCGCTTGATGCCAGCCCCCGCCAGGCAAGCGGTGTAGCAGTACGGCCAGTGGTCGCGGCCGTCGTCATTGTTGTCGTTGCCCGACGTGCTCACGCCGCGCTGCGGGCTGCGGCCGAATTCGCCGATCGCGACCACGAGCGTTTCGCTCAGAAGGCCGCGTTCGTCGAGATCGGAAATCAGCGCGGACAAGCCGCCGTCGAACATCGGCCCGGCCTGGTCCTTTAGTCGCTTCGATAAGCCGGTGTGGGTGTCCCACGAATGATTGTCCGAATTGGCGACTTTCGGCCAGTTGACTTCCACGAAGCGCGTCCCCGCTTCCACAAGTCGGCGGGCGAGGAGGCAGCATTGGCCAAAGGTGTTCCGGCCATAGCGCTCCCGCAAGGCCGACGGTTCCCTCGACAGATCGAAGGCGTTTCGCGCCCGGCCGGAAAGGACCAAGCCGAGCGCCTTGCTGTAGTACTCGTCGAGGTCATACTTCTTGGTCGCTTTCTCGATGTCCTTCATACCGTGGGCGATCGTGTCGCGCAAGTTGGCGCGGCGTTCGAGACGGACCGACGATACTTCATGCCGGAGTTGGAGGTCGTCGACCGTGATCCGCTCCATCTTCGTCATGTCCATGTCGTCGCCGGGCGGGAAGAGATAGTAGGGGTCGTACGCCCGGCCGAGGAAACCGGCGGTGCCGCCCTTGTTGACGACGTTCGATTCCTGCAACGGCCGCGGCATCATGACGAACGGCAGCATTGGGACCGTCGGCGGCTTCAAACGAACGATTTGGCTGCCGACGTTGGGAAAATCTTTCGGCGTCGGCGGCTCCAACTGGCCGGACGGGCTGACCTTGTCCGTCGTGTAGCCGGTGAGCAACTGATAGATCGCCGCCGTGTGATTGAACAGACCCACCGGCGTGTAGCTCATCGAGCGAATGAGTGTCACCTTGTCGTTGACCCGCGCGAACTTCGGCAGAACCTCGGTGAACTTGACGCCCGGCAGCTTCGTGTCGATGGCTTTGAAAACGCTTCGGACGTTATCGGGGACGTTGTCCTTGGGATCCCAAAGGTCGAGGTGACTCGGCCCGCCCTGGAGGTAGAGCAGAATGACGCTCTTCGCCTTGCCGAAGCCAGGACCGGCGTTGGCCGCCGCTTCCTCGCCCGCGTGGGCTTGCAGGCGAAACAGGCTGCCCAGCGTCAAACCGAGCGCCGCCGAGCTGCCGACGCGCAGCAGGTCGCGTCGCGTGTAACCATCGCAGGTGTCCTTGGCGGCCCCTCCGGGAATCACGAGCATGGTGGATACCTCTCTTGAAGGAAGCGGTCGTGGCGAGATTGACGGTGGGCGAACGCCTTGGGGGTTGGTTGCGTCGCCCGCGATGGTGTCACGGAACGGGTAGGTGGCGTCTTGACAACAATATACTCCTTCGGCGCAAGGGGCGTCAATCAATTACTTCTCGGACACTCTTGCAAAATCAACCGCCGCGGTTGACAGCCCAGTATTGTCCGTGGACCATGAAGGCCGCACCGGAAAGGAGGAGAAGTCCGATGAAGCGCGTTTGTCCGCTGGTCTTTCTCGTTTTTTGCCTGATGGCGGCGACAAGTTGCAAGAAAAACGCCTCGCCGGCAGTGGGCGCGGCGCCCGCGGGCGAGGCCGCGACAAGCGGTCCGGCTGCGTTTCAAGAGGCTCACGAGCGAATGACGCAGAATGGGCGGCAGGTCGTCGTGCCCTTGGAGGGCGTCAAAGACGAAGCGTCGGCGCGCGAAGCGGCGCCGCAATTGCGCAAGGCCGCCGCCGGTTTGGGGCAGGCCATGAAAGATGTGAAAACGTCGGCCGCCGCCTTGGAATTGGCCGGCCGCAAGGCGGAAATCACCGACTACCTGACGAAGTACGCCGCGCAGCCCGATCAGGATGCGATGAGCAAACTACAACCCGCCATCGAGCATGCCGTCGCCAGCCCGCAGGGACCGCTCCTGCGTGAGGAGATCAACGCCATTTTGGACGCGCTGCTCGACGGGGCGACAATCCGTCAACGGGCGGCGTTTGAGAAATGGATTCAGGAGAAGAATTTGCGGCGGTAGGGCCGCCGGCCATCCGCCGCCCGAAGCGGCGCTCACCGCTTTTTCTGCTTCTCCAAGGTCACGAGCATATACTGCGAGTCCACCTTGCTCGCAAACTCCGTCGGCCGGTCGGTAGCGTCGGGCTGATTCAGGCACACCATGAGCCGCTCCTTGTCGAGCTTGTAGATTCCAAGCGCCGTCCCTTGTTGCGGGCCGTCCGTAAGAATCAGATCAATTGCTTTGGGAGTGGCTTTTGCATTCAACTTGACGGCGCCCTTCATGTCGCCATTTTTCCGTTTCACCTTGAACTGATTGCCGGCGATCGTCAGCTCGTCCCCCTTGGAATCCTCGTTCTCCTGGCCGCCGCGCTCCATCTTGACGACGACCCATGTGCCGTCCAACTCGGAGGCGTCTTTCTTGTCCGCCTTTTTCGGTTCATCGGCCGCAAGGCCGAACACCACCGCGATGAGCAACAAGGTCTTCTTCATTGTGGGTATCTCCCGTCGGTGAAAGTTCCGCGCCGCCGCCTAGCATAGCGGGGGACAGAACGGCCGCAAGCGAAAAGCCGCGAACCCAAGTCAGGGCGGCGGTGTCTCGCGCCTGACAGCCGCAATCACGGAGTGAGGAAACCATGAGTAATCCATCGGCCGACGCCGTCGGACGAGCGTACATCGACCAGGCGAGACGCAAAATAACGGCATGCCAGGACCGAATTGTGCATTGCCTGAATCAGCTGAACGACGCCCAAATCTGGTGGAGGCCGCTTGACTCGATGAACAGCGTTGCGAATTTGCTGCTCCATCTTTGCGGCAACGTCCGCCAGTGGATCATCAACGGCGTCACGGGAACACACCAGTCCCGCAACCGGCCGCAGGAATTTGCCGAGCGCGGTCCGCTGCCGCGCGAAGACTTGCTGAAACTCTTGAGCAGCACCGTAAATGAGGCAGATCGCGTGCTATCCGGTATAGCGTCCGCGCAACTTTTGGAACCGCGGCGCATTCAGGGCTTTGACGAAACGGTCCTCTCCGCGATTTTCGACAGTGTGGCTCACTTCCAAGGCCATACGCAGGAAATTGTTTCGCTGACACGGATGCAACTGGGCGCGGCGTATCGCTTCGCTTGGACGCCGCAGACAAGGGAGCAAGGGGCGCCGACACGGCAGTAAAGGGAAGCGGCGACGACATGTGCCGCCTCTTGCCAAGCAGACCGCACGGTCGCTATGATTCCGTGAAACTCACGCTGGCGGGGTAGCTCAGTGGTTAGAGCAGCGGCTTCATAAGCCGCGGGTCGCCGGTTCGAACCCGGCCCCCGCTATTGAAAAGAACAAGCCGCGACGCTTTCCCAGGGGAGCGTCGCGGCTTGTTTTGTTTTCGCGCGAATTCTGTGCTGAGGGCGTAAGCGGTCTACACGGTGCTCGCGACCAACCAGTCGCCTAACTGGTCCTTGTCCAGGCGTCCCGTCAGTTTGCAACCGTGGAGCCAGCCGCCGGCCGTGGGTTCGCAGCGAACCACGACCGCGTCGAGTTTCGCCGACCCGCCGCCGCCGACGGGGGCGACCAACACCGGTGTCCCAAGCGGGTACGGCATCGCGCACACGAAGCCGATGCCTTCGCTGGACAGATCGCAGACGCGCGCGGCCCGCGCCGGTGCGTTGCCGGTGTCGCTGCGGCGGACGAGCGAAGCCTGATTGGAATGATGGCGTGTGGTTAGCCGCCGTTCCGAGCGCGGCGACTTGGCGATTACGACGGCTTCACGAGGGGGCAGCAGGGTAGTCATGGTGGAAATCCGCTTCCGTCATCCGGGGCAAGGCGGCGGCGCACGAGAGCGCTGCCGCACGCGTTAAAACTCTAGGTCGCGATCGGATGCGAGTCAACGGCAGCGGCCGTGGCGACAGGGAGCGGCGCCGTGTGTGCGGCAGCCGGAAAGACACACGGCTGGCCCGCACGCCCCGCGCGTCGGTTTAGCACCGGCGGACGATGCGGACGGACCAGCCGTGTTCGGGCGACGGTAAGTGTCTTAGGAAGCGGTGCTGCCAACGGCGTTGCCAACGTTGAGGAACGTGCTGTTGGCGTTCGAGCCGAGCGTCGTGATGGCGACGATGCAGACCACGATAATGAGCGCCAGCATAACGGCATATTCCACCGCGGTGGGGCCGTCTTCGGCGGTAAGGAAACGACGGATCGAGCGAGCGAGACGGGACGTCATGGCGAGACTCCTGGAAAAAAGGGGGTCCTAGGCGGGAGGTCCGGCGCTGCGCCGGTTTGTTGGGCTCCGTGCTGGAAACATAGGTCAGTTTGGAGCGTTGTCAAAAAAAGAGCTCGCCGAGTGAGAAATATGGAAAGTCCAGGCTTCAAAGCCCGACGCCGCCGAAAACAATAGATTCATCCTTGCAGACCCCCCGCCCTTTTGCGATGATCAGGTTTGTCCCCCTAACGCTGCCCGACCGTCGGCGCGGAGCAATACGATCCAAGCCGATCCTGCCACCGAAGTACGACCCGTTCTCTTCCCGCCTGAGAGGTGCAGCCGATGACGCCGGTTCGCGTCTTTGCTTTGTTTTCGCTGCTATTGCTATCCGTCGCCGTCCGCGCCGCTGAACCCGGGAAAGAGGCGCCGATTCCGGATGTCGTCAGCTACTACCGCGACGTACGCCCCGTTTTCCAACAGCACTGTCAGGGCTGCCATCAGCCGGCTAAGGCGCAAGGCGATTTCGTGATGACGGCGCACGCCGGGCTGTTGCTGGCCGGTGAAAGTGGGAAGGCAGCCATTGTCGCGGGCAAGGTGGACGCCAGCAATCTTATCGAGCAGATCGTCCCCAAGGCCGGCAAGAAGCCCGCCATGCCGAAGAACAAGGAGCCACTGCCCCAGCGCGAGGTCACACTCATCAAGAAGTGGATCGCTCAGGGCGCGACAGACGACACGCCGTCTACTTCGCGGCAGGTCATTGACCAGGAACATCCGCCGACCTACGTGCTGCCGCCGGTAATTACCTCGATCGCCTACGCGCCGGACGGCAAGCTGCTCGCCGTGGCCGGCTATCACGAGATTTTGCTGCACCATGCCGACGGCTCCGGTCTTGCGGGCCGTCTCATTGGCATTTCGGAGCGCATTCAGTCGCTCGCGTTCTCGCCGGACGGCAAACTGCTCGCCGCCTCCGGCGGCGACCCGGGCCGCTTCGGCGAGGTGCAAATTTGGGACGTCGCCAAGAAAAAACTGAAACTCTCGCATCCGGTGACCTTCGACACCGTCTACGGCGTAAGCTGGTCACCCGATGCCACGCGCGTCGCCTTCGGTTGCGCCGACAACACGTTGCGGGCCATCGACATCGCGACCGGCCAGCAAGTTCTCTATCAAGGCGCCGCCAACGATTGGGTGCTCGACACGGTCTGGTCGGTGGACGGCTCGTACCTCGTATCGGTAAGCCGCGATCGGGCGATGCGGCTTGTGGAAGTCGCCACGCAACGGTTCATCGACAACATTACCAGCATCACGCCGGGGGCTCTCAAAGGCGGTTTGATGGCCGTGGACAGGAATCCGAAGAAGGATGAACTCCTTTGCGCGGGGGCCGACGGCACGCCGAAGATTTTCCAGATGCACCGCAACAAGAAGCGTGTCATCGGCGACGACTTCAACTTAATCAAGAGCTTCGCGCCGTTGCCCGGCCGCATCTACGCGGCGAAGTATAGTATCGACGGGAGCCTCATCGCCGTCGGCAGCAGCCTCGACGGCGTTGGCGAGGTCCGTGTCTATCGCGCCGCCACGAAGCCAGGCGAAAAAAATCTCGCTACGGCGAGCTTGCTGACGTACTCGAGCCGCGGGTTCGCAACGCTGCCGCTTATGCTCGAAGCCCGACTCGACGGCCGCCTCGTCGCGACGATGGAAAACGTGAACGGCCCGGTCTACACGCTCGCCTACCGTCCCGACGGAAAACAGCTCGCTTCCGCCGGCTTCGATGGCATGGTGCGCCTGCACGACCCGTTGACGGGAAAGCTCAGCAAGGAATTCGCCGTCGTGCCCGGCAAGCCGATCGCGGCGACGACGAAGTAGAACTCTCCACCGCGTAATCTCGGGAACACGGAACGAATTATGAAGACTTCTCGAATGCTTGCATGCGTCAGCGCCGTTCTTTCCGTCATGGGCTCGGTGCGCGGGGCAGAGGAAAAGCTGCCGACGACGATGAAGCTGCTGCGCATCGAAGCCAAGCCCGCCGCAGTGACGCTCAAGAACCCGTTCGAGTATTCACAGGTCGTCTTAACCGGTCAACTCGCATCTGGGGAACGCATCGATGTCACGCGGATGGTCGATCTGGCCGGCTCGGCGGGTTGCGTGCAAGTGTCGCCGCGCGGTCTCATTCGCCCCCTGGCGGATGGCAACGGCGAGTTGCGTTTCGGCCTCGCCGGTCAGACGGTCGTCGTGCCGGTGACAGTGAGCGGCCAAAAAGAGAAAGTGAAGGTCAGCTTCGTCAAGGACGTGATGCCGGCGCTCTCCAAGCTGGGCTGCAACGCCGGCACGTGCCACGGGGCGCAAAACGGCAAGAACGGTTTCAAACTCTCTCTACGCGGTTACGATCCGCTGCTCGACCACCGCGCGCTCACGGACGACCTTGCTGGCCGCCGCTTCAATCGTGCCGATCCAGACGCCAGCCTCATGTTGATGAAGCCGGGCGGCGTGGTGCCGCACGTCGGCGGCATGGTGACAAAGCCGGGGGAGCCGTTTTACCAACTCTTGCGTGCCTGGATTGCCGACGGCGTGAAGCTCGATTTGAATTCGTCGCGCGTGGCCAACATCGACATTGCTCCGAAAGCTCCGGGTGTGCCGCTCATCGGCATGAAGCAGCAGATGGCGGTCATCGCCACGTACACCGACGGCTCGAAACGCGACGTGTCCGCCGAGGCATTCATCGAAAGCAGCAACACGGAGGTGGCCACGGTCGATAAGCAGGGCCTGGTCACGTCGGTGCGTCGCGGCGAGGCGGCGATGCTGGCCCGCTACGAAGGCGCTTATACCGCGACCACGCTCATCGTCATGGGCGACCGCAGCGGTTACGTCTGGAACGACACGCCCGCCCACAACTTCATCGACGAGCTGGTTTACGAAAAGCAGAAGAGCGTGAAACTATTGCCGAGCGACCTCTGCACCGACACTGAGTTCATCCGCCGCGTTTATCTCGATCTGATCGGCTTGCCGCCCGAGCCGGAGCAAATACGCGCTTTCCTCACCGATGCACGGCCGCAGAAAGTGAAGCGCGACGAGCTGATCGACAAGCTGGTCGGCAGCCCCGATTACGTTGAATTCTGGACAAACAAGTGGGCAGACCTGCTCCAAGTGAACCGCAAGTTTCTCGGCGACCAAGGGGCGAAGGCCCTGCGCGAATACATCCGCAAGGCGGTCGCCGACAACATTCCGTACGACAAGTTCGTCTACACCATCTTGACGGCGTCGGGCTCTAATGTGGAAAACCCGCCCGCGTCGTACTACAAGGTGCTGCGCGAGCCCGGTCCGGCGATGGAGAACACGACGCAGCTTTTCCTCGCCATCCGCTTCAACTGCAACAAATGCCACGACCACCCGTTCGAGCGCTGGACGCAGGACCAGTACTACCAGCTCGCCGCCTACTTCGCGCAAATCGAGCGGAAGGAAGACCCGAAGTTCAAGGGCCAGAAGATCGGCGGCAGCGCCGTCGAAGGGGCCGTGCCGCTGGTCGAGGATATCGCCGATACCAACCATGGCGACGTGAAGCACGACCGCACCGGGGCGATTACGCCGCCCGCCTTCCCGTACAAGGTTGCAATCTCCCTGCCGGAAAAAGCCTCGCGGCGGGAACAGATCGCGAAATGGATCACGGCGAGGGAGAATCCGTATTTCGCCAAGAGCTACGTTAACCGCCTGTGGAGCTACTTGCTCGGCGTCGGCATCATCGAGCCGGTGGACGACATTCGGGCTGGCAATCCGCCGTCGAATCCGAAGCTGCTCGACCGGCTCACGGAAGAGTTCATTGCCGGCGGCTTCAACGCGCAGCAGATGATGAAGACCATTTGCAAGTCGCGAACGTACCAACTCTCCCTGACGACGAACCGGTGGAACAGCGACGACGAAATCAACTACTCGCACGCCATCGCCCGCCGGCTCCCGGCCGAGGTGCTCTACGACGCCATCCATCGGGCCGCCGGCTCCGTGACGAAACTGCCGGGCCTTCCCCCCGGCGCCCGTGCCGCCCAACTCCTCGATTCAAGCGTGCCAGTGCCGGGCGGCTTCCTGGACCTCTTCGGCAAACCGCCGCGCGAAAGCGCCTGCGAGTGCGAACGCTCCGGCGGCATGATGCTTGGGCCGATTCTCAATCTGGTGAACGGCCCTGTCATCTCCGACGCGCTGAAGGACCCAAACAACCGCCTCTCCAAGTTGACGGCGAGCGAGAAGGACGATGCCAAGCTCGTCGAGCAGATCTTTCTGGCGACGCTGTGCCGGCCGCCGAGCAAGGAGGAGCTGGATTCGGGCCTTCGCGTTCTGAAGGCCGGCGAGCCGGAGCACGTTCGACTTGTCGAAGAGTACAACAAGCTCGCCGCCGCGCTCGCCGCTTACGAAAAGCAGCTTCCGTCCAAGCAGGCAGAGTGGGAAAAGAAACAAAGGTCCAGGACGGTGTGGACTCCGCTCGAAGTGGTGGACGCCCGCGCGATCGGCGGCGCCGTGTTGACGAAGCGACCCGACGGCTCTCTCGTCGTGAGCGGCAAGAACCCGACGCCGAGCAAGTATACGGTCGCCTGCCGCACGCCGCTCACCGGAATCACGGCGTTCCGTCTGGAAGTGCTCAACGACCCCGCATTGCCCTCGCAGGGACCAGGCCGTGCGCAAAACGGCAACTTTGTTTTGAACGAGTTCCGAATCGAGGCGGCGCCGGCCAAGGAGCCGAGCAAAACGGTCAAGGTGGAGCTGCACAAAGCCCAGGCCGATTTCTCTCAAGAGCAATACCCGGTGCAGAATGCGATCGACGGCAAGCTCGACACCGGTTGGGCGATCGCGCCGCAATTGGGTCGGCCGCACGTCGCCGTCTTTGAAACGAAGAAGCCGCTGGCGGTCGAGCCGCATTTTCTGCTGACGTTCGTTCTCGACCAGACCTTTGCCGGCCGCGACCACAACATCGGCAAGTTCCGCTTGTCGGCCACAACAGCGAAAGGTCCGATTCTTTTGAACGGCTTGCCCGACGCCATCGCCCAGATTCTGTCGGTCGAGTTGCCGAAGCGGACCGAGGCGCAGATGGCCGAATTGTCCAAATATTATCGCTCCCTCGACACCGATTTGGCACGCCTACAGCAGGCGGTCGATGACTTCGGCAAACCGGGTGACAAGCGTTTGCTCGGCGCGCAAGACTTGGCGTGGGCGTTGTTGAATAGCCCCGCGTTCCTGTTCAATCATTAGTCGCTGCATCGGCTTGTCTCACCGCACTGGCCTCCGTTCCGAACGTGCGCTAAAGTGAATTGTCATAGAAATGGCTGACGGAACTCGAGGTGTCGGCGATGGCGACGGTGGTGCAGGCGAAATGTCCAGGTTGTAAACAGACGCTGCGCATTCCGGCGAACTGGGTCAACCAGTCGATGAAGTGCAGGCACTGCGGTCTGGTGCTTCACGCAAAGCCACGCCCGGCCGCAACTCCGCCCGCGACGTCCGTTGCTCAGCCGCCGCCGCTGCCGACCGCTATAGCGGCGTCGGCCCCGGCTACGTTCCCCACCCAAACCGAACCGGCGCCGGTCAAGACCTCTGACTCCCTTTCCGGAACGCCCTTCGTCGCGCTCGACTACAAGCCCGTGCGACGGCGGCGCAGCGGGCCGCCGTGGCTCCTCTTGATGACGGTCGTCTGCTTGCTTGGCGCAGGTGTCATTGGCGGCGTCCTCTACAAGTCGCAGCTCGCAGCCTTTTTCGCCAGTTTGCAGGACAAATCGAAAGACGACGGCAGCAACAGCGACGGCAGAGGCGACCATCCCAAAGACAAGATGTCGCGCAACGGCGCCGCCAGGGCAAACCCGGGTGATGATCTTCCCGTCGCGGTCGGTCCGTTCCCACGGCGTGCCCTGATCGTTCACGTGTGCAATTATCTCTTCGCGAATCCGATCCATTACGGCGGTCGCGGCCAGGACGGACAGGCGCTACGGGAAAAACTGGCGAGCGGTATACGCATCCCCACGAGCCAAATCACGGAATTAAGCGACTCCGGCCCGCAGGAAGTAGCGCGGCCGCCGATCAAGGCAGTGATCGAGCAGGCGATCGGCGATTTCTTGACCACGAGCCGGCCGCAGGACCGCATTCTTCTGTTCTTCATCGGTCACGCCGTCGAATTGGAAAACGAGCCATACCTCGTCCCCATTGAAGGCGATCTAGGCGACAAAGACACGCTCATTCCGCTGTCGTGGCTCTACGAGCAGTTGAAGGCGTGCAAGGCTCGGCAGAAAGTCCTGATTATGGACGTCTGCCGGTTCAATCCCGGCCGCGGTCTCGAACGTCCCGGCAGCGGTCCCATGGGCGAAAAGCTCGACGCCGCCTTACAGAAGCCGCCCGACGGCGTGCAGGTCTGGTCCGCGTGCGTCAAAGGCCAGGACTCGTACGAGTTCGAGGACGATGTGACCAACGGCGGCCTGTTCCTCAACCGCTTGATCGACACGCTGGCCACCGGCAACAAAGGAGTCATTCAGACGCCGGACTTATCATTGCCGATCGCCGATCTGGCGCCAAAGGTCGAGGCCGGCGTCAAAGAGCTGATCGGCGCCCGCGGCAAGGAGCAAACGCCGCGACTGGTGGGCAAGGAGACAGAAGAGGGCGCCGCCTACGACGCGAAAGAGCCGGTTGCCGACAAGCTCGTCATCAAGAAGCCGGCGGACCCGGAGGGAGGCGCGGCGCCGCTGCCGCTCATTCGCGACATCTTGAACGAGCTCGACGTGCCGCCGATCAAGAAGACGAAGATCGAATCGGGCCTCAAAATCACCGCGCTCCCCGCCTTCTCGGCGAAGGTGATGGAGAAATATAAAGTCGCGGACGCCGAGCAGCCGCTGCGCAAGGCGACGGAGAAAGCCCGCATGAAGTTGCACGAAGTCGTCGGCAAGATCAACGACGATGATTTGAGCGATTACGTCTTCGCGCCGGTGAACGAGATGGCGTTTGGGGCGGAAATCCTCAAGCGGGAGAAGGTGCTGGCGTTCAAGATTCACGAATTGGAAGAGGCCTACATCGACCTCAAGAAAGCCGGCACGCAGGAGCAGGAGCAAGAAGTGTCGAAACGCGCGCAGGCGGATTACGACTACATCCGCGCGCGTCTCGCCGCTCAGATCGCGTTCCTCTACGAATATGAATCAATGCTCGGCTCCCTTCGCAAAGGACTGCCGCCGCGCGATGTCAACCTGCACACCGGCTGGCGGATGGCTTCCAAGGAGAAATTGGACGGCGACAAAGCCGGCAGGGACATGGCGAAAGAATCCCGCACCATCCTGGAAAAACTCGCCAAGAAGCACCCCGGCACGCCGTGGGAGTTGCTCGCCAAACGCGACATGCAAACGGCGCTCGGGCTCGAGTGGCAGGCGACGCGCATCCAGAAATGATGCCTTGCTTCCAGGGCTTGCACCCGGAGTTTATTGCTAAACATCTTGACTCCGTCGCCGGCGTCTCCAACAATGGCCCGTTAGGACTGCATCAACCCGCCGCCTCGCCATGTACACTCCCACAGGAGGTTTCCGCTCATGAATCGCTGGCTCACTCTGGCCATTGTCGCTCTGATTGCCGTCGCCGCTCCCGTCCACGCCGCGGGCGTCACCGGACAGTACCTCGAATCGCGCACCTGCGATGTTTGGACCGGCCCGTGCTTCGCGAACGCCGAGATGAACTTGGGCGGCAAGCAGGCCGTGCTCGCGTGGAAAGTAGAAAAGGGCACGCTCGACAACGTGCAGCTCGATGGCCTCGGCGTGGTCGCCGTGGTTGTCGCCAGCGATACGCTCGGCCTCCAGCAGACCGGGCCATCCAAGGCGATCCTCATCATTGATGAGAAGGCCAACACGGTGCAGAAGCAGGCGCTCATCCACCTGGCTCAGAAGCAGGGGGGCGATTTGGTCCGCAATATCGTCGCCATCGAATCGGCCCCGGTGAGCATGACGCTCTGCCCGTGCGACGGCAACGGCTGCGCCAAGCTCACCGCCGGCAAGGCAAAGGTCGAAACCCGCTGCCTCGACGCCACGCACGACAAGGTGTGCGGCAACGAATCGGCGTTCTATCCGCCGCTTGCCAAGGGCGTCGACGTGAAGCCGGCGATGTCGTCCGAACACGGCTACAGCGGCAAGGGCCTCAACGAGACGTGGAGCGAATCGGACCGCCGCGGCGCCTACGTCGGTTCCTTTCAAATGAACTAAACGCTAGACCGCTTTTTCAATGGGCCGCCGGGCTCGCCCGGCGCGGGCCGCACGCCGCGGCCGCGCCGAGCGTGCTCGGCGGCTTACTCATTGGGTCCATCACCGGAGAGTACACGCATGCATCGCATTGCCTGCGCCGCGCTGACCGTCCTCATGCTCACATCCATCTTGCGTGCGGCGGACGACAAATACTCGATTAAAGAAGTCACCGCACCGCCTCCCGCCGAGGTGGACGCCGCCGTCGGCAAGCTGCTGAGCGACCGCTCGATTCAGCTCCTCGACCCGAAAGGCGGCGTCCTGTACCAGGTCTGGTTCCGCAAGGAAGTGCCGGTCAAAGCGACGGCCGTGCAGCTCAAGAACGGCGTCACCTACCAAGAGATTCCGGAAACGACGCTCCTTGCCGTGATTCAATTCGCGCAGCCGAGCACCGACTACCGGAAGCAAAAAATCAAGCCGGGCGTGTTCACCCTGCGGCTCGGTTTTCAGCCGATGGACGGCGATCACATGGGCACGGCGCCGTACCGAGAGTTCTGCTTAATGACGCCGGCGACCGACGATAAGGATCCCGGTCCTGTCGCCTCCGCCAAGGATTTGCAAGAGCAGAGCACGAAGACGACGGGCGGCAGTCACCCCGCAATCATGCTTCTTTTTCCGAACAACCAGCCCACAAACGCGCCGCAGTTCGTCGATAAGGGCATGGGCCACTGGGTGCTGAATGTGAAGGAGCCGGTGGTGGCGGACGGGCAGAAAGGCACGATCGGCCTGGGGCTGACGCTGATCGGGCACACGTCGGCGGAGTGACGGTACGAAAGTATTGCGGGCCGGGCTCGGATTGCCGTGATTGGCAAGCCGAACCCGGCCCGTGTCCATTTGCACCGTCTACTTTACGCCGGTTCCCGTGTTCCCGTCCAACTCCACTTTCGTTGCGTTCTTGATCGTTGCCGACTGCAAGGGCTGCGTGTAGGTCCCGTCGAAGCGGCAGTTCCGAATTGCCAGGAAACTGCTCGGCGCCGGTCGAAGGCTGTCGATATCGAAGGCGACGGGTGTTTCGGCGTTGGCGTCCGGGGGAGTCACCAGTTCGCTTATGGTTACCCGACGCCCACTCTCGCCTTGGCAATTGCGCACCTGGACGGCGGCACGCTTGAATCCCTTCAATTGCAGCCTGCTCAATGTCGCCCCCGGAATCCGGCCCGTCAAGCGGATGAGGTCGTTGACCTCGTTGTTTCCGTTGATCGTGAAGCCCCGCAAGACGAATCCCTCAGCGCTGATTTCGATCAGGGGCGACGCCGGGTTTGCGCCGGCGGTCCAGACGATCGTCTTGCCTGGGTCGGCTTCCACCGTAACGCCGGGTTTAATTCTGGAAGCGTCGATCCGGAGCGATCCTTCGAGATTGCTTTCCACGACGATGCGCGTGTCGGGGCCAGCCTGCTCGAGGGCCTCAATTAGCGCTTGTAAGGTAATTGCGGGGTCGGCATTGCGGATGTGAATGATGCCGCGTTTCTTGTCGTCCTTCGAAGCGCCGGAAAACGCATAGATTAACAGCGCGACCAGCGCCAGCAAGACAACGCCCGCGACGCTGCCCACAACGATCCAGTAGCGCTTTCGTTCGGCAAAGGTCGGCTCGGCTACCGCGGTCTTCAAAGCGCGGTGCGACGCGCTGGGGGCTTTCTTTCGTGTGTTGGGTGAATTGGAAGGGGTATTCACGCGGGCGGAGGGGTCTTCGGTGTCGGGGGCGAGATGTTCCCACGGATCGCCTTCTTCCTCCGCCGCGCGCGGGGCGGCCGGAACGGGCTTGGTGACGGTCGCGGCGACCGCCGGCTGTGTGGGCGCTGCCGGCGCTTTCGACGTGGATTTACGTGTGTCGCCCGCGGAAGGCTTCGCCGACGGCGCCGTCGGCGGTGCGGACGCGGGTCGGCTCGGCGCTGACGGCGGCCGCGAACCCGGCCCGGACACCACTTTCCAGTTGCGACGGCCGGACGACGGCTGGCTCAGCGCGCCGCCATTTCCCTGACTCGGCGGCGCTCCCTCGTTGCTCGTCAGCCCAAGAGCCGCCGGGCTGAGCTTCGGCATCTCTTCGTCCGGCGGCGGCGGAATCGGCGTCTGATCCCAAGGGGCCAGAGCGGCGACCACATCGGCCGGCGTCTGATAGCGCAGCGCCGGCTCCTTGGCCATCATCTTTTCGAGAATCGCCGCCAGCTCTTCCGGCACGTCGGGGTGCGTGGCACGCACCGGCTTCGGCTGCCGCGTTTGATGCCAGATCAGCTTCTGCGCTACCGTACCCTCGCTAAAGGGCGTGCGGCCGGTCAAACAAAAATAAAACGTCGCACCCAGGCTGTAGATGTCGGCGCGGATATCAACGCTATGACTGTCGAGCGCCTGCTCGGGCGCCAGATAATCCGCGGTGCCGAGCACGTTTTCGTCGTACTTCTTCGTGAGGATATCTTCTTCATCGTGGAAGAAGCGGGCCAGGCCCATGTCGAGAACCTTGACGGCCCCGTAGCGGTCGACCAGAATGTTGCCCGGTTTGATGTCGCGGTGTACAAGCCCCGCGAAGTCGTGTGCATGCTGCAAACCGAGCCCTGACATCCGCATGTAATGGACCGCCCGCCGATAATCCATCGGCCCCGTCTTCTTCACCATCTCCTGCAAGCTCGCCCCATCTACATACTCCATCACGAGAAAATGGAGGTTCACGTCCTGGTCGATGTCGTAGGCGCGGACGATGTTCGGATGGTCGAGGGCGGCGACGGCCCGCGCTTCCCGGAAGAAACGCTCCAGCGACGCGGGGTCGTTGGACTTCGCCGTGGGCAACACCTTGACGGCCACCCGGCGGCGCATGAGCTTATGCTCACACAGATAAACGCTGCCCATGCCGCCGACGCCGAGACGTTCGAGCACTTTGTATTTGCCGATGGTGAAGCGCCGGTATTTGCCGAGGAGGAGTTGTTCCGCCTGAAAGGTCGTCAGCAGACAGGCGTCGTGGACGAGAAGCCCGGCCATTTCGCTTGCCTTGGCAGGCAATCCGGACCCGGCGCGCAGTTTGTCAACATAGGCGTCGAGCCGCTTGTCCTCGACGACGCCGCTTTTGCGCACCAACTCCAGGAATTCTTCGGCCGTGGTCGGCGCCGGCATCGGCTGCCCTTAAAGGACGGAAACCCAATCCGGCTTACAAAAAACGAACTGCTGCCCACTGCAAGTCTAGTTCAGAGGCGGAAAGGGTACGAGTGCATTTTCCATAATATACGACATCCCTGCCCGTTGTCAGATGAATTCCCCCCACCCGGCAGACGAGTCAGGTCCGCGAGCGCCAAAGGTTCTGGCGCCTTTGCCGGGGCGCGAATCGTCACAGTTTGACAATTCGGCAGTCCGATTGCAAGCGATGGAACGGTTTTTTCGGCGCCGGCCGCCGCTCGACGGCGCCGGGGCCGCCGTGTTACAATCACGCGCCAACTCCTTGCCCACGGGGCAGAAAGGTCAGCGGTGAACACTCTCGCGTTGAACACGGTTCGGGCGGTTTGCCCGCACGACTGCCCCGACACCTGCGGCATGCTCGTCACGGTTCAGGACGGCAAGGCGGTCCAGCTCCGCGGCGACCCCGATCATCCGTTCACAAAGGGTTTTCTCTGCCAGAAGGTGGCCCGTTATCTCGACCGTGTTTATCACCGCGATCGGCTCCAATGGCCGCTGAAGCGTGTCGGAAAGAAAGGCGCGGGGCAGTTCGAGCGGATTGCTTGGCAAGAGGCCATCGACACAATCGCCCAGCGGTTCGCCGCAATCGCGGCATCGCCGGATGGTCCCCAGGCGATTTTGCCGTACAGCTACGCCGGTACGATGGGGAAACTTCAGGGCAGCAGCCTCGACCGGCGTTTTTTTCACCGCCTGGGAGCGTCGCTGCTCGATCGGACGATCTGTGCGACCGCCGGGGCAGCTGGTTGCGACATCACGCTTGGTACTCGTGCCCATCTCGACCCCGAGGCCGTCATTCATTCACGCTATATCATCAATTGGGGCTCGAACACCAGCGTCACCAACATGCACCTGTGGACGATCATGCACCGGGCGCGCAAGGCCGGCGCCAAGATCGTGACCATTGACCCGTTTCGCTGCAAGACAGCCGAGCGCAGCGATTGGTGGATTCCAATCCGGCCCGGTACGGACGCCGCGCTCGCGCTCGGCATGATGCACGTGATCTGGCGTGACGGCTTGCAAGACGATAATTACCTGGATAGGTACTGCCTTGGCGTCGATCCTCTGCGCGAACGGGCTCTTGACGAGTATTCGCCGAAGCGCGTGTCGGAAATCACTGGTATTCCCGTTGGCGACATCGAACGGCTTGCTCGCGAGTACGCGACGGTGCGGCCGTCCCTGATCCGCGTCAATTACGGCATGCAACGGCATCGTGGCGGCGGTATGGCGGTGCGGGCCATCACCTGTCTCCCGGCCGTCGTCGGCGCGTGGCGTGACGCGGGCGGCGGAGCGCTTCTTAGCACCAGCAAGCTCTATCCGTTCAACTCGGCCGCACTCGAACGCCCCGACTTGATTCCGCCCGGCACGCGAACCATCAACATGGTGCAACTGGCCGAGGCGCTTCATGGCGAATTGCCGGCGCCGCCGGTCCGGGCGCTTTATGTCTACAACTCAAATCCCGCAGCCGTATGTCCGGACCAGAGCCGGGTTCTTAAAGGGCTGCGGCGCGAAGACCTGTTTACCGTCGTCCACGAACAGTTTCCGACCGACACGGTCGATTACGCGGACATCGTCTTGCCCGCGACGACACAGCTCGAACACTTCGACATTCACGCGTCCTACGGGCACCTGTACGTGCAGACCAACGAGCCGGCGATCGCGCCGCTTGCCGAGGCGAAGTCGAACAACGACGTGTTTCGCTTGCTTGCGCAGCGCCTGGGTTTCGAGCCGGAACTATTCGGTGCAACGGACGAGGAACTGGCCGCGGAAGCGCTTCAAGCCGCGTCGGCCGGCGTGTATCCGCCGACAAGTGCGTTCAACGGCATTTCCCTGGACCGGCTGAAGCGCGAGGGACCGCTGCGGCTCAATCTTCCGAAGGATTATGCGCCCTTCGCCGACGGCAACTTCGGGACTCCGTCGGGCAAATGCGAATTCTACAGCCCGGCGCTCGCGGCCAAGGGGCTCGATCCTTTGCCAAATTACACGCCGCCTTACGAAGACCCACAGACCCGGCCTGACCTTGCCCTGCGCTATCCCCTGCAAATGATTAGTCCGCCCGTCCCTTCGTTTCTCAATTCCACGTTCGTTAACGTGGACGAGCTTCGGCGAATGGCCGGCGAACCCACCGCCGAGATGCACCGAAACGACGCGGAAACGCGGGGCATTCGAAACGGGCAGACCGTGCGCGTCTTCAACGATCGCGGCAGCTTCCAAGCCCGCGCCGTCGTCGGCGACACGGTGAAGGCCGGCGGCGTCGTTTCTCAAGGCGTGTGGTGGAACAAGTACACGTCCGATGGCGTGAACTGCAACACGACCACGAGCACGCGGCTCACCGATTTCGGCGGCGGCGCGACGTTCTTCGACAATCTGGTCGAAGTGGCAGCCATCTGAATTGAACGAATCGTTCCACTCATGAACCTTGCGACGGAAAGGCAGACGCCATGAAGCGCTGGCAGTTCTTGCTTACGGCGAGCATCTTTCTCTGCTGGGGAGCATTGCTTGGCCAATTGTTGAGCAGCAATCACTCTCCGGCTGCTCTACTCGTTGAACCGCCGAAAGCCGCAGCGCGGCTCGCCGTCCCACCCGAAGACGGCAAGCTCCGCGTTATTTGCTTCGGCGCTCATCCCGACGATTGTGAGATTCGGGCCGCCGGCGTGGCGACGCTCTGGGCGGCGAAGGGGCATCACGTGAAGTTCGTTTCCGTCACCAACGGCGACATCGGCCACTGGCGCGACGCCGGCGGCCCGCTCGCACACCGTCGCACGGATGAAGTTCAACAGGCCGCCCGCTTGCTCGGCATCACCACCGAGGTGCTCGACATCCACGACGGCGAGCTGCTGCCGACGCTGGAGAATCGGCGCACGATCACCCGCCTCATTCGCGAATGGAAGGCCGACGTGGTCATGAGCCATCGGCCCAACGACTATCACCCGGATCACCGTTACACCGGCGTGCTCGTGCAGGACGCCGCGTACATGGTGACGGTGCCGTTCTTCTGCCCCGACACGCCAATTTTGAAGAACAACCCCGTATTCCTCTTCTACCCCGACGGCTTCCAGAAGCCGAACCCGTTCCAACCCGACATCGCCGTATCCATCGACGCCGTCATCGAAAAGAAATTGGACGCATTAGACCTATTGGTCTCACAGTTCTACGAAGGCGGCGCGAACGGCTCGGCCGACTTACTACCCAGCGACCCCGAAAAACAGAAAGAGCGCCGCCGCCAGGTGCGCGCCGGCTTCGCCAGCCGCAACCAGGCGGTCGCGCAGAAATACCGCAGCAAACTCGCCGACTGGTACGGCAAGGAGGCCGCCGACAAGGTGCAATACGCCGAGGCGTTTGAGATCTGCGAATACGGCCGCCGACCGAATCGGCAGGAACTAATTCGGTTGTTCCCGTTCTTTGAATAGCAATTTCTCGCGAAGGCGCGAGGGAGGCGAAGCTCGCCAAGAGTCAGCGGTTCTATGCGAAATTTGCCTTCTTCGCGCCTTTGCGCGAAACTTTTGATTTCCTCCACGCCGCGCGACCGTTATCCTTGAGTGACTGCCCGTGTCATTCCCACCGGAGAGGTCCCATGCACGCATCCCGCCGCGAGTTCAATCAGAAGTTGCTCGGCTCCCTCATGGCGTTCGGCCTGATCGAGACGGTCTTTCGCCGTGACCTGTTCGCCGAGTCGATCAAACCGATCATCGGCCAATGGCTGACCGAGATGGACGCCCTCGGCCGCGACCTGAAAGACCACAAGCTACGCGACATCGACTTCCAGGCGAAGCTCGAAGCACTTTACAAGCGCGTCGATTTGGCAGAATTGCTCAAGCGCATCGACCTCGACAAGCTGCTCAAGGACCGCGAGCTGCCGGCCCGCGGCGCCGCCAGCCTCGGCTTCGATACCAGCAAGATCGAGGGAGCGCCGCAGAAGTTTGTTTTTGGACGGCAAATCTTCGCAATGAACAAGGGCCGCTCCGTGGTGCCGCACGGCCATGACAACATGAGCACCGGCTTCCTCATCCTCCGCGGCGACTTCGCCGGCAAACACTACGACCGGCTGGAAGACAACAAGGACCATTACATCATCAAGCCGACCATCGACCGCAAGTTCGTCCCCGGCGAATGCTCGACGATTTCCGACCACAAGGACAACGTGCATTGGTTCAAGGCGCAGCACGACGGCGCTTGCATCCTCAATGTCCATGTCATGGGCTACAACCCGGAGAACAAGAACACGACGAGCCGGGTCTACATCGATCCCGATGGCGAAAAACTCGCAGGCGGACTCATCGTCGCGAAGAAGATCTCGTCGGCGGAGTGCCACAAGAAATACGGATAATGAACTCCGCTCGTTTAGCGGCGGTTCGCAGAACCGCCCGTTCTGGACGTTACATTGGAGCGCACGATGTTCATGCGCCGCGCTGCGGTCATATCGGCCATCGGTATCGCGTTGGTGGGGCCGTTCGCTCGGACGGACGAAGCCAAACCTCCCGCCAACACCGTCGAGCAAATCGCCGAATCCGCACGCAAGTCGGTCGTCGTCATCACCCAGATCGGGCGCGACGGCATTCGGCACGGTCTCGGCACCGGCTTCATCGTTGCCGCCGACGGGCTCATCGCGACCAATCTGCACGTCATCGGCGAGGCCCGGCCGATCTCGGTGCAGCTCGCCAATGGCAAGCATTATGATGTCACCGCGATTCACGCGTTCGATCGCTTCCTCGACCTCGCGCTGGTCCGCATCGACGCGAAGGACCTGAAGCCGCTGGCACTGGGAGATTCCGACTCGCTCAAACAAGGCCAGTCCATCGTCGCCATCGGCAATCCTCACGGCCTGAAGAACAGCGTCGTCGCCGGCGTCGTCTCCGGCCGGCGCGAGCTGGACGGCCGTTCGATGATCCAGCTCGCCATCCCGATCGAGCCGGGCAACAGCGGCGGCCCGGTGCTGGACATGGAAGGTCGCGTCCACGGTCTCATCACCATCAAATCGCTGGTCACCGCCAATCTCGGCTTCGCGATGCCGATCAACGGGCTGAAAACGCTGCTGCAAAAGCCAAACCCCGTGCCGATAGCGAAATGGCTCACCATCGGCGTCCTCGACCCGGCGGAGTGGCGGGCGACGATGGGCGCGCATTGGCGACAGCGCGGCGGCAGGCTTACGGTCGAAGGGCAGGGGAGCGGCTTCGGCGGACGTTCGCTCTGTCTTTGGCAGCCGCCCGTGCCGGAGATGCCGTACGAGGTCGCCGTTACCGTGAAATTGGATGATGAAGCGGGCGCCGCGGGGCTGGCGTTCCACGCGGATGGCGGCGACAAGCACTACGGCTTCTATCCCACCGCCGGCCAGCTCCGGCTCACGCGCTTCGACGGCCCCGATGTCAATTCGTGGACAATCTTGAAGCAATTGAACAATTCGCACTACCACCCCGGCGAGTGGAACACGCTCAAGGTGCGCGTCGAGAAGGACAAGTTCCTGTGTTTCGTCAACGAACATCTTGCGATCGAATCGAGCGACCGCGGGCTGGCAGGCGGCAAAGTCGGCTTGGCGAAGTTCCGCGACACGCGCGCGGATTTCAAGAACTTCCAAGTCGGCCAGCGCCTCGCCGTGGCGGCGGTGCCCGAAATCGTCTTCAAAAGAATCACCGCCGCCGTTGCCGGGCTGCCGCTCGAAGGCGCCCCGCGGCAGGAACTGGTCGACGCGCTGGCCCCAGAAGGTTCCGTCGGCATCGGCGTGCTGCGCGAACGCGCGAAGCGGTTGGAGCAGGAGGCCGCGCAGCTCAAGCAGCTTGCCCGCGCCGTTCACGAGCAGCGTGTGCTGGGCGAATTGGCGAAGGCGATCAGCAGTAAGGATGCGGATTTTGACTTGTTCTACGCCGCGCTCTTGATCGCGAAGCTGGACAACGACGAACTGGACGTCGACGCGTACCGCAAGCAGGTGGACCGCATGGCGCGCGAGCTGGCCGCGGACCTGCCGAAAGACGCCGACGACATGGCCCGGCTGACGGCGTTGAACAAGTATCTTTTCGCCGAGCGCGGGTTCCACGGCAGCCGCAATGATTACTACACCAAGGCCAACAGCTACCTAAGCGACGTGCTCGACGACCGCAAGGGGCTGCCGATTACGCTGTCGGTACTCTACATGGAGCTGGGCCGACGCATTGGTTTGAAGCTGGAAGGGGTTGGGTTGCCGGGTCATTTCGTGGTGCGGCTGGTTCCCGTGAAGGGGGAGTCAAAGCTCATCGACGTGTTCGATGGCGGTACGGTGCTGACGAAGGATGACGCCGGCAAGAAAGTGCAAGCCATCACCGAAGATTCGTTGCACGAGGAAGACCTGAAGGCCATCTCGAAGAAGGCCATTCTCGTGCGCATTTTGCACAATCTCATGGGCCTGGCCCGCCGCGATCAGGACGCGGATGCGCTGCTTCGCTATCTCGACGCCATCCTCGTCGTGACGAGCGACGCCGGGCAGGAACGCTGGATGCGGGCCCTGCTTCGCTATCAAACCGGCCGCCGCACCGCCGCCGTGGAAGACGCCGATTGGCTGCTCGAACACAAGCCCCCACGGGTGGAGTTGCAGCAAGTGGAGGACTTTCGCCGCATGTTGGAGCGGCCATAATGCAAGCGCTTTGCACCTGATTTCACAGAGAGGATGCCGCGATGAGACGAATCGTCGTTTGCCTGTTGGCCGGTTTGATGTTAACTGCCGGTTGCGCCAAAAAACCAGAGGCAGCGAAACCAGACGCGGAGCGCAAATCAGGAGGAGGGGTTGAGATCAGCGCGCCGGGCGTGAACATCAAGACCAAGAACGGCGGCGCCGAGGTCTCGGCGCCGGGCGTTGAGGTCAAGACCAAGTAACTGGCGCGGGCGCTGTCATTTCGTGAAGGCGGCGAGATCGCGAACCAACTCCGCCCCCTTCTCCTGCGGCAGAAGGAAGACATCGCTTCGGTCCACGTCCGGGACGCGCGCGTAAAAGCGCCTGGAATTGCCCTCCGTGCGGCCGACGTGCAGCGTTCGTTTCCCGGTCGGCGCTTGCACTTCGATCACAAGTTCCGCGGGCTCCAGTCCATACAGCTTGAGATCGGCGCCCTTATCGACGACATAGCGCTCCGCGCGCAAGCCGGCCAGCGCCGCGAGCGTCTCGTTGACGCGCTCGGTCTTTACCTTCGCTTCCGGTTTGCCCACCGCCTGCCACGCATTGTCGGTTTTGGCGAGAGTGAACGACTGCTTCGGCGCGGTAATTGTCAGGCGTTCGACCTGTGCGGCGTCGAGCGAAGCGCTCCAAAGCGTCCGATTGCGGAATTCGCCGAGCGCTTTCGCCGAGAGCGTGGGCGAAAGGACGAAGATGACATCGCCGGCGGCGAGCTTGGCATATACGCGCGGGCCGTTCTTCTCTTGGGCGCCGACGAGCAGGTTCATTACTTCCTTGTCGCCGGAGAAGAACTGGTACCGAGCCAGCGGCTTATCGAGACCAAATGGCTGCAAATCGGCGGGTTTCTCCGCGACGAGTTCGTCGGCACGGAGCCGAGCCAGGCCGTTCAGGAAATCTTCGAGGTCGAGCTGTTCCGCTTCCGCCTTGACGGGTTCGGTCAATTTCCATGTGCCGTCCACCTTGGCGAACGTCGCCTTACGGGGCCCACGTTCAAGCGCCATGCGGTCGGCGTCGGGAAAGCGGGCCAACTCGCGACTCTGGAACTTGATCGGATCGGCGAGCAGGCGATTCACCAGAGCGCCGGGCAGGACGCCGACCATGGACGATCCCTCGCGGAGCGCGAAGCGGTCCGCGCTGCCGTCGCCGACCGCCTTGCCGATTTTGAGCGCATGATCGACGACTTTGGTCCCGCCGGCGGCGGATTCGCGAAGCGTCACGACTGCGGCCGGCTTATCCAGGCCAAACTCCTTCAGGTCCTTGAACGGGTAGGCGGCCACGCGCGCCGCACGCAGCTTCGAGAGCTGCTCGGTCAATTCGCGCAACGTTTGTTCGTCGGCGGCTCGTTCCGCCGGCTTATGGAGACGCCAGCTGCCGTCGTTTTCCTTGACCGCTTCCAATCGGGCATCCCCCAGCGTGCGCGACAACTGCTGGATCGTCGCGGGATCAAGCTTCAGGATCGCATGGTCGACGAAATTGAGGTAGCCGTGCGCAAGCTGCGTCACCGCGGCCGCGTCGAGTACGACGACGCCGGGACCGTTATCGAGCCGGGCATAGCGGTCGCCGTTCTTGTCGCCGACCGCTTTGCCGAGCACAAGCGTGTGCTCTGCGGGTTCCGCTTTGGCGCCGTTGCCGACGGCCGGCTTGGTCGAAATGACGATCGTCCGCTCCGGCTTGTCGAGGCCGAATCTCGCGAGGTCCGACTTCGGCCCGAATGCCGCAAAACGCTGCGCATGCAGGTTCAACCAGACGCCGAGCGCGCCGGCCAGCACGCCGCTATCGGCGGTGAACGGCGGTGCGGGGGAGTCGATCACTCGCCAGTCGGCATCTTTCTTTTGCAGAACGAAGCCGCCGCTCGCCCCGCTGGTGCGGATGCGGTCGATCGATGTTGGATCTACTGCGAGCAACTTTCGGTCGAGCAGATCAAGCGCGTCGTGATCCGCGGTTGCGAGCAGCTTGCCGCCGACCACGAACACGGCGTCGCTGTCCGCAAGCTTGCCGAAGCGCGTCGCGGCCTCGTCGGCGGTCGGCTTTCCGAGCAGCAGCGTGCGCTCTTTGACGGCGGGTTTGCCGGCGTTGTCATTTGTCGTGGTGGTGAGCGCGAGCTTCAGGTACGGCTTGTCGAGGCCGTATGGCGCCAGGTCCTTGGCCGCATGCGCCTCATAGCGTTCCGCACGGACCGCGGCCAGTTCATCGGTCAACGGGCGCAAAGACAGCGAAGGGACCGAGGCGTCGAATGGGCCTGATACGCTCCATTCCGTGCCATTCCGCGCAACGCGATATTCCTCTTGGCCCGCCTTTTGAATCCGCATCGCGGCGATGTCATCGGGCGCAAGCTGCCAGAGCTGCAACGGTCGATACGTCAACGAGCTTTGGTCCACGGCATCGCGGACTTCGCCCTTCACGACGAAAACGCTGGGCGCCGACGCCAGCTTGGCGAAGAACTCCGGCTTGCCGGCCCGTTGCTTGCCGATTTGCAGCGTCTGGGGCGGCTTCTTCGCGGCGTCATTGAACGCCAGCGTCGCGGTCAATGCCGGCTTGGCGAGGCCGTACTGCCCATCGAGCTCCTCCGGCTTAGGGTTGTCGTTCAGGAACTCGACAACTTCCAAGTTCGCCAGGTCGCCTGCCAACTTCGATGCCTTGAGCGCATCCGCATCCGCAGCGGTCGGCGACGTGAGCTTCCAGACGCCGCCGGTCTGCTTCAAACTCAGCGCTTCGCCCGCGCGCTGGACGTCCACGTGGTCGAGATCGGCAACGGCGAAATCGAGGACGCGCCGGCCGCGATAGGCGAGTGCGGGACGTTGCACCAGCTTCAACAGACCATCGTCCGGAATGCTGTTGATCCGGTCCCATCCGTCGACTTTGACGAAGAGTTTGGTCGGTTCCGTAGTCGCTTGGCCGAGAGCGAGCTTCCACGTCGTCGTTTTCTTCGGCTGGCCCTTCGGTTCCTCTTCCGCAGTGAGCGTCAGCGTGCCGGCGGGCTTGTCGAGCCCGTATTTCGCGGGATCGGCCTTGTCCAACACCTCTTTGTCACGGCACTGAAGACCGGCGAGCTTGTCGAGCAATTCCGTGACCTTGGCGGCTTCCGCGTCGCCGGCCGTCGGCTTTTCGAGCTTCCAGCGGTCCTTGTCTTTGACGACGACGATCTCCTGTCCGCCTTGGCGCAGCTCCACTTTCTTCACGTCTTCCGTGCGAAAATGGGCGACGCGCGGGTCGCGCAGCTCGGTCGTGGCGACGAAGATGTCCTTCAACTTGTCGGCCCGAATCTCGAAAATCTGGTCGTTGTCTTGCAGCTTGGCGTAGTGATACTCTTCGCGGATGACGTCCGGCTGCGGCGGCATCGGCGGGCCGAACTGTTGCGGCGGTCGCGCGACGGTGCGTGTTTTTACCTGCGATTGCTTACCGATGAGCAGCGTTACCGCACCGCCGCCGGGCCGGGACACCGCGACGGTTTGCTCGGGCTCGTTCAGCCCGTACTCCGCGAGATCTTTCTTGGGCTTTTCGACGAATTGCTCCGCCCACACGTCCGGCACGGCGGCAAGAAGCGTCTTGAGCTTGTCCGGATCGACGCGGTCGCGCACCGGCTCCTTTAATTCCCAGTCGTCGCCCTGACGCGCCAGCGCGTAGGCGAGATTCGCCTTTTTGTCCTTCACCGCGATCGACTGTGCCGCCAAACGCTCGACCTTTTCCTGCGACTCCGCGTCCTTCGCCACACGTTCGCTCGGGAAGAGGCGGCGCTGTTGGTAATAGTCCGCGGGCCGGTCGAGCATGCCGATTAAGCCTGGCGCCAGACGCGCGACTTCCGGCAAATCATCCACGTGAAGATAGGTGGGACGCGAGAAGCGATTCAGGTTGCTGTCGCCGGAGGGTTCCGCCGCCTCGGCGAACGCCAGACGATGCTCGACGCCGTTCGTCTGCACGACCACGGTAAGCGCCGGGTTCTTTAAGTTATACGTTGCCAACGTCTCGTCATCGGGTGCCGGAATCGGCGCGAAGCGCGAACGCAGGTCGCCGAGCGTGCCAATCAGGTTCCACACTTCCGGCCCGCGCGTCGGCCAGCGGCCGGGCATGCTCCATTCGTTGTCGCCGCCGCGTTCAACCTGCACGCGGCGATCGCCGGAACGAACCTCGACGCGCGAGATCTTCGCCGGCGCGAGGTCGTTGCTCAGGATGGCGAGCGTGCCCGCGCCCTCCGAATTCGGCGTCGGGGGAGCATGTCCGAGCCACGAAATGAGCGTCGGACCGCTCCAGAAAACGACGCCGATGGCGGCGAGCACAATCAACAAAATGAACGTCGTCTTGAGGTTCATAGGTTACGTCTCGAGCGAAACGAGTACGGAATTAGTCCGAAAAATAACCACCGTTCGTAGCCGCTTTTTCACGAACGTGGTTGAAGGCGAGTCGCCGCAACCTTTGTTCGGTATTCATGTTATGGCCATTCGATGGACGGCGCGGAGATATACGGTTAACATATTTCCGTTTTGTCTCAAATAGAGCCTCCCGGCGACGGAAACCTCGCGGTATCAATACGTCATACCAAGTTTAGCGCAGGCGCCTCACCAGCAAGACGACGAGGCCCAGGTACGCGAAACCAATCGGGAGCGCCAGCCAGCCGCCCCAGCGCCACAGCCAGTGTGCCTGGCTCGTTAACGCGACGCGCGGGTACTGCCAAACCTGTTCCGCCTGCGGCAGCCGATCGTCGCGGCCGAGCAGCCAGTTGCAGGTGTTGAGGAGCAGCGTTTCTTTCGCCGGCGACAGTTCCGTGCCGACGAACAGGCCGCCGTGACCGATGGCGGCGACGCGAATGGACGTCGGCTTGCCCGCGCCTTCCGCATACCACGCTGCCGGCGTCTTGGTCTCGATCGCCACGCCGATGGGAAACGGCCCACGGCGTTTTTCATCGACGGTGCCTTTGTTTGGATCGTCCTTGCCTGGTTCGAAGCGCGGCGTTCGTTCACGGCCTGGGAACGGCTGATCGTCGTTCCACGAGGCGGCGCTCGTCACCATGAACACAGGATCAAAAAGCGGCGGCGCGTCCTTGCTTCCTTCGAAGTAAATGGGCCGCGGATGACGCACTCGGATGTCGAGATCTTTCCCTTGGCTGTGGGCGGTAATCTGCATCGCTTCGCGGATCGGGTTGGGCTGCTCCGGTCGCGGACGCTCCCGGCTCGCCAATTGGTTGGAAGCGAGCAAGGCATCGGATTTCCAGTCGAACTCGACCGGCGGCACTTCCACGTTGCCGCTGCCGACAATGAGTCCGGAGCGACGTTCCGCGAACGACTTGCTTTCCGCGTTGAACAGCACCGTTTGCTTGCCGAAACGGATGCCGAGGTCGCCGAGCACTTTCTCCATTTCGTCGGGACCGGTTGGGCCCGTCATGTCGGGCCGTTCGTTCGGTGGATCGTTCGGCGGCCCAAAACACGCAAGCACCGGCTTGCCGCCTTTCATGTAATCCTTGATGGCTGCGACCTGGGCGTCGCCGAGCCGATAAAGGCGATTCGGAATGCGGTCGCTTAAGTTGACGTTGATGAGCGTCATCCGCGGAATGAAAATCAAATCGCATTCCGCGAGCGAGCGGGCGAGCTTCGCCTTCACGTCGGTCATGCGCCGTTGTTCGGCCGCGTTCTCGACGTTGATGCCGGCCTTCTGCTTGGCGGTTTCGTCCCGCTCTTCGCGGTACTGTTTCAAAGCGAAGTCCAGCAGCACGACATTTTGCTCAATGCGCGGCAAATTGAGCTGGCGAATGCGCTCCGTTACTTGGACGCCGTCGAGCTGCTTGGCGTACTTCTTGGTCAATTCCGCGAGCGGGGCTGACTTCCAATCCTTTTGCATCTCGTGCAGCGCCTTGGATTCCTCCTCCATCGCCTTGATCTCGGCGTCGAGCGAGGCAAGGTCTTCCTCGAGGCGTTCGAGCTTGCTTTCGTCGAACGTCGTGACCGTCGGCTCCGGCGGGCCGAGTTCGCTCCATTTCTTCAGGATGATGTCGCGCACCTCGAAACCGCGGGACGCGAGCGCCTTTTTCATCCCGGCCAGGCCGAGGTACTCGGGGCCTTGCGTAGTCAGCACTTCGTGAATGACGAGCACGCCGACAACGGGCCGCTTTTCGTCGATGTTCAGCACCTTGCGCGCGAACGGCTCAACGCCTTGCTTGAGCAACACAAGGTTGCCGTTGCCGTCGTTGGCTTTCTGCGACGCCGCCTTGTCGAGTTGGTAGAACTCGTTGAAGCTGAGGCGCTGCACACTGCCGGCGAGAGTGGCCGCCTCGCTCCGCGAGGCGGGAACTGCGCCTCGCGGAGCGAGGCGACCACTCTCGTTGTTGGAACCCTGCTTACCGGGCGAATAAAAGAAAATGCTGTTTTCCGGCGCGGCTTCGATGGCGTCGCGAAGGTCCTTCGCGTGCTCGGTTAGCGCGGCGAGTTTGTCGTTATAGCCCTCTTCCTCCACGTCGAGCACTTCGACTCGGAAACGCGAGCCGAACTCGCGCAACTGGTCCACGAGGTCCTTGACTTTCTCAACGACTTTGCGCTCGGCGGCGAAATCGTAGGCGTCCGGTTTCTCGGAAAGAGCGCCGGCCGTCTTGTGTCGCTGGTAGACGACGACCGTGGTTTCGCCCTTGAGCTGCCGCAATTCGTCGGCCAGCTTCGGCGCCAGCGTAAATTGCCGGTCGCGCGTCCAATCGAAACGCAGGGGATGCTCAAACTCCCAGAAGTTGAGGCCGACGAGCAAGGCCACGGCGAGAACGGTTTGCACCACAACATTGAAGCCGAACGCACTGCGCCGGCCCGCGGTGGTGCGGAGGGTTTGCAGGATTTCGAACAACACGGCGACTACCGCCGCCGCGGTCCCGATCAGGAGCAGCCGGGTCGTCCACAGCACCGTCTCGTCGCCTGCCGGGGTGAGTGCCTTCTCGTACAGATTCACGCCGGCTTCCCGCGCGTCATTCCACGAGGTCATCGGCGGAATCAGGCCGAGCACAAACGCCGCGGCCAGCGCGACGCCGCCAACCAAAAGGCCGGTCAGCCCGAGGAAACGAATCACAAAATGAAACCGCGACCACCAGACGCCGCGGGAACGATTTTTTACCGCCATCGCCGGCTCTCCAGGCTACGCACCGTCAGAAACAGGCAAAACACGGCCACGCTGGCGTACAAAATGAGATGCCGCGAGTCGATCAGACCGCGACTGAAATCACGGCTAAAGTGCAGCGGCACGCTGAAGAAATACAGGACTTGATACGTCGTGCTGCCGGGGTCCATGTCCGGCCGCCAAAACGCAGCGAGCACGAAGCCGAGGCTCAAAACCAGCGTAATCAACGCCGCGACCATCTGGCTGCGAACCAGACTGCTGATGAACAGTCCGAGCGCGAGGAACATCGCACCCGCCAACGCGAGGCCGAGATACGACGAGACCACCGGCATCGGATCAATGCCGGTCGGAATTTCGACGAGATGCTGCGCATCCCAATGATAATGGGCCCATCCGCCGGCGATCGCGGTTGCCGCGCCGGCGAGGATTAACACCACGCTGGCGATCCGCACGCTGGTGCCGAACCGCAACAGCGCGAGCAGGAAACCGAACACGACCGCCCCGACGCCGGCCACGGCGGCAATGCTGTACGGCGTCCACGCGGGTTGAAAAATCGGCTGGCGGGCGTCCATGAGAATCGGCAAGTACGCGAGCGTCGGTACCCAGAGCAGAAGGTAGAAGGCGAAGCACGCGAGAAACTTGCTCAGCACCACCTGCCAATCCTTGAGCGGCGCCGTCATGAGCATTTCCAGCGTGCCGGTGCTGCGTTCCTCGGCGAACAGCCGCATCGTCAACAGCGGTGGAATGAACAGGAATACCAGCCAGAACTTCTCGTCACCGAGCATGAGCTGCATCGGAAACTCGACGCCTTTCGGCCCGCTCGCCGTCAGTTGCTCCAATGTGAGGTAGAAGAGATGCCCCGTCACTGCAAGAAAAACGACGAGGACGACGTACGCAATCGGCGATAGAAAATACGCGCTGAACTCTCGGCGAATGAGGCTGCGCGCTTGAAAAAGGCCGATGATGAGATAAATCGCGACACCGAGCGCGGCGAGCGAAAGAACGGCGAGAGCGGTCAACGCGACCCAGGGATTTGCGACGATATCGGCAAACACAAGTGCATTCCTCATGCAAACGAAACGCAGATTACGCCGATTTTCGCAGATTCCACCTTTGCAAATCTGCGTGAATCCGCGTTATCTGCGTTTTTGAAACCCTATGCGTGAATCTCCTCCGCCGCTTCGCGTTCGACGATGCTCACGAACAACTCTTCCAAGTTCTCGCGCTGCCCGCGCATTTCCTTCAGCGGCCCCATCGCGGCAACCTGGCCGCGGTTGATGATGATGACGTGGCTGCACGTCATCTCCACTTCCGGCAGAATGTGCGTCGAGAGGAGGATCGTGTGCTCCTTCCCCAGCTCGCGGATTAGTTTGCGTGTTTCGCGAATCTGCGACGGATCGAGCCCCGCCGTCGGCTCGTCGAGGATCAACACCGGCGGGTCGGCGAGCAGCGTGTCGGCCAGGCCGACTCGTTGCCGATAGCCCTTCGACAGCGTGCCGATCAACTGCCGGCGCACGTCGCTGAGCCAGGCGCGCTCAAGGACATATTCCACGCGCTGCTTCTGCCGCCGGCCGTGCAGCCCCTTGATGCCGGCCCGGAACCGCAGGTACTCGACGACGCGCATCTCCGGATAGAGCGGACAGTTCTCCGGCATATACCCGATCCGCCGCCGGACTTCGACCGGCTGCCAAAACACGTCGAGCCCGTCGATCGTCGCCTTGCCGGACGTCGCCGTCAGAAACCCGGCGAGAATGCGCATGGTCGTCGTCTTCCCCGCCCCGTTCGGCCCGAGGAAGCCGACGATCTGCCCGCGGTCCACCTTGAAGGACACGTCGCGCACCGCGGGGTAGTCGCCGTAGAACTTGGTAAGGTTGGTGACGGAAATCACGGGTGGGCCTCGTGCGGTGGAATCAGGGTGGTTCGTCCGTGAAAACATTCGAGCCGGCAATGGGGACACTTTCCGCAAACTCCTAGGAAAGTGTCCCCATTGCCGGCCGCGGGCAGGAGGCGAACGTGTGGTGCTCCGGTGGGAATTGAAGATAGCGGATTGAAGTGGGCGTGGCAAGCGGGGGACGCGATAACGCGCATATCGACAAGAACGCGTTACGCAGTCATTCGTGCTTCGAGCGGTTCAATAGCTTCGATGAGCAGCAAGGAAACCATTTCGACGCGCTCGTAGGGATCGGCGGGCGGACCGGCGAAGGAGAAGACATGCATACTGGACCGCCCGACGCGGAGCATCTCCGGATGACGGATGTCGTATGTTTTGCCGCTGTTAAGTCGGATGCGAAACGGCACGAACGGCGCCGCGCGCAGCCAGATTAGTAAATCGTCGGGTCGCATACGGAGGGCCTCCGATTGATAGTATAGCGAGTGCCGTCAGCATTCGGGAGGCATGGGATGAACATTGCGGCCAGTAGCGAGCCGCGCATCGTCGCGCTCGAAGTCGCGGAGGACGCCATTGTCGCTCAGCACGCGGACGGACGAACGGTCAGCGTTCCCCTCGCGTGGTCGTGGCGGTTAGCGAACGCGACGCCGGCGCAGCGCCGCCGCTTTGAGATCATTGGAACCGGCGAAGGAGTGCATTGGCCTGACATTGACGAAGACATCAGCGCTCGGGGCATGTTGGCGGGAATACCGGCTTGCCCGCCGAAGCCAGTCAAGGCGCACCCCCGCCGGCCATGAGTTGAACGAAACATCTCGCGCCGCGGGGTAGCCGCCGAAGAACTTGATCAGGTTGCTCACATGCATCACGGGTGGGACACGTGGAAGCATTCCGGTGTTAGAGCGAGCAATCAACCGGCGGTTAGAATAGCATCATGGACATAAAACCAAACCGTCCTGACAAACCAACAAGCGACTGGATGGCCGATGTCGGCGCGGCGATATTCTTCGCGGGCGTCGGGGGATTCGTTAGCGGCTTCTTGGTTCTCGTCGTTTCCACGATTTGGGAAATGCGCCGGCCTCTCGAGAAAGACTTCGCGATTCCGGCATGCATGGCTTGTGGCGCTTTGCCACTGACCGCCTGCTTGGCAACGGTTTCTCGGTTGACCGTTGGTCCTATCCAGCGTAACGGACTTTGGCTCGGCATTTGGCTCGTGTTTGGTATGCTGAGTGGTCCATTTTTCGCGATTCTTCCGTACGCGCTCGCGTGGAAAGGTGGAGGAGGGCTCTGACCCTGAAACTCGGTCACGGACGCTTATCTCGAGCGTTCGCAATTTGCGAACTATCGTGCCCCGAGTGAGAAAAAGAATGAGAAAGAGCGACATTCGACGATTCCGCTTGAAAGGACCACCTCACGATTCTTATCTGCAACTCATGCGGGCCTTCCCATTGGCCTCGATCAAGTCCGAAGAGCACCTGAGCGCCGCCCAAGGGGTCGTGGGCGCCTTGCTCGCCAAAGGCGCACTCGATGACGGCGAGGAGACGTATCTCGACGCCCTGAGCGACCTCGTCGCCGCCTACGAGGACGTTCACCATCCCATCGAGCCGGCGTCGGACGCGGACATGCTGCGGCATCTCATGGACGCGAAGGGGGTCACACAGGCGGCGCTCTCTCGGGACACGGGGATTGCGAAGTCCACGCTCTCGGAAGTGCTAGCGCGCAAGAAAACGTTCAGCCGGCAGATGATTCGCAAACTGGCGGGTTATTTCAAAGTGGATGTGGGCGTTCTGGCGGCGAATTTGTAGGCCGCGGTGCAGAAAACCACGGTCTTGGGCCGTCCGACATAATCAAATGAGTTACGCCTTCACCCTTGTCTCCAGCAATCCTTTAAGAGCGCTCGGAAAGGCGTTCCAAGTCGTTAGATAGGTCGATTCGAGCGGCGCCGGCACGTAGATTCCCGGCTTCAAGAACAAGGGCAGGTCAGGCAGCGGATCGTTGACGGCGAGCGGCTCTAGGTAGATCACTCTCTCCGGCCCCGCATCAAAGGCCCCGACGCTGAGCGGTTTGCCGGGCGGCAGTTCAAGGTCGCTCTCCTGGATTTCGTCCCAGATCGCCTTGGGAATGCCCTGCGGGTCGCGTTTGCTGGGCGGGAAGAGGTCGATCACGAGTAGATGGATGCATTGAAGAATCAAATCCGCCGATTTCTCCACGAAGGCGCGAAAGTCGGCCCGGCTGGCTTTGTTGCCGGGCGACACGATTTCGATCACGGCGACGACTTGCCCGTGCCGGTGCCGCACCGTGATTCGATTGGCTTTGCCCGCGTACGCCTCGGCTTCACTGCGCCGCACCAGGCGAGCGCGCGGCGGGGCAGTGGCGACGGCCACGCCTCCCGCACTGTGCCCATCGCCTTCGGTCCCCGGCGACAGCTTCAACGTCAAGACATCGGGAATGGGGCCTTGAATGTACTGTTCCGGCAGCGCGAAATAGTCGGGCGGAAGCACGCCGCTATTCAGCGCGCTGCTGAGGAAGCTGATCCACTGTTGGTGGAATGCATTGAACAATCCGGCGTCCACACGCGTCCAGTCATGCACCGGCATGGCGATTCCCTCTCATCGGCCGCGTCTATTGTACTCTCGAACGCCGCGCCGCGTGAACTTTGCTTTGGTTCGCCGTATCCTGGATTCCGCATTCATAATGCCTACCTTTCGAACTGGTTCGGACCCTCGGTAATCTCGTTCCGCCGAGTCGCTGAGGGATGGCGATCGTGGATGACATTTCGTCCCACTCTTTCCAGAGCCGGCGTGCGGCTTCTTCGTTTTGCCGCCGCAGCTTCTTGGCTCTTTCTCGATGTCGATTTTTCTTCGAGGGGCCACTCTTGGAATCGTGGACCCGGCCGGGCGTGTGCTTGATCCCGCCTTTGGGGCCGCGATTCTTCTTCCCCTCCGTTTCGTCGGCCACGGCGCTAGTTCCCCGCACGACAACGACGCCCGACGGCTGCGTGCATTCTACTTGCTCGGAGCGACCTCGTTCGGCCCCCACGAAGGGTCGCGGGCCGCGCACGCGGCTTGTCAACGTCGAAATCACCTATCTTCCTACGGCCGACTTCGCTACATACCGCCTCTTCTCCCGCGTGAGTTGCACACGGGAGTGGGGGAGAACTCCGTCATGTCCGCCGCTATTCCCGAAGTCGCGTCCGAGAGTCAGACGCGTAGTGCGGCTCTACTAACCTCCAAGTGGTTCTGGCTGCCGTTGCTTCTTCTCGGCGTCGCCGCCCGTTTCCGGCAATACGCGGCTTGCCCGTCTTACTGGTACGACGAAGCTTATACCCTCTTGAACATCTTCTCGAAATCGTTTGTGGATCTACTCGGGCCGTTGGACAACAACCAAGTCATGCCGCCGTTGTTCGCGTGGACGCAACGGGCGCTCTATTTGCTCGCGGGCTCGGGCGAGTGGGCGATGCGGCTGCCGTCGTTCTTGGCGAGCGTCGCCGCGTTGTTGCTCATGGTTCCGCTCGCACGCCGCTTCGTGCGCGGGCCGGGATGGGTAGTCGTCGTCGCTCTGTGCGCGGTGTCGGATCACGCGCTCTATCACGGCTATGAAGCGAAGCCGTACAGCGGCGATTTTCTTATCGCCGAGTTAATCCTCCTCGCCGGCTTCAACGTGGTAATTGCCCGCGAATGGCGTTGGCTTGAATTCGCCGTGCTCGCCGTATGCGCCTTGCTTGGACCGTGGGCCTCGTTGCCGAGCGTTTTTGTCCTTGCCGGAGCAAGCGTCGCGCTATTCTGTGCGGCATGGCGGCGTGGCGACCGCCGTTGGTGGGTGGGTTCGCTCGTTTTCAACGTGCTGTTAGCGTCGTCCGCGGCACTTCTCTGGCTCTGTGTCGGCCGGCACGCGGTTGAATACCCGTTCCTCAAGCAGCAATGGGTGGTCGGTTGGAACGGCTTCCCCGACACGCGCTCGTTTACGGCGTCGATGCGCTGGCTCGTTCAGCGCCCGTTCGACATCGCCGACTACGGCACTGGGGCGATGGGCATTCCGCTCGTGCTCCTCGCACTCGCCGGTGGCTTCGCGCTGGCGAAGCAATCGCGCGCACTGCTCGTGTTGTTGCTCGCTCCGTTTGGCATCGCCATCGTCGCCGCGTGTCTCCAGCGCTATCCGCTCGGCGACCGCACGGCTTTTTTCCTGGCGCCAAGCTGTTGGCTGCTTGCCGGCGTCGGGCTGAGCGCGGTCCTCAGCCGGTCCGGCAAACTGGTGTGGGTCGGCGTTGCGCTCGTTACGATCCTCGTCTTGCCCGGCACGGTGCGGATGAGCAAAGCGCTCGTCGTGGTGAGCCCAAAAATCGAGTACCGCGAAGCGTTGGTGCATGTCCACGAGCGCCTCGCGGCCGGCGACCACGTCTGGGTGGCGCACCCGGAAGTGTATCAAGTTTATTTCGGCAAGGATGATCGTCTGCTCGGCTGGTACACGCCGCCCGCCGAGGTGGAACAGGACGCCCGCACGGGTCGGCTTTGGGTCGTACGGCCGCCGTTGCCGGCTGGCGCGGATAACTTCTATGACATGGCTGGCACGCTCGCTCAGTCGGCAGGAAAAGTCGTAGTCGAGCGTTATCCCGTGAAGGGGCTTGAGGTTGTGCTTTTCGACAAGCCGGCCAGCGAGTCCGTGGCGCGCCGTTGAACGCTCCGGTCCCACATTTTTCGAGAAAAAGCGCGAACCTATTCGCGGCCCCAAGCGTCTAGCCGGATACACCCCGCCGGGTTCGCTTTTTTCGCCGACGATTTGCAAGTTTTCGGCCGATAAAGCGTATTACCGATGCGGGGAAACTGTATACTGTGGTAGATCCATCCGCGTTGGGGCGCGGTCTCAGACCGCGCCCCAACGCGGATGATAGAGGTGCGATTGGAAAACTCGTTCATGAGGTGAACCCAACGCTCTTGTATTTGCTGCCTTGATTGAAAACCGGGTCGGGAGTCCTGCTGTTCAAAGGCTTCCGACCTCGTTTTCAAGGTTGACCCGCCACATGTGCGGGTCCCTGCTGTCCTATCCATCTGTCTGTCGGAGGTCTGTCATGGCCGGTTTTACTCTGGAAGCTGTGGTGCTGGGTGGCGTCTCCCGCGTGGAGAAGCTGAACGCCGGTACGTGCGTCCTGAGCTATCCGGTCGATAGCCAGGCCCCGGCGGACCCATTCTTCATGCGACACCCGTCGCTCCGCCTCGTCGATTCGGACCATCGATGCGAACGCGCGCATAACCAGCGCAACTTCGCGTCGGTACGGGCCGGTCGGCCCGCAGGCGGTACGGGTGCCAGCCCCACTCGAAGCCCGTTGTGGCAAGGTCTCAGACCGTGCCACGGCGGCGTTGTGGCAAGGTCTCAGACCATGCCGCAACGGTGGGAAGGGAGGCCGGAGCTAACGGCCGCCTGGCGTTTAACCCGAATTTCGGGCGACGCCGCGGCGACCGTTGCAAAGGCGTCCTCCAAACGTCCGCCGGCTCTTGCCAAGGCGATGAAACGCCAATGTGCAACAGCCACGCGGACGCCCTCGGCTTCGAGACGGGAATGGGGATTTTAGATTGCAGATTGTAGATCGAAGATTGCAGATTGACGCGCGTTATGTTCGTCGGTCTGAAATCTCGAATCTGCACTCTCAAATCTGAAATCCATCGTCGGCCACCCAGCTAACGATCCCGTAGCGACACGACGCTGAGGCGTTCCGTGATCGGAACGCGGCGCCGTCTTTCCAATTTCAGGTCCCCCGATGCTGACGCATTCGGGCTCCCCTGGGGGAAGACCGCCGCGGAACCGGCCTCGGGGCTGTCAGGGTTCTCATACGATCCGAATCCCTGACCCCCGATTCCCGATTCACCGATCACGGTTGCGTAGCGGTCGGCGGCCAGCTTAAGAAATCTCTGTCAATTAGGCTGTGATTTCCGGCAACGGACGACTGACCGCTGACCACTGACGACTCGCATGAACCTGGATCGGATCGGGAGCACGATAATGATCTGGAATGACATCACGAATCTGGTGGAGCGAGCCCGGCTCGGCGACCGAGCGGCGTTCGGCGAGCTGGTCGAGCGGTTCCAGCCGACGGTCTACGGTCTCGGCTTGACCCGGCTGCGCAATCCGGCCGAGGCGCAGGAGCTGGCGCAGGAAGTGTTCCTGCACGCCATGAAGAAGCTCGGCCAGCTCCGCGACCCGGCGTGCTTCCCGGGCTGGCTGCGCCAGATCACGGTGCGCATGGCGCTCAACCGTCTGACGCGCCGCGGCCCGGTCCAGGGTGTCGAGTCGGAGGTGCTGGAGCAAGCGCCGGCGGCCACGGACGGCCCGCTGGATGAGATCCTGCGCGAAGAGCAGCGCGAGGCCGTCTGGACGAGCCTCGGCCGGCTCAAGGAGCTCGACAAGGACACGCTCGTGGCGTTCTACATCCGCGGCCGGTCGCTCCAGCAAATGGCCCGCGAATTTGAAACGCCCGTCGGCACCATCAAGCGCCGCCTGCACGTCGCCCGCAACCGGCTGCGCCGCCAGCTCGAGCGCGATCCGGACGCCAAGACGCGGCCGGATGTGCGGAGCGAGGAGCGGGTGCGGGAGCTGGTGGGCGTGTGAGCGGTGAAATGAAGCAGCACAAGTGCAGGGGCGGCACACTTGCCGCCCCTGCTTTGTATCAGACTAGGGTTTTGCACTTGTCCGAGCGCACTCCATTTGGCCGACGGACGCCAAAACGTCGCCGCATAATGGTCGGCCAGCGGATCGAGGGCAAGCTCGCCAATCCGCTCACACTTCGTGCTTAGGTCCGCGCCTTTTTGCTGGACGCTTGAACGCCGTCACGTCAACATGGCCCATACCGTGGCAGCCATAGAAATGCGCCAGGCGGCAGGGAGCGCCGCCCCCAGCATTTGACGCTCATGTGCTACGACGGCAACGCGCAACGAAACGCACGATTCGGGCGGGGAGCGAGCACAAGGCAAACAAGAGCCGAGCCCTTCCTTTACTTTTTTCCGAGGTCAGCATGAGAACGCTTGCCAGCATCGTACTACTAGCCGCCACGAGTTCGCCTTGCGGCGCGGCGGACCTGCCCCGCGGCAGTCCGGAGGCGCAGGGGATCGACTCCTCCGCTCTTCTCGGCTTCGTCGAGGCGGCCGACAAGCAGATTGAGTCCATGAACAGCTTCATGCTGCTCCGCCACGGCTACGTGGTGGCCGAGGGCTGGTGGGCGCCGTACGACGCCCGCTCCCCGCACAGTCTTTATTCGCTGAGCAAAAGCTTCACCTCCACCGCCGTCGGGATGGCGATTGCGGAAGGCAAACTCCGCCTCGACGACGAGGTCCTCAAGTTCTTTCCCGACGAGGCCCCGGCCGAGCCGAGCAACAACCTCAAGGCGATGCGCGTCAGCGACTTGCTCCGCATGTCCACCGGACATCAAACGGAACCGCCGCGCACGGCGACTCAGTCGTGGACCAAATCTTTTCTGGCCCAGCCCGTTCCTTTCAAGCCCGGCACGCACTTTCTTTACAACACCTCGGCGACGTACCTGCTTTCGGCCATCGTGCAGAAAGTGACCGGGCAAACGCTTCTCGACTACCTGAAGCCCCGCCTCTTCGAGCCTCTCGGCATCGAGAAACCAACTTGGGAGACCAGCCCGCAAGGAATCTCGGCCGGTGGTTTCGGCTTGAGCATCCGCACCGAGGACATCGCGAAGTTCGGTCAACTTTATTTGCAGAAAGGAAAATGGCAGGGAAAGCAACTCGTCCCCGAATCATGGGTCGACGCCGCCAGCGCGCGCCAGACCTCGAACGGCAGCAACCCCAAGAGCGATTGGGACCAGGGATACGGCTACCAGTTCTGGCGTTGTCGCAACGGCGCCTATCGTGGCGACGGAGCGTTCGGGCAATACTGCGTCGTCCTGCCCGAGCAGGATGCGGTCATCGCCATCACCAGCGGCGTGAAGGACATGCAGGCCGTCTTGAACCTGATCTGGGACAAGCTCATGCCCGCGGTGAAGTCAGCGCCGCTGCCCGCCAATGACGAGGCCCGAACGAAGCTCGAACAAAGGCTGAAGGGGCTTTCCGTGCGTCTGCCGGACGGTTCGGCATTGGCGGCGAAGCTTTCAGGCAAGCAGTACGAATTTCCGGCCAACGACCGGAAACTCGAATCGATCGCGCTTGAAGGCGACGGAAAGGACGGCGCCGTGACGCTCGTCACGCGATTCAACGGCGTCGAACAACGAATCGTCTGCGGTCGCGGGACCTGGCAGAAAGGTCGCGGGAGTTGGGGCGCCTTGGCCGTGCAACCCCTCGCGGCCAGCGGCGCCTGGACGGAGGACGGTACGTTTACCGCCAAGCTCTGCTTCTACGAGACGCCATTTATCGTAACCGTTCGCTTGAAATTTGCCGGCGACGAAGTGCGCAGCGATGTCGAGTCGAACGTCGGGTTTGGGCGGACCAAGCAAGCACAGGTTGTCGGCAAGACAAAGTGACTACGGCAGAAATGCCGGGCGCGAGCATTGAGCCCGCGTCGCATCCCGCCGCGTCGAAGGGTCGCGTCGGGCAGGGGATGAAACCAGTGAGGGTCCCATGCGTTTGAAGCGGCAGGTTTCGAGCGGGCTGCCGCCTCGTTATCATGGACGCAGCCGGCACGGCCACGGCACTTGCCGACGTCGCCGGTTTTTCGAACCAAACGGACGCGTATTTCGCCGCCGGACGCAACGGACCGGAGCCAGAATTCCGGCCAAAGATTCGACGCGAACTATGGTAGAATGTGACTTTAGGGGAGGTCGCTCCTTCACCTCCGCCATGCCCTGAAACTCCCGTTTGGGGTTCTCGAAAGGCAGGATATCCAAATGGCAACTGCTGCATTCGTTCCCGACCTCGCCACGGGAATGGCAGGGGGGTTTTTCAAGGCCGTTGAGCCGAGGAACATTGAAGAGTTGTCCGCAGACGAGCTTTCGACCCTCGTTGACGCGAGTGCGTTCATCCGCGGCTTGTTCGCGGATTCGCGGCGCAACATCGAGGCGGGGCTTTGCGAAGGCGTCGAGGCAACGGCTTTCGCGTCTAAGTACGAACGCGGCGTCGGCGCCTTGAATTTGGTTTTCGACACGGTTGAGCGGATTGTAAAGCGACTGGAAGCCATGCGTCCGTCGCCACGGGTTGACCCCGTACTTTCCAACTTCAAAGCGCTGTACGACGAATTGACCGGACTTCGGCATTTCCTTCTGGAGGCCTTGGCAAAGGCGAAAACGCCCCCCGCTCCCATCAACTGGACCCGGATCCGCGAAGTCGAGGCGGCGTACAGCCGCGGGGAAACGCGACCGATGTAAGCCACTCCTGAAGCGCACCCAAGGAGGCTCGGGCTTGGCCTACAACGTTCACGTTTCTGACGCCGATAGGGAATATCTGGACGCTCTGCCTCTGTCCGAGGTCGCGAAAGGAAAGGTGAAAGCCTTCATCCGCGATACCCTCGCCGTGGTGGATGATGCCTTTCGCAACGACCCTGCCAATCGCATCCAAGCCGGGTCGCCTCATTTCCGATTGCAGTTGCTCCTCTTGGACGCATGGGGCGACAGGAAACTCCACTTGATCGAGTTTATTGTCAATGACGAGCACGCCCGCTTTGGCGTTCTAGTCGTGGTCTACGTAGAATGTAAGTGACTGCGAGGTTCCGGGCCGTCAGCCGCGATAGCGGGGGCAAGTTTTTGTGTTGTCGGCGGCGGTGGAATTCACCGCTTCGGGAAAGGTTCCTGACACCTTTTCTTTTCGTCCGCATCCCGGTCACGGAAGATCAGAAGGCGCGGATTGACGACGCCGCTCGGCGCGCAGAATCAGATACCGCAAAATGGTCGCGGACCGTCTTGCTTAAGGCAGCTGATGACGGGCGCACTACTAGCGTGAGGGGGAAAAGGCGGCAGAATTGAAGACTCAATATACGAGCATGAACATTTAGACAACAGAGGCGGCAGCAGGGTTCGCTTGCGCAGGGGCCGCGTCTATCGGAGAAGGCGTCACGATTTCTTCAACGATGATCCAGTAATCCTGCTTGATCCAGTCCTGTTCGCCTTTCTTGCGGAGGCGTGCCTCGATCCGAAGCCATCCGCCACCGTTGAATGGCATAAGCCCGCGAAAATTCAGAGTTATACGGTGCATGGGCATTGAAAACAGGAATCCGCCTTCTGAGATTTTACCCTCGCTCCCATTTGGTGGCATGAAGAGCACGAATTCAAACTCGTATTCCTGGTTTGGGTCATCCGTGTCTTCTTTTCTCCATGTTGCTGCAATTAGGAATCGCTGCTCGGGAACGACCGCGGCTTGTCCAGCCGGCGGTGCCGACAGTTTCGCTATTTGAAACTTCTCAATCACGTTAAACAGGCTCAGCAGGCCAGTGACCTTGTCCTGGGAGCCCGATTCCGCGCAGATAATCGAATGCGGCTTCACCATGTCACATTAACCCACCAGCTCGTAAGGATTGGGCGCGATGCTAATCATTTGAACCTGCTGGCCAGTCGTGGTTCCGGAACAAGCAATGTTAATTGGACTGCCGCCCTTGGAATACTCTTCGGCGAGAGCGCGCACAATTTGGGCGACCTCGAACGGGTCACGCGTGTAGATCGGCAATCGGACTTGATCCTGCCAGAAGTCGCGGTAGAGCACGATCCTAAAACAGCCGGCTGGGTCGAATTCGGGATGCCAACCCACGTCGATCGTCAGCCCGCTGACTGGTAGGAAAACCTCCAGGATGTCATGGTCCATGTCCGCAATGTCCACGTACCGCGATTGCAAGCGGCCGTAAATTTGGGCATTCGGGATGTTAATTCGTATCTCGCTCATGGCCGACGGCCTCTCATTGCTTGAACGCCTTTTTTGTAAAGCTGCGATTCGAGGATCGGTCGCCCGTGTACCCAGTCGTGTTCGTCCCACTCCACGTATATCCATGTCGTCTCATGGCCGTTGCTGGCTCCGATTATTCGTCCAGCGTTCATGTAGTACCGACCAGGACCACGTTCGCCTGAATCAATCCTGGTGCCTTTTTGAGCGCACTGCATCTCTAGCTGTTCTTGCACGGCCTCGGTGACGGTCGGGTGATAAAATGCTGGCGTTGTAATCGTGTCCTTAACCACGGAGATCCAGTTTTTGCTTCTACGCCACGCTTGGTGCTTCCGAACGCGTTTCCAACGTGGCACAGGTGTAGGCGCTGCTGCGGAAGACACAATGGCGACTCAACAGGATGTCCATCCATCTTGAATAAACGGATGAAGCCTATCCGCCAGCGCGCCACGCTGCAAATAAAATCTAGCCCGCGCGCACTAGTTAGACGACTGAACTGAAGTAGAGATGCAACCGTGCAACATCGCAATGTTCTAGCCTTTACCTTAATTCTAGCGCCGTAACAGCTTAAATCAATGGACCGGGCTTGTTCGCCAAACCACCACGCTGCCAAACAGGCCGACCGTAACGATTGTTCGGGATTCCCGTCAAGCCGGACAGCTTGCCTGCGCCAACCGAATGTCGCGCCGGCTGCTGGTCAACCTTCGAGGCCGCCGGTCAGCTTGCCGCTCACGGGTAAAAGCCCGTTCGCTTGTCTAAGCGTCCGGAACGGCCAAAGAGTCTTTCTGCGATGCTGCGATCTGCTCGGCACGCTTTTGGGCAAGGGCCGGCTGGTTAATCACTTCCAGGATGCGCGTTACTGGCACGACAATCGCGATGCCAGAATTTACCCGGTCAGGGTTCGCCGCATCTTCCTGGGCGCTGTCTGGGTCCGCAGCTTCATGATCCCAGTGGCCATGAATCAGACCGAGCAAAAAGAGAGGGCTCAAGTGGAGACGGACGTGAGCACCGCCTTCGACCGCTTTGACGAATGTACGTGGCCGTGGTCCGGGCATGTCAAACACAGGCGAGCCGCTTAGCCCGCCGATTGATCGGACTTCGATTAGATACGCTTCCATTCGCTGCGGCTCGCACCATTTTACGGCTATCGGCTCCTCTGGCATGGCGGCAATACCACCCATGCGAATGATCGGAATGTTCCTCTCTTTGCCGTAGTGACTCGTAAACAATCCGGTAATTAAGACCGTGTCGCCCGGCCCCAAATTGCTGTCCTTGATTCTTTCTGGCGTAGCGCAGCTCCCATCGAGCGGGAAGGATCGCGGCCAGGCTATTTCCATTGGCAAATTGGGGATTGGCAAAACCGCAACGTCAACGGTTTGGTCACTAGGATGGAAAAACCAGTCTTCAAGGCGAGTTTCTACAAATCGAACGCCACAATCTCGGCCATTCATGCGTAAGTGGATAATGCCGTCTACGCCGTGTTCAATCACCTTTTCGATGTTGTGCTTGCCCGTGACGAGATAATGAAATCGAATGTGCGTGCCGGCGTCTTGCAGGTAGACAAGAAACGCGGTGCCCTTCGGTCTAGGGCCTTCCGCCATTGCCTTCCGGCGGCAAACAAAGACGACGCAATCTCTGACTTCATCGGGGATCATCGGAAGTCGCTGCCAGCCGGGTCCCACGAAGTACCGTGGATTTGCCGCCAATGCGGCAGTCAGTTTGTATCGTGTTTGATGCAAGACGGCCACATTCGCCACGGCGCGACGGGAGCGGCCCACAATCAGAATGATTCATGGGTGGCTCCTAAGTTTTTGGGCAGGATTTCCGGTTTTTGGGCAGACCGGCCCGTCGGCGAGGTTGTTGGGCAAAGCCCTCCAATACGATATTTTAGTACACTATACCAGGGTTGACGTTTGTCGCCTCTTTTTGCTGCGGACATACGGAAGTCGTTGAAATTGAAGCACTTAAGAGTCGAAATTGCCGGTGCTTCATGGCTGGTACCGACGCAACTCGTGGACAGCAAACGACAAGGGGAAGATTGCCGGTTGAAAAACCGGCAGAAAGCGGCAATCGGCGTCTCCGTCCCGCCAACTCAATGCTGGACGATTATGCTTCCAGTCCGCAGGGCAGGACCCGATCATGCCCACGGTCAGGCGGCGCGATGCGGAGAGGGAGCGGTTTTTGGCGGCGTTCGTGCGGCGGTGCCGCGCCGGTGCCAGTGGGCGCTCGGTGCGGACGTGTTGTACGTCGCAGGGGTTGATCACCAGCAAGTTCCGCCGGCGCCGGGATAGACTGGGGTTACGCTGGCGAATGCCGCGCTGCAACTGCGCGTGCGTCGCGGAAAATGCGGGGCCAGTTTTTGTGCCGCTGGCGGGCAACGTCGCTTACCGAATTATCACGGCACGAGACGTGCTCCACTTCAAGCGATGACGGCGACGCATCCTCGGTTCCCGCTGTTCCGGCATCATCCAATTTAGACCCTTCAGAGAGGTTTGTATGGTCCCCCTCCGAAAACGGCGTCTTGTCCCCACGGACCAGCCGTTGCCTGTTTCCGTTTTCAAGAATTCGTTACGGGAGTGGAAAGCCAAGCAAAAAAACGCCCGTGCGATCGTGGTCGGGCATCACGAACAAGGTCGAAGTGCGAATGCTGCCCAGTACGCAGGAGCGCGGTAAGTCACCGGCTCGCACGGCACGCGCTCTCACGCGGCGGCGGCGCTGGCGGCGCGTTAGCGGACGTCGCCATCCTTAACGGAGGTAGCCAATGAGTCTGCCGAAGAAGGAGGAGAAGGCGTACTTAAAGATCACGGAATCCGGCGAGGGCCACACGATCCTTGCGAAGCCCGAGGACGGGGACGCGTTAGCCGCACTCTTCCTCCAATACGGTATGAGCTGCGAGCGGCGGCGCGACCGGGAGCCCGGGCAGGATGCGCTCGTGTTGCCCCCGGGGATGAACCGAGCACAGGCAGAGACCTTACTCGACGGCTACAAGAATGCGAAGGGATCTTGACTCGCCGTCTCACCGTGCCGGAGCTCCCATGCCTCGTCCTCTCCGTGGACGTATAGACCCTCCACGTTAACCTCTCCCCAACGGGAGATGGGGCGGGAACAATTGTTCGCCCTCCACGACGACTGGAGTACACCATGCGCACCTGGTTCCGCACGCCGCGGCGTATTGGCCACGCTTCGAAGGCAACCTCATCGTCCGTCGGTTTCAAACCGAGAATCGAGTCGCTCGAAGACCGCAATCTACTCAGCACGGTTTTCTTGCAGAGCAACCTCGTCTCCGACATTCCCGGCGTGGCCCGCTTCACCGACCCGAACTTGGTCAACCCCTGGGGCATTGCCGCCAGCCCGAACGGCCCGTTCTGGATCAACGACAACGGCGCCGGAGTTTCAACGCTCTATAACGGCAACGGGACCGCGCAATCCCTTGTCGTGACCGTCCCGCTGCCGCCCCTCAGCACCGCCACAAATTCTGCCCCCACCGGCATCGTCTTTAATAGCACGACCAATTTCACGGTGACGGCGGGCGGCAAGACGGGAACCGCAGCCTTTATCTTCGCCACCGAGGACGGCACGATTTCGGCGTGGAGTCCGGCGGTAAATTTGAACAACGCCATTCTGGAGGTGGACAACAGCCTCACGCCGACGCCGCTCGCGGGCGCTGTCTACAAGGGCCTCGCACTGGGCAGCAACACCAACGGCAACTTCCTCTTCGCCGCCAACTTCCGCTCCGGCAAGATCGACGTATTCGACAAGGCGTTCCAACCCGCGACACTGGCCGGCAACTTCACCGACCCGAACATGCCCGCAGGCTTCGCGCCGTTCGGCATCGCCAACATCAACGGCAGCCTCTACGTCACCTACGCCCTGCAAAACGCCGCCATGCACGACGACGTGGCCGGCGCCGGCAATGGCTTTGTCGATGTCTTCGATACCAGCGGCCGCTTCATCAAACGCTTCGCAAGTCAAGGAACCTTGAATTCCCCCTGGGGCGTGGCGATGGCGCCCTCCACCTTCGGCGACTTCGCCGGCAACATTCTCGTCGGCAACTTCGGCGACGGCCGCATCGGCGCCTTCGACGCCACGACCGGCGCCTTCAAAGGGCAGTTGCAAACCGATCTCGGTACGCCGCTCACCATCAACGGCCTCTGGGGCCTGGAATTCGGCAACGGCGTCACCGCCGGCGATCCCAACACCCTCTTCTTCACCGCGGGCATCGGCGACGAAGGGCACGGACTGTTTGGCTCCATTCGCGCCGAAACGCCCAACGAACACTTCCTCTCGCAGGTTTACCTCGATCTCCTCAAACGCCCCATCGACGGCTTTGGTCTCGGCTTCTGGAGCAGCGTGCTCAATCAAGGCGCCTCTCGCGCGCAGGTCGTGCTCGGCATCGAAAACACGACCGAGTTCCACTCCGTGACCGTCCAGGGTCTTTATCAAAAGTTCCTCCACCGCACCGCCGACCCGACGGGCCTCAACGCCTTCACCACGCTGCTCGACCACGGCGCCACCATCGAACAAGTTGAGGAGATCATCACCAGCTCCCCGGAATACTTCCAAGGCCGCGGCGGCAACACCAACGACGGCTTTCTCACGGCCCTCTACCAAGACGCCCTCAACCGCGCGGTAGACCCCAACGCCCGTACGGTGTTCGACCAGTTCCTCGCCGCCAATGGCAGCCGTATGTCTGTGGCGACGATCATTTTCACCAGCCAGGAATTCCGCCAAGACCTGGTCCGGGCCGACTACCTAGAATTCCTGCACCGTCCCGCTGATCCGACGGGCCTCGCCGCCTTTGTCAACGCACTGAACATGGGGGCGCGCGACGAGCAAGTGAACGCGGGGTTGATCGGGTCGGCGGAGTTTTTTAACGCGTTGTGATGGGTGAGGCGTTGAAAAAGCACTTGCGGGCGAGCCAGGTTTGTGCATGAACCGGGACAAGCATCAGCGAAGATGCTTCCCCCGGTTTCTGAAGCCGTTACCGAACCTCAATTGTCGATTTTTTTTGGCCGCCGATGCACCCCGGGGCGCCACCGACCACCCGCCACACGCCCGTGGAAACGGACCTTCTCTATGCAGTGCAATGGCGGACATTTCTACTGCGGTATGACACGCCTGAATGACGAGCCTTGCCCGTGTCGAGCGCCTCCGCTATCCTGGCCATCACAGTCGCCGAAGTGGCGGAATTGGCAGACGCGCCGGACTCAAAATTCCCCAAGGCGTGTTTTCAAGCAACCCCGGAATGTGCAGAAAACGCTGCATTTTCCGGGGTTTTTGCGTTTCGTGAACTGTTCGAAGCCAGTGACCAAAACCGCTGACATACGCAGTTTTCGGTCCCATTTGGTCACCAATCGGTCACAAGATTCTGGGCGGGTCATAAAATGATTGCGGGACGGCCGGAGTAGCTACCGGCTTGGCCCGCCCGGCTGGTTGCGGACGCAGGTTCCCGCGGCGGCCGGGCGGGTGGATCCCGCAAGGAACCTGCGAGCATGTCAAATCACCCATCGCAACGTCGCGTGGACGTTTCCGCGCAAGCTCTCAGTAGTCACGACCGCGGAATTGCTCTCGTCGAGGCCAGTAACCGTCGAGCCGGTCAGCTCACTAAGCGGGCGAATGCGTTGGACGCCATTACAGCCAGGCTCCTACGCCGCGGCTGGCTCAACGCGCGGCAGTCACGTGATCTCAGGAATGCCTATGCCGGTTTGGTGTATGAGCTGGCGTGCGAGCTACGCGCAGACGCGCGGATCGAAAAGATGCCGTCGGCCGACGTCGCTGAGTGGCCGCCGTCCGACTGGGAAGGAGACAAAGGGGACGCGCCGCCCGACGACACTGACGCCTCAATCCTGGCGTGGTTTGACCTCGCGATCTCTTCTTTGCCACAGATCGAGGCTCTGTACCACGACAAGGGCAAGTGCGACGGCGGCCGCGACTGTGCTGGCCGGTACTACCGGAACGCCTACGGCCTGATCAAACATCTTCGAGAGCTGGGACAAGCCGGCGGCCCCGACGACGAGCAACTGTGTTGGACTGGCAGCTTGCACGACGCAGAGCTGATCTTGCGCCGGTTGCGTCAGGGGCTTCTGTCGGCCTCCATCGTGAGAGTTGGGGAACACGTCTCCGCAAGGCATTCCATCGATTTTCGTTCCGTTCAATGGTCGGCTACGCCTCACACCTTTACGGCGGCTCAGGCGGCATGTGTCAAGGTATTGTGGGAAGCCTGGAAGAACGGAACTCCCGAAGTCGGCGGCGCCGCTGTTCTGAACGAGGCTGAGTGCGACGCGCATCGCCTGATCGACGTGTTTCGGGACAAGTCGCGGTCAAGGGGCCTTCATCCGGCTTGGGGAACGATGATCGTGAGCGGCGCGACGAAAGGGGCTTTTAGGCTTTCAGCGACCGGAAATTAGACAAGAAACCGGAAGTGCAACGCAAATCCTACAGCAGCGCCCATTCTGTCCAGACAACCTCATGTTAAAAAGTCGCTTCCTTCACACCGAGGAACGCGACAAATGTCGGGGTTGATGAGTCTCCACCGGTTAGCCACGCATCTGCGCCTGCCACGGGAGTGGCTAAAGCGGGAAGCGGTCGAGGGCAGGCTGCCATGCCTTCGAATTGGGCGCCGGTTACTCTTTAACGTCGAAGCGGTCCAGAAAGCAATTGCTGAACGAGCAGCGACGACGCGGGAGGTTGCCCATGCCTCCTGATCAAATCGACCGCCTCGATGCCATCGATTCGAAGCTCGACACGCTGCTACAGCGCATCACCCCGACTGATCGACGTTTCCTGAGCGTCAGCGACGCCGCGGCGTACAGCGGCCTGAGTGAGGACAGCGTGCGGCGGTTGCTCGACGTCGGCCGTCTGACCGCGCTTCGCCCCGTTCGCGGTCGCATTGTTGTCGATCGCCGGCAACTCGACGCCTTCTTGTTGTCTTCAACGAGCAGGCCGATCGGCGGCCGAGGCTCTGGGGCCCGCCGCGTTGGGGAAACGGTTAATGAGTGATTTCTTCGCGAGTCACCGAGTACCCCCGTCACGTCGCCCGGCGTGTTGCCGATCCCGGCGCTTTCTACCAGCGGCCGAGACAGGGAACGCTCGCCCACCGGGCGCCGCGCCAGGCGCATTGTACGCCAGCCCCTTACTGATCGGCAAACGCGGGTACGGCTCAACGAAGAATGGCCGCGGCGGCAAGTCAAAGGATGGCGGCAATGGGTAGGCCAGGATTACGAATCCACCCGAAGTTTCGACGCTTGCTCAAAGTGGCCGGCATCATCGAGCCGCACGGACGGGGATATTTGGAGCTCCTTTGGGAAGTCAGTTACCAAAACGGTGACGCGCGCATCGGCGACTCAATCGACGTCGAACTGGCGTGTCAGTGGCCCGGCGAAAGCGGCAAGCTTTCCGAGGCACTGAGGGTATCCGGGTTCATCGACAAGATCGGCGACGAGTATTTCGTGCATGATCTTTTCGATCACGCGCCAGATTATGTGCAGCGGAGGGCAAAGAAGGAGGCAGAACGTCGCCTCAAGGGTAAGACGATTTCCGACTTGCGGCGGGAAGCCGCCCTTAAAAGGTGGGGCCATGACGGGCAAAAAGATACCGATGCTGAACATGCAAGCGACTGCAAACGCCAGCCGCTTGCATCCATTTGCACGCCCGATCATGCAAACGGTATGCAAAAGTCTCAACTCCCGCTCCCGCTCCCGCTCCCGCTCCCAACTGAGGAGGAGGTATCCTCCTCAGACTCCTCCTCTACCCCCCGGAAGACGGTCACCAAGCAAGAACTGATCGACGCCTGGAACACGGTGCTTGACTTTGAGCACGTGAGGACTTTTGGAAAAGATCGCCTGCGACTGTTGCGGGCACGGTCCACCGAACCGGAGTGGGTAGCATCTTGGCGAGAGGCGTTGGCGAAGGCGGCCGCCTCATCCTTTTGTTGTGGCAAGAACGATCGAGGGTGGCGCGCAAACATCGACTGGTTTTTGAGACTTGGGACGGTGGCCAGGCTGATCGAAGGTCGACACGACGATCAATCGCCAGCCACAGAGGGATCTGCGAATGAAAACGGAAATCAAAACTCTCAAGGACCTCGTGGCTTTTCAAAAAAAAGAAGCCGACAGGAACGGGAAAACTACCGAGGAAGTTCCCCCCCTGGACCAATCGGTGCAAACGGTACTGAGCCGCCCGCTGAAAACGCGGCCGAGTGAAGACCTCACCGCGGCCGAAGCGCTTCGCATGTCCGGCAATCGCGTGTCGGCCGTGGCAAAAGACCTCGGTGTGCGCTACGCGCCAGATGCGGTGAAGCTGGACGCCTACACGATCTACGATCCGCGGCAACGCCAGGCCGTCGAGAGCGTGAAAGCGTTCAAGGCGTCGATGGTCGAGCATGTCAAGGCAGGCGACGGCGTGATTTTCTACGGCTGCGTGGGCACAGGCAAAGATTTTTTGGTCGCGAATCTACTTTACACGTCGGCCAATGCCGGCTTTCAAACGCGATGGTTTAACTGTCAGCGTTTGTACGCGCAGCTCCGCGATCGCATCGGCGCGAACCAACGCGAGCAGGATCTTGTTGCCCAACTCACAGAGCCAGCCGTCATCGGTCTCAGTGACCCGGTTGCTGCCAACGACGATCTGAACGCTTGGCGAATGGAGTTCTTGTATCGCGTCGTTGACGTGCGCTACTGCGCCCGCCGACCTACGTTTATGACGATGAACGCGAAGACACCTGAAGACGCGGATGCGAAACTTGGGCAGCAGGTATTCGACCGCCTGCAAGAATCGGCGTTGATGGTGCCGTGTTTCTGGCAAAGTTATCGAGAACGGAAGCGCGGTTGAATGTTAGCGGTCTTCGGCGACGAAACGTTCGTAGGCTTCGCAACGGGAGCAAAGCAGCGTGCCGTCTGGCTGTTCCCGCAACGGCTTCTCGTCTGTTCCGGGTTCGTGGCATTTGTTGCAGACAGGTACGGTGTCGATCATGCTTGCCTCCCAAGGCAAGCTTAGAACACACCCGGTTACTCTGGCTCGAGACTGACGATGGTTGGTTCGCGTTGTAGCAGACGGACAAGAACAATGAAGGCCAACGTAGCGAGGATAAAAACATGAGTACGAATCTGGTCAGCAGGTATCTCGGCCCAACCGATCGGCACCAACGAATGTCGATCAAGCTGAACCCGGAAGATTATCGGAGTCCGGCTTCAGGCGCCGGCAACAAGTGGGGGCTAATCACCCTCACGATCAGCAGCATCAGCATCGCGAACCTGAGCGGGTCGCCGATCTCCGGCGTGCTCGGAACCGTTGACATTCGCCCGTCGCAGTACAACGTCGAAAACGACAACATTCTGCTTACTGAAGCGATCACCAACAGCCCGTACACGCACACGTTGATGGGCAAGAAGTATTGCTTCGCGGTCAACAACGGCGTGATCGGCCCCGGCGCGTTCGTTGAGCCCGATGGCTCGTGGGATCTGCTCGACATCAAGTACGACCTGCCGGACGGCTACGCCCTCGATCAGGTCCAGTTGACCGTGAACTACACGATCAGCTTCACGGATCTGACGCCGAGCGGACCGAGCGCCGGGGCGAGCCAGGCCGTCCTGCACGTGGACAACGACAAGACGGCCGATTTCGTCATCATCAGCGACAGCTCGTTCGCGGGAACGCTCAGCGGGTACATTTCGTGCCAGCTCGCCAGTTACGATCTTGAAGTAGCGGACAAGCCCGACTTCGCGGATCCCGTTGATCTGCTCGATGTCGCGCATAAGAACGATTCGGTCCCGCTGTTGATTTGGGACAACTTACGCACGCCGTACAGCAACTACTCCAAAAACATGGCTGTGCTCACGCCGATGTCGAAGAGCGGCGGGCACAGCACATTCAACCGTTGCTTGTACGTCTTCGCCGTGAACGGCAGCAAGATCGACGCGAACGGGAGCGCGGGACACGGCTACGACAGGGTGAACCTAGTTCGGGCAGATCTCTTCAAGTGGCCGCCATACCCCTGCGATGACGTCGTGGATCTGAAACTCAATTACGACATCACCCGCTCGCTCAGCTAAAAGGAGGCACAATGCCAGAGTGGACACCGCCGCCTCCGGGCGGCAATACGTCGAACGCCTCCGGACCACCTGCGCCCACTGGCCCGCCCCATTCTTCGGTGGGCACCAGTGGCAACGTTGGCGGCTGGCCGAGCAGCAAAGGCGGTATCGGAGCCGGCGCGAGCGGCGGCACGTTGCCGCCTGGAACCGTTCTTTCGCCGCCGAACATGACTGGCGGAATTGTCAACTGGATTGATCTCGCGAACGGTGGCACAGTTATTCGGTACGGTAACGGCACTACTTGGTACATCGGTCCAGCCGGCGGGCCGGCGCAGAACATCAGCGGCTCGGTTGGGGACTGGATAACCGGCAATGGGCCCCCGCCAAGTTCTCGCGGCAACAAAGCTGGGGGCGGAATTCGGCCAGGCGCTGGCGGCAACACGGGCATGGGCGGCACTGGCCCTGACCCAACCAAACCGCCAAAGGATACGATCGGCGACATTATTGGAGCGATCCCAAGGATCACACCTTGGGGAATCGCGACCTACCTGTACGCCGGCGGCGGCGCGCCGCACGCTGGCGCGCCGGAACCGTGGACGCTGCCTCCTCCGTACCCGCACGGGTCGCCGCGGCCTGGGCATCCGCACGACTGGACTCCGCTACCGCCTGGTTTTGTCGGCCCGCCCGGACCGGGACAGTATCTCTTGCCACCGCGGCCGTCCCCGCCCGTGGTTCCTCCGCGGCCGGACAGCGGCGGTTTCAACGTCGGCCCGCCCGGAATCAAGCCTCCACAGGGCAGCATTGGCGGAGCTATCGGCGGACAGTCCGGGCCGAATCCTTACGACAATCTGCCGCCAGGGGCCCCGCCGGCTGCGTACAACCCATACGACGGCTTGGTCGGAATGGGCACGCCGCCCGGCGTGAAGCCGCCTCCCGGCGATCCTCGAATTCCGTGGCGGCACGCGCGGCCGGGATGGTGGATAAGGCTCGCGGCGGACGGCTCCGCCGACGGAGGCGATTTAGGGCACGGAGTGGGGTAGGAGTGCCTTGCGATGACTGAAAAACCAAAACGCTGCCATCATTGGCCCGAGTTGTAGTAGACACGGACACAATCCTAGACACAAGGACTCTCACATGAGCACGTACCTCTACCCCCCGAGCCAACCACAACGACTCCGCTTTGCGGGCGATCCGCAGATCCCCGGCTTCGCGAACCCTCTTGAGGCCGGTGGCATCCCGACACAGGGCTTCAACCCTTTCCGGGCCGTCGGGCAAAACCAGATGCCGAGAGCGGCGACTCCGCTGGACGCGCTAATGGTTGCGGCCGCCGACGCCGGCAGTGACAACTTGCCAAGAAACCCGCTTGAGGCCGCGCCGCCCGTGCTCAATCCGCGGACGGGTCAGGGTCCACCGCCGCCAATGCCTGGCGACCGGGCGCCGGCTGCCGGCCCGCGGACACCGTTGGAGGCGACGCCCAGCCTCGCCGGAAATCAGGTTCAGGACATCACGGACGTGCTCAACGCTGCTGGACAGGCGATGCAGGCCGGACGCGCCGCTCCGCCCGCCGCTGGCATCCCGTTCTCCCCACTGTCGGCCGGGCCGCGCACGACAGAGACGTACCGCAACGTTCCGCCCGAGGTTCGGGCAGCGATGGAAAACGGCAGGATGAGCCAAGATCAAATCGACGCAGCTCTCCGACCGTACGCGGCGTCCGGAGCCCCTGCGCCGGCCGTTGCAGCGCCTGCACGGTCCGCTGCAACGCCGCTCGGACCGGACGTATCTGGCGCCGGCCAGCCACAAGGTTTTGAGGCGTACCTGTCGAGGATGCTTCCCCAGAACGGGCTCTACGCAACGGCTACCCCGATGCAGGCCGCTGGCGCCCAACTCGGAATCGCTGGCATGAAAAAGGCCGGCGAGGCTTACGATCAGCGACTCCGAGACACGGCCGCCATGAACATCGAGCAACAGAGGGTCGACGTCGAACGCCGGAAAGCGGACCTTCAGTTCGGCAGCCAAGCCATGAAAGACAAGTTCGCCGCGCAGACGTATGCCGATCAGATCAACGCAGGCAAAACGATCCAGCAAGCCACGGATGCGGCCAAGGGCGTGGCCGCCGGTTACGACGCACTGCACAACTTCCAACGGCAGGACATCGCCGGTGCCGCGCCGCCAGCACCGGCACCAAATGCCAGCGCTGGCGCGTCGGGCGGCGGCGCGCCTCCCAGCCCGCCGAACGATCTCAACCGATTCGACAACGCGCGGATCGCTGAGCAAATCCTCAAGGCGTCGAGCACCAAGGATGGTGGATTAGACGAGGACCAGCTCATTCGTTCTGTGCTCGCACGCCGGGACGCTGGCGACGTCGGTCCGGGGACCATGCGCACGATCGCGCAACAAACGATGAATGCCACTGGCGGCCGCGACGCAGCAATGGGCGTGCTCGAAAAGGCGCTCTTGGGGAGGGCGTTGCCCTTGATGGCCCCGTCGAGCTGGTCGAACAAGTTGCAGCCTGCTTCCTACGGCGGCGTGCAGATCACCCCGGCCGGCATCGGCGATATCGGAATTAAGCGACGCTATAACATCGCTGTTCCGGGCGCCAGGAATGTGACGTACCCCGAAGCCGACGTGTCCCGGTTGCTGAGCCCGTCCGGGATGAGACTGACGACGGGGCGGGACACGCTCGACAGGTACGCGCGCGAGGCCCCGCTGATCGGCCAACTCCTCAACGAAATGTATTCCATGCCGAAGTGACCCTCGATGGAGCATCACCATGAACCCCCCGCTCGTACCCGACTGGTCTCAGGTGGCCGGCACGCACTTTTACTCGCTCGACGCCTTGGCAGTCACAGCCACAAGCCAGCTCCAACGGCTGCGCGAGCTAATAGCCGCATTGCGAAATCTGCCTGCCTACGCGGATCTGATGGCCCGCATCGGCAACGACCGTTTTGCAATGACGCATCTCACGAACTGGCTCGACGATCTGCGGCGCCTTTGCGAACGGTTGGCAACCATGCAAGAGATGGTCTATTTGGTCGGCCTTCTCACGTTGCCGGCGCCGGGATCGGCGGTCCCTTCGAATGGGCCGGAAGGCGACCGGAGTCCGCAACCGGAAAGCGAAACGCCGGTAACGGACCCGTGCTTTACATTCACGCCGGGAGCTTACGGCTGGGGCGGCCCGGATGCGGCGTTGTGACAGCCGATCGGAACAGCAGCGCGTCAACAACGCCGAGGGAAGACCTGAGCATCCGCAGCAAGGGAGACCGTCATGCCTCTTGACCCATTCGATTTGTTGAACCCGACCGCCAACCCGATCGGTCAGTCGCCGTTCGACTTGTCCGTCAACCCGCGGCCACAGCGGCAGCCGGCCATCCCGCCGCTGGCTCCCGATCAAGAGGACTCGCTTCTCACGTCGTTGCTGCACAACGGGTCCAGCTTGCTCGGTTACGTCGGCGGCACGCTGGACAAGACGTTCGGCGCACGGGCCATTCGGGCTGGCCTGTCGATGCTGGGCGGGAATCAGAACGTCCATCCATCCGAACTGCTCTCGTTTCTTCCAGGCTCCGACACGCTGGGCATCACTGACGAAAAGAACCGAGTCAGCGGCGAGGACCTGCTCAAGCAGGCCGGCATCCTTGAAGGTCAAGGGGAGAAGGGCACGTTCGAGGCACGCGACCTCGCCGGGCCGCTCGCGGAAATCGCGCTCGACCCTTTGACCTACCTTTCGTTCGGCGCGTCGGCACTCACCAAGGGGGGCAAGATCGCCAAAGCCGCCGGTGTGCTGCCGGAGACCGTCGCCGGCCGCGCAGGCACGACCTTCGGCGAATTGGCCGCACGCGCAACGCCCGAACAGGCCGGCGCGCTCCAGCGAGCTGCGACTGCGGCCGGGGTTGACGTGAACAGGCTTACCACCACGTCGCACGTGTCGCCGGGAATTCAATCGTCCATGTTTGGCGACCTGGTGAACCAACCGCTCGGCGGCCATGTGGGCTTGCACATCCCGTTCACCGACATCGGGACAACGTTCGACTTGTCGAGCCCACTGAACGCGATCGGCACGGCCGGCAGGACGGTCGCCGGTTACGTCCCCGGCGCCGAGATGATCGGCAACGCCGCCAGGGCCGTGAAGCGGAACGTCGCCGGACTCTTCGACAGGAACGTGAGTTTTGGCGGCAAGGCCGGCAGCACACAAGCGCTGCAAGATGCCGCTCGCGCCGCCAACGCCGCGATTCCCGAGGCGAGGGCACAGGCGGTGTCTCCCGTTCTCGACTTGCTCACTGAGCTGCAAGACGCCGGCCAGCTCGCAGGTACCAACCCCGAGATCCGCTCCGCCCTTGAAGGCACACTCACGGGACCTCTTCCCGCGGAAAGTCAACGGGCAGCCGACACGCTCCGCGAGGCATTCCGCCAGCAGCACGCCGACTTGACCGGCCTGGGCGTCAACCAGGGCAACGTCCAGAACTACGCCCCGCGTGGCATGACGCCGTTGGGTCAACCGGCGAAGGGCTATGCATCCCCACGCCAAGCGATGAACCCCTTCGACCCACACCAAATCGGCCGCGAGCAGATCCTCGACCTCCCCGGCGGCACCGAGGCGGTGAACCAGCTCGCGAAAGATGCAGCAGTGAGCGGCCCGAACCGCACGCTCAAGACCGCGACCGGGCTCGACAACCTTTTGCCGGAGGCGGCACACATCCGACGGACTTACCTCGAACCCGCCAACGCGGAGCTACAGCAGCTACGCGGACTCGGCCAGGCCGGCCAGCTCACCGAGGAGCAAGCGGGCCGACTGCAAACGCTGGAAGCCGGCATCAAAGATCAGTCGGAACGGCTTGCCGATTGGGCCGCGCGTCGGGACCCGCAGTACGCCGCAAAGCAGCTCGACTTCTTCGGCAACAGCGTCTTTCAAGACGCGATGGACCGACTCGGCACCGGCGCCGCCACGGCGGAGAAGGCCAAGGCATTGCACTCAATGCTGGCCGACGTCGCGACAACCGCGGAGGCGGCCGGACCGAACGGACGCAAACTCGCCGACGTGCTCGAAGGAGCCGGGCTCAAGAACACCGCCGGCGCCCGTACCACGGCGATCGACTATTTGAAGCAGGCCGGCAAGATCCCGGCCAGCGCCTCCGCCGGCGAGGCTGGCAACGCGTTCCTTGGAATGCACGTCCCCGGCGACATCGCGGCCGACGTGTCCCGCGCCGTGCAGGGCTTCACACAGCCAGAATCCTTGAAGGGACTCATCGGCGCGTGGGACTCGATAACGAACTTCGGCAAGGCTGCGCAAACGACGGTTTGGCCGGCACGGTACGCTCGCAACCTGATGCAAGAGTTCTGGAACATGTTCATGCATGGGCACTCCAATCCGGAGTTCTCCGCGCTCGACCCGCGTGCGTGGACACGGGGTCCCGCCGACGCCTACCAGCTCCTGCGCCGCGGCGAGCCGATCGCCGACGCCAACCGCATCCCCGGAATGACGCACCTGACCGCGGAAGAGGCATCACAAGAGCTGGCCAAGGAGATGTTTGCCCGCGACATCGCCGGGCCGTCGAAGCTCGTGCGCGAAAGCGAGGTTATCGGTCAGGGGATGCACGCGGCTCAGCAGGCGATCAGACCTCCCGGTGAGCCCGGCCCCGGACTGCTCGACGTGTTGGGCAGCATCGCCCCGCGCAGCCGGGAAGAGTTGAACCCGCTCAACATCGCCGGCGTCGGCGGCCGCACGGAGACGCGCTTCGCCCCCGTTGCCGGCGGCCGGGAACTGGACCGGGTTCTCTCCGATGCGACGCTCGGCGGCAGTTACATCAACCTGCGTCGCCAGGGCTACACGCCGGAAGCCGCGGCCGCGGAGACACTGAAGGCTCACTATGACTACGGAAACTTGAGCCAGTTCGAGAAGAGCGTAATGCGGAGGGTTTTTCCCTTCTATAGCTGGAGTAGACAAAACTTACCGGCCATCCTTTCGCAGCTCTTGGAACGCCCCGGCGGTCCGGTCGGCCAGGCCGTCCGCTTGACTAACGACTTCCGCGACCAGGCCGGCTTCGTGCCGGATTACCTGGGCGGGCAGTTGACGCTGCCGATCGGCCAGGACGAACAGGGTCGGCAGCGCTTCGCGAGTCGCTTCGATTTGCCGCACGAGTCCGCGCTCGGCGACATCAACCTCGGTCCCGCCGGCGTACAAGACACCATCGCCGGGATCCTCAGCCAGGTGAACCCGATGCTGCGGGCGCCGCTGGAACTCGCCGCCGGCCGGCAGCTCTCCACGGGCCGCACCCTGGGCGACCGGCCCGGAATCACCGGCAACGTCGTTCTCGATGAATTGCTCGCCAACTCCCCGCTTGGCCGGTTCGCATCGACGGGACAAGCGATCCTCGCCGACCGTCCCGCGCTCGACAAGGCCGTCGGTCTCGTCAGCCCGATGAAGGTGTCTACCGTCGATGTCGAACGGCAACGCCGGGCCGAAGCGAGGGACCGCCTCGACGAACTGCTTCAGGGCAACCCGCTGATACGGCGCTTCGAAAGCGTTTACGCCCGTCCCGAGGATGTCCCGTCGCTGTCGCCACGCGATTTCCAACTCCTGCAATTGGAACGGACGCTAGCCCAAGTTACTGAGTTGCGCCTGCGCGGTCGTTGGAAAATAAGGACTTAGGTTCAGTTTTGGGCGAAAGTCTTCACTACAGCTGGCTCGGTTCGTCGAGCCGGCGCAGTCGCGTCGGCAGCGTCAGTCCCAGGCGA